>NZ_FYDI01000037.1:0-1404 GCF_900187465.1 Pseudomonas sp. Irchel 3A18
AACCAGATATTGCTCAAGCGCGAAGACCTGCAACCGGTGTTCTCCTTCAAGATTCGCGGGGCCTACAACAAGCTGGCGCAACTGAGCCCTGAAGAACTGGCGCGTGGCGTGGTGACGGCTTCGGCAGGCAACCATGCGCAAGGCCTGGCGTTGGCGGCGAAAGTCTTGGGCATCAAGGCGACCATCGTCATGCCCAAGACCACGCCCGAGATCAAGGTCGAGGGTGTGCGCTCCCGTGGCGCTCAGGTGGTGCTGCATGGCGACTCCTTTCCAGAAGCCCTGGCTTACTCCCTCAAGCTGGTGGACGAGCAAGGTTTTGTTTACATCCATCCTTACGATGACCCTGACACCATTGCCGGACAAGGCACGGTGGCCATGGAAATCCTGCGCCAGCAACCGGGACAGCTGGATGCCATTTTCGTCCCGGTGGGCGGTGGCGGCCTGATTGCGGGTATCGCGGCCTACGTCAAATACCTGCGCCCGGACATCAAGGTCATCGGTGTCGAACCCGACGACTCCAACTGCCTGCAAGCCGCCATGGCGGCGGGTGAGCGGGTAGTGTTGAATCAGGTCGGGCTGTTTGCCGATGGCGTGGCAGTGGCGCAGATCGGCCATCACACCTTTGAAGTCTGCCGTCACTACGTCGATGAAGTCATCACCGTCAGCACCGACGAAATCTGCGCAGCCATCAAGGACATCTACGACGACACCCGCTCTATCACCGAACCGGCCGGTGCGCTGGGCGTGGCGGGGATCAAGAAGTATGTCGAACAACGTGGCATCAGCGACCAGACCCTGGTGGCCATCGACTCCGGCGCCAACGTCAACTTCGACCGCCTGCGCCATGTGGCTGAGCGTGCCGAGCTGGGTGAAGGTCGCGAAGCCATCATTGCCGTGACCATCCCCGAGCAGCCCGGCAGCTTCAAGGCGTTCTGCCAGGCCATCGGCAAGCGCCAGATCACCGAATTCAACTACCGCTACCACACCGACCGCGAGGCTCATATCTTCGTCGGCGTGCAGACCCACCCGGACAACGACCCGCGCAGCGCCTTGATTTCAAGCCTGACGGAGCAAGGGTTCCCGGTGCTGGACCTGACCGACAACGAACTGGCCAAACTGCATATCCGCCATATGGTCGGCGGGCATGCCGAGCGGGTCAGCGATGAAGTGGTGCTGCGTTTCGAGTTTCCGGAGCGGCCGGGTGCGCTGTTCAACTTCCTTAACAAGCTGGGCGGGCGCTGGACCATCTCGATGTTCCACTACCGCAACCACGGCGCCGCCGATGGCCGGGTGGTGGCCGGGCTGGTGGTGCCGGAAGAAGAGCGGCATCTGGTGGGCGCAGCGCTGGACGAGATTGGCTATCCGTATTGGGACGAGAGCCAGAATCCGGCGTACAAGCTGTTT
>NZ_FYDI01000035.1:0-1956 GCF_900187465.1 Pseudomonas sp. Irchel 3A18
GCAGGTACGCCAGACGCTCAGCCGGATACGCCGGGTCCATCGGCACGTAACCCGCACCAGACTTGAGGATGCCCAGCAGGCCGATGATCATTTCAGGACCACGTTCGACGCAGATCGCCACACGATCATCCGGGCCGATGCCCAGCTCGATCAAACGATGGGCGACCCGGTTGGCCTGAGCATTGAGTTCGCCATAGGTCAGGCGACGATTCTCGAAACGGATTGCCGAAGCCGAAGGATTCGACACAGCCCAGGCCTCGAAGGCCCGATGAATCAGGTGGTCGTCGGCAAAGGTCGAATCGCTTGCATTCCACTGATGCAGCAGTTGCTCACGCTCGCTGTCCGGCAGGATCGACAGACTGCCCAGCGGGGTTTGCGGGGCCTGCTCCAGAGCTTCAGTCAGCTGCTCCAGCGCAACCTGCATGTAGTTGCAGATACGCTGGGCACCGATGGAGGCCACCGCCAGGGCGGTCAACTTGAAGCCTTCACCCAGGTCATCGACGTTCAGGGTCAGCGGGTAGTTGGTGCGCTCACTGCCGCCCAATACATGCATACCGTCCCAGGCCTGCAGACTTTCGTTGCTCTCTGCAGCCGCACTGTGCCGGTAGTTGAGCAAGGCACTGAACAGTGGCGCGGGGGCCGCTACACCGCTGCAACGCTGAGCAAGCGCCAGCGAGGCATGTTCGTGGGCCAGCAAGGCCGTGAGCCGCTCATGGATATTGGACACGCTACGGCGAACCGAATGCAGATCGAGGGACACGCGAAGCGGTAAGGTATTGATGAACATGCCCAAGGCACGATCAGCCCCTTCGCCACCTTGCATACGGCCCAGCAGTACAGTGCCGAACACCACATCATCGGTGGCCGACACCTTACCCAGCACCAGCGCCCAGGCCAGATGCACCAGACTGGCTGCACTGATACCCAGTTGCCGTGCCTGATGACGCAGGCGGACGGACAGTTGCAGATCCACGGGATGATGGACCTCTTCGATACCGCGTCCATCACCCTGGACATCGTGCATGCCAAACGGCAGGGTCGGCTCGTCGATATCCCCCAGCATGTCGCGGAAGAACGCTTCATGAACGGCTGGCTCGACACCCAGGCGGGCCTGAGCCACGTAGTTGCGATAATGCACAGGCTCGCCCAACCGGTCGGCAGTCCCCAGCAGGAAGGCCTGCATTTCCAGTTGAATAACCTCCAGTGCGGTGTGGTCCAGAATGAGGTGATGGAACAGCAGCGTGGCTACCCAGCGGTTTTGCTCCTTGTCCTCGGCGCAGGCCAAATGCAGCAACGGCGCGCGGGTCAGATCCAGGCGATAGTGGCGCGCATCGAAACGCTCCGACAATTGCTCAGTGACCGGACCATCAGCCGGGTCCAGATCGACCCATTGCGGTTGCAGCGTGACATTTCGGCACACCACCTGCACCGGCTCATCCAGACCTGTCCAGAGCACGGCCGTACGCAGGATATCGTGACGTTCGATGACCGATTGCAGGGCCTGGACAAAAATATCCAGATGCTCGCGGCTATCGAAGGCGTACTGCGCCTGCAACACATAAGGGTCACCGGCTTCGGCCGTCAGGTAGTGATAGAGAATCCCTTCCTGCAGCGGAGCCAGCGGGTAGATGTCCTGAATATTGGCCGCGCCGCCGGGAATGGAGGCGACAACCTGCTCAAGCTGCTCTTCGCCGATAGTCAGGAGCGGCAACATGTCCGGCGTGATCCGGGTGCAACCCGGCTCGATCAGGTTGGCCGGTACACGAATTTCAGTGCCACTGCCCACGGCAGCCGCCAGGGCTGCCAATGTCGGCTGGCTGAACAGCACGCGCACATCGGCGCTCAGCCCTTCCTGGCGCATCTTCTCGATCAGCTTCACCGCCAACAACGAGTGACCGCCCAGCTCGAAGAAGTGATCATGACGACCCACACGCTCGACCTGCAGCACCTCGGCCC
>NZ_FYDI01000034.1:0-2246 GCF_900187465.1 Pseudomonas sp. Irchel 3A18
TCAGGGAACAAGGGATGTTCATGCTCGTTTACCAGGCCAGCCGCCTCATCACTCTTCACCTCCAGGTATCCGCTGAAGACGCACGCAACGGTGCGTCCCATGACTAAGAAACACGGCACCCTGCAAGAGCGGCGTGCAGCACGCTTCGACAAGTCTCCGTCTTCTGCCACCTGTGCCTGTCTGTACAAGACGGCGGACATCGCCATTGTCCCGGTGCGCTATGCCCTGGACCGTTCGCGCTACGATGTCGAACCCACACAACTCAAGCCCTTGCCCGCCCGGGGCCAGTGGAGCCCACTGCCACGCCTCAAGACCCGCAGCTACACCCTGCGCCAGCTCTACGACGGGTATGTCTATGTGTTCGACGAAACGGCAGGGACGTTTCATGAGTACAGCATTTCGGCGTCCGATGCCTGCCTGACGCGCATCGTCTGGACGCAGGCCCATCTGGGGCAGGACGTTCGCCGCGGCGATGGAGAGGGCCACCCTTACCTGCTTTACCCCCGCAAGAACCGTCTGCACCTGGCTTTTTCCCCGGTGCAATGGACCTGGCGCATCTGTGAACACATGCGCTCACACGCCGACAGCCGTGCCCTGTGGATGAAGCCTCTGGACCTGTCCAACTTCTGCGCCACCCGGAACGAGCCGGGCGCGCTGCCGCTGATGGCGCTTGCCACGGCCGTCGCCGACATCGACAAGAATTACGTGGTTGAAGACAAGCGCTTCGCTGACTCGTCCATTCCGACTGCCGGGCCCGAATCGCAGCCCGATCAAGCGGAGCAATCAGTCTTTAACCCGCTCGGGGCCGATGTGTACTGGCTGGGCAACGTCCCGGACAGATGCAACTCGCTGCTGGTTGCACTGGACGACCCGCTGGGTGTGTTCAATGACCTGGGCATGCAACTGGCGGGTGATCAGGCCGCGTTTCAAACCTGGCAGCACGAACACGAACACACGTTGCAGATTGCCCAGACCGTCACTGCACTTTGCGGGGCCAATGGCGATGTGCAAAAACTGCCCGCTTCGGTACGTGGCGACAGCGCCAGGACCCAGCACTACCTGAACGAGATGGAGGAGTATTTCGATCAGATGGACCTGGAGGAGATGCTGACCATGCACGGCAACTCGCCGGGCGGCTCTCTGGGCACGATGGACATGTACAAGAGCGCGGACATGCGCGATGCGCTGCGTTCACGTTATGGGCGCTACCCGTCCGAGGACGACCGGCAGGCCTGGAAGGATCGCGAGAAATGGCGTCGCGAAGTCGACCTCAAGGGCGCGCGTGCCCATCTGCACCATCATTTGCCCCTCAGCGAAGCCCTGCTGCAACAGGTCCGCGACACCCAGGCCGATTTCCAGACATGGGCCGAGTACCTGGGCAACGACCCGCTCAAGCTGTTCATCGACACCGCCAACCCGAAAACCCTGCTGTACCTGCAAACCGTCATGACCGATTTACTGATGGTCTATGGCCAGGACCAACAGGCCAGTGCCTGGCTGGCGGATCAGGAAGCCAGGGGCGGGAGCCTGTTCGGGACCCTGCGCTATGGCTTTTCTCCCGGCCTCAAGGACGCCCTGGATCAGGAAGCCAACGCCCTGCTTGGCGGCATTGGCGACTTTACCAACCTCGCCACCCGCGCGGGCGAACTCAACGCCGTGCTCAACCATCAGGGTTTCGCCGACGCGGCCTGGATGAAAACGCTGAAACAGCCGGTGCAGAACACCTTCAAGGCCCTGCGCGAACTGGCGAGTGGAGCAGGCAAAACGATTGCCGAAAACATGCTGCTGGCCTGGGTGCCGGTGGACAGCCGTCTGGCGCTAGGCAAAAGCCAGAACCTCGTCGCCTTGATCCGCAACTTCATGATCGGCCAGATTCTGGCCAATACGCCGGAAATGATCCGCATCAACGAACAACTCGCCTCCCGGCTGAAACAGTGGAAGCGCGAGCAACGTCACCTGATCAAACAGATCGACGACACCCGCTTTAACTGGCTCTATCCCCTCGATCCTCGGGAACGCCGACACCTGGCGCGCCAGCTGCAATCACAACTGGATGCCCTGCGCCTGCACGAACTGAAAATCCCGGGGTTGCTGGACTTCCAGAACAACCAGTACGCCCAGTTGCTGCAAGAGGAAATACGCGCCTTCTTCAAGTCCGGCCTGGACGTCGCCAAGGACTGGCACACCCGCGCCAAGGCCTGGAGCGAACGCTTGGGTGGCCTGGGTGCCGGGATCACCTGGGGCGT
>NZ_FYDI01000024.1:0-46729 GCF_900187465.1 Pseudomonas sp. Irchel 3A18
GGGCCGTCGAAGACTACGACGTTGATAGGTGGGGTGTGTAAGTGCTGTGAGGCATTGAGCTAACCCATACTAATTGCCCGTGAGGCTTGACCATATAACACCCAAGCAATTTGCGAAGAGCGGATTGTGGTGTAGTGAAGATGACGAACCGAAAGTTTGCGCCACACACAGATTACCGAAACACCTCTATTACACACCCATTCGCGGGTACGTACCCAAGTACGCACCGGCTACCGAATTTCTTGACGACCATAGAGCATTGGAACCACCTGATCCCATCCCGAACTCAGCAGTGAAACGATGCATCGCCGATGGTAGTGTGGGGTTTCCCCATGTGAGAGTAGGTCATCGTCAAGATTCAAATTCAGAACCCCCATCTGCATATGCAGGTGGGGGTTTTGTCTTTAAGTAGAAGTCACTCAATTTTGCTGACACGTTACCTGGTAACGGATCGGCCACAGAATTTCTTGACGACCATAGAGCATTGGAACCACCTGATCCCATCCCGAACTCAGTAGTGAAACGATGCATCGCCGATGGTAGTGTGGGGTTTCCCCATGTGAGAGTAGGTCATCGTCAAGATTCATTCCGAAACCCCTGTCTGCTGACGCAGACAGGGGTTTTGTCTTTCTGCTTCCTGCAAACGGGTACTCAATCAGCGCCCATGAAAAAGCCAGCCTCTATTGTCGAAGGCTGGCTGCTGAGTAAGAGCGGCTGTTTAGAACTGATAACTCAGGGTCGCACTCACATTTCGCTCTTCGCCCATGTAACAGAAGCTCAGGCTTGCGCATGACGCCACATAGGATTCGTTGGTCAGGTTGTTGGCATTCACCCGCACATCAACACCTTTCAGCCCCACCTTGCTCAGGTCATATCCCACGGATGCATCCAGCAATGTGTAAGCCGGGACCTTCATGGTGTTTTCAGCATCTGCCCAGCTATAGCCGACATACCGCACACCACCGCCCAGACGCAGCCCGTCGAGAGCGCCGCTGTCGAATGCATAATCACCCCAGATCGAAGCCATTTGTCTGGGGGCCTGCGTAGGAGAGTTGCCTTTGTTCTCGATGAGATTGGTGGCGGTACTCAATGTGCTGATCATCGACTTCGAGTATTCGATGTCCGTCAGTGTGTAACTGCCCAGCACCTTGAAGTTGTCGGTCAGTTGCACATGCGCTTCAAGCTCCAGCCCTTGGGAACGTACTGCGCCAACAGGGCGATAGAAATTCTCTTGAGGCAGCTTGGAAGCCAGGTTCTCCTGATCGATATGGAACACCGAGGCTGTAAACAGATTCTCGGTACCTGGCGGCTGATACTTGATCCCGGCTTCCCATTGGGTGCCGTCCGTAGGTGCCAGCGGGTTACCGCTGCTGTCGGAGTAAGAGTTCGGGTTGAATGACTCGGAATAACTCAGATACGGCGCAATCCCGTTATCGAACAGGTAAAGCACACCGGCCCGGCCAGTGAGCTTGGTTCGCTTGTCACTGATTTCGGTCCCTGCCGGACGCCCGGTCTCGGCCAGTCGGTTCTCGTCCGAGGTTTCCACCCAGTCCTGGCGCAGCCCCAGGGAGAAACGCCACTTGTCCAGCTCGATCAGGTCCTGCGCATAAAGGCCTGTCTGTTCCAGGCGACGCAGGTAGCTGGTTGGGCTGTAATAACTGATGGCGGAATTGCCATACACGGGATTGAAAGCATTCAGGGGGGCTGCCTGGCCGCTGGTCCAGTCAACCACGGTTTTGCGCCGTTGATAGTCTACGCCGAGCAATGTCGTGTGCTTGGCCGAGCCGGTAAAGAACTCCGCCTGCAACATGTTATCGACGATGAATGCATGCAGACGCTCATCGCCTCCCGAGTAATAACGGTTCAGTTCATTGCCGGTCGCACTGGTCCAGCCATAGGCGTAAACCTGATCGTTCTTCACTTTGGAGTCCAGGTAGCGAAAGTTCTGCCGGGCCGTGAAGACATCATTGAAGCGATGCTCGAATTGATAGCCGAATGACTGCTGGTCACGGCTGAAGCCGTCCACACCTGGCTCGCCGTCGAAGAAGTTCTGTGAAATGCGCTGGCCGTTGCGTTGATGAAGTGCGCCATCTGCCGGCACGCCACCGTGATAACCGCCTTCGGGATCATGCTGCAGATAAGCTTGCAGTGTCAGCGACGTGTCTTCGTTGAAATCGATGCTGACGGTGGGAGCCAATGCATAGCGCTTCTCCTCCACATGATCGAACTGAGTGTCGGATCTGTCGGTCAGCCCGGTCAGGCGATAGGCAATGCGTTTGTCTTCATCCACTGGGCCGCTGAAATCGAAGGCAAGGCCTCGCTGACCTTGTGTGCCGGCAGTGGCCTGGATCTGGTGATAGGGCTCATAGAGAGGTTTCTTGCTGGTCAGCGCCACCAGACCGCCCGGTGAGCTGCGGCCATAAAGTACCGATGAAGGACCCTTGAGGATATCGACCCGCTCAAGGAAGTACGGATCGACCTGCATGGTGCTGTAAGTCCCGCTATCCCCCATGGACTTCAAGCCATCCAGATAGATGTTATCCACAGACCCGTCGTTGAAACCGCGCATCGCGACATAGTCGTACCGATGAGTAGCGCCATAGGGATTGGTCAGTACGCCGGGTGTGTAGCGCATGGCTTGGGAAACTGTCTGCGAACCCTGATCGTCCATCTGTTGACGGGTGACCACTGAGACAGACTGTGAGGTTTCCAGCAATGAGGTGCTGGTCTTGGTGGCGATCTGGCTGTGAGTCGCGTTGTAGCCTTCCATGCTGCCCAAGGCATTGCCCAGGGCGAACCCGCGAATGTCCGTGTCTGGCAGCGATAACGTCTGCTCTTCAGCCGCACGTAATACATAAGCGCTGCCATTCTGTGACACGGCCTGCAAGCCGCTGCCACCCAGCAGAATGCTCAATGCCTGATCGACTGAATAATTACCCTGCAATCCCGTTGAGCGGGCTCCTGCCGTTTGTGCCGGTGTGGCGGACAAGGTGATGCCCGCCTGCCGGGCGAATTGATTCAGTGCATCACCCAGCGGTGCTGCCGGTATGGAATAGCTGCGTATGGCACTGGCTGATGAGGCGCTTTCCTGAGCCTGCACCTGAAGCGGCAGGACCGCTGTGCCCAGAGTCATGGAGATCAATGCTGCCCGAATGGCCATGCGCAGCGCTGGCGAGTCGGATGAGTGCGATATACCTTGAGGCCGTGTCATGGGAGGCAATTCCGTCACGTTCAATCAGAAGAGGGGGTTACTGATCTCCATGCCGGACACCTGAGCCAAACCCGCCAAAAATAATCAGGCCTGACGCTGCAATGTCACCCACCAACGTGTGCGGTAACTGAGCCTCACAGGAAGTGTCTGAGGCAGAACCTCCAGCAACCTGTCGGTATCTTCCAGCCTGAACACGCCGGAAAGACGCAGATCGGCAATGTCATCCGCACACCCAAGGTAGCCACGGCGATAGCGTCCGACTTCTGCGAGGAAATCTCCCAGGCGCATCCCCTTCGTCACGATCAGACCATCGGCCCAGGCGCCCGCTTCCATATCCAGTGGCGGCAGCAGGGTGGCGCGCTGTCCGGAAACCGAATAACTCTGGCCAGCCTTCACGTCTACAGGTGAGGTGGCAGGCGAACGGATAATCAGGCTGCCTTTCGTCACGCTGACCCGGGTGCTGTCCTGATCCTGACGAACAACGAAGCGTGCGCCGATCCCTTCAAAGAGAGCATGGCGGCTCTGCACCAGTAACGGCCTTGGGGTGACACTGTGCGAATCGGCCCCACAGGCAACCAGAATCTCTCCGCGCGTGAGGTTTATCAAGCGATGCCGGGCATTGAAGTCCTGGTCCACCGCACTGTCAGTGTTCAATTGAAGGTCCGTGCCATCTTGCAACCGATAACTGTTGCGCTCGCCCACGCCGGTTGCAAAGTCGGCCTGCCATTGTTGCCAGGGCGCGATATCACGAGAGAGCCAGGCCGCGGAGCCCAGCACTGCGATACCGGACAGTAATTTCAGGGTTTGCCTGCGTCCCAGTCGCTGCGCACTTTTCTCAAGTGCCTCGAAGGCTGCTCCCGATCCGGGCAAGGCCTGGAAGCTGCTGTTCAGCTCATTGCTCAGGGCCTGGATACGTTGCCAGGCACACTCATGCTCGGTTCGCCACTGTTCACATTGCTTGCGCAGGCTCGGGTCGGCTGACGAGTCGTTCAGGCGCATTGACCATTGGATGGCCTGCCTTACGACCTGCGGCGAAGGCTGGTTGTGGCGAGACGGCTGCAAGGTACGGCTCATGCGTTGTATCGCAGCAGATAGCAGTGATAAAGGGCGTCGGCGATGTAGCGTTCGACCGAGCGCAGGGAGACACCCATCTGGGCGGCAATCTGCTTGTGTGGCATTCCCTCGCATTGAGCCAGCAAAAACGCCTGCCTGACTTTGGGTTTGAGGCCGTCGAGCATTCGGGCAATGCTTTCCAGCAACTCAAACACCAGCTCGCGTGACTCGGGCGAAGGGGTTTCGCTGGGCGATAAATGAGCAATGGCTTCCAGGTAGGCCCGCTCAAGTTCTTCACGGCGCCAATGGTCGATGACCAGGCCTCTGGCAACGGTGCGCAGGAAGGCTCGCGGGGTTTTCAGCTCAAGCAGTTCGCTGCGATTGAGCAGCCGTACAAACGTATCCTGGGCGAGGTCGGCGGCATCGGCGCCATTGCCCAGTTTGCTGCGCAGCCATGAATGGAGCCAGCCATGGTGATCGTTGTAGAGCGTATGTAGGGCCGAGTGCTGAGAAGGCATGGGGATGCGCCATCCCGGCGCCACACAAATGATAATGAGTCGCATTGTGTTAAAGCGCCCACCAATTTGCAACCGCCCATATGCCTGAACCCGCTCAGGCTTCTGGCGCTGAGCGGGTCAGTTCACGCAAGTATCAGGCAAACAGGCTGCGGACGTTGCTCATGGCGCTGTCAGCGAAGCCCTGTAGAAACTCCTGAAAGCCTGGCAGGGCTTCAGGGCCACCCTGATCGGGTTCGGCAATGATCGTCCATGTCGCAACCGAATCGTTATCGCCCGTGGATTCCACAGTCATCGCTGCCCACAGATTGCCCACCGGCAGGCTGGTGTAGATCAGCGACCAGGTCATGAAGCGGGCATTGTTGTCGTGAGCGTTCAGTTGTTCGATGGCGACGTTGCCGTCCTTGAACAGTTTCTTGCGCACCGAACGGACGCCTTTCCCCGTCACCTCAGTGCTTTCCAGCGCCGGGATGAAGGCCTGGAAACCGCCAAAGTTACCGACGATCGCCCATACGCTATTGGCATCGGCAGGAATTTCCACGGCCGATACGACTTTGCACAGCGAAGGGTTCTTGATCAGCGTGTCCGGTTGCAGAGTGTTGATTGAGCTCATGTGATTCTCCATGTGTTTCACGTTGGGTTGTGGATGCTTCAGATAAAGTCGATTTCTTTCAGGTAGTCGCAGCCCTTGCGTAGCAGCGCCGGGGTTTTCTGCGGGTATTGCTCGCCCATGTGCCGGATACCGGCCAGAGCGTTCTGGTACTCGATCATCGAGATGTCGCCGATGTCTTCCTCGAAACCGTCCAGATAGAAACCCAGCACGCCGAATAGCGCGTTCTGGCTGTCGACTCGGTTGAGCTGGGTCTGCCAGTGCGCCACGCTGACCATCTCGAACTCACGCCCGGCCTCGCGGAATGCATCCACGTAGCTGTTCCAGCTCAAGGGTTCGGGGTTGTGCAGGTTGAATACCGCACGGTTGGCCTGATAGCGGCTGGCATGGAAGCCGATGAAACGGGCGAGGAAATCCACCGGCATCAGATCGAAGTTCATGGCGAACTCCGGGACCTTGCCCAGTTGCAGCGAGCCCTTGAGCATCAGCATCAAGCGGTTCTTCTGTGGCTGGCACACGCCGGTGACGCTGTTGAAGGCGATGTTGCCGGGGCGATAGATGTTCACCCACACACCTTGATCCCTGGCCCGCTGCAGCACGCGCTCGGCGACCCACTTGGACAGGTTGTAGCCGTTCTTGATGTAGATCGGCGGTGTGGCGGCGGCCGGTTGCTCCAGCACGCTGCCGGCTGCATCCACGGCGCTGGATGCCGATAGCGTGGAAACAAAGTTGAAGATCTTCTTGCTGCGCCCCTCGCACAGACGCAGGCATTCATAGACCGGTGCCACGTTGTCGCGGATAAGGGTTTCGTAATCCTGAACATGGTTCACATTGGCCGCGTTATGCACCAACGCACCGAAGTCCCGGTCCAGTCGCTCATATACCTCATCGTTCAAACCAAGCTGCGGCTGGGTTACGTCGGCGGGATAGACCGTCACCCGACTCAGGTCCAGATGCTCCAGGCGGTTTTCCCGCAGCGACTGAACGAAGCGTTCGTGGGCGCTTTGTCCCGCGCCTTCGCGCACCAGACAGGCAACTTCGGTTGCTCCCCAGGCCAGCAGCGCTTCGACGATATGCACGCCGAGGAAGCCATTGGCGCCGGTCACGATGACTTTGTGAACATCGCCCAACTGGCTGATCGGCAGCACTGGTATTTCCAGCTCGGCATTGGCGTCCAGCAGCGCTTGCGGGCTGACGGTATAGCTTGAGACGCCTTCGCTTTCGATGAGGCTGGCCAGTGTCAGCACGGTAGGAGCTTCGATAAAGCGGTTGATGGGAATGCTGCGCCCGAACCGTTCGCGAATCCCCAGCAACATGCGCGACAGCAGGATCGAATGGCCACCGAGATTGAAGAAGCTTTCGTCAGTGGAGATGTCCCCGATGGGCAGCTCGAGAAGTTCGGCCCACAGCTCAAGAAGCTTTTGCTCCTGCTCTGTTTCCGGCAAGCGACGGGGTTGCTGGTCAGCGAAACTCACCGGTATTTCCAGCAAGGCCTTGCGGTCGATCTTGCCGTTACTGGCGAATGGCATGTTTGCCAGAACCGTATAGGCGCCGGGATGCATGTAGTCGGGCAGCAGGCGCTGCACATGGGCTTTCAATGCCTGCAAGGCGACTTCTTCAGCTTCATGTGGCTGAGCGGCAAACGCCAGAATGCGGCGTTGGGTATCCACGACCACGGCAACCTGACGATACAACTGGCTGCTGCGCAGGCAGTGTTCGATTTCTTCCGGCTCGACCCTGAACCCACGGATCTTCACTTGATTGTCACGACGTCCGGCCAGCTCGATGCCGTCAGGAATCCACTTGCCGATGTCCCCGGTTCGGTAAGCGCGCAATTGCTGTCCATCCGGCAAGGTCAGCGTCACATAGCGTTCGGCCGTCAGCTCGGGATTGTTCAGGTAGCCCAGACACACGCCGGGGCCCGCGATGTACAACTCACCCTGAGTTTCTTCCGCTACCGGCTGCAACTGCTCATCCAGAATCCAGACCTGGCTGTTGGCGATGGGGCGTCCCAGATTGCGGTTACTGCTGCCGGGCTTGAACTGCCCGGCGGTGACCAGCACTGTGGCTTCAGTCGGGCCATAGAGGTTATGAAAGTGGCACTGTCGGGTCAGGTGCTCGATGACATAGGGCTCGCAGACATCGCCGCCGGTCATCACATGCTCAAGGCCCAGCGGCTCGTCCAGCGGCAGGATGCTCAACAATGCCGGCGGCAGAAACGCATGGCTGATGCCGTCTTTCAGGAGGCTGACCAGTCGCAGGGGATCGCGGCGTTGATCGTCGTCCGGGATCACCAGTTCCGCACCGCTGAGCCAGGTCGGGAAGATATCAATGACAGACGAGTCGAAGCTCAGTGTCGAGAACTGCAAGACCCGGCTGTGCTCCGACAGGCTGACGTACTCCGCATACCAGGCGGTGAAATGGCTGAGGTTGCGCTGGCTGAGTAGCACGCCTTTTGGATGGCCGGTGGTGCCCGATGTGTAGAGCGCCATGCATGGCGAGTCTCTGTCAGGTCGCAGACGAGTCAGTGGCTGATCCAGCTCTGTTGCCTGGATCGAGCTGATATCCAGCGCAGGAAACTCGGCTTTGGCCAAGGGATGCGAGCCGTCATGCAACAACAGCAGGGCGCCCGAGTTTTCCAGAATGTATTGCTGGCGCTGGATAGGCTGACTCGGATCCAGCGGCAGATAGACTGCACCACTGCCGAGAATCGCCAGAATGCCTGCATACAGCGCAACCGACTTGGGCAGGCAGATGCCGATGACCACCGGCGTACTTTCGTGCTGCCGGGCTTCGATCAGCGGCCACAAATGGCGCTGGATGGCGACAGCCTGCGCGTACAACTCGCGATAGCTGAGTACCTGGCCGGCAATCGACAGCGCCGAACGCTCCGCGAAAGTCTGAAAACTTTGCTCCAGCCGTTCCACCAGCGACGTATTCGCCAGTGCCAGCAGATGCGGCTGGTCAGTCTGATTCAGACGATGCCTGAACAACTGATGGTCTATGGCCTGCAGGCCTTGCTGCCATTCGCTTTGTGCGGGAGCGGTGGTTGCCAGAGTGCTGAAATACTTCTCGTCCCTGGACAGGCGACTGATCAGCAGCGCTGCCTGATCGACAAACTCCGCGATGGCCGCATCACGCAACATGCGGCCGTTGCCCGACTCCTGAACGGGCAGCCATTCACGGACGATCAGATGCTGAGCCGTTGTGGAGCCGTGCCAGCACAGCAACTCCAGACGTGGCAGACCTTCCAGCACATTCGGGCTCAAGCCGACCCGCAGGCTCAGGTGATCGGCGCTGCCGAATGCCTTGAGTCGTTCACCGCTCAGCTCCAGACTGCCATCCTCGACCAGGATCGAGGCGTTATCGACAGCGTTCGCCTGCAGTCCGTCCTGATCGCTCAAGTGATGCACCGAGTGTCCGTGCGCGAGCAATTCTGTGTGCAGTTCGCTCAGGGTCAGGCTCTGACCAATGAGCACGATCTCCAGGCGTTTCATTGGAGGATTCCCTGGGCTGGCAAGTAGTCGGCCAGTGCCCGCTGCACGCAAGGCGCTTCAAGCATCGAGCTGGTCTTGAAGAAGCGCACGATATTGCCGATCAGAGGATGATGGCGATTGATGGGAAAGCTCACGGCCATGGTTTCATCCTTGAGCGCCTGCTTCACGGACGGTGCGACCTGCAGGTTGTCGATCAGGATGAAATCGAAGCCGTGCTGGATGTCATTGGTCAGATATTGAGCAATGAACACCGGCATGATGCGCGCGATGCACTCTCGATCCGCTTCGGGGGCGGTGTTCCAGTAGATACGCACCAGCCGCGCCCAGAACCCGGAATGGCGCCCCTCGTCCAGCAGGTGATCGGCCATCAGCCCCTTGACCGACTGCTTGACCGAGTCGTCCTTGGCGAAGGCTGCCACATCGTTGGTCACGGTGTTTTCCGCAATGGCTACGCAGATCAGTTCCACGGCGCTGCGCAGATGTTCCGGCGCCAGGGCCAGGGCGGCAGGAATGGCGCGGCTCAGCTCGATTTCATCGGGCAGGCGAATCGGTTCGATCCCGGTCAGAGCGATGGTCTGCTGCATGAAGTCCATCGCCACCAGAGCGTGGTAATCCTCATCGACGACCACGGTCATGGCGTCGTAGCGGCACGCGAAAGGAAAACGGATCGCGAAGTTGTTCTTGGCGATACTGCGCGCGGTCTTGTCGACGATCTCGGTTTCAAAGATCACGACATCGTTGATGAACTTGTAGAGGCTTTGCACCAGCGCGTAATCGCGCAGGTGCGGACACTCACGGGTGAAGGTTTCGCTCAGCACCAGTGGCTGGCGACTCAGGGGATAGATCAGTTTTTCATCGTTTTCGACGATCCGGCGTGGGCGAGTGCGAATGGTGGCGCGACCTTCCCAGGCATCAATGAACGAGCTGTAGTCTTCTGCTTTCATGATGGCTTCCTTGTAGAGGGGCTTGCGGCGCGAGGTCAGGCGCTGGCTTGCATCAATGGCGAGCGCATGCTCATGCGCAGCGTGTCCCACAGCTCGACCCGGCTATCCACGGCGGCGATGGCGGCCTGATACACCTCGCGCTGGCGCTGCTCGTCACCGTTGACTAGCCTGGCCAGCAACTGCTCGGCCGCCGGGCCGTGGTCTTCGGAGTCGACTTCGATGTGGCGCTCCAGGTAGTAGCGAAAGGTCGGTGCCTGATCGACGGTGATGCCCCATTCATCGAGGATGCTCTGGAACATCATCGGGATAACGCTTTCGCGACCATGCAGGAAAGCTGCTGCCACGCTATGGGCCGGTGCATGCAGCGCGGTATTGAGCGTGTGGGTCACGAACACCGTTGCCGCCTGGCCCGCATTGACGCGCTGCAATGCCGTGGCGTAATGCACGCCCTGTTTCTGAAGCTCGACGAAACGTTCTATCTGCAAGGTGCTGGCGCCAATCTCGCGCATTGCATCCAGGTACAGCTCGAAGTGGCTGTAGTGGCCGTGGCTCAGCTTGTCATCGGATTCTTCCCCGAGCACGATTTCGTTGATCAGCCTGGCGGCCGATGCATCCCGAGGCGGCAACCAGGGCAATTGGGTGCAGGTCAGTTCCTGCTGTAGCCGCTTGGTCAGTGACATGAAGTCCCAGACGGCGAATACATGGGTTTCCATAAAACGTTTAAGCACTTCCAGTGAATTGATTTCAGCAAAGATGGGGTGTTGGCTAAGTTCAATTTTCTTGAGGTCTAGTAGCGTTTTCTGACAAGGCATGGCGATATCCCGGTAGTCTTAAATACAAGTTTTGTCTGTAACGTGTGGCCGAGTTACAGTTTTCGTTTTCGAGCCGTCGGCAGCGGACCTGAATAACAGGCAAGCGAGAGCCTGTTAGTTGAAACGATCAGTAACCGTTAACGTCAGGTGTTTCGTTGCAAGGTCCTTTGCAGAACTATGGTGCTATAAGCAGCAGCCTGTGCGGGCATGGCCGGACAGCCTGGGGGTGCCGGCCATTGATACGGGCTGCAAATAAAAGTTAAAGCACTTGTAATGTAATGCGCAATTATTTTTTAACATTATTTTAGTTGCTGTTTTTCGAGGATGTAAGTTGCTATATAAAACTCTCTCGGTAAGTTTTATAGGGATGTAAGCAACCCTTTCGGTGGATAAGCACCAAAATTATAAATAATGAACGAATGCCTCGCTCAGCGTTGCTGTTATGCAAAACAATCCAGGTTTTGTGTTTTTGGCGGGCACGATCGGAAACGACTTCCAATGCCTTGTTGCCCTTGCAGGAACTCCTTTCTCAGTACGTTCAAAGGAACAGATCGCTGCCCTGCACCTGACGGGCAGTTCAAGAGTGATCAGAGAGCAACCCTCCGGTAGGGTCACGCCTTGGTCACGACCGAGTTTGCCTTATTCCTGAGACAGACCAACCCGATGGTTCAGGAAAACAGACATAAAAGCGCTGCCCGCGAGCAGATAGCTCGCAGCGCACGAGTGGCAGCGTGAGGGGGAAGGGGAAGCGTCAGGCCGCGCGGGTCAGACGATCAACCGCGATTGATTCAGGCGATGCTTTTCTTGCGTTGGCGTACCGGTGTTTTTTCCTGCTCGGCCTTTTTGCTGTTCAGGTATTGAGTGATGGCTTTGACACCTCGGTTAAGGTGGTTCTGCAGAGCACCCACGATCTCTTCAACAGCCTTTTCTTCGGCAAGACGCAGCAATTCCCAGTGGTCATCCTGGGACAGTTTGCCAAGGCCCATTGAGGAGAGGTTGAAGCGCAGAAAGCGCTCCTCTTCGTTCAGGCCTTCTTCAACCAGACGCATCAGGCGCTTGTTGGGGGTCTTGGCGTAAAGCGCCATGTGAAACAGGCGGTTGAGAGTGCCCATCTTCGAGTAGTCGGTTTCAACCTCAAGGGCCTCGATGCAGCGCCGTGCCGTGGCCAGGTCTTCTGCATCCAGTAACGGAATGGACAGGCGCAGGGCTTGGGATTCCAGCAGGATACGCAGGCCGTAGGCGTCCACGGCATCTTCTGTGATCAGCGGGGCGACCACAGCTCCTTTATGGGTTTCGACGCGCAACAGTGACTGGGCTTCGAGTTGGCGCAAGGCCTCGCGGACCGGCATGCGGCTGACACCAAAAAGCGTGGCCAACTCCTGTTGGCGCAGCGCTGTGCCGCTCGGCAGGCTGCCATCGATGATAGCGTTGCGCAGTTTTTCCTCGATAACAGCTCTTGCAAGGTGCGCGGGCGGCTGTTCGTTCCCCAGTACCGAGCACAAGAAGGCTTCTCTATCAGTTTTGCGCATTGCCATACTTCTTCATCAACCTGGCTGTATTGGATTCATGGTTGCCGACAAGCAGAGCCGGGTCTGTTCGCGTTTCGGCACAAGCCGCATCGCGGCAGTTACAGAGCATCTTAGCGCTCCTGTCGGCAACATGTTGAATGAGCATTTATATACACGCGGCTTTTTAAACGCTTTTTGAGAACATCGCGAGCATTTGCCGATGGCCTGCTCGCGATGAGGTTCCCAGAGCGCCTCAGCGTGTCAGGCGCCCCGAAACAAAATGCTGCACATCATTGAAGCCGGCAGTCGAAGCGTGGCCCGGTATTACCAGCGAGTCGATGAAGGCTTCGTCCTCGGCACTGATCTTCACGTCCAGCGCTTTGGTGTAATGTCCCCACTGCTGCTCGGTACGCGGCCCGACAATGGCCGACGTGACGGCCTTGTTGTTGAGCACCCAGGCAATCGCGAACTCCACAAGGCCGACGCCTTTGTCCTGCACATAGGCCTGCAATTGCTGGGCGATGCGCAGAGACTCCACACGCCATTCCGTTTCCAGAAGACGCTTGTCCTGACGCCCGGCACGACTGCTGCTGTCAGGCGTGACGTCCGGTGCGTACTTGCCGCTGAGCACGCCACGCGCCAGCGGGCTGTAAGGCACGACACCCAGGCCATGAAACGCGGCGGCAGTGATCTGCTCGATCTCGGCCTGGCGGTTGACGATGTTGTAGAGCGGCTGGCTGATGACCGGTTTGTCCACGCCCAGGCGCTGGGCGACGTTGACGATTTCCGCGATGCGCCAGCCGCGATAGTTCGACAGGCCCCAATAGCGGATCTTGCCCTGGCGGATCAGGTCGCCAATGGCCGACACCGTGACTTCCAGCGGCGTGTCGTGATCCTCTTTGTGCAGGTAATAGATATCCACATAGTCGGTATCCAGCCGCTGCAGGCTGTTTTCAATGGCATTGAAGATGTGTTTGCGATTCAGGCCGGCACGGTTGGGAATGCCATCGCTCGGGCCTACCGCGACCTTGGTCGCCAGCACCCAGTCACTGCGCCGCGAAGCAATGGCTTCACCGACGATCTCTTCGGAGCGCCCGCCATTGTAAACGTCGGCAGTATCGATGAAGTTCACGCCCTGATCCCATGCCTGATCGATGATGCGCAGGGATTCTTCGGTGCCGGTCTGTTCGCCGAACATCATGGAGCCGAGTGTCAGTGTGGAAACCTTCAGGCCTGACTGGCCAAGCGTTCTGTAAATCATGCTCAACATCCTCCATGTCATTGAAAGCGGGATCAGAAGAGCATACTGGCTTGTTTATGGGGGCGTTGAAAAGGCCCCGATGAGAATGCGACAGGCTAAAGACAGTTGAGTGTCTTCCTGCCGACCGGCAGGAAGACGCTGCATCAGGCCTTCTTGGGCAGGCCCCATGCTTCAAGCGGGAAGTCTTCCAGCGAGGTCAGCAGCAGGTCGGCATGTTCGTACTGCTCGACCGGCATGTGCGAGTCGGGTACTGCCACGGCGTACATGCCCGCAGCCTTGGCGGCGGTGACGCCGAATGGCGAGTCCTCGAACACCAGGCAATCCTCTGGCGAAACGCCCAGGCGACGTGCTGCCACCAGGAAAATATCCGGCGCAGGCTTGGCGGCGCCGACTTCAGGGTCATCGGCGGTCACGACGGTATCAAACAGCTCGAACCAGGCGCGGTGCAAGGTGGTCTTGGCCTCGAAGTAATGCACCGAAGAGCTGGTTCCGACTGCGATGGGAATGTTGTTGGCCGCCAGATGCCTTACCAGCGCCTCGGCCCCCGGCATTGCCGGAGCAAGAGGGAAGCGCTCTTCAAGCATGGGCTCGCGCACTTCCAGAAACTCGTCAATGGAAATGGGCAGTTCCAGCGCCTGGATAACGTAGCCTGAAAAGTCACGGGCGCCACGGCCAATGGTGTGCTGCTTGATTGACCAGTCGAAGGTTTTTCCATAACGGCTGGCAATCAGATGGGTGACCTCGGTGTAGACCCCTTCGGTGTCCAGCAGCAAACCATCCATGTCGAAAATCACGGCCTTGATCGGGCCTCGCTCACCTTGCTGTTCACTCATGTCGTCAGATCCCCCGTTTCTCAGATTCGATTCGATATCAGCCTAACGCCTACATCAAGACTGTGGCTACCCATGTGTTGAGTACCTCCCTGCAACGAAAGTGCATTCAGGTTTGTCTGAAGCTTCCTGAAAAGGCGTAATACCCGCGCAACCGGCCAACAACGCTGGGCGATGACAAACGCTCAATGCTAATCTCTCGCGACTTTTCGGCAGTGACACAGGCTGCGTCTACTCCGCTATCAAGGCGCGGCTGCAAGCTGTCGGGGCGCAGGGAAGACTTTCAAATCATCAGAACGGACATCGTTGAGTCGCTATGAATAAATCAGCAGGTATCGCGGTAGGCGTCATTGTTGTGGCCGGTGCATTGGCAAGTGCTGGCGCCTGGTACACCGGCAATCAACTGGAAGGCGTGCTCAACGAGTCGATCCGGACCGCCAATCAGGAACTCAAGGAGTCTCTGGAGGGCACCGACAACAGCATTACCCTGCAACTGGTTTCGCTGGAGCGCCACTTCTTCAGCAGCACGGCCCATTACCGCGTGGATCTGCAAGGCCCGGACCTGTCCCGCGATGGCCAGGATCCGCAGTTCCTGTTCGTGGATAACATCGAGCACGGGCCGATTCCGCTGTCGCGTCTGAAAGCGTTGAAGCTCATGCCGGTCATGGCCCAGAGCAATTTCGAGATGGAGAAAAGCACGTCTTCGGAAAAATGGTTCGCCATGAGCGGTGATAAAACGCCACTCAAGGGGCAGGCGAGTATCGGCTATGACCGTTCCACCAGCGGCTGGCTGAAAGTGTCGCCGCTGGAGATGGTCGACGCAGACGGCACGTTCAAATTCTCCGGGCTCGACATCAACGCCGAAGCATCCGCCGATGCCGAGAAGCTCAAGGTCACGGGCACGCTGGACAGCCTGCAACTCAATGTGGCGTCAAAAGAAGGTCCGGTGAGCATCGATATCAAGGGCCTGACCTTCGACACCGGCGGCACCAAGGGCCAGTCGGGTCTGTACCTGGGCCACAGCAACCTGAAAATCGACAATGTCGGTTTCCAGGTGGTCGGCAAGCAGCCGGTGCTGATCAAGGACTTCGTCAATACCAACCTTGCTCAGGAGGAGGGCGGTAATCTGGCGATGCAGATCAACTATGATCTGGGCATGATTTCCTACAGCGGTAAAGACATTGGCTCTTCACACTTGGGCTTCAGGCTTTCCGGTTTCAACGCGCTGTCGACCAAGACCCTTTACCAGTTCTATCAGGAGCAGGTTCTGCCACAGCAACAGGCTGCGGCCCAGGCCAAGCTTCCCTTCCAGCTGAAACTCAGCCCTGCCGACGAGCAACTGATGAAGAGCGAGCTGAGCAAGTTTCTGGCTGGCAAGCCTCATATCGAGCTGGAAAAGCTCTCGCTCAAGACCGCCAATGGCGAAAGCCACATGAGCATTGCCGTGGACCTGACCGATCCTGGCTCCATCGATCAGCCAGGCAGCGACACGGTGATAAAGACCATCAGCCAGCTCAAGGCTCGTGTGCTCTTGTCCAAGCCCATGATCAACGATGTGGCGACCTTGCAGGCAGGCTTTGACGGGCAGACCGACGCCCAGGCCATCGCCGATCAGGCCGCTGCCGCCAGTGACATGCTCAGTGCCATGGCCACCATGCTGCAACTGGCCAAGATCGAGGGCAACAACATCGTTTCCGACCTGCACTACGCCAACGGCATGGTCGACTTCAACGGGCAGAAAATGACCCTGCAACAGTTCCTGGCCACAGTGATGGTCAAGGTAGGGGCGTTGAGTCAGTAGTGAGGTGTGTCTCCATTGCGTCAGGACTGCGCTGTCCGCAGTCCTGATCTGACAGTTAAGTGACTCCTGCGAGGCCGTCTTTAAAAAAGCTCGCTTCCGTCTTCCAGTGCAACCAGATTTTGTGGGTCCAGGGTGGGCAGTGCAGGGATGATATCCATCGAGTTGAAGAGATTGCCGAAGTTATAACGCCACTGGAGCGCGAAACTCATGCCAATCTTTCCATCAAGGTCACTGCGCAGGAAACGTTGCCATTCATTATCATTGGGAAGGCGGGCGAAGTCTTTGTGGTTGTCGATAACCCAGTCACTGCATGCATTGATGATTGCCGAAGCCTTATAGTTAGAGAGCCGGATTTCCAGCACCTTTTCCAACTCGCTTCTATCAAGCGGTTCAATGCCTTTGCGCAGATCCATTGCCTGCTTTTTATCAAAGTCTTTTTCGATGCCGTCCAGCAAACCAAGAAGAATATCATCCGTTTCAAATAGCGAGTAAACCAGCCTGAGCAGTGCTTTGGCGCGCCAGTCCTGTTGGTTAACGTGGCAAAGGAATTGAAGCATCTTTTTGCAGGCGGCTTCGTTTCTGTGAAACAGTTCGTCCTTGTTTCGTCTGGCAATCGCGCAGAGGTTTCTGTCCGCAATTTCACTACCACGAAGATAGGCTGCGTTGATGATCTGGATACGAACGGGCGGTGGGTTTCGTTTAGCGGTCTGGTAGTCGGTAAGCAGGATTATTGCATCACTTTCATTGCCGAGTACTCGCTCATAGGCAGAGAAGAACGGTTCACTTGTGCAAAAGTTTTCGGACGGAGATTTGACCCCGAGATTCAAGAGAGGAATATCGACGCCTTTTGCCGGGTTGACTACCAGGGCGGGAATGTCAAAGGCGTTCAATGTGTGTTTTTCAAGCACACCGATCAACGTCATTTCAATAACACTGCCGATCGTCTTGCCATCAAGATTGGGCATTGATTGCCCTGTCAACAGCAGCTCATACCAATGAGGTAGCTTACCCCCTCGCCCAATGCGCTGGAGAGTTCCTTGAATATTGGCAACATTTTCTCCGCGAAGGTAGCTATTCAGCTGATAAACAATACTCTGTAAGTTGTTTTTTATGTGGTCGCGGAGATGTGAGTTATGAATCATATTAAGTCCATTTGCCTTTCAGTCATGGTGTTAGCCGCTTTATTCAGAGCGCTTTGAAAAGAAGTACCCTCGTGGTTGATGACTTTGCGCAAGGCCCACTCGACAAGCACTGGCGGTACGGCGTTGCCATAAAGTGTGTACTGGTCGTAGACCGAGGCTGTATCGCAATGCTGATCAGGAAACCCCTGAATCCGTGCATATTCGATGTTTGTCAGCCTTCGGTATTCGTTGCCTACCTTATAGCGCTCGTAATGGCGGCTGGCGGTGCAGGTCAGTGTGGGGGCGACGCCATTGATCCCGAAAATGGAGTAGCCCATGCGGGCACCACCTTTCTGGTTATACAGGATTTCCACGCCGCTATAGTATCTGTTGACCTCGTCGCTATTCTTTATTCTTTCAAGCGTATCTTCTGTGAAAAAGAACCTGGCGTCAGGCCGGGGTTCCAGAATGTCATAAAGCTTTACGTCTTTCTGCTTTTCCGAAAAGCGATTGAGTTTTGCATGAAAGAATTTTCCGTGCAGCGCGAGCCCCCACGTGTTGAACTTTGCTCCGTGGTCTTCAATGTTTTTCCAGCTTGAAAAGTCAGCGGCTTGTCTGATCTGTGCGGGTGTCAGCTCGGAGATATCTTCCTGATTGCACAGGTGAGAGTTTGGCGTTTGGTCTTTTCTGCCGATGATAACAATACGTTCACGGTTTTGGGCAAGACCAAAATCAATGGCATTGAGCACGCGCCATTCAACGAGATAACCCACTTTTGACAGTGCATCCAGAATGGTTGCGAAATGCTTTCCGTTATCCATGGATAACAGCCGTTTTACATTCTCAAGCACAAAGTATCGTGGGCTTTTTTTCTTGAGGATGTCAACGATTTTTTCAAATAATGTGCCGCGCATATCTTCTATGCCCAGTTTTTTTCCGGCGCTGGAAAAAGGCTGGCATGGAAAGCCCCCGGTCAATATATCGTGATCGGGTATGGTATCCAGCAAGAGGTTTATATCACCCTCGTGAAAACTCTCAGATCCGAAGTTGGCGCGATAAACGGCAGCTGCTTTGGTATTTATATCGTTGGCCCAGATGGTTTCGATACCTAGCGAGTCGCACGCTATTCTAAATCCGCCAATCCCTGAAAAGAGTTCAATTGCTTTCATTGATTATGTACATCGTGCAGAGCCTGAAATGGCGCAATTCTACACGAATGCCCCAAATAGGGAGAATCGCGGAGGTTTTGCATCCGCATCCCGGTAGGCTTTCTCATTTTTGCGAGACAACAAAAAACCCGCCGAAGCGGGTTTTTCCAGGACCATTCCAACTCCCTGTCGGCAGCCTTCCCGGCCATGGTCGATCATCCTTGATCCTGGCGAACTCCTTGTTCGCCACCTGTTGGATCCAATAATACGGAGGTTGCCGTAGGGGAAAAAGAGCCAAATGCCGTCAGCTCGTGTAAGCCTTTGGCTATATATGAGATTGAGATTTAATCTCAATAATGATTTCAGGGGGTAAAGGTCGTCATGGCTTCGCAATAGCGTTGCGCTGTATTTTTGCTTTCTTCGTTGCGATCCCGCGCCGCACGCTTGTTCCATTCCCGGCACTCTTCCTTGAAAAACACCTGGGCAGAAAGGCGGCATTCACGTCTTTCCACTGAGCGATTGAGGAAGTTCTCGCACACGCTGTCGCCGTCGATACGATTTTCGTAGAGGCGCCATTGCGCACGATAGCGGCCATTGCCATCCCATTCGCGAATCGACACGGTGGCAACCGTATGCGGCTTCTGCTGGCGTGCAGGCGCTTTGCGTGAGGCATCGGATTTGAAATCCGCCATGTAGCTGGCAGACACCATGCCTGTTGCAGGTGCAGCCTGAGCAGGGCGCGAAGCCTGGCCGAAGCGGCAGTTCAGAACACTCTCATCAATGACATTGCCATCCTTGATGCAGTTATCCAGAGGTTGGGCTACGGGAGCTGATTCCTGAGTGGCGGCCACAGGCGTCGGAACAACGTAGGGCTCCACCCGCAAAGCCGGACGTGCAAGCTCGTTGGCGACTTGAAGGGGCGCCTCATCGACGGGTTCAGGTCCGGCTGCAGGCTCTGGTTGTTCGAGTGCGATCAGCGGTACAGGCTTGGGGGTGCTGGTTCGGGTGGCCAGCCCCACTGCCAGCACTGCGAAAATGCCCACGCAGAGCAAGGCCAATACATAACGACGTGATGATTTGCGGGGGCGAGCGATTCGCTGTTTGCCCGGATGCGAGCCCAGCACCACATCGACCTGACCGGGGACAAGGCGCTGAATGCGAATGATCCCGTCGTCATCCTGTGGCTTGGTGGAATCCATCCCTGCTCCTTGAGTGCTGGTCGATAGGCAACGCGTAATTTTTCTAGACGGCGTTTCGGCAGAAACCTGAATTCCTGAAGGGCATATTTCTGCTTTTTAGAGGCTCAACGAAAACTGGCCGCTTTTCAGGGCGGCCAGTCTGGTATTGCATAGCGTGATCAATCAACGGTGACGCCAGTCACGACCGTGTTTGCGATGGCCGTAATGCTTGCGATGGCCATGGCCGCGGTATTCGCGACGATCGTCACGACCATTGCGATAGCGGCGATCGTCTTCGCGGCTTTCGTTACCCATGTAGTTACCCAGGGCACCACCTGCACCGCCGCCAGCGGCTGCGCCGACAAGGCTACCGGTGTTTCCGCCTACACTGCGGCCGATCACGTTACCGCCCGCTGCGCCCAGGCCGCCACCGATGGCCGCTTCTGTACGGTTACGACGGTCTGCGCCAACCGCACTGCCAGCTGCGCCGCCCAGGCCTGCGCCAATCGCAGAACCTGTGCTGCCGCCGATCTGTTGACCGACAGCCGAACCCAGTACCCCACCCAATGCACCGCCTACGCCCGCTTCAACTGTTCCACCTGCCGAGGCGAAACCGCTTGCGAGAGTAAGAGACAACAACAGTATCGAGGAATACTTCATGTATGGAATCTCATAGGGATGACGGCGCGATCCTGATATGCCGCAAGGAATGTAGCAACGAAATTCCGACGAGTAACACGACTGCAACACAAATAGCTAAGTTATTGTTTTACATAGGGAACTTAACTTGAAAAAGACAGTCTGAGCTTACTTGATACAGGCCCGGTTCTTACGAATTCGGGCCTTTTTCATGGGCAGCAGAATCAGATGATTCGTGCCGACTCGCTCGAACGTTCCAGGCGGATTGCCACGAATTTCGAGGTGGGGGTATGGCTGCCTTCGCCAACGCTTTCCAGCGGCACCAGCGGGTTGACCTCTGGATAGTAAGCCGCCGCCTGACCTGCCGGGATATCGAACGGCAAGAGGGTGAAGCCCTTGACGCGACGTTCGTGGTTATCGCTCCAGATCGAGATCAAGTCTGCTTTCTGACCCGGCTGGAAGCCCAGGCGGATAATGTCGGCTTCATTGACGAACAACACGTCACGTTGCCCTTTCACACCGCGATAGCGGTCGTCCAGGCCATAAATGGTGGTGTTGTACTGATCGTGGGAGCGCATGGACTGCATGATCAGGTCCGGGGTCTGGCCCGTGGAACTGATGCCCTCATGAAGCAGGCTGAGCGGCAGCGCATTGGGCTTGAAGTTGGCGCGTGTCGACGCCGTGTTCCAGCGGCGGGCACCTGCGGCATTGCCCAGATAGAAACCGCCAGGATTCTTGACGCGCTCGTTGAAGTCCTTGAAGCCCGGGATGGTGTCAGCAATCAGGTCACGAATACGGTTGTAATCTTCGATCAGCCATAGCCAGTCCACCGGCTGTTTACCTACGGTCGCGTTGGCGATACCGGCGATGATCGCAGGCTCCGAACGCATCAGCGACGAAGAGGGCTGCAACTGGCCGTTGGAGGCGTGCACCATGCTGAACGAGTCTTCCACGGTGACCGCTTGCGGGCCATTGGCCTGGATGTCGATATCGGTACGGCCGAAGCACGGCAGGATCAGCGCTTCCTTGCCGTGGAACAGGTGGCTGCGGTTGAGCTTGGTGCTGATCTGTACGGTCAGGTCGCAGTTGCTCAGTGCTGCAGCAGTGCGCGGGCTGTCGGGTGTTGCCTGAGCGAAGTTGCCGCCCAGAGCGATGAACACTTTGGAGCGACCTTCGGCCATGGCGTGAATGGCTTCGACCACGTTATGGCCGTTCTCGCGAGGGACCTTGAACTGGAAGCGTTTTTCCAGAGCGTCGAGCAGGAACACCGGTGGGCGTTCATTGATGCCCATGGTCCGGTCGCCTTGCACGTTACTGTGGCCGCGCACCGGGCACAGGCCTGCGCCCGGCTTGCCGATATTGCCGCGCAGCATCATCAGGTTGGCGATTTCCTGGATGGTCGCTACCGAGTGACGATGCTGGGTGATGCCCATGGCCCAGCACATGATCACGTTCTGGCCTTTGGCGTACATGCGGGCCGATTGCTCGATATCGCTCATCGGCAGACCGGATTGCTCCAGGATTTCTTCCCATGAGGTTTCGTCGATGGCCGCCAGGTAATCCAGAACGCCTTGGGTGTGTTCGTTTAGGAATGCATGATCGAAGACAGCGGGTGCATTGCTGAGTTGGGCTTCGCGCTCCCATTGCAGCAGGAACTTGGCCATGCCGCGCAGCAGTGCCATGTCGCCGCCCAGTGCCGGACGGAAATACGCGGTGTTGGTCGGGCGATCGCCGTTGGTGAGCATTTCCATCGCATGCTGTGGATGCTGGAAGCGCTCAAGACCACGCTCCTTGAGCGGGTTGACGCACACGACCTGAGCGCCACGCTTCACCGCATCGCGCAAAGGATCGAGCATGCGCGGGTGGTTGGTGCCCGGGTTCTGGCCCAGTACGAAAATTGCGTCGGCGTGTTCAAAGTCATCGAACGTCACCGTGCCTTTACCCACGCCCACGCTTTGCGACAGCGCCACACCGCTGGCTTCGTGGCACATGTTCGAGCAGTCCGGGAAGTTGTTGGTACCGTAGGCTCGGACGAACAACTGATAGAGATAGGCCGCTTCGTTGCTGGCCCGACCCGAGGTGTAGAACTCGGCCATGTTCGGGCTTGGCAGGTTGTTCAGGTGCTTGGCGATCAGCGCGAAGGCATCGTCCCAACTGATGGGCTTGTAGCGGTCGCTTTGCGGGTCATAGACCATCGGCTCGGTCAGACGGCCCTGATACTCCAGCCAGTAATCGCTTTGCTCCAGCAGTGCGCTGACGCTGTAACGGGCGAAGAACGCAGGATCCACGCGGCGCTTGGTGGCTTCCCAGTTGACCGCCTTGGCGCCGTTCTCGCAGAACTTCACCATGCCGCTTTCCGGCGAGTCGCCCCACGCGCAACCAGGGCAGTCGAAGCCGCCGTTCTGGTTGGTCTTGAGCATCATGCGCAGGTTCTTCAGCGCGTTGTCACTGCCCAGCCAGGCCTGTGTCACGCTGATCAGTGCGCCCCAGCCGCCTGCCGGACCTTTGTAAGGCTTGTAGCGAGGCGTCGGGGTTTTGTCGGCTTGGTGATGAGTGCTCACGCTTGAATCTCCATCGCAGGGCTATAGACCCGCGGCGCACTGTGCTGCGGCAGGTGAATTAGATTGAGGTTATGACGGCGCGCCCATTGCAGGGCCAGGCCGGTGGGCGACGACAGGCTGACCAGCGTCTGGATGCCGGCGCGCAGGACTTTCTGGATCAGTTCCAGGCTGCAGCGGCTGGTGACGATGGCAATACCGCCTGTCAGGGCAATGTTCTGGCGGGTCAGGGCGCCGATCAGCTTGTCCAGGGCGTTGTGGCGTCCGATGTCTTCACGGCCCAGCAACAACTGGCCATTGCAGTCCATGAACACGGCCGCATGGACGGCACCGCAATGTTGGCCCAGTGGCTGGAGTTCACCAATGCGCTGGCGCAGGCCTTGCAGCCACTCGGCAGGCGGCAAGGGCGCGCCGGGCAATACGTTCAGCTCCGGCAGCGCCTGCTCGACCGCTTCGACGCCGCAAAGTCCGCAACCGCTGGTACCGGCCAGTTGCCGACGCTGCTGCTTGAGGTTCCAGAAAGCACGGCTGGCGATCTCGACCTCGGCCTGCATGGCCGACCCGCAACCGCTGAGCTTGAAGTCGTAGATTTCGTCTGCCGAGGCAATGATGCCGCTGCCCAGGCTGAAACCGACGATGAAGTCTTCCAGATCCGTGGGGCTGACCAGCATTACCGCCTGGCTGATGCCGTTGTAGGCAATGGCGAGCGCTACCTCTTCGGCAAGCGCATTGTGTGCCGAGTCATCGCCCTCGAGATTCGAGTAGCTGTAAGACTGGCTTGCTTGAGGCGCGGGCGCCTGAAGAGCGGGCGCCGCGCTGGCCGTGCGCTTGGCGTGCATGGACTGATTACCGGCAGTTTGATAGCGCTTAGCCTAGGCCTCTTGTCGGATATCGTCTAATCGCTAGTTCCAATGCTCTGATAGATGACGTCGATCAATACTCATTTCTGGTTTTCTGTCAGAAGCGTGAAGCAGGCCTCCGCCAGGGCCGAGCGCGGCGCGCTGCGGCGCATGATCAGGCCAATGGGCGCCAGCGTGCGTGCATCGGCGATGGGGTGCAGGCCCAGATGTTCGGTGAGCATGTCCAGACCGCCGTCCAGCGGCATGATGGTGCAGCAGAAACCGCCATGCACGGCCTGCATCAACTGGTGAACGGCATCGGTTTGCAGCAATGGCTGCGGATGCAGGCCGCGGCTGTGGAAGTTGTGATCGATGGACTGGCGAAAATGCATGCCGCTTGTCAGCGCGCCCAGTGGCAGTTCGACCAGCTCGCTCCAGGTCAATGGCTGTTCGCCAAAGCTGAAGTGGCGGCGGTCATACAGCAGGCCCATGCGGGTTTCATCCAGAGTCAGGGTGTCGAAGCGTTCGTTATCCAGACGCTCCAGATACGACACGCCCAGATCGATGCGATTGCTCGCCAGCTGTTCCAGAACCTGCTCGGAGCTGAGCGACGACAGCTCGAAGCGCAGATTGGGGTGGATCTGATGCAGCCGGTGCAACAGCGAGAGCGGATCGAAACTCGAAAGCGGCACAACACCCAGGCGCAGGGTCCCGACCAGATGCCCACGGCAGGCCGCTGCTTCAGCCTGCAAGCCGTCATAAGCCGAAAGAACGGTTCTGGCCCAGGCCAGCACCCGCTCACCGGGAGCGGTAAAACCTTCAAAACGCTGCCCGCGCATGACCAGCGGCAAGCCCAGCTCTTCTTCAAGATTGCGCAGGCGCATGGACAGTGTGGGTTGGGTGATATTGCAGCGTGCTGCTGCCTGGCCGAAGTGACGAGTCTCGTCGAGCGCGATCAGGAATTTCAGTTGCTTGATGTCCATCTTCACTCCTATAGGCGAGGCAGGGAATTGATTCTACGCGTTCAGCGAAGCCTGTGGGGTGGGCAACGTTGGTCGGAACTCCGCAAATCCAGGGTTACGGGAGCTATGGTTAATCCTTACGGGCGTGGCAACAACCGTGAAGGAGAATGAGCAATGAGTCTTTTCGAGTTCTTGAAAACGGCAGGGGAAAACATCCTCGATGCACTGACACCGGGTACTGCCAATGCCGATGAAGCCCTGAAAAAGCGTATTTCCGAGTTTGGATTAGGTAATCCCGATGTTCAAATCACGCTGGATGGCAGCAAGGTTACCGTCACAGGAGAGGTATCCAGTCAGGAAGAAAAGGAAAAGATCTTGCTGGCTCTGGGAAATATCTCGGGCGTCGATACCGTGGACGATCAACTGACCCTCGCGGCCGGTGCGCCTGCTACAGCGGCTGCCCGATTCGTCACGGTAGAAAAGGGCGACACCTTGAGCGCCATCTCTCGGCGGGTGTATGGCGATCCGAACCAGTATCAGAAAATCTTCGAGGCCAACAAACCGATGCTCAAGGATGTGAACCATATCTATCCGGGGCAGCAGTTGAGGATTCCTGATTAGGTTTTCAAATGGAGTTTTCGTGAGCGAATTTATTCGCGAGAGGCCCTCTTCGCGAATAAATTCGCTTCTACAAGTCCTTGATCAGCTCCAGATAATCTTTCACTGCCTCAAACTCTTCGGTGTCCTTTGGCCCTTTCTGGCTATTGGGTTCGCTGACTGCCAGCAAGTGCGCCACACCAAAGCGTCCGGCACTGCGCAGGATCGGCAGGGTATCGTCGATAAACAGGCTGCGCGCCGGGTCGAACGCGGTGTCGGCCTGCAAAGCGTCCCAGAACTGCTGGTTTTCCTTGGGGAAGCCGTAGTCATGGGAGCTGATAAGGCGCTCGAAGTAGGGTGCCAGCTCGATCCTCTCCAACTTCAATGACAGCGAATCGCGATGGGCGTTGGTGATCATGATCACCCGCTTGCCGGCTTTCTGGAGCGCAGCCAGAAAGGTCTGGGCATCAGGCCGCAAGGCGATCAGGTGCGCGGTTTCGAGTTTCAGGTCGCGCACCGACAGCTTCAACTCCGTGCTCCAGAAGTCCAGGCAGTACCAGTTGAGTGTTCCCGCATGGCGCTCGAACAGCGGCTGCATCTCCAGCAGAGCCATGGCCAGACTGACGCCATGCAATTCGGCATAGCGCTGGGGCAAGTGCTGCATCCAGAAGTGGTCGTCGTAATGCAGGTCGAGCAGAGTGCCGTCCATATCCAGCAGGACGGTATCGATATCGCTCCAGGGCATTGAAAGCATTCTGGCCTCTTCAGGAATTGATGGCGGATGTAAGCATATCCGAGACAGACAATCGGAAAAGCCACGGTATAGTACCCCGTCATCGCAAAGGAGCCTGTCATGCGCCAGAAACCTACCGTTCTCGCCCGCGAAATCGTCGCCAGCAGTCGCCTGTTCAGGGTCGAAGAGCTGCAATTGCGCTTTGCCAACGGGGTCGAGCGTACTTACGAGCGGCTGGTCGGTCGGGGTGCGGGATATGGCGCGGTGATGATTGTCGCCATGATCGACGCCGATCATGCGCTGTTGATTGAAGAATATTGCGGCGGCACGGACGAGTATGAATTGTCCTTGCCCAAGGGGCTGATCGAGCCGGGCGAAGATGTGCTGGCGGCCGCCAATCGCGAACTCAAGGAAGAAGCAGGCTTCGGTGCCCGCCAACTGGAACACCTGACCGAGCTGTCCTTGTCGCCCGGTTACATGAACCAGAAGATTCAGGTGGTGCTGGCCACTGATCTTTACGAAGAGCGTCTTGAAGGCGACGAGCCCGAGCCGATTCGCGTCGATCGGGTCAACCTGCGGGAGCTGGCCAATCTGGCCCAGAACGCCCAGTTCACCGAAGGCCGCGCCCTGGCGGCGCTGTATCTGGCGCGCGACCTGTTAACCCAACGTGGATTTTTCCTGCCATGACCGATGTGTTCGACAACCTGCCGCATCCGCTTCTTGCTCCTGTGATCGATCTGGTCCGGCTGGCGGGTGAGGCGATTCTGCCGTTCTGGCGCTCGGGCGTCGCCGTGACCGCCAAGGCCGATGATTCCCCCGTGACCGCTGCGGATCTGGCGGCTCATCAGGTATTGGTCGAGGGGTTGCAGGCGCTTGACCCTTCGATTCATGTGTTGTCCGAAGAAGATGCCGACATTCCCCTGAGCGAGCGTGCAGGCTGGGAACGCTGGTGGCTGGTTGATCCGCTGGACGGCACCAAGGAGTTCATTTCCGGCAGCGAAGAGTTCACGGTCAATGTCGCGCTGATCGAGCGTGGGCGTGTGGTGTTTGGCGTGGTGTCCATGCCCACCAACAATCGCTGCTATTTCGGTGGTGCCGGCCTGGGCGCCTGGCGCAGCGACAATGACAGCCACATTGCGCCCATCGCGGTGCGTAACGAGCCGGGTGCCGGCCAGGAATTCACCGTTGTCGCCAGTCGCCGCCACTCCAGCCCCGAGCAGGAGCGCCTGCTGGCAGGATTGTCCGCTGGCCTGGGCGAGTTGCAACTGACCAGCATCGGCAGCTCATTGAAGTTCTGTCTGGTGGCCGAGGGTGCAGCCGATTGCTACCCGCGACTGGCTCCGACTTCTCAGTGGGATACCGCCGCAGCCCAAGGTGTGCTTGAAGGCGCGGGCGGCGAAGTGCTGCAACTCGATGGCGAAGTGTTCAGCTATCCGCCCCGCGAATCCTTGCTCAACCCGTTTTTCCTGGCCTTGCCTGCGAAGGCGACATGGCGCGAGAAACTGCTGGAGTTGGCCCGGTAGGAGCGAATTCATTCGCGATATGTGTGGTTCGCGAATGCCGGTTCACCGATGCAGCACAAACTGTCCGGTAAACCGCACGGCATCCGCTTCGCTGTCCTGCGCCGTGATGCGGGTCTGCAAGGTCAGGCGCGCACGGCCGCGGCGTTGATAGGTGGCGATGAATTTGTCCCACTGCGCATCATCCGGTGCATCGCACAGGGCAATGGCGTCGCCGCGAACCGGTAGCGGATAACTGATCTGTCCGTCCTGAATCACGATATGCCCATCGTCGATCCCGGCTTCCTGCAACCGCAGGTGCAGCCATCCCCAACCCGCCAGCACCGCGCCGCAATACAGGCTGCCGCCGAACAGCGTGCTTTTGTGATTGATATTGGGGGCCAGCGGCAGATGCAGGCGCAGCCTGTGGTTTTGCCAGTCGATAACCCGCATGCCCATTTCGCGAGTCAGCGGGATGTCGTGGTGCAGGACGCGCTCCAGCGTCTGCGCGGGCGAGTCCTGTTCATTCGAGCTCATCGGCTGCTCCCGTGCTGTCGCCAAAACTCAGGCCGTGTTTACGCAGCTTGTCGTGCAAGGTCTTGCGCGGCAGCCCCAGCGCTTCGGCGAGGCTGCGGACCGAACTGTGCGGGCGTGTCAGTTCGGCAGCAATCAGGGCGCGCTCGAAACTTTCCACCTGATCGCTCAGGCCACCGCTGACCGGCGCGGCGTCCGGCGTGGTGCTGCCTTCCAGCTCCAGTTCCAGCCCCAGAGCGAAGCGCTCGGCGGCGTTCTGCAGTTCGCGCACATTGCCCGGCCAGTTGTGGCGCAGCAAAAGAGCGCGTTGGCCCGGCGTGAGTTCATGCTTGGGAATGCCGTGTCGCATGCTGGCGGCATCGGCGTAATGTTCAAACAGCATCAGCGCGTCTTCGCCTCGCTCTCGCAGCGGCGGAATGCGCAGCGAAGCGACATTCAGGCGGTAATACAAATCCGCCCGGAAACGCCCTTGATCGGCGGCCTGACGCAGGTCTTCCTTGGTGGCGGCAATCACGCGGATATCCAGCGGGATCTGCTGGTTGCTGCCCATGCGCTCGACCACACGCTCCTGCAACAGACGCAGCAGTTTGACCTGCACGTCCATGCTCATGCTTTCGATTTCGTCGAGAAACAGCGTGCCGCCGTTGGCGAACTCGAACTTGCCGATGCGACGCTTTTGCGCGCCGGTGAAAGCGCCTGGCTCATGACCGAACAGCTCGCTTTCCACCACCGATTCAGCCAAGGCCCCGGCGTTGATCGCCACGAACGGGCCGTTGCGGCGGTTGGACAGGTCATGCAAGGCTCTGGCAACCACTTCCTTGCCTGCGCCGGTTTCACCCAGGATCAGCACGTCTGCGCGGGTCGCCGCCAGTGCGCCGATCTGTTCGCGCAGGCGCAGCATCGGCGTGGACTGGCCCACCAGCCGGGTGCTCAATTGCTGGCGATCACTCAAGGCCAGGCGCAGGCTGCGGTTATCCAGCACCAGACGCCGCAGTGCCAGCGCCCGGCGCACGCTGTCGAGCAAGGCATCGCTGGCGAACGGTTTTTCGAGGAAATCATAGGCCCCGGCGCGCATGGCCTGGACCGCCAGCGGGACATCGCCATGGCCGGTGATCAGCAAGACCGGCAATTCCGGGTCCTGGCTGTGCAGGTGGCTCAGCAGTTCCAGGCCATCCATGCCGGGCATGCGGATATCGCTGACGATGACGCCCGGCCAGTCGCGACCGATGCGGCTGGCCAGCCCGTTGGCTTCGGTCAGTGGCAGGACTTTCAGGCCCGCAAGGTCGAGCGTCTGGCTCAAGGCCTGGCGCAGGTGCGAGTCGTCGTCGATCAGCACCACTTGAATCTGGCTGTCGATGGCGGTATCCGAACTCATGCGGAAAGATCCTCTGGCGGTTGAAGGTTGGCCCCGGACGAACCGGCGCGCAGACGCAGGGTGAGCAATGCACCACCGGTCGGGTGATTGGCGAACAACAGTTCGCCGCCCAGGGCGCGCATCAGCGTATCGCAGATCGCAAGCCCCAGCCCCAGGCCCTGAGTACGGGTCTTGGTGGTGAAAAACGGTTCGCGTGCCCGTGCCAGTGCTTCTGGAGTAAAGCCCGAGCCATTGTCGCGAATGTACAGGTTGACGCCTTCGCTTGTGGCTTCGGCACTTATCCACAGCCTGCGGGGCGGGCCTTTTTCGGTCAGGGCATCCAGCGCATTGGCCAGAAGGTTGCCCAATACCTGCCGCAACCGGGTTTCACCGGCCTGAACCCAAAGGGTCGCGTCCGGCAGATCGCGGATCAGTTCGACTTCCATGGCGCGACGCCGTTTGGCCAGCAGCGCCAGGGCGTCGTCCAGTGCCGGTTGCAGCGCAACACTTTCCGGTGCGTGCCGGTCCCGGCGAGCGAAGGCGCGCAGGTGGGCGATGATCGACGCCATGCGGCCGGTCAGCTCGCTGATCAGCTTCAGGTTGCCGCGAGCGTCTTCGGTGCGCTGGTGATCCAGAAGCACTTCCGCGTTTTCGGCATAGCTGCGGATCGCCGCCAGCGGCTGATTGAGTTCATGGCTGATGCTGGCTGACATGGTGCCCAGTGCCGAAAGCTTGCCGGCCTGTACCAACTCATCCTGGGCGCGCACCAGTTCCTGCTGAGCCTGCTCGCGCTCCAGAACTTCCTGCTTGAGTCGGCTGTTGAGGCCTTCCAGGTCGCTGGTGCGCTCCATGACGCGCATTTCAAGTTCACGTCGGGCCTTGGCCTCGAAGGCGATGCGATCCAGATAGTGACGACGGCGCTGCATCATCAGGCCCAGCAGCGACATCAGCACCAGCAGGCCTGCACCACCAATTGCAACCACGGTACGCACTTGCCGGTCGAGCAGCACACGGGGCGCAAGGATGCTTACGTTCCAGTCGGTTTCGGCAATCGAGCGGGTCTGGGTCAGCCAGGCACGGTCATCGAGCTTGAGCGGCTTTGGGTCGCGGGTCGGGTAAGGCTGTATGGCAACGATGGCTTTCTTTTCTTCTTCGCTCAGTTCGCGTGTCGCCCGGAAGCGCCATTCCGGGTTGGAAGTCAGGATCACCACGCCATTCTGGTCGGTGAGCAGCAATTGTTCGGGCGTCTTGCCCCACAGGGTTTCGGTGTGGTCCAGATCGACCTTGACCACCAGCACGCCTGTGACTTCGCCGTTGTCACTGACCGGCGCGGCGAAAAAGTAGCCGCGCTTGACCGAGGTTGTACCCAGGCCGAAGAAGCGCCCCAGTTTTCCGGCCAGCGCATCGCTGAAGTAAGGACGGAACGAGAAGTTGCGACCTATGAAGCGGTCGGGCTGCTCCGAATTGGAGGCCGCTATGGTCAGGCCGTTGCGGTCCATCAGGTACATGACGTCTGCGCCGGTTTGCCGGACGATGTCCTTGAGTAGCTGATTGGCCTGCTGTTGTGTCGCCGGATCACCAGGCCGGGCCAACACATCATGCAGGGCCGGCAGGTCCGCGAGAATCTGTGGCAGGGTTTCGTAGCGGTGCAGGGTGCCCAGCAGGCTGGCCACGTACAGGTCCAGGGTCTGGCGATTCTGGCTGGCCAGTTCGCTTCGGTAGTAGCGTTCGGCAAGGTGTTCGAGCGGCCACAGCATAGGGGCCAGGCACAAGGCCAGAAGGGCGAGGCTGCGCCAGCGAGGGCGTTGTGGAATAGCGGCTTTGGTAGTCATGTCTGGGCGATGGCCGAAGGGGTGCGGGCCTGTCTTTCGCGAACGAATTGGCTTCTACCGTGCGTAGGAGCGAATTCGTTCGCGAACCTCACGATCGCGTCAGAGCAGGCGTCTCAGTAAGCAGCATTATGCCTGCCGCTGAACCGACAGGCACTCATGCAAACAGATCTGCTTCCTTCAGGCTCTTGCCTTGCTGGTCCTTGGCCGACAATTGCGGTGCTCCGGCAAGTTCCCAGTCGATGCCCAGGTCGGCATCGTCCCAGCGAATGCAGCGCTCGGCGGACGGGGTGTAGTAGTCGGTGGTCTTGTACAGGAACTCTGCGTAATCGCTCAGCACCACGAAACCATGGGCGAAGCCTTTGGGGACCCACAACTGGCGACCGTTTTCAGCCGACAGGCGTACACCTGCCCATTGGCCGAATGTCGGAGAGCTGCGGCGGATATCCACGGCGATATCCAGCACTTCGCCAGCTGTGACCCGCACCAGTTTGTCCTGAGCGTTTTCGATCTGGTAATGCAGGCCACGCAGTACGCCTTTCTGCGAACGCGAGTGGTTGTCCTGGACGAAGTCCGGCTTGATGCCGGTCGCTTCGAAGAAAGCCCTGGCGTTGTAGCTTTCGTAGAAGAAGCCGCGCTCATCGCCGAACACTTTGGGTTCGATGATCAAGACGTCTTGCAACTTTGTGGCTGTCACTTTCACTTACGTTCCCCTGCAAGTTGGAACAGATACTGGCCGTAACCGGTCTTGCCAAAATAATCGGCACGGTGCAGTAAATGTTTACAGTCTATCCAGTCATTCTGATAAGCGATTTCTTCAAGGCAGGCAACCTTCAGGCCTTGTCGATGTTCGATGGTCTGCACATACGCCGAGGCATCGAGCAGGCTGTCATGGGTCCCGGTATCGAGCCAGGCAAAGCCCCGCCCGAAACGTTCGACCCGCAACTCGCCGCGCTGCAGATAGGCGTTGTTCACATCGGTGATTTCCAGTTCGCCGCGTGGTGACGGCTTCACGTCCCTGGCGATCTGGATCACTTCGTTATCGTAGAAATACAAACCTGTGACCGCGTAGTTGGATTTTGGAGCCTCGGGTTTTTCTTCGATGGACAGCGCACGGCCTTCATCGTCGAAATCGATGACACCGAAGCGCTCCGGATCTTTTACCCAGTAGCCGAACACCGTGGCACCTTTGGTATTTGCCGCGGCTTTTTGCAGTTGCTCGCTGAAATGCTGACCGTGGAAGATGTTGTCCCCCAGAATCAGGCACACCGAGTCATTGCCGATGAACTCTTCCCCGATAAGGAACGCCTGAGCCAGACCATCGGGCCTGGGCTGCTCGGCGTAGTGAAAGCTTACGCCGAACTGACTGCCGTCGCCCAGCAGTTTGCGGTACTGCGGCAAATCCAGAGGCGTGGAGATAATCAGGATTTCACGGATGCCGGCCAGCATCAGCACCGAAATCGGGTAGTAGATCATCGGTTTGTCATAGACCGGCAGCAGTTGCTTGGAGATGCCCAGTGTGATCGGGTGCAAGCGTGAGCCCGAGCCCCCGGCCAGTACGATTCCCTTTGTCATGCGATCAGATCCTTGTGGTCAGTGAAGCCCAGTCGTTCTCCCTGATAACTGCCATCCTGAACCCTGCGGCACCAGTCCAGGTTATCCAGATACCACTGCACGGTCTTGCGCAGCCCTGAGTCGAAGGTTTCGACAGGCGTCCAGCCCAGCTCGTGTTCGATCTTGCCCGCATCGATGGCGTAGCGTTGATCGTGGCCGGGACGGTCGGCCACGTAAGTGATCAGGTCACTGAAGTGCTCCACACCCACGGGACTTGCCGGGGCCAGCTCTTCCAGCAAGGCACAGATGCCGCGCACCACATCGATATTCTTCTGCTCGTTGTGCCCGCCAATATTGTAGGTCTCGCCGACCAGGCCCTCGGTCACCACCTTGAACAGCGCCCGGGCGTGGTCTTCGACGTACAGCCAGTCACGCACCTGCAGACCGTCGCCGTACACCGGCAGTGGTTTGCTCGCCAGTGCGTTGAGAATCATCAGCGGGATCAGCTTTTCGGGGAAATGAAACGGCCCGTAATTGTTCGAGCAGTTGGTCACGATCACCGGCAGCCCGTAAGTGCGATGCCAGGCCCGCACCAGATGGTCCGAAGCCGCCTTGCTGGCGGAGTAGGGCGAGCTGGGCGCATAAGGCGTGGTTTCGGTGAACAGGTCATCGACGCCATGCAGGTCGCCGTACACTTCATCGGTGGAAATATGATGGAAGCGAAAGACTCGGCGCTCGGCTTCGGGCAATGTCAGCCAATAGCCGCGAGCAGCTTCCAGCAGGCTGTAGGTGCCGACGATATTGGTCTGGATGAAGTCGCCCGGGCCATCGATGGAGCGGTCCACATGGGACTCGGCCGCCAGATGCATGATGGCGTGGGGCTCGAACCGTTCGAGCACGGCGCGGACTCTGGCCTGATCACAGATATCGGCCTGTACGAACTCGTAGCGTGTGTCGGTCGCGATGCAACTCAGTGATTCAAGGTTGCCCGCGTAGGTCAGCTTGTCGAAGTTGAGGACTTCGTGCTCAGTGTTCTGTATCAGATGTCGGATCAATGCAGAGCCGATAAAGCCTGCTCCACCGGTCACGAGTATTCGCATGATCGGGTCTTCTCTGTAGTAGGTCTTGATCGTTATGCAGCATAGCCTGTCGCATGGCGACGTGCGGTATGCAGACAGCATCGGACAATATCCGGTGCACACGTAATGAAATAAATTGATAGATCACAGCCCCGTCGCCATAAAACCGCCGTCCGTTCACTGAACAGAAGTTGGTGACGAGGATCAGGCACCCTATAGTTGCTCGATTGGAATGCCGTTGCCGATCTGGCCGGGGATCATAACAAGAACGAGGTTGTTACATGCCGCTCGCTACGCTTATCCGCCGCTCCAGCCTGCCTTGTCCGCAGGTCGATACTGACCAGGCCCTGCAACTGCTTGAGCAGCATTACGGGTTGAGCGGTGCCCTGAAAGAGTTGGGCAGCCAGCAGGATCGCAACTTTCTGCTCGACGCCGGGCAACGCCGCTATGTGCTGAAAATCTGCCACGGCGATTACTCCACTGTGGAGCTGGACGCCCAGCATGGGGCGTTACAGCATCTGGCCAGCCATTCGGCGGTGCGCGTGCCGGGCGTGATCCGCGCCAACAGCACCGAGCAGTTGCTGTCTCTGGACGTCGATGGCCGGGCCGTTCATGTGCGTTTGCTGGAGTTTATCGACGGCCAGTCTCTTGGCCATGTTCAGCATCTGAGCCATGAGGTGGTGGCCAGTCTCGGCGAGCTGTGCGCTCAGGTCGATCAGGCGCTTGCAGCCTTTGAACATCCCGGTCTTGAGCGCATCCTGCAATGGGACCCCCGGCATGCCCAGGCCCTGATCAGGCACCTGCTGCCGGTGATCTCGAACGCCAATGAGCGTCTCTGCCTCATGGAGGCCGCCGAGCAGGCGCATAAGCGTTTGCTGCCACTCATTCCGGAACTGCCGATCCAGGCCGTCCATCTGGATATCACCGAACACAATGTGGTCTGGACTCGGGATGCGGAGCGGCGCTGGCAACTGCAAGGCCTGATCGATTTCGGGGATCTGGTCACTACCTGGCGAGTGGCGGATCTGTCGGTCACCTGCGCTGCGCTGCTGCATCATGCTGAAGGTGATCCTTTCTACATCCTGCCGGCGATTCGCGCCTACCACGCCATCAATCCGCTGAAGACCGCTGAGTTGCAGGCCTTGTGGCCACTGATCGTCGCCCGCTCGGCGGTGCTGGTGCTCAGCAGTGAGCAGCAGGCCAGTGTCGAGCCGGGCAACACCTATATCCAGGCCAATCTGGAAGGCGAATGGGGCATCTTCGAGGTAGCGACCTCGGTGCCGATGCAACTGATGGAAGCTGCCATTCTGCAGGCGGTCGGGATCGAGCCGGAGACTGCTGCACAGCCGGTTTATTTCCCACTGCTGCCCAGCCTGGCTGGCCGTGAATTCCAGATCGTTGATCTGGGCGTGCTCAGCGAGCATTTCGTGGCCGGGAACTGGGAGCAAAGCGGTATCGACGAGCGCTTGCTGATGGAAGCCGCCGCCCGTACCGGGCAGGCCTCGAGCCGCTTTGGTGAATATCGCCTGTCACGCACCTTGCCCGACAGCGCTACAGAGCCTGACACCTTTGCCTTGCACGTCGAACTGCATCTGCCAGCCGAAACGCCTCTGCATGCACCCTTCAACGCAACTTTGCGCCTGACGGCCGATGCGGCGCTGTGGCTGGTGGGCGATGCGCTGAGCGTGAGGTTGTGGGGCGCCGTGACAGACCTGAAGCCCGGAAGTCTCGTCGTGGCGGGTGATGTGATCGGGCAGGGCGGTGGTTCCCTGCTGCTGCAACTTTGCACGGATGCCGAACTGAGCCCGCCACTGTTCACTACAGCATCACGGGCCGCTGCATGGCGAGTGCTGAGCCCATCGCCCGCGACCTTGCTGGGGTTTGACTGTGATGCGCCTGCTGTTGCGGATGCACCCGAGCTGCTGAACCGCCGCGATGCCAGCTTCGCCCGCTCGCAGAAGCATTATTACCAGGCCCCGCCACAGATCGAGCGTGGCTGGCGCAATCACTTGATCGACATGCAAGGCCGTTCCTACCTGGACATGCTCAATAACGTGGCGGTGCTGGGCCATGGTCATCCGCGCATGGCCAAGGAAGCCGGTCGCCAGTGGTCGCTGCTCAACACCAACTCCCGTTTTCATTACGCTTCCATCGTCGAGTTTTCAGAGCGCCTGCTCAAGCTGGCACCCGAAGGGATGGACCGTGTGTTCCTGGTCAACAGCGGCACCGAGGCCAATGACCTGGCAATTCGTCTGGCCTGGGCCTACAGCGGCGGACGCGACATGCTCAGCGTGCTGGAGGCCTATCACGGCTGGTCGGTGGCCACCGACGCCATCTCTACTTCTATTGCCGACAACCCTCAGGCGCTCAGTACCCGTCCGGACTGGGTGCATCCGGTGACCGCGCCCAATACCTACCGCGGCCCTTATCGTGGCAGCGACAGCACGCCGGACTATGTGCGCAGCGTCGATCAAACGCTGGCAACGCTGGCTGAACAGCAGCGGCAAGTGGCCGGGTTCATCTGCGAGCCGGTGTATGGCAATGCCGGCGGGATTTCCCTGCCGCCGGGTTATCTGCAACAGGTCTACCAGAAGGTCCGTGCGCAGGGCGGCGTGTGCATCGCCGACGAAGTGCAGGTGGGCTATGGACGCCTGGGCCATTACTTCTGGGGCTTTGAAGAGCAGAACGTGGTGCCGGACATCATCACCATGGCCAAGGGCATGGGCAACGGTCATCCGTTGGGTGCTGTCATTACCCGCCGCGAAATTGCCGAAGCGCTGGAGGCCGAGGGTTATTTCTTCTCGTCATCCGGTGGCAGCCCGGTCAGTTGCCGGATTGGCATGGCGGTGCTGGATGTGATGGAAGAAGAAAATCTGTGGGAAAACGCCCGCCAGGTCGGCGACTACTTCAAGGCGCGACTGGAGGCTTTGGCCGATAAACATCCGCTGGTGGGGGCCGTGCATGGCATGGGCTTCTATCTGGGTGTCGAATTCGTCCGGGACCGCCAGACCCTGGAGCCTGCCACCGAAGAAACCGCACAATTGTGTGATCGCCTGCGCGAACTGGGCATTTTCATGCAGCCGACCGGCGATTACCTGAACATTCTCAAGATCAAGCCGCCGATGTGTACTACCCGGAAAAGCGTGGAATTTTTTGTCGAGAGTGTGTCCAAGGTGTTGAGCGAGCTGGAATAAATTCGATGGGTATCGGCTTAAATTGATGTTTTATTTTGTTTTGAGCCGATATCTACTTTAAAAGCCGATTTTTATCCGTTATAAAACGGCAACTGTTTACTGATATCTGTGGGAGCGAATTCAATCGCCATTCGCGAATGAATTCGCTCCCACCGTTTTTACATGAGCCCGCCCAGGAGGCATTTCCATGAGCCGTATCGTCACCGTCGCTGCCACCCAGATGGCCTGTTCCTGGGATCTGGAAGCCAATATCGAAACTGCCGAAAAGCTGGTCCGTGAGGCTGCTGCCAAAGGTGCGCAGATCATCCTGATCCAGGAACTGTTCGAGATGCCGTACTTCTGCCAGAAGCCCAACCCGGACTATCTGCAGTTGGCGACCAGCCTGGAATCCAACGTTGCCATCAAGCACTTCCAGAAGATCGCCAAGGAGCTGCAAGTGGTGCTGCCCATCAGCTTCTTCGAGCTGGCAGGGCGTGCGCGCTTCAATACCATCGCGATCATCGATGCGGACGGCACCAACCTGGGCATCTACCGCAAGAGCCACATCCCGGACGGTCCTGGCTACCACGAGAAGTATTACTTCAATCCGGGCGACACCGGCTTCAAAGTCTGGCAGACCCGCTACGCGAAAATCGGCGTGGGCATCTGCTGGGATCAGTGGTTCCCGGAGTGCGCCCGCAGCATGGCGTTGCAAGGCGCGGAAATCCTGTTCTACCCGACTGCCATCGGCAGCGAGCCGCATGACAAGACCATCAGCTCCCGCGATCACTGGCAGCGTGTGCAACAAGGCCATGCCGGCGCCAACCTGATGCCGCTGATTGCCAGCAACCGCATCGGCAACGAAGAGCAGGACGGTTACGACATTACGTTCTATGGCTCGTCATTCATCGCCAACCAGTTCGGTGAAAAAGTCGCCGAACTCGATGAAACCGAAGAAGGCGTGCTGGTCCACACTTTTGACCTGGACGAACTGGAGCATATCCGCAGCGCCTGGGGCTCGTTCCGTGACCGCCGTCCGAACCTGTACGGCGCGATCAAGACCCTCGATGGCTCGCTGGAGTCCTGATGGCCATGACGACGCTCAAGAGCACGCCCCGCGCTGACGGCTTCCACATGCCCGCCGAATGGGCACCGCAGACTCAGGTCTGGATGGTCTGGCCGGAGCGTCCCGACAACTGGCGCCTGGGCGGCAAGCCCGCGCAGGCTGCCCACGTTGCCATCGCCAAGGCGATTGCCCGTTTCGAGCCGGTCACGGTCGCGGTTTCGGCCAGGCAATATGACAATGCCCGTGCCCACCTGGACATGCCCAACATTCGCGTGGTGGAAATCAGCAATGACGACGCCTGGGTGCGCGATACCGGCCCGACCTTCGTCATCAACGACCACGGCGAAGTGCGCGGCGTGGACTGGGACTTCAACGCCTGGGGCGGTTTTGACGGCGGTCTGTATTCGCCCTGGAACCTGGACTCGCAACTGGCGAGCAAGGTCCTGGAAATCGAGCGTTGCCCGCGTTATGTGACCGAAGGTTTTGTGCTGGAAGGCGGCTCGATCCATGTCGATGGCGAAGGCACTCTCATTACCACTGAAGAATGCCTGCTCAATCGCAACCGTAACCCGAACCTTTCCCGCGAGCAGATAGAAGCGGTGCTCAGCGACAATCTGGCGGTGGACAAGGTCATCTGGCTGCCCGATGGCCTGTTCAACGACGAGACGGACGGGCATGTGGACAACTTCTGCTGCTACGTGCGCCCGGGTGAGGTGTTGCTGGCCTGGACCGATGATCCCAAAGACCCCAACTACACACGTTGTCACGCCGCGTTGAGTATTTTGGAAAACACCCGGGATGCCAAAGGGCGTGAAATCACCGTCCATAAAATGCCCATTCCTGGTCCTTTGTTCGCGACCGAAGAAGAATGCGCAGGTGTCGACAAGGTGCACGGCAGTCAGGAGCGCGACCCTTCGGTGCGTCTGGCGGGCTCTTATGTGAACTTCCTGATCGTCAACGGCGGCATCATTGCACCGAGTTTCGACGACCCGATGGACGAGACAGCCCGTGAAATCCTGCAGCGGCTGTTCCCGGAGCATGAGGTAGTGATGGCTCCGGGCCGTGAATTACTGCTGGGCGGAGGCAATATTCACTGTCTGACTCAGCAGCAACCTGCTCCACGGAAGGCATTTACGTAACATTTGCTTACATGCGTAACTGGCAAATGGTCCTGTTTTTGCTGCACTAAGCCTATCAACCGATAGGCTTTTTTTTGGGTAACGCTTTGTAGCAATTACCTTGAGTCTGGCCCGACGGTGGGTAAATAGCGGGAGGTTTTTTTCGTTCTTCTGTCACAAAGCGTCCGTAGATTTAGCCCCTCATGGCTCAAGAGGTTGTCATTATGAACGCAGGTATCAACCGGCATAATGCTCGTGGTTTGTCTGCTAGTAACGAGGCTCGTCAGATGATGGCGGATTGGTTAAGGACGACCAAACTCCCGAAACCCCGACCGGATGTGCGAGCAATGCTTCTGCAGCGATATCCGGCAGGTCTGTTCAACGATGCGGAACTAGAGGCTCTGTTGGGCGTACTGAAAGACTGATTATCGCGTAGGACCCTTCTAAGACGGCCATCTCCGTGTTTGACACCCCTCAAGCCTTGGGACTAGGATTCACGTCCCACCGCTTGTGGCTATAAGCCATGTACGTCCATCTGTAGTCCACTGCGATGATTTCGTTCGGTCTTCTATACTTTTGCCCAAAGTTAGAGTCCACGGTCAACCTTAGGGAAGCCGCCACGGCGCGTGTAAATCCGTAATGAAGGAAAATAAGATGTTTAATAAACGTATCGGTTTGCTCGCTCTGGGCATTATCAGCGCCAGCCAGGCAATGGCGCAGGGGCAAGCAGATTCCAAGGGCTTCATTGACGACAGCCACTTGACCATCAATCTGCGCAACGCTTACATCAACCGCGATTACAAGAACGAGGGTGACGACAAGGCTGAATGGGGCCAGGCGTTCATCGGTAACTTCACGTCCGGTTTCACCCAAGGCACTGTGGGTGTGGGCGTGGATGCATTCGGTCTGTACGGCATCCGTCTGGATGGTGGTAAAGGTCGTAGCGGCTCTGGCGGTATCGACTTCTTCAAACCAGGTAGCGATGGCGTTGACGCCAATGGCGACAATATTCCTACCTCATCGAACCACAACCTGACACGTGCTGGCGCAGCGGTAAAATTCCGCGTTTCCAACACTGTGCTCAAGTACGGCGATCAAATGCCTCAGCTGCCAGTGCTGAGCTACGATAACTCGCGCCTGTTACCGGAAAGTTACACCGGCACCATGATCACTTCCAAAGAGATCGAAGGCCTGGAAGTCGTTGCTGGTCGTTTCACTCAGGAAGCTCGCAAGAGTGCTGAAGGTCGCGACAGCGGTGGCTTGAAGAGCATCAACGTGTTCGGTGGTAGCTACAAGTTCACTGACGCATTCAGCGCAGCAGCTTATGCTTCCGACAACGAAGATGTCTTCAAGAAGCAGTACCTGAACCTGAACTACGTCTTCGCTCTGCCACAAGACCAGTCTCTGACTCTGGACTTCAACGGCTACAAGACCAAGCTGGACAAGGACTACTCGGCTGCTGCAGCCGCTGGCGCACGTGACAACAAGATCTGGAGCCTGGCGGCGACCTGGGCTGTGGGTATCCACTCCTTCACCCTGGCTCACCAACGCAGCAGCGGCGAGACTGCCTACAACTACGGCGGCTATAAAAATGCCGGTGGTTTCGGTGATGGCGGCAACACCATCTACCTGGCCAACTCCTACTGGTCTGACTTCAACGGTAAGGACGAGCGTTCGTGGCAAGTTGCCTACGGCGTCGACCTGTCCAGCCTGATCACTCCAGGCCTGAGCTACAAGACTGCCTACGTTCGCGGTGACAACATCGACGACGGCACTCCGGGCAGCGGCAACGGTACTGAGCGCGAGTTCTTCAACCAGCTGACTTACGTGGTACAGGGCGGCCCGGCCAAGGACTTATCCGTTCGCCTGCGTAGCTCGATCCTGCGTGTTTCCGCTGACGCTCAGGGTTACAACAGCGAAGGTAACGAAGTGCGTGTCTTTGTGGATTACCCAATCAACGTCTTCTAATGACGTGACTGTGTAACCGCTGTTCGAAAATGCCCCGCTCTCTGGATCGGGGCATTTTTTATGGGCGACTGTCAGGCATAGGCCGGGATGCTCAAGCTGTCAGGGCATAGGCTGACGGTGGTGTGGCAATACTTGATAATTTCTTTCTGAGACAGAGCACGGCAGGCGAAGGTTGACGCTGTCACTTTTCGGCCCTGAAACCGGGGCCGGATCAACTAGAACATGGATGGTAAAAAATCAGGACGTCGAGCAGCGGCTGCTGAATCATCTGGGCAACATCAAAAATGTTGCTCAACGCTTGAGAGGTCAGGATGAATAAGACACCCGCAGGCACGGGGGCGGGCTGTTTGTTATAGCAGCAAGAACGCCGATGAATATTAGAATTTGCAACACTTTGCTGGTCCTATGGCTGAAGTGATTGAGCAACTGTTCACGTTCATCAGGCGTAATACGCCATCGAGAGCGCGCTTCAGCAATGACCGCACCCAGCGTGAAGATATTCCCCTGTACCCCGAAGTGGCGATTCGTGAAGGCATCGTCAATGCTTTTGCCCACCGCGACTACAGCAGTTTCTCCGGGGGCATCAAAGTGGAAATAAGCCCGGCACAGGTAAAGATCTGGAATTCGGGGACGCTACCTGAGGGGGTCAGTGCAGATCAATTGCAACACGGGCATATTTCAGTGCTGCGCAACCCGGACATTGCCCATATTCTTTACCTGCTCGGTTATATGGAAAAGCTCGGGCGCGGCAGCGTATTGATCTGTCAGGCATGTGAAAGTGTCAGTCATTTATTCCTTCATTTTAAATCTGGCTCGATAGCAATCGTTATAAAGTTCTTCATCATTACTATAAGTGATAAGAATTTTTACACGTGCGGCTGCGAACGGCTTTCTGTGACCAGGGTCATACGCTGCTCGTGATGGTTTTTCAGTTTGCCTCACGTTCAAACGTGTTCTTTCAGCAACGTGCCCTTGGCACAGTGTTGCGCCCAAGGCGTGGAGCACCTGTGCCCGAATCAGGCCGTTTGAAAAATGAAGCTGTTAATTTGTTTTCAAAGGATTTAAAGTACTTACGCAGAGGTAAGTATGGGTAAAAAGCTAAAGAGTGAGACAAGCTTTGTAAGAAAATATTTCAGATAAAGGCAGTTGATAAAGAAAATAAAAAACTTCCAATTACTCATCGGTAGGCAATAAAAATCAAGAAGTATTTTTCAAACTATTCAATATAGAATATTCATTACACTTTTAATTTCTGTTCATTATTCTTCGGCAAGGATCTGGCTTTCTCATGGATTAAGGTCTCCTTGGCCGAGGTAATTACAAATGGACAAACGAACTGCTAACCCGCTTTATTTAGTCATCCCCTTGATAGCGGGAGCAGTGGCACTGATTGCCAGTGAGCCTGTGTTGGCAGACCCACGTGAGCTGCGCATCGATTTGCCCGATCCACTCCCTCACGTACGAGTGCTGACCGTTCTGGTAGGCCTGCACCTTCTCGGCCTGTGCTTCGGCCTGGGCGGCGCGACCATGCTGGATTACTGGATCCTTCGCTGGATGCGCAAAGGCAGTCTTCCGGTTGAAATCAAGAGTACCTTCACCTTCATCAGCACCGTGGTCGCCATAGGCCTCGGCCTGCTGTGGCTTTCCGGCCTGGGATTCCTCGCCCTTTACGGCCTGGAGTCTCCGGAAAAACTCAGCAACCCCAAGCTCTGGGCAAAGGTATGCATAGTCTCGGCCCTGACCCTCAACGGCATGCTTATCCACGTATTCGTATTGCCCGTCGTGTTGCGCGACATGAGCCAACCGATTCTGGATGGCGTTTCGCGTAGCCGCATCGCCATATTCCTGGCTTCAGGCGCTCTTTCCGCGATCTCCTGGTACACCGCGTTTGCACTCGGCATCTTTCGCGAACTGAACAATAGCGTTTCTTTCAGCCTGCTGATCGCACTGTGGCTGACCCTGACCGTTGCTGCATCACTGGCTGCCAGCCTGCTCTGGATGCAGCTTCGTGATGCGCGCAAGAGGAGGTCGCCAGGTACGAGCGCTGTTGCGGTTGATGCAATTGACGAGGCCAAGGCTGAGAGGGTTGTTGTTTCTTGATTGGTTGGGCTGCCACCCTCTGCCGTCAATTGTCGTCTGGGTTGGCAGGTATGGGCTAGAAAAGCCCTGCCAGAAAAAGCCTACGACGAGTTGCTAAACCCAGGCAATGTGGTCGGGTGTAAGATACCCAACAAACGCTTACCATCGAGGCCGCCATGACCGGGATTTCTCTGGACCTGCCGGAAGACCTTTCCAATTCGCTCTGCGAGCTGGCCAAAACGAATGGCCAAACCGTCAGCTATCTGGCGATGGATGTTCTTCGTGACTACATCGGAACAACAGAATGGCCTGCATTTCGTGGTTTTTGGGAGTGCCACTTAGCCTTTGCTTATGAAAATCTTGATGGCCAATTGGTGATCCGCGGGCTTTAGGGCGTTTGCGGATAAGGGCCGGCGGGCGGAACATGGCTTGCCTAGGCGATGCGCTATCAAAATAACGGTCAATCTGTAGTAGTCGTAAGTGGCGTCAGCTCGATCTCACAATTCGACTTTGATTAACCACAAGAGATGCTTGCGTTGCCAGGTCCATGGATTGTCTCGGTGCCAGCGATCTGATATCGCGGCTTGGATAGCCTTGGTTTGGCGGAGGTGACGCTCACGTGTGGCATGCGCGCCAGTCAGTGCCCCAGCCAAGAAGATCTCCATATCGAATGGTTTATTCATACCCGACCACCGATATACGCCGATACCACGTCGATTCGACCATGACCCAGCTCATAGCTGATTTGTAAGCGTGCCTCTCGATCAAGGCGTGGGTCGAGGCGCCTGCACCTGACCCGTTAATGGGTGCTAGGTGATGGGTGATGGGTGATCTGCTCATAGCGTTCGCACGCATAAGCCGCACGCAGTTCGTCGAAGCCTTTGATGTTGTGCGTATGGAGGATATTTCGGTCGGACGATTTCCCGTTGGAAGACGAGGTAGCTTTCGTTCGGTGCCAGCAGGTTGCGGCTGCCGTCGGGCGAGACCTGTTCGGCATACCTCAGCGCTTCGCGAATATGGTCATCCACAGCGATCCAGCGAGGCGCGGTTGCGCCGCCGCGGCCATCTACAAGCGGTTGCTGGGAGGATTGTTGAAGTTCAGAAGAGTCCTACAGCGTTAGTGGGTGGATACCATCAACCGGGGCCGTCGCGAGCAAGCTCCCTCCCACAAAAGCTTCACCCCAAACAAAAAAGGCCCACCTTTCGGTGAGCCTATTTTGGTACTTCGTATGGTGCGGCACCAGACGAACGGTTGCTTTCGGCGAGGCTAGGTTTTCTGCGGGTCTGGAATTTGGTGGAAAATTTGACGTACCCCAACTGGTAACTATAAATAAATCAGCTAGTTATAGCTCTGAGCGGAATCGAACTCGGTATCTACAGCACAAATGACGGTATTGATACCTTTAAAATTTATCACCGTTAGTAGAGTGTCTGAACTCGTATACTCGAGATTGCATTACCGCCAAGCTACGAGACTAGCTCTCCCCCAGGACGGTACTGACACGCTCAAGTATAGGAATCCAAAGGCCATTTGAAGTCGAGCTTTCGAGTTGGTGACTTGATGATGACAACACGCTAGCATTCTCGCCTCACCTATCAGCCTTACCGAGTGACATGGACGTAGAACATGAGTGGCATGAGGAACTGCCTGAGCAGTGCCCCCCAAGCGATGCGATTGAACCTATAGATCTGGTTTGCTATCGCCTTTGCGAAAAAATTCCCGCTACGGATGGCGACTTCCTGTCGCATCGAGCGCTTGCACCTCACCAGGTTTTTAGGGCACCTGAATGTATTGCTCGGGCTATCTCTGTGTTCGGTAGTATCGATGACTGCGCTGATCTTCAGAAGCTTCCAATTCATCGGCATAAATCGATCGCAAAAGTCACTTTGGGTCCAATAGCTGGGGTGATAAAAAAAACCGGAAAAGCGAGGACCCACTATTCTTGGTGGAGAGCAAGAGGGTTTGATCCGGTACCATCCGCGGAAGCGATTGAGGCGGCCCAATGAAAATACTTAAGTTGGAGCTTGTCCTTTTAGACTATGACTACCCTCAGGTATTCATAGGTTATGATCTGCTCGGGCTTTCATATATATGCATGGTTGCACGTCTAAATGGCGTTGAGCCAGTATATTTATGCGTGCCTGTTTCTCCATTTAGAAGAGGGGAAATCTGCTCAGGGAAAATTGATTTAAGACAAGTCTTTAGCAATCCTGAAGTAGGAGAATTTTATTGGGCGTCTCCAGATAGCTTGGAGGGCGATATTTCAATTGCTCTAGCTTCTTTTTCCACCTGCCCGCAAGAGTATCTGGCTGACGACGGCCTGATATTTAATTGTGAAGATGAGGTGGCAAATAAGGCGTTTGAATTGAGATCAACAGTTGCTTATGCTTCGCTTTCAGTCGCCGAAGCGCGGCATGAGACAAGAATTCGTTCTTGGAAACTTTCAGAATTTTTAAGCATTTATCAAAATGTTATTAAAAATTTATCACGACATGCAGTGAAACAAGTAGGCAAGACAATTCCTAGAGATGAGACTCCTTATAATACGGATGTGTTCGGTGTCTCATTTGGTTCATTTACAGTCCACCTACGAAGCTCGGATGAAACTGATTTTTTAGGTGAGAATGCGGTGCTTAAGATGGCATTTGACCGCCTTAATCAGTTTATAGACACCGTATCCAGACCTGATGATGCATTGATTTTCCTTCAGTCTGTTCAAGGGCATACGGCATCTGCTTTGATTCGACTTCTGAATTTTCTGCATGAAAATGATTGCCCTCTAAAGCATCAATGGGCCTCTCCAACTATGCCAGAGTCGCGTTCGAGCACTGTGCGCTTGAGCAGCGCTCGGCAAGTGATCGAATTATGCAGGCAGCGAGCAGACATCGGTGTGGAAAATATTGAGATCACAGGCATAGTCGACTCCGCTGATTTATCTCGTAGCACGTGGAAGATTATCTCTGGAAGCGACACGATGTCAGGGCATATAAAGCCTGGGGCAGATATAAATTTGGCCGGTATTGTTATCGGTGAGAATTACAAATTTAAGTGTGAAGAGAAAGTAGAAGAAATCCTCGGGACTGGAAAGGAAGTCAAAACAATCCACCTTGTTTCGTTTGAAAAAGTAGAATCGTCAAATTTAGTTTAATAATGTGGTCAGTTTTAGTGCTTGAGATTGTCGAATGGCCATTTTAGCTTGACGCTTTTGAGGATGTCTTCGGACTTTAGGTTAGGCAAACATGGAATAGGCGACCATTTGAAATGGCTCGCAACCTAATAGAAAGTATTATATATTTTGGGTTGATTAAAAATGGGACTGCTTTCAAATAAATATCATGCGCTAAAACCTACCCTAGAGTACCTGACGGATAAGGTTGTACTCGCCCAAGCTTGGAAAAAATCGCATCAGTATATTCGCTCGACAAATTGGTATGCGGATAACTTCGAACTCGATAGGTCCGCTATTGATCTGGACGAGTGTCTCGGTCAATGGATCGAAGACTTAAAAAGCCCAAGCTGTTGCCGCTGACCGAAAACTGACCCAGGTGTTCAACTGCTTCTGCTCACTTTTTGAGCAGGAGAACACAGGGTGATCAGCATGGAAATGTTGGGAAAAATCCGGCGGATGTACTTCCGCGACAAGCTCTCGCTGCATCAG
>NZ_FYDI01000033.1:0-2341 GCF_900187465.1 Pseudomonas sp. Irchel 3A18
ACTATCTGTTCGATCCGGACTTCTGCAACGTGGCCTCTGGCTGGGAGAAAGGCATCGTCGAAAAGAACGTGCAGGACAGCCGGAGGCGAATCTGGCTCGATGCTCAAAATTGCATGTTCCATACCTTCGAGGAGCTGAACGTCTGGCTCGGCCAACGCTGTCGTACGCTCTGGGCTGAACTTGTACATCCGCAGTACAACGGTTTGACGGTGGCAGAAGTCCTGGAGCTGGAGCAGGCTGAAATGATGCCGATGCCGACGGCCTTTGATGGCTACGTGGAACGCACCGTCCGTGTCTCTAGCACCTGCCTGATCAGCGTGGCGCGCAATCGTTATTCGGTGCCTTGCGAGCGTGTGGGTCAATGGGTCAGCAGCCGTTTGTACCCTTCGCGAATCGTGGTCATTGCCGACGAAACGGTGATCGCCAGTCACGAGCGCCTCTTTGATCGAGATCAGGTCAGTTTTGACTGGCAGCACTACATCCCACTCATCGAACGCAAGCCTGGTGCATTGCGCAACGGCGCGCCATTTGCTGATTTGCCAAAACCGTTACGGCTTCTCAAACGAGGACTGAGGCGTCACACCAACGGTGATCGAATCATGATGCAGGTACTGGCTGCTGTGCCAATTGCGGGTCTCGAACCAGTGCTGGTGGCGGTGGAGCTGGTACTTGAATCGGGAAGTCTGAGCGCCGATCACATCCTCAATGTCGTTGCCCGCCTGACCTCCACCACACCACCTCCCTGTGTAGAAACCAGCCTGCAACTCAAGGTCGCGCCTGTTGCCAATACGGCACGCTACGACCGGCTCCGTGCGACCGATGAGGAGAATCGCAATGCGTGACCTAATGACTGAACTCAAAGAACTTCGCCTGCACGGCATGGCCAGTGCTTGGGAAGAACTGGTCTCTCAAGGTGAACCGCCCCGGGTATCGCGGAGGCTCCACCTTTTGAGAAACTGGAGCCACTATGCCAAAGCCACCCAAGTTTTCCCCCGAAGTCCGTGAGCGTGCTGTGCGAATGGTCTACGAAGTCCGCGAGTCGCACGATTCTCAGTGGGCAGCCATCGAGGCTGTTTCCAGCAAGATCGGATGCACCGCCCAAACCTTGAGCAACTGGATCCGCAAGGCCTCTTCGCCCACAACGCCTAGCACCCCGGCCGATCCCCGGATCAAAGAGCTGGAGCGCGAGGTTCGTGAGCTCAAGCGAGCCAATGAGATCCTCAAGGTCGCTAGCGCTTTTTTCGCCCAGGCGGAACTCGACCGTCGTTTGAAGTGATCTGGCGTCTGATCGACGAGCACCGACAGCGCTTTGGAGTCGAGCCACTGTGCCGCGTGTTGCAAGTGTCTCCATCGGCTTACCGGTGCCATGCCGCACGTTTACGTGATCGCTCACGACGCTCTGCCCGAGCGATTCGTGACGAGGCACTTGCCGTACAGATTCATCGTGTCTGGCAGGAGAACTACGAGGTCTATGGGGCCAGGAAGGTCTGGCGGCAGATGCATCGCGAACATCAGGCAGTAGCGCGCTGCACAGTGGAGCGATTGATGCGTGAGATGGGTCTCTGCGGCGTGACCCGGGGCAAAACGGTGAAAACCACGCAAGCCCATCCTGACAATGCCAATCCCAGGGATCTAGTGAAGCGCCAGTTCACTGCCGAACGTCCCAATCAGCTCTGGGTCGCCGATTTCACGTTCGTTTCAACCTGGCAGGGATTTGCCTATGTCGCGTTCATCGTGGATGTCTATTCAAGGTTCATCGTTGGCTGGCGGGTCAGCCGACACATGCGTACGGAGTTTGTCCTGGATGCGCTCGAACAGGCACTTCACGTCCGTCGGCCCGAGCCTCATCGGCTGGTTCATCACAGCGACAGAGGCTCGCAATATCTGTCGATTCGTTACAGCGAGCGGTTGGGCGAAGCGGGTATCGAGCCGTCGGTTGGCAATACCGGTGATAGCTACGACAACGCACTGGCAGAGACCATGAATGGCCTTTACAAGACGGAGTTGATCCACAAGCAAGGGCCGTGGAAAAGTGTAGAAAGTCTGGAGTGGGAAACGCTGAAATGGGTGACTTGGTTCAACCATCAGCGTCTGCTGGAACCTATTGGAAATAGGCCGCCAGCCGAGTTTGAGGCACTATACGAACAGAGTCAGGCAGCCATATCAGTTGCAGCCTGACTCAAACAAAACAGCCTCCGCGATACCCGGGGCGGTTCAAGGAACAGCGTCGACGGCTTCATCGAAATGGCTGCTGGAACATCTGCTTCAGCAGGAACATGCGGATCGCGCGGTACGCTCGGTGAATCATCAGATGAACATGGCAAAACTCCCCATGCACCGT
>NZ_FYDI01000023.1:0-51554 GCF_900187465.1 Pseudomonas sp. Irchel 3A18
GCTGTGAGGCATTGAGCTAACCCATACTAATTGCCCGTGAGGCTTGACCATATAACACCCAAGCAATTTGCGAAGAGCGGATTGCGGTGTAGTGAAGATGACGAACCGAAAGTTTGCGCCACACACAGATTACCGAAACACCTCTATTACACACCCATTCGCGGGTACGTACCCAAGTACGCACCGGCTACCGAATTTCTTGACGACCATAGAGCATTGGAACCACCTGATCCCATCCCGAACTCAGCAGTGAAACGATGCATCGCCGATGGTAGTGTGGGGTTTCCCCATGTGAGAGTAGGTCATCGTCAAGATTCAAATTCAGAACCCCCATCTGCGAAAGCAGGTGGGGGTTTTGTCTTTCTGGTGATGAAAACATCGCACCTCACAGGACCGGATTTATCCGGGAAGAGGCCGCCCGTCTCGCGAATGAATTCGCTCCTGCTCATTGGGGGAGCGCCGTCCGTGTCTTGATTCAGGGCAATAAAAAACCACCGTAAAGGTGGTTTTATATATGAGCTGGCATCACTCGCCGCGATATTCACATCCGCTGGTACAGGTTTCGTGAATGCGAACCGCCGAGAGTTCAGGCAGCAATGGCTTCAGTTCATCCCAGATCCATTTCGCCAGATTTTCGCTGGTCGGGTTTTCCAGGCCAGGGATGTCGTTGAGGTAGTTATGATCCAGGCGTTCATACAGTGGCTTGAAGATAGCCTTGATCTCGGAGAAGTCGCGTATCCAGCCAATATGAGGATCGACCTTGCCGGACAGATGAATCCCTACCCGGAACGAATGCCCGTGCAGGCGTCCACATTTATGGCCCTCAGGCACATGGGGGAGCCGGTGTGCAGACTCGAAAGTAAACTCTTTGAAAATTTCCACTGTGTATAAGCCCTGGATAGATGGCGATCGCGCAAGCGATAAATGCAGGGGACGAGTTTAACAGCAATGCTTTCAAACACCATGCTCAGGTAAGGTGGTCGGACAAGTAGTGATGGCATGTAGCCAGAAGGATTCAGCTTGAGTTAAGTTGATACCCTTATCTTGGTATCCGTAGAAAGCACCACTCGACGGAGCCCATAATGAAAAGACTGACCACTTTGCTGACTGCCGTAATGCTCACTGCTTCTGCCGGGTTTGCCCTGGCACGTGATATCGGGCCAGATGAAGCCCTGCGCCTCAGGGATGCAGGAACCATCCAGTCTTTTGAAAAGCTCAACGGATACGCATTGTCCAAGCACCCTGGTGCAACGATCACCGAGACGGAGCTCGAAAACGAATACGGTAAATACGTTTATCAAATCGAATTACGTGATACCGCAGGCATTCAGTGGGACCTGAAAATAGACGCTGTCACCGGGCAGATATACAAGAACTATCAGGATAAGTAATGAAGGTCGAAAAGCGTCTCTGCACACTCCTTGGTTTGGGGCTGCTCTGCACTGCGGCTCAGGCCAAGGACCTGAATCAGGACGAGGCACTCAGTTTGCGACAGCGTGGGGTGATCCTGCCTCTTGAGCAATTCATCGAGCAAGCGTTGAGTCATCATCCTGGTGCCAAGCTGCTTGAGGCTGAGCTGGAAGAAAAAAATGACCTGTACGTCTATGAATTCGAGTTGCTGACCACGCAAGGCGTTGTCCGCGAGCTCAAGTTCAACGCACGTGACGGGCGACTCCTGCAAGACGAGGAAGATGATTGATGCGGCTACTACTGGTTGAGGATCATGTGCCTTTGGCGGATGAACTGATCTCTGCCCTTGGGCGACAAGGTTATGCCGTGGATTGGCTGGCTGACGGCCGTGATGCGGTCTATCAAGGTGTGAGCGAGCCCTATGACCTGATCGTTCTGGATCTTGGGCTGCCAGGTCTTCCCGGTCTTGAGGTGCTTCAACAATGGCGCGCCAAAGGTCTGGCTGCGCCTGTGCTCATTCTTACGGCGCGGGGCTCATGGTCAGAGCGCATAGAAGGCTTGAAGGCAGGTGCCGACGATTACCTGACCAAACCCTTTCATCCCGAAGAATTGCAGTTGCGCATCCAGGCTTTGCTGCGCCGCTCGCATGGGCTGGCCAACCAGCCGACCCTCGAGTCAGCAGGGCTCAATCTGGATGAAAGCAGGCAGTGTGTTGTTCGCGACGGCGTGGATATTCAGCTGACGTCTGCCGAATTCCGTCTGCTTCGTTACTTCATGCACCACCCTGAGCAGATCCTTTCCAAAAGCCATCTTTCCGAGCATTTGTACGATGGCGAAAACGAACGCGACTCCAATGTGATAGAAGTCCATGTCAATCACCTGAGGCGAAAGCTCGGGCGTTCGGTGGTCACGACCCGTCGTGGCCAGGGTTATCTGTTCGGTGGTAATAACGCTTGAAGTCCATACAGAGGCGCTTGAGCCTCGGTCTCGTTGCAGTGCTGGTCGCTGTGGGTCTGGTGATGGCCCAGACCAGCCTGTACCTGTTTGAGCTGGGTCTGCAACGCTATCTTGAAGCCGGGTTGCGCAAGGAAAGCGAAAGCCTGCTGGTAGCTCTGGTTCGTGGCCCGGTGGGTATTCAACTGGATGAGCAGCGCTTGTCTGCGGCTTATCAGCGACCGCTCTCCGGACACTACTTCCGCCTGGACTTTACCGAAGGCTACTGGCGCTCGCGCTCATTATGGGATTTTGAATTGCCGAAACCCCTGGGTGCAGGTCTTCATTCCGATCTGGAACTGGGACACACCGGGCAATCGCTGCTGGTATGGAGCGCGGACTATCGAAAGTTCGGGCAGCAGATCACAGTGACGGTTGCCCAGGATTACACCCCCGTCAGGGCAAGCTTTCAGCGCATGCAGCAAATAGGCCTGGGATTCGGCCTGGCGGCACTGATTCTGGTGCTGGTTCTGCAGCGCGTCACCGTGCGCCGGGCCTTGCGTCCTCTGGAAACCGTGCGCGAGCAGATATCCCAGTTGCAACAAGGCCAACGCTCGCAACTGGATAACCAGGTCCCCCTCGAACTTGAGCCGCTGGTTGCCCAGATCAACCACTTGCTCGCTCATACCGAAGACAGCCTCAAGCGTTCACGCAATGCCTTGGGTAACCTGGGCCATGCTCTCAAGACGCCCTTGGCTGTTCTGCTCAGCATGGCGTCGAGCGAACAACTGGATGCCAATCCTGCGCTGCGCAAAACCCTCCATGAGCAACTGGAGAACATCCGCCTGCGCCTGGAGCGTGAGTTGAATCGTGCCCGACTGTCCGGTGATGCGCTGCCAGGAGCGCGTTTCGATTGCGATGCAGAATTGTCCAGCCTGTTTTCGACACTGCGCATGATCCATGGCGAACATCTGGACCTGATCAATGATGTCCAGAGCGGTTTGCATTTGCCCTGGGATCGTGAGGACATTCTCGAATTGCTGGGTAACCTGCTGGATAACGCCTGCAAATGGGCTGACAGTGAAGTACGCCTGAATATCGAGCCGCAAGGGCAGGGATTCACGCTGCTGGTCGACGACGATGGACCTGGTATTCCCGAGTCTCAGCGTGCAGAGGTGTTCAGTCGCGGCACCCGCCTTGATGAACAGATCACCGGCCACGGCCTGGGTCTTGGGATCGTGCGCGATATTGTCGAAGCATGGGGCGGTGATCTGAAATTGCTCACCAGTCCGCAAGGTGGGCTGCGCGTGCGTATTGATCTGCCTGAGCGTACTTCTCCCTGATCTTGCTTTGTGTCAGTTTTTTCCTACAAAAAAACCGGGATGATATTAACTCCCGGTTTTTTTTGCCGATACACCTTGAAAGTCCTCCCTATAAAAACAACTGAATAGGCGAATCCTATGCGTCTGAGTCTGAAAACCAAGGTTCTGTCATTGGCTGTATTGCCAGTGTTGCTGTTCGCTGTGGTAATCAGCGTGACCACAGTGTTTATCCTTCATCAACAAGCCGACAGAGAGGTCAGCGAGACAAGGGAGCGTTTGCTGACAGAGGCCCGGGCGACTCTTAAAAGTTATGTCGATATTGCCCTGAGCGGTATCAAGCCTATCTATGAAGCTTCAGCACAAGGCGACAATGCAGCCAGAGCCAGTGCGGTCAAACTGCTTTCTGCGGTCAGTTATGGCAAGGACGGTTATCTGTTCGGATACGACTCCGAAATCATACGTATCTTCCGTAGCAACAGTCCCGATGGTCTGGGCAAAAGCTTTAAGGAGGTTCGTGACCCCAGTGGCGTGTATCTCAACAGGGAACTGGTAGCGTCAGCCAAGACGGGCGACCACTACACCTATTACGCTTCTCCATTGCCAGGCAAGACCGAACCGGTTCCGAAAGTCGCTTACACCGAATATCTACCGAAATGGGATCTGGTCGTCGGCAGCTCAGTCAACCTCGAGAATGTCGAAGCCCAGGTGGCTGTGGTCAAGCAGAACGTCGAGGCACGCCTGTACGACATGCTGTACAGCATTGTCGGCATCACAGTGCTGGTACTGGTGATCATCAGCGTGATCGGCATTGTCATGACCGGAACCCTGTTGCGCCCCCTGCGTTCGATGAAAGACAACCTGGACGATATCGTCGCAGGTGAAGGTGATCTGACGCGCCGTCTGGCCATTACCAGCCAGGATGAACTCGGCGAGCTGGCAGGCTCGTTCAACCGTTTCGTCGACAAGATTCATGGCATCGTTCGCCAGATCACCGAGATGACCACGCAACTCACCGGTCTGGTCAGCGAAGTCTCCGATCAGGCGCAGCGTTCGGAAAAGGCCATGGACCGCCAGCGCCACGAAACCGATCAGGTGGCTACCGCCATCAACGAAATGTCTGCCGCTGCCCAGGAAGTCGCAACAAGCGCTCAGGGTGCTTCTGTTGCTGCCCAGAAGACCGATGAGCAAGGCAAGGCTGCCAAGCAGGTGGTCGATGGCAGCATCAAGCAGATCCATGCGCTGGTAGATGACATCCGCAAAAGCGGCTCATCGCTGGACAGTCTGCAGCAGGACGTATCATCGATTGTCAGTGTGCTGGGCGTCATTCGCTCCATTGCAGAACAGACCAACCTGCTGGCCCTCAACGCAGCAATTGAAGCTGCGAGGGCAGGGGAGGCCGGTCGAGGGTTTGCGGTCGTAGCCGATGAAGTCCGGGCACTGGCCAGCAGGACTCAGCAAAGCACCCAGGAAATCCAGGGCATGATCGATCGTCTGCAAAAGGGTACGGAGGAAGCGGTAGGTGCCATGCGCCGCTCCAGCGAGGCGGGCGACGGTACTTCGACACAGGCCAACGAGGCAGGGCAGTCGCTGGTGACCATCGGTGAACTGATAGCGACCATCAACTCGATGAACGCCCAGATCGCCAGTGCCGCTGAAGAGCAGACAGCCGTAGCCGAGGAAATCAACCGCAGTGTCCACCAGATCGCCGTTGCAGTCGAAACCGTTGCCGACGAAACCCGTCAGGGCGCTCAGACTTCTCGCAGCCTGTTTGACCTTGGCAAACGTCTCGGCGGCCTGGTCGCCCAGTTCCGCGTCTGACCAAAACGTAGGAGCCAATTTATTCGCGAGACGGCAATTCCAAACGATGAATATGTATTGGATGCACTGACTTTTCGCGAATGAGTTCGCTCCTGTAAGCCAAAAAAAACCCTGCCGAAGCAGGGTTTTTTGTTTATTACCGATCAGCCTGCCAAGGCTGCATTCAGCACCAGATCCAGCAACGGTTGTGGGTACACACCCAGTACGAAGGTCAGGATGGCGACAGCCAGCAGCATCACGCCGCCTGTACGCTGTGCCCAGTTGAAGGCCGCATCATGGCGAGGCAGCTTGTTATCGACCAGATACATCGTGACCATCACACGCAGGTAGTAGAACACGCCGATGGCGCTACCCAGAACCAGCGCACCGATCAGCCACCACAGGTGCGATTCGACGCCAGTGGCGATGATGTAGAACTTGCCGATGAAGCCGGCAGTCAGCGGGATACCCGCCAGGGACAGCATCATCAGGGTCATGACCGCAGTCAGGTACGGACGGCGCCAGAACAGGCCGCGGTACTCGAACATCGCATCTGCATCGCGACCACTGTACGGCGAGGACATCATGGTGATTACACCGAAGCTGCCCAGGGACGTCAGTACATAAGTCGCCAGATAAACACCGATTGCCTCGACAGCCATGCCTTTGCTCGCAACCAGCGCAATCATCAGGTAGCCGAAGTGGGCGATGGACGAATAACCCAGCAGACGCTTGAGGTTGTTCTGAGCCAGTGCCAGCAGGTTACCGACTACGATCGATGCCACGGCGATGACAGCCAGGACGTCATGCAACACGCCGCTGCTGGCTGCCGGGGAAATCTGGAACAGACGCACCAGTACAGCGAACACCGCAACCTTGCTGGCTGTTGCCAGGAAAGCGGCAACCGGGGCAGGGGCACCCTCGTAGACGTCCGGCGTCCACAGGTGGAACGGAACCAGCGACAGTTTGAACGCCAGGCCCACGACCATCATGGCCAGCCCCAGGCTTGCCAGCCCGCTAGGCATTCCGGTGGCGGCAATCGCCTTGCCGATACCCGTGAAGCTCAGGCTGCCTGCGTCTGCGTACAGCAGCGCCATACCGAACAGCAGGAACGCCGAACCGGCTGCCGAGAGCACCATGTACTTGATGCCGCCTTCCAGGGAGCGCTTGTTGAAGAAGGCGTAAGCGACCAGACCGTAGACCGGCACCGACAACAGTTCCAGACCGATGAACAGGCCAGCCAGATGCTGGGCACTGACCAGAACCAGACCTCCGAGAGCGGCCAGCAGGATCAGCAGGTAAAGCTCTTCACGGTTGCCTGGATAGCCTTTCTTGTCGTCGCCCAGATAGGCGTGCGCCATTGTCACGCATGCCAGGGTCGAGGCAAGGATGATTGCCATGTACAGGCAGGCGAAGCTGTCGATCTGCAGCAATGGCGTCACGGCCAGTGGCGCGACTTTCAGGGCTGGGTAAATCGACAGCAATGCCAGGTTGAGCCCTGCTACGGATAGCAGGAATGTTTGCGAGTGATTGCGGCACCATGCGATTGCCAGCATCACCACCACGATGGTGAGGCTGGTAATCAGCAGTGGGGCAAGCGCAATAAAGTGTTGAATCGTCAGGTCCATAGCGCTCTTACCGGGCCGAAGCGAGTTGAGTGAAGGCAGTGCCTAGCCATTGCTGCACGCCGTGCATGGTCGCTGCCGAAGTATCGAGGAACGGCTGCGGGTAAACCCCCAGCACGATCAGCAATACGGCAAGGCCCAGCACCATGATCAATTCCCGTCCATCCATGCCCTTGAGGATTTCCTCGGACTTGGAAGGGCCAAAGTAGGCGCGGTGGATCATGATCAGCGAGTAGACAGAACCGAACACCAGACCGGAAGTGGCGATGGCCGTGATCCATGGGGAGTGAACGAAAGCACCCAGCAGGATCAGGAACTCACCGACGAAGTTGCCTGTGCCCGGCAGACCCAGGGAAGCGGCCGCGAAGAACAGGCTGATGGCCGGCAGGTAAGCGATGCGTGACCACAGGCCACCCATCTCACGCATGTCGCGGGTATGCAGACGCTCGTACAACTGACCGCTGAGGATAAACAGCGCAGCGGCCGACAGACCGTGGGCGATCATCTGGATCACCACGCCCTGCAGGGCGTGCTGGCTGCCGGAGTAGATACCGATCAGGACGAAGCCCATGTGCGAGACGCTCGAGAACGCGATCAGACGCTTGATATCGGTCTGGGCGAACGCCAGGAAGGCACCGTAGAAGATACCGACCAAGCCGAGGGTCATTGCAATCGGTGCGAACTCTGCCGAAGCGTTGGGGAACAGCGGCAGGGCGAAGCGCAGCAGACCGTAGGCAGCGGTTTTCAGCAGGATACCGGCCAGGTCGACGGAACCGGCAGTCGGGGCCTGTGCGTGAGCATCCGGCAGCCAGGAGTGCAGCGGCACCACCGGCAGCTTCACCGCGAACGCGATGAAGAAGCCCAGCATCAGGATGTACTCGGTGCCCGGAGTCAGTCGGGTCTTCAGCAGGTCGGCGTAAGCGAAGGTGATCACACCGGTCTGGTTGAAGTGAACCAGCACCAGACCCAGAATCGCCACCAGCATGATCAGGCCGCTGGCCTGGGTGAAGATGAAGAACTTGGTTGCTGCGTAGATTCGTGTCTTCTTGCCGTCCGACGAACTATGACCCCAGAGCGCGATGAGGAAATACATCGGCACCAGCATCATTTCCCAGAAGAAGAAGAACAGGAACAGGTCGATGGCCAGGAACACGCCAACCACACCGCCGAGAATCCACATCAGGTTGAGGTGGAAGAAGCCGACGTTGCGCTGGATTTCCTTCCAGGAACACAGCACGGACAACACGCCGAGCAGACCGGTCAGCATGATCATCAGCAGCGACAGGCCATCCAGCGCCAGATGCAGGCTGATGCCGAAGCGTGAAATCCACTGTTGGTGGAATTCCAGGGTCCAGGTCGGGTCAGCGCCAGGGGCCGGAGACAGGGTGTAGTCACCGACGCCCCACAGCCACAGGCCGATACCGAGCAACAGAGACATGGTCAGCAGCGCGATCCAGCGTGGCAGTGTGGCGCTGACGCGCTCACACAGCCAGCACAGCAGGCCGCCGATAAAGGGGATCAGGATTAGCCAAGGCAGAATCATGACGGGCTCAATTCCTTTCGCAAATTCGCAAGGTTCATGTCAGACCGCAACCAGAACGACGGCACCAAGTACCAGAACGGCACCCACGGCTATCGAGGCAGCATACCAACGCAACTGGCCGGTCTCGGTACGGCTCATGGTCACATGGCCTCCCTTGACCAGACGCGGGATCAAACCGATGGTGCGGTCGAACGGATCGCTACGCAGCACATGGCTGATCGCCAGATAAGGTTTGACGAACAGCTTGTCGTAGATCCAGTCGAAGCCCCATGCAGCGAACCACCAGGCTGACAGGAGACGGCCCGGGCCGCTGTTGGCGATAGCGGTTACCAGACGACGCTTGCCCAGGAACAGCAAGGCCGCCAGCAGGATACCGGCCAGGGCGATGGCGCCCGAGGCGATTTCCAGACTGTGCTTGGCTTCGCCGCCCGCATGACCAACGCTCTGTGGCAGGACACCGGCCAGTGGCGGGGTGATCATGGCGCCGATGAAGGTCGACAGCACGATCAGCACCGACAGAGGCAGCCAGTGAGCGATGCCATGACCTGCATGGGCTTCGGTCTTGGCTTCACCATGGAACGCGATGAAGATCAGGCGGAAGGTGTAGATCGAGGTCATGAACGCGCCAACCAGACCTGCATACAGCAGACCGTTGTTACCGCTGGCGAACGCTTCCCAGAGGATTTCGTCCTTGGAGTAGAAACCGGCGGTCAGCAGCGGCAGGGCAGCCAGGGCGGCACCACCGACGATGAAGCTGGCGTAGGCCAGAGGCAGTTTCTTCCACAGGCCACCCATCTTGAAGATGTTCTGCTCGTGGTGGCAGGCAACGATGACCGCACCGGAAGCAAGGAACAGCAGCGCCTTGAAGAAGGCGTGAGTCATCAGGTGGAAGATCGCGCCTTCCCAGGCACCAACGCCCAGGGCCAGGAACATGTAGCCGATCTGGCTCATGGTCGAGTAGGCGAGGATACGTTTGATGTCGGTTTGAACCAGTGCTGCGAAACCTGCCAGAACCAGCGTCACACCGCCAACAACGCCGACCAGATGCAGAATGTCCGGAGCCAGGGCGAACAGGCCGTGGGTACGGGCAATCAGATAGACGCCCGCGGTTACCATGGTTGCCGCGTGGATCAGTGCCGAAACCGGAGTAGGACCGGCCATCGCATCTGCCAGCCAGGTTTGCAGCGGCAGTTGTGCGGATTTACCGACAGCGCCGCCCAGCAGCATCAGGGTTGCCAGCACGATCCAGAAGTCGCCGACCTTGAAGTGCTCGGGAGCACGAACCAGCAGTTCCTGAATGTTCAGCGTACCCAGTTGCTGGAACAGGATGAACAGGCCGATGGCCATGAACACGTCGCCGATGCGGGTCACGATGAAGGCTTTCAGTGCTGCGTTACCGTTGTTGCGGTTGCTGTAGTAGAAACCGATCAACAGATAGCTGCACAGGCCCACGCCTTCCCAACCGAAGTAGATGAACAGCAGGTTGTCGCCCAGGATCAGGAACAACATGCTGGCAATGAACAGGTTGGTGTAGGAGAAGAAGCGCGAGTAGCCGGCTTCACCGCGCATGTACCAGGACGCGAACAGGTGGATCAGGAAGCCCACGCCAACTACTACGCCGAGCATGGTGACCGACAGGCCATCCAGGTACAGCGCGAAGTTGGGGGTGAAGCCATCCACGTTCATCCATTGCCACAGCACCTGGGTGTAATGACCACCCGGCGGCGGTGCAACGTTGAATTGCCAGATGACCCAGGCCGTGACCAGAGCTGAAAGGCCGATGGAGCCGACACCGATCAGGGCTGCGAGGTTTTCCGAGATGCGTCCACGGGAGAACGACAGCAGCAGAAAGCCGATCAGGGGAAATACGAAAGTGAGAAAGAGTAGGTTCATCCGCGCATCTCGCTGGCAGCATCGATATCGAGAGTGTGGAAGCGGCGATACAGCTGCATCAGGATCGCCAGGCCAATACTGGCCTCGGCAGCAGCGAGGGTGATCACCAGAATGAACATGACCTGTCCATCCGGCTGTGCCCAGCGGCTACCGGCAACGACGAACGCCAGAGCAGATGCGTTCATCATGATCTCCAGGCTCATCAACACAAAAAGAATGTTGCGGCGCACTATCAGGCCGACCAGGCCAAGACAGAACAGCACCCCGGCGACCGCCAGGCCATGTTCCAGAGGGATAGCATTCATTGGCTTGGCTCCTTGGTGTCGGTGCGGCCCAGATGGAAAGCCGTCACGGCTGCTGCAAGCAGCAGCATCGAGGCAAGTTCCACCACCAGCAGATAAGGCCCGAACAGGCTGATACCGACTGCCTTGGCGTCGACTGTGGTGTGACCGACGCCAGCGCCGGTCGGGTTGGCGAACAAGACGTACAGCAGTTCAGCCAGCAGCAGAGTGCCAAGAATCACCGGTCCCACCCAGATACCGGGCTTGAGCCACGCACGTTCCTGCTGAACCGAGGCCGGGCCCAGGTTCAGCATCATCACCACAAACACGAACAGGACCATGATTGCGCCCGCGTAGGCGATGACTTCCAGAACGCCGGCGAAAGGAGCGCCGAGGCTGAAAAAGGTCATTGCCACCGCGATCAGCGAAATGATCAGGTAGAGCAGGGCGTGCACCGGGTTCGTGTTCGTGATCACCCGCAGGGTGGACACGACGGCGATGCCGGATGCGAAATAGAAAGCGAATTCCATCTTTACTTCCTTAAGGCAGCAAGCTCTTGACGTTGATCGGCTCGGCTTCGTTCTGTGCAGAGCCCTTGGGCTTGCCAGCGATGGCCATACCGGCGACGCGATAGAAGTTATAGTCAGGGTTTTTGCCGGGGCCGGAGATCAGCAGATCTTCTTTCTCGTACACCAGATCCTGACGTTTGAACTCGGCCATCTCGAAATCCGGTGTCAGCTGGATTGCGGTGGTCGGGCAGGCTTCTTCGCACAGGCCGCAGAAAATGCAACGCGAGAAGTTGATGCGGAAAAAGTCCGGGTACCAGCGGCCGTCTTCGGTTTCGGCTTTCTGCAATGAAATGCAACCAACCGGGCAAGCCACGGCGCACAGGTTGCAGGCCACGCAGCGCTCTTCGCCGTCTGGGTCGCGAGTCAGAACGATACGGCCACGATAGCGTGGTGGCAGATAGACCGGCTCTTCCGGGTATTGCAGGGTGTCGCGTTTGCGGAAGCCGTGACCGAAAACCATTATCAGGCTGCGCAACTGGGTACCAGTACCCTTAACGATGTCGCCAATATATTTGAACATGGGTCAAATCCTCACTGAACCGAGCCTGCCGGTGTGTTCAACAACACAATCGCAGCAGTCACCAGCAAATTGATCAGGGTCAGCGGCAGACAGAATTTCCAGCTGAAGTCCATTACCTGGTCATAGCGTGGGCGCGGGATAGAGGCGCGCAGCAGGATGAACAGCATGATGAAGAACGCAGTCTTCAGGGCGAACCAGACGAAGGACAGTTGCGGCAGAATGCCGAACGGGCCATGCCAGCCGCCGAAGAACAGGGTCACCAGCAGCGCCGAGATCAGGATGATCCCGATGTACTCGCCCACGAAGAACATGCCCCATTTCATGCCGGCATATTCAATGTGGTAACCGTCGGCCAGTTCCTGCTCCGCTTCCGGCTGGTCGAAGGGGTGACGGTGAGTCACTGCAACGCCTGCGATGAAGAACGTACAGAAGCCGAAGAACTGCGGAATGATGAACCACAGGTTCTGTGCCTGATATTCAACGATGTCGCGCATGTTGAACGAGCCGACCTGAACCACGATGCCCATCAGCGCCAGACCCATGAACACTTCATAGGATACGGTTTGCGCCGAAGCACGCAGACTGCCCAGCAGGGCGTACTTGTTGTTACTCGACCAGCCGGCGAACAGCACGGCATAGACCGAAAGACCGGCCATGGCAAAGAAGAACAGCAAGCCGATGTTCAGGTCCGCCACGCCCCAGGTCGGGGTGATCGGGATGATTGCGAAGGCAATCAGCAAGGCGCTCATGGCCACGATCGGTGCCAGGGTGAAAATCACCTTGTCGGCAAACGGCGGTGTCCAGTCTTCCTTGAAGAACATTTTCAGCATGTCGGCAGCGATCTGGAACATGCCGAACGGGCCAACACGGTTCGGACCGTAACGGTCCTGCCACCAGCCCAGCAGGCGACGTTCGACGAAGCTCAACAGTGCGCCGCAGACCACAACGGCCAGCAGCACGACGATGGCTTTGAGGACCGCGAAGAGGGTGTCGATCACATCAGGAGTGAGCCAGCTCATTGTGCTGCCTCCTGAAGACCGTCAACCGTCTTGCCGAAGACCGCGGCAGGAATACCTGCCAGACCTACCGGCAATGCCACCAGACCTGCACCCAGTTCTTCATTGATGCGCAGTGGCAGACGCAAGGTCTTGCCGGCAACGTTCAGGGAGAGCAGGGCACCTTCGTTGACACCCAGGCGGTCGGCTTCGGACTTGGCCAGTGCAACATAGGCCGCGGGGATGCGTTCCTGAACCGGAGCGGCTTTTGAAGAGTTCTCTTCGCTGCCGAACAGGTGATAGAACGGCACCACTTGCCATGTGCCCTGGGCAGGCGAGAAGGCGCGTGGGACGCTGGCGAACCAGTTCAGGTTGTCGCCCTGGCTTTCGATCAGGCGAACACCCGGATCACCGGCGCGCAAGTGACCACCGACTTCGTCCTGGAACTTGTTCCAGGCCTGAGGCGAGTTCCAGCCCGGAGACCAGGCGAAAGGTACTTGCTGACGTGGTTCGGCGGAGCCCGAGTAACCTTCCATGGAGAAGGAGAACGCGGTGTCCTGGTCTTGCGGAGTACGAGGCTCATGCACGCTGATGTTGGCGCGCATGGCGGTACGGCCGCTGTAACGCAGCGGTTCGCGGGCCAGCTTCATGCCCTTGATACGGAACGCTGCAGAAGGCGCGGCATCGATGATGCCAGCCAGTTGCGAGCTGCTTTGTGCGCAGGCAGCAGTGACGTGGTCCAGCTGCGTCCAGTCCACCGGCTTGTTCAGCAGGGTCGCGCGCAGGGCATGCAACCAGCGCCAGCCTTCGTGGACCAGAATGCTGGCGTCCAGATAAGTTGGATCGAACACCTGGAAGAAGCGCTGGGCGCGGCCTTCCAGACTGACCAGCGTACCGTCGCCTTCAGCGAAGCTGGCTGCTGGCAACACCAGATGGGCACGGTCGCCCGTGGCAGTCTTCTGATGGTCGGCCACGATCACCACTTTGGCAGCGCTCAGGGCGGCATCGACCTTGGCGGCATCGGTACGGGTGTACAGATCGTTTTCCAGCACGACGATGGCGTCAGCCTTGCCGTCGATCACGGCCTGCAAGGCGGCATCGACCGACTCGCCACCCAGCAGGGCCAGGCCCAGGCTGTTGGCTTCCGGCACGATCAGGCTGATGGAGCCTTCTTTCTCCCGCAGTTTCAGAGCCTTGGCGATGTTCGCTGCGGCTTCGATCAGGGCTTTGGAACCCAGGGAAGTACCGGCAATGATCAGCGGGCGTTTGGCAGCCAGCAGAGAATCGGCAATGCGTTTGGCCAGTTCCAGGGCTTCGGCGTCCAGGCCTTCGACGGCAGGTGCGCTGGCGTCCAGGGCGTGAGCTACGGCAAAGCCGATACGGGCCAGATCGTCTGGAGCGGCGTGTACACACTCTTCGGCCACATCGTCGAGTTTTGTTTCAGCCAGGCTGGCGATAAACAGCGGGTTCAGCGCGTGCTGGCCGATGTTTTTCACTGCAGCATTGAGCCATGGCTGTACGCGCATGGCCTCGGCCATATCTTCCGCCTTGCCCTTGACCGATTGGCGCAGGGCCAGGGCCACACGTGCTGCGGTCTGGGTCAGGTCTTCACCGAGGACGAAAACTGCATCGTGGTCTTCGATGTCGCGTAGGGTCGGGATCGGCAGCGGGCTGTCTTTGAGCACCTGCGCCACCAGACGGATACGCTCCAGTTCACTGGCTTCGATACCCGAGTAGAAGTGCTCGGCACCGACCAGTTCGCGCAGCGCGTAGTTGCTTTCCAGGCTGGCGCGTGGCGAGCCGATACCGACGATGTTACGGCCGCGCAGCAGGTCGGCAGCCGTATCCAGCGCTGCATCCAGGCTCAGCTTGCTGCCGTCTGCCAGCAATGGCTGACGTGGCCTGTCTTCGCGGTTGACGTAGCCATAGCCGAAGCGGCCACGGTCGCACAGGAAGTACTGGTTCACCGAACCGTTGAAGCGGTTTTCGATGCGACGCAGTTCGCCGTAACGCTCACCGGGGCTTATATTGCAACCGCTGGAGCAGCCATGGCAGATGCTCGGCGAGAACTGCATGTCCCACTTGCGGTTGTAGCGCTCGGAGTGAGTCTTGTCGGTGAACACACCGGTCGGGCAGACCTCGGTCAGGTTGCCGGAGAACTCGCTTTCCAGCACGCCATCTTCGACACGGCCGAAGTACACGTTGTCGTGAGCGCCGAAAACGCCCAGGTCAGTGCCGCCTGCATAGTCGTTATAGAAGCGTACGCAACGGTAGCAGGCGATGCAGCGGTTCATCTCGTGAGCGATGAACGGGCCGAGTTCCTGGTTCTGGTGGGTGCGTTTGGTGAAGCGGTAACGACGCTCGTTGTGACCGGTCATGACGGTCATGTCTTGCAGGTGGCAGTGACCGCCTTCCTCGCAGACCGGGCAGTCATGCGGGTGGTTGGTCATCAGCCATTCGACGACACTGGCCCGGAAGGCCTTGGATTCGTCATCGTCGATGGAAATCCAGGTGTTGTCGGTGGCCGGAGTCATGCAGGACATGACGATGCGACCACGGGTGTCGTTCTCGTCGTTGTACTGCTTGACCGCGCACTGGCGACAGGCGCCAACGCTGCCAAGGGCGGGATGCCAGCAGAAATAAGGAATGTCGAGGCCCAGCGACAGACATGCCTGTAACAGGTTGTCTGCCCCGTCGACTTCGAGCGCTTTGCCGTCTACGTGGATAGTGGCCATGGTTCAAAGTTCTTCGTTGGCCCGGTGTCAGCGGGCGTGGCTAATGGAATCTTGTTATTCGTGCGACTCGAAACAGCCTGTGGGGGCGCTGTCGCACGATGGATGAAGGGCAGGGCCCTTCACCTTTAAAGGGTCATGCGCCGACGATGATCGGTCGTGCCTGGGGCGGGACGGCGGCGCTGGTGGGCGCGATGCCTGCCTCGAACTCCGGGCGGAAATATTTGATCGCGCTGCCCAATGGCTCCACGGCTCCCGGTGCGTGAGCACAGAAGGTCTTGCCTGGGCCGAGGAAGCCGACCAGACCGAGCAGCGTCTCGATATCTCCGGCTTGCCCTTCGCCTTTTTCCAGCGCACGCAGGAGCTTGACGCTCCATGGCAGACCGTCGCGGCAAGGGGTGCAGAAACCGCAGGATTCGCGGGCGAAGAATTCTTCCATGTTGCGCAGCAGGGACACCATGTTGATGCTGTCATCTACCGCCATGGCCAGACCGGTACCCATACGCGTGCCGACCTTGGCGATGCCGCCAGCGTACATTTGCGCATCCAGGTGTTCAGGCAACAGGAAACCGGTACCGGCGCCACCTGGCTGCCAGCACTTGAGTTTGTAGCCATCGCGCATGCCACCGGCATAGTCTTCAAAGAGTTCACGAGCGGTTACGCCGAATGGCAGCTCCCACAGGCCAGGGTTCTTCACTTTGCCGGAGAAGCCCATCAGCTTGGTGCCGTGGTCTTCACTGCCTTCGCGAGCGAGGGATTTGTACCAGTCGACGCCGTTGCCGATGATGGCTGGTACGTTGCAGAGGGTTTCGACGTTGTTCACGCAGGTCGGCTTGCCCCACACGCCGACGGCGGCGGGGAAGGGCGGCTTGGAGCGCGGGTTGGCGCGACGGCCTTCCAGGGAGTTGATCAGTGCGGTTTCTTCACCGCAGATGTAACGCCCGGCGCCGGTGTGGACGAACAGCTCGAAATCGAAGCCGCTGCCCAGGATGTTCTTGCCCAGCAGGCCGGCTGCCTTGGCTTCTTCCACTGCACGGTTCAGGTGCTTTGCGGCAGTGGTGTACTCGCCGCGCAGGAAGATGTAGCCACGGTAGGTTTTCAGTGCGCGGGCACTGATCAGCATGCCTTCGATCAGCAGATGGGGCAGTTGCTCCATCAGCATGCGGTCTTTCCAGGTGTTGGGCTCCATTTCATCCGCATTGCACAGCAGGTAACGGATGTTCATGGATTCGTCTTTGGGCATCAGGCCCCATTTCACGCCCGTAGGGAAGCCGGCACCGCCGCGTCCCTTGAGGCCGGCATCCTTGACGGTCTGGACGATATCGTCCTGAGACATGTCGGCGAATGCCTTGCGTGCTGCCGCGTAACCGTTCTTGGCCTGGTACTCGTCGAGCCAGACCGGCTCGGCGTCGTCACGCAGACGCCAGGTCAGCGGATGGGTTTCTGCACTGCGCGCGATGCGGTTGGCAGGGCCGAAGGAAGTCAGGGTCATACGTAGCCCTCCAGCAGTTTGGCAACGCCAGCAGGCTGTACGTCACCGAAAGTGTCGTCGTCGATCATCAGTGCCGGAGCCTTGTCGCAGTTGCCCAGGCAGCAGACCGGCAGCAGCGTGAAGCGGCCGTCGGGAGTGGTCTGGCCCAGGCCGATGCCCAGCTTGCTCTGGATTTCGCCAACCACAGACTCATGGCCGCCGATGTAGCAGACCATACTGTCGCAGACGCGAATGATGTGACGGCCGACCGGCTGACGGAAGATCTGGCTGTAGAACGTTGCCACACCTTCGACATCGCTGGCTGGAATGCCAAGAATCTCGCCGATCGCGTAGATGGCACCATCCGGCACCCAGCCACGTTCCTTCTGGACGATCTTGAGGGCTTCGATGGACGCCGCGCGGGAGTCTTCGTAGTGATGCAGCTCGTGCTCGATGGCCGAGCGTTCGGTTTCGCTCAGGGCGAAACGGTCTGTCTGGATAAGCGTGCTGTTCATGCTTAGCGGTCCACGTCGGCCATAACGAAATCGATGCTACCCAGGTACGCGATCAAGTCCGCGACCATGCTGCCTTTGATCACCGAAGGGATCTGCTGCAGGTGCGGGTAACTTGGGGTGCGAATCCGGGTACGGTAGCTCATGGTGCCGCCGTCGCTCGTCAGGTAATAACTGTTGATGCCCTTGGTCGCTTCGATCATCTGGAAGGATTCGTTGGCCGGCATGACCGGGCCCCACGAAACCTGCAGGAAGTGCGTGATCAAGGTTTCGATGTGCTGCAAGGTGCGCTCTTTGGGCGGCGGCGTGGTCAGCGGGTGATCCGCCTTGTACGGGCCTTCCGGCATGTTGCGCATGCACTGGTCGATGATCCTGATGCTCTGGCGCATTTCTTCTACACGCACCATGCAGCGGTCATAGGCATCGCCGTTGACTGCAAGCGGGACTTCGAATTCGAAGTTTTCGTAGCCGGAGTAAGGACGGGCCTTGCGCAGGTCGAAATCACAGCCGGTGGAACGCAGGCCTGCACCGGTGACACCCCATTCCAGGGCCTCTTTGGTGTTATAGGCTGCAACGCCGATGGTACGGCCTTTGAGGATACTGTTCTGCAGCGCTGCCTTGGTGTATTCGTCCAGGCGTTTTGGCAGCCAGTCGACGAATTCCTTCACCAGTTTTTCCCAGCCGCGTGGCAGGTCGTGAGCAACACCGCCGATGCGATACCAGGCCGGGTGCAGACGGAAGCCGGTGATGGCTTCGATGACCTTGTAGGCTTTCTGGCGGTCAGTAAAGGTGAAGAATACCGGGGTCATGGCGCCAACGTCCTGGATGTAGGTACCCAGGAACAGCAGGTGGCTGGTGATCCGGAAGAACTCGGCCATCATGATGCGGATGGTGTCGACCTTCTCGGGCACCTTGATGCCGGCCAGCTTCTCGACCGAAAGCACGTAAGGCAGGTTGTTCATCACCCCGCCCAGGTAGTCGATACGGTCGGTGTACGGAATGAAGCTGTGCCAGGACTGACGCTCTGCCATCTTCTCGGCACCACGGTGGTGGTAACCGATGTCGGGAACGCAGTCGACGATCTCTTCGCCGTCCAGTTGCAGAATGATGCGGAACGCACCGTGAGCCGAAGGGTGGTTCGGGCCCAGGTTGAGGAACATGTAGTCCTCGTTCTCACCGGAACGCTTCATGCCCCAGTCTTCAGGACGGAAGCGTGCGGCTTCCTCTTCCAGTTGCTGTTTGGCCAGGCTCAGGCTGTACGGGTCGAACTCGGTGGCGCGAGCCGGGAAGTCCTTGCGCAGCGGGTGACCTTCCCAGGTCGGCGGCATCATGATGCGGCTCAGGTGCGGGTGGCCCGGGAAGTCGATCCCGAACATGTCCCACACTTCACGCTCGTACCAGTTGGCGTTAGGCCAGATGCCGGTGACGGTTGGCAGGCTCAGGTCACTTTCGGACAGGGCCACCTTGATCATCACGTCGCTGTTACGTTCTACCGACAACAGGTGGTAGAAGACGGTGAAGTCTGCATCGGGCAGGCCGCGGCGATGGGTGCGCAGGCGCTCATCGACACCGTGCAGGTCGTAGAGCATGTAGTAGGGCTTGTTCACCTGTCGCAGGAACTTCAGCACCTCGACCAGGTGGGCGCGTGCAACCCACAGCACCGGCATGCCGGTACGGGTCGGCTGTGCCGTGAAGGCCTCGGCGCCAAAGCGTGTGTTCAATTCTACGACGACGTCTTGGTCGTCAGCCTTGTAAGGCGGGATGTACAGAGCGGTGTCTGCAGTCATAGGTCTCAATCACTTCGGTCAACGTACAGAATCAACCCGTTCTTGTCTTTTTTATAAGAAGAACGGGCTGGATCAGACTTCGTCGGGGCTGCGCAGGTTGGTGACCTGGATGCGCTGTTCGCGGCGCTGTTCCTTTTGCGAAGGCATTTCGGCGCGGTAAACGCCTTGATCGCCGACGACCCAGGAAAGAGGGCGACGCTCCTGGCCAATGGATTCCTGCAGCAGCATCAAGCCTTGCAGAAATGCCTCTGGGCGGGGTGGGCAGCCGGGCACGTACACATCGACAGGAAGGAACTTGTCCACGCCCTGCACCACAGAGTAGATGTCGTACATACCACCGGAGTTGGCGCACGAACCCATGGAGATGACCCACTTGGGCTCAAGCATTTGCTCGTAGAGACGCTGGATGATCGGTGCCATCTTGATGAAGCAGGTCCCGGCAATAACCATGAAATCCGCCTGACGCGGCGATGCCCGGATGACTTCGGCGCCGAAGCGTGCGATGTCGTGGGGCGCCGTGAAGGCGGTGGTCATTTCCACATAGCAACACGACAGGCCGAAGTTGTACGGCCACAGGGAGTTTTTACGCCCCCAATTGACCGCGCCGTTCAGCACGTCTTCAAGTTTGCCCATGTAGATGTTTTTGTGGACTTGATCTTCTAACGGATCGGAAACGGTTTCCCGTTTGCCGATTGGATACTGCTCATTAGGAGCATCCGGGTCGATCCTGGTGAGATTGTATTGCATCGCCAAAGCCTCATTGTTTTAGCTTCGCTTGCCGTTTACGGCGACCTTCAGGAGCCCAATCCAGCGCTCCAACCCGCCATAGGTAGACAAGACCTGCCAACAGAATTGCTATGAAAACGAGTGCTTCGACGAATCCGGTCCAGCCGCTTTCGCGGACGGACACAGACCAGGCAAAGAGAAAAAGGGCTTCAATGTCGAAGATCACGAAGAGCATCGCGACCAGATAGAATTTTGCGGAGAGGCGCAGGCGTGCACTGCCGGTAGGCAGCATGCCGGATTCAAAAGGTTCGTTCTTGCTGCGACCCCAGGCCTTGCTTCCCAGCAGGCTTGAGACACCGAGCATGAAGGCACAAAGACCGACAACACCGAGAAGGAAAATGGCGAAGCCCCAGTTGTGGGCAATCAAACCTGTCGTTTCGGGCATGCTGGCAGTCCTTGGAATAGAGAGCAAAGGTCTCTGTGCTTGATAAAGAGTGAGTCCGTGACGATATGTCGCAGAGGGAGCATCGGATTGATTTTATGTGCAAATACTTGGCAAGTAAATTTTCTACATCAAAATTATTTAATGAATGAATCGGAATCCGGGGACATGAAGGGCTGCAGGGCTTGCTGGCCGGGCATTGCCAAGGTTTTAACCATTTATTTTTCTTAATAGGGAAAAGCAATAAAAGGAAATTTGAATGATAATTAATATCATTTGAATGAGCCTTTTTAGTTTGTCGGGGTGTTGGGTGCTCCTGCTCTATTTTATTAAGTCCTTACAGTTGTATCACGGCCAGCCTGATTAAAGGTTGTCCCGGATCAATGCCGGGTGCCTGACAGAAAAGAACAGGCCGCCCGAGAGGAGGGCGGCCTGTTCTTGTTTTCAGCTGCTCCGCAGATCAGTGGAACTGTTCTTCCTCGGTGGAGCCTGTCAGTGCGGTGACCGATGAGGTGCCGCCCTGAATCACGGTGGTCATGTCGTCAAAGTAGCCGGTGCCCACTTCCTGCTGGTGAGCCACGAAGGTGTAGCCCTTGGCCGCGTCGGCGAACTCCTGTTCCTGCAGCTTTACGTAGGCCGTCATGTCGTTGCGGGCGTAGTCGTGCGCCAGATTGAACATGCTGTGCCACATATTGTGAATGCCGGCCAGGGTGATGAACTGGTGCTTGTAGCCCATGGCCGATAGCTCGCGCTGGAATTTGGCGATGGTGGCGTCGTCCAGATTCTTCTTCCAGTTGAAGGACGGCGAGCAGTTGTAGGAGAGCAACTGGTCGGGGTATTCCTTCTTGATGGCTTCGGCGAAGCGGCGTGCTTCGTCCAGATCCGGCTTGGCCGTTTCGCACCAGATCAGATCCGCATAAGGCGCGTAGGCCAGGCCGCGGGAGATGGCCTGATCCAGTCCGGCACGCACCTTGTAGAAACCTTCATGGGTGCGAGCGCCCGTGACGAAAGGCTTGTCGTAAGGGTCGCAGTCGGAGGTCAGCAGGTCGGCAGCGTTGGCGTCGGTACGGGCCAGGATGATGGTCGGTACGCCAGCGACGTCGGCAGCCAGGCGAGCGGCTACCAGTTTCTGCACGGCCTCCTGGGTCGGCACCAGCACTTTGCCGCCCATGTGGCCGCATTTCTTGACGGAGGCCAACTGGTCCTCGAAATGCACGCCTGCTGCACCGGCTTCGATCATGCTTTTCATCAGCTCATAAGCATTCAGCACGCCACCAAAGCCTGCCTCGGCATCGGCCACGATCGGTGCGAAATAGTCGATATAGCCTTCATCGCCCGGGTTTTTGCCGGCTTTCCACTGGATCTGGTCGGCACGGCGGAACGAGTTGTTGATGCGCTTGACCACGGTCGGGACCGAGTCCACCGGGTACAGCGACTGATCGGGGTACATGGATTCGGCGGAGTTGTTGTCGGCAGCAACCTGCCAGCCCGAGAGGTAGATCGCCTGTATGCCGGCCTTGACCTGTTGCACCGCCTGGCCGCCGGTCAGGGCGCCCATGCAGTTGACGAAGTCCTTGTCCGGGCGGAAAGACGGCTTGGCACCTTGCGTGACCAGATTCCAGAGCTTGTCTGCGCCCATTTTTGCGAAGGTGTGTTCAGGTTGAACCGAGCCACGCAAGCGGACGACATCAGCAGCAGAATAGGTACGGGTCACGTTTTTCCAGCGCGGATTTTCAGCCCAGTCTTTCTCGAGAGCCGCTATTTGTTGTTCGCGTGTCAGTGCCATGGAGATAAACCTCATTGTCAGGTTTTGGTTGGAAGATCCTGCTCCGCCAAAACGCCTCGTTTATCGAAGGCACGGTAGATGGCTGCTCGCTGCTCAGAGATCGGCAATGGGCGCGGTGGCGACGGATGAGCGAAGGGCTCGAGAGGGGAAGGAGAAAGTCCGGATGGCCTGAGTGGGCACTTTGGCTCGTGGATGCCTTTGTGCTTCGCTCACAGGAGCTGTCCGATCAACCGTCAACGCTTCCGTCCCTTGGGACAACTTCGTTCCAGTCGTAACCTTGTCAAACTGCCTTGTGGGCAGTCTCGACAGGAATCGGCTCAGGCTTAGAGCGTCGATCCTGAGGCTTTTTGAAGGCCTCTGATTAGCGGGAGCGAGGCAATCATGCCTCGCTGTTTTTTACCCGTCAAACGTTTTGTAGTGCTTTTTTATATTCACTACATATCTGTCTGGGTGCGACCGCCGGGTCACGAAAAGCCCCGCCGGTGCTGGCTTTTGGGCCATTGTCGATTATTCAAGGCTTTCGACCTTGACTCGCAGAGTCATGTCGTCGCGGCCCTGGGTGGAATAGCGTTGAGCGATGCCGCGCTGATCGGCCACGGATTGATCGCTGGAGGCGGCCAGAGTGATCCATTCACCCAGTCGACCACTCACCTGACTGTCGGTGCTCTGAACCTTGATAGCGTCCGGACGCTCCTGGCTCAGGCGGTCACGATTGGTGCTGATGTTCAGGTGAACGATATCGCCGGTTACGCTGGCCGTGACATAGAAACCCTGAGTGACATTGCGATATTCGGTATTGCTCTGCGGGTAGCCATAACCGTCTGTGCGGGTGGTGGTCAGGGGAACGCTCTGGCCGGTCTGAATCAGGGCCGGCGTGCCTTCGGTGGCTTGCACTTGCTGGACGCCGCCGTCACGGCTGGAGGTGCCGTAGCTGATGATTCGTGAGGGATTGGCGCCGTTGGTGGTGCTGGTGGCATTGTCGCTGGTGTCGACGCTGATGAGCAGGCGCTTGGGGGCCGTATCCAGTTGCGAGATCAGGGCGCGGAGTTCTTCGATCTTGCGCGATTCGGCATTGACGATCAGCTGATTGCCGTAGGCGCTGACCGAACCGTCCGCTCCCAGAAAGGATTTGGCGACGGGTAGCAAGTCTGCGCTGGTGCGGTAGTTGAGCGGGACGATTTCGGTGGCTGCCAGCGTGCAGGTGCTGAACGCGACAAGCAATGAGGTGAGCAGGGTACGTAACAACATGTCCAATCTCCGCGATGGGCGCGTAAAAACCGAGTGTGCCACTTTGTCGGCCAGGGGTGGGTACAAGTTGAACGGGCAGATGGCAAAACGCCCCGGCATTCCCTGTCTGAGCATAGTCATGCCGCAGGAAAATGACGGGGCGTTGCGTTATGTAGTGCCTTTTAAAACGCCTACATAGTGGTCTGGATCAGGCCTCGCGCACCATGTCGACGTGCGGCAGTCCGGCTTCGAGAAACTCGTCGCTGACCACGGTGAAACCAAAACGCTGGTAGAACGCAACGGCCTGAACCTGCGCACTGAGCTTTTGCTGCTTCAGGCCACGGGTCTGTGCTTCGTCGAGGATGGCGGTCAGCAGCATTTCACCGGCTTTCAGGCCGCGCCAGTCCTTGAGGACCGACAGGCGACCGATCTCGCCGTCCGGCAGCAGTCGGGCAGTACCGACGGCATAATCGCCTTCACGGGCCAGAAAATGTATGGCGTCGCTATCCTCCGAGTCCCATTCCAGTTCCGGTGGTACCGATTGCTCGGCAATGAACACGGCTTCACGAATACGCCGGATATCGGCGTTATTCTTCTGCCAGTCCGCGACGGATACAGTGATTTTATTCATCGGCAAATCCCAGGCTTCCTTGTTTTACGAGTTCGCAAATCAGATTGCGTCCCTCTTCATCGGCCAGCCATTGGCCGAGGTTTTCGCTGTGCAGCGAATCGGCCGCACAAATCAATTTAAGCAGTTCACGCAGGCTGCCCAGCAAAAGACGACTCTGGCCGCTGGCAAACAGTAGCAGATCGTCATCAACTTCAGACCAGGCCAGGCGTGCGCTTGGGTTGCGAATGAGAACTGCGCCCTGTTCCAGGCTGTCGAGCAGGTCTTCTTCTTCCAGTTCCGGGCCTGTGACCAGTTCCGGATAGCGAGGCTCGGTCATGAATTGGCCAAACCAGGTCAGCAGCAGGCGTTCGTCGCTCATGTGCTCGGCCAGCAGGGCCTTGAGGCGATCAAGGGCGTCGTGCTGGATCTGGTGTGGATCGCTGACCGGCTGTGCGTCGGCGTCCGTGTAGCGCTCTTCGTCCGGGATGAACTGGCTGAGGAAGTCGGTGAAGTGGGTCAGGACTTCGGCGGCGCTCGGGGCGCGGAAACCTACCGAGTAGGTCAGGCAGTCGTCCACGGCAACGCCGCAGTGGGCGAGGCGTGGTGGCAGATACAGCATGTCGCCGGGTTCCAGGGTCCACTCGTCGGTGGCCTGGAAGTCTGCGAGGATGCGCAGGTCGGCGTGCTGCAGCAGCGGGCTTTCGGAGTCGCACATCTGGCCGATCTGCCAATGGCGCTTGCCATGACCTTGCAGCAGGAAAACGTCGTAGTTGTCGAAGTGCGGACCGACGCTGCCGCCCGGTGCGGCGTAGCTGATCATGACATCGTCGATGCGCCAGCTTGGCAGGAAGCGGAAGTTCTCCAGCAATTCGCTGACTTCAGGTACGAACTGATCCACGGCCTGGACCAGAAGGGTCCATTCGCGCTCGGGCATCTTGCTGAAGTCGTCTTCGGAAAACGGGCCGCGACGCAGTTCCCATGGGCGCTCGCCGTTTTCGATGATCAGTCGGGATTCGACTTCTTCTTCCAGGGCAAGGCCGGCCAGTTCGTCAGGATCGATCGGGCTTTGGAAATCCGGCATCGCCTGACGGATCAGGAGGGGCTTTTTCTGCCAGTAGTCACGCAGGAAAACACGCGCGCTCATGCCGCCCAGAAGTTGAAGAGGAATATCAGGATTCATTTGTAAGCCCTTGAAATGAAAACGCCCGGCACAGCCGGGCGTGTGCAAAAGTTGCTGCGGGTCAGATGCGCTTGGCTTGTGCCACGGCATTGCCGATGTAATTGGCCGGGGTCAGCTTCTTCAGCTCGGCCTTGGCCTCGGCTGGCATGTCCAGACCGTCGATGAAAGTTTGCAGTGCTTCAGGGCTGATGCCCTTGCCGCGTGTCAGTTCTTTCAGCTTTTCGTACGGGTTTTCGATGTTGTAGCGACGCATGACGGTCTGGATCGGCTCTGCCAGAACTTCCCAGCAGGCGTCCAGATCGGCAGCGATACGCTGCTCGTTCAGTTCCAGCTTGCTGATGCCCTTGAGGCTGGCTTCGTAGGCAATGACGCTGTGAGCAAAGCCCACGCCCAGGTTGCGCAGCACGGTGGAGTCGGTCAGGTCGCGTTGCCAGCGGGAGATCGGCAGTTTGCTCGCCAGGTGCTGGAACAGTGCGTTGGCGATGCCCAGGTTGCCTTCGGAGTTTTCGAAGTCGATCGGGTTGACCTTGTGCGGCATGGTCGAGGAACCGATTTCGCCAGCGATGGTGCGCTGCTTGAAGTAGCCCAGGGAGATGTAGCCCCAGATATCGCGATCGAAGTCGATCAGGATGGTGTTGAAGCGCGCAATGGCATCGAACAGCTCGGCGATGTAGTCATGCGGTTCGATCTGGGTGGTGTAGGGGTTGAAGCCCAGGCCCAGTTCGTCTTCGATGAAGGCGCGTGCGTTGGCTTCCCAGTCGATGTCTGCATAGGCAGACAGGTGGGCGTTGTAGTTGCCTACCGCACCGTTGATCTTGCCCAGCAGAGGAACTGCTGCGATCTGGGTGATCTGGCGCTCCAGTCGATAGACGACGTTGGCCAGTTCCTTGCCCAGAGTCGTCGGTGAAGCCGGCTGGCCGTGGGTGCGCGACAGCATCGGCACGTCGGCGAAGCGCTGGGCCAGCTCGCGGATGGAGTCGGCGATCTGGCGCATCAGCGGCAGCATCACGTTATCGCGACCTTCGCGCAGCATCAGGGCGTGGGACAGGTTGTTGATGTCTTCGCTGGTGCAGGCGAAGTGGATGAACTCGCTGACCTTGTCCAGTTCAGGCAGCTTGGCAGCCTGTTCCTTGAGCAGATATTCCACGGCCTTGACGTCGTGGTTGGTGGTGCGTTCGATTTCTTTCACGCGCTCGGCGTGTTCCACGGAGAAATCTTCAGCCAGCGCATTGAGAATGGCGTTGGCCTCTGCGGAAAACGGTGGTACTTCGCTGATTTGCGGGTGAGCTGCCAGGCGCTGGAGCCAGCGAACTTCAACCATCACGCGAAAGCGGATCAGGCCGTATTCGCTGAAAATAGGGCGCAGAGCCTGGGTTTTGCCGGCGTAGCGGCCATCAACAGGGGAAACCGCAGTGAGCGAAGAAAGCTGCATGGGGTGGTCTCGAACAGTCGGGCAACGAAAAGGGGCGCATATCATACATGAAATTTCAGTCCGACTGGGTCGGACTGACCAGCGTAGATTGCGTCGTGCCTGGGTGGTAAGGGTCGCAGCTGCGTGGCAGGTCAGCCGTGCATCAGCGGATAGAGTTCTTTCAATAACTTGCGTCGGTTGAAGACCAGTTGCCAGCGATGACCGCCAACTTGTCGCCACAGACGGGCCGAGCGAATGCCGGCCAGCAACAGTGCGCGGATCTTCGAGGCATTGTTGGGTTGCTGCAGGTTGCGCATGTCGCCATGAACCTGAATGCGCTGGCGCAGGGTGCTCAGGGTGTCCTGATACAGCGCGCCGGTGGCAGCGATCACGTTTTCATGGGCGATGCCAAAATGTTCGGCCTGGGACTGGATCTGCGGCAGGCGCTTGCCGATCACTTCCAGCATGTCATCGCGCTTGGCCAGTTGCCGCTCAAGACCGAGCATCGACAGGGCATAGCGCAGCGGCTCGCGCTGCAGGGTCGCGGGGTCGCGCTCCAGAGCACTGACCATGGCGCGATAGCCCTCGCGCAGGTTCAGGTCGTCGCCGCCATACACGTCCAGTGTGTCTTTGGGGTCCAGCACCAGCAGGCTGCCGATCATGCAGCTCAGCCCGGCTTCGCTGACCTGTCCGGTCTTGGCGATCCGGTCTACCAGTATGGCGGCCTGGAATACGCCGCCCAGAGCGATCAGTTGCTCCTGAATAGGGGTCATCAACGCTTGTCCTTGCTTTTCCAGGGTTCGGCTATTTCGATCACGCCGCCCCCCAGGCAGATTTCGCCGTCATAGAACACCACGGACTGACCGGGTGTCACGGCGCGCTGCGGTTCATCGAATAGGGCGCGGTAGCCATCGGCAGTCTTTTCCAGCGTGCAGTGCTGGTCGCCCTGGCGATAACGTACCTTGGCGGTCAGTTTCTTCGGGCTGCTCAGGTCGATGGGGTTGACCCAGTAGATCTGCGAGGTGACCAGAGCCTGGGAAAACAGCCAGGGATGATCGTTACCCTGGCCGACGATCAGTTCGTTGTGTTCCAGGTCCTTGACCAGTACATACCAGGGATCATCGCTTGCGTCCTTCAGTCCGCCGATACCCAGGCCCTGGCGCTGACCGATGGTGTGGTACATCAGGCCGTTGTGGCGACCGATGACTTCGCCTTCGGTGGTCTTGATCTCGCCGGGCTGGGCAGGGAGGTACTGGCGCAGGAAATCCGTGAAGCGGCGTTCACCGATAAAGCAGATGCCGGTGGAGTCTTTCTTCTTGGCCGTCGCCAGACCGTGTTTCTCGGCAATGGCGCGTACTTCCGGTTTCTCCAGCTCGCCGACCGGGAACAGGGTGCGGGCGATCTGTTCGCCGCCCACGGCGTGCAGGAAATAGCTCTGGTCCTTGTTCGGGTCCAGGCCCTTGAGCAGTTCGGTGCGGCCGTCGATGTCGCGGCGGCGTACGTAATGGCCGGTGGCAATCAGGTCTGCGCCCAGCATCAGGGCGTAGTCAAGGAAGGCCTTGAACTTGATTTCCCGGTTGCAAAGGATATCCGGGTTAGGCGTGCGACCGGCCTTGTACTCTTCCAGGAAGTGCTCGAACACGTTGTCCCAGTACTCGGCGGCGAAGTTGGCGGTGTGCAGCTTTATGCCGATCTTGTCGCACACGGCCTGGGCGTCTGCCAGGTCTTCTCGGGCAGTGCAGTATTCCGTTCCGTCGTCTTCTTCCCAGTTCTTCATGAACAAGCCTTCCACCTGATAACCCTGCTCCATGAGCAGGACAGCGGAAACGGATGAGTCCACGCCGCCGGACATGCCGACTATGACGCGCTTGTTTTCTGGGTTGCAGTGGGCTGGATCACGCATGGGAGTTCAATGGGTGGCCTTGAAAAGGACGCGATTCTATCAGGCTGAGGGCGTCGAGTCTCACGCCTTGTCGCGCAGCAGGGCAAGACTGAAGTGTTCGGCATTCAGATAATCGTCCACACACCGCATGACCAGCTCGCTGCGCCAGCGATGCTGCTGGGTCATGAGTTCATCACGAGTCATCCAGACCGGGCCGACTATGCCCTCGTCCAGAGCGTATTCGGGATGATGGCGCAGGGCCTTGGCTGCAAAGCAGATGCGCTGGTAGGTCACGCCATTGCTGGGCGCTGTATACAGGTAGATACCGATCACGCTGGTCAGTTCGACATCCCAGCCGGTTTCTTCAAGGGTTTCGCGCACGGCTGCGTGTTGCAGGCTTTCGTTTGGGTCCAGATGCCCGGCAGGTTGGTTGAGTACCTTTTGTCCGCCCTTGATTTCTTCGACGAACAGGAAGCGGCCCTGATCTTCGACGATCGTGGCGACGGTAACGTGGGCTTGCCATTCCATAATGTTGCTACTCGTGTATTGGGGGAGGAGGTGTAATACCCATCAGTCAGGCACAAAAAAACGTGTAGGAGGGCGGCTTTTCTCTGGTCGGAAATACAAAAGCCCCGGTGCGTGGCCGGGGCTTTTGCAGATCATGTGTCTGACCGGTTTGCCACTTACAACGCGGCGATGGCTGCGTTCAAGGTTGCGCTAGGGCGCATGGCTTTGCTGGTCAGTTCAGCATTGGTGAAGTAGTAACCACCGATTTCCACTGGTTTGCCCTGGACAGCGTTGAGTTCGGCAACGATTTTCTCTTCGTTGTCGGTCAGTGTCTTGGCCAGCGGGCTGAACTGCGCCTTGAGGGCGGCGTCGTCGTTTTGAGCAGCCAGAGCATGTGCCCAGAACAGGGTCAGGTAGAAGTGACTGCCGCGGTTGTCGATGCTGCCGACTTTGCGCGAAGGCGACTTGTTGCGATCCAGGAACTCACCGGTAGCCTGATCCAGAGTCTTGGACAGGACCAGAGCTTTAGGATTGTTGTAGGCATTGCCCAGGTGCTCAAGCGAAGCGGCCAGAGCCAGGAACTCGCCCAGGGAATCCCAGCGCAGGAAGTTCTCTTCGACGAACTGCTGAACGTGTTTCGGAGCCGAACCGCCAGCGCCGGTTTCGAACAGGCCACCGCCATTCATCAGCGGCACGATCGACAGCATCTTGGCGCTTGTGCCCAGTTCCATGATCGGGAACAGGTCGGTCAGGTAGTCGCGCAGTACGTTACCGGTCACCGAAATGGTGTCCTTGCCGGCACGGGTGCGTTCCAGGGTCAGCTTCATGGCTTCGACCGGCGACAGGATCTGGATGTCCAGGCCCGAAGTGTCGTGGTCGCCCAGGTACTTCTGGACTTTCTCGATCATGACGCTGTCATGGGCGCGAGCCGGGTCGAGCCAGAAAATCGCCGGGGTGTTGCTGGCGCGGGAGCGGTTGACGGCCAGTTTGACCCAGTCCTGGATCGGCGCGTCCTTGGCCTGGCACATGCGCCAGATGTCGCCGGTTTCGACGTTCTGTTCCATCAGCAGGTTGCCCTGGCTGTCGGTTACGCGAACCACGCCATCGGTCTTGATGTGGAAAGTCTTGTCGTGAGAGCCGTACTCTTCGGCTTTCTGAGCCATCAGGCCGACGTTCGGAACGCTGCCCATGGTGGTTGGGTCGAAGGCGCCGTTTTTCTTGCAGTCTTCGATGACAGCCTGGTAGATGGTCGCGTAGCAGCGATCCGGGATAACAGCCTTGGCGTCGTGCAGTTGACCGTCGGTGCCCCACATCTTGCCGGAGTCACGGATCATTGCAGGCATCGAGGCGTCGACGATGACGTCGCTCGGTACGTGCAGGTTGGTGATGCCTTTGTCGGAGTTGACCATCGCCAGTTGTGGGCGAGTGGCGTAGACCGCCTGGATGTCAGCCTTGATTTCAGCCTGTTTGTCAGCGGGCAGGGCGCCGATGCGGTCATACAGATCGCCGATGCCGTTGTTCAGGCTGAAGCCGATTTCCTTCAGGATGTCGGCGTGCTTGGTCAGCGCGTCCTTGTAGAACTCGTCGACGATCTGACCGAACATGATCGGGTCGGAGATTTTCATCATGGTGGCTTTCAGGTGCACCGAGAACAGAACGCCTTGCTTCTTGGCGTCTTCGATTTCGGCGGCAATGAAGCTGCGCAGGGCTTTCTTGCTCATGACCGAGCAATCAATCACTTCGCCAGCCTTGACGCTGGTTTTCTCTTTCAGGACGGTGGTTGTACCGTCTTTGGCAATCAGCTCGATCTTGACGCTGTTGTCAGCCTCGACCAGAGCGGCTTTTTCGCTGCCGTAGAAGTCGCCGCTGCTCATGTGAGCAACGTGAGCCTTGGAGTCGGCAGCCCAGGCGCCCATCTTGTGCGGGTGCTTGCGAGCGTAGTTCTTGACCGAGAGCGGGGCGCGGCGGTCGGAGTTGCCTTCACGCAGAACCGGGTTCACGGCGCTGCCCTTGACCTTGTCGTAACGGGCGCGGGTTTCTTTTTCCGCGTCGGTGGACGGCGCTTCCGGGTAGTCCGGGATCTTGAAGCCTTGTTCCTGCAGCTCTTTGATGGTCGCCTTCAATTGAGGGACCGAGGCGCTGATGTTAGGCAGCTTGATGATGTTGGCTTCTGGCGTGGTGGCCAGTTTGCCCAACTCGGCGAGATGATCCGGCACCTGCTGATCGGCGCCAAGCGATTCGGGGAAGCTGGAAAGAACACGGCCCGCCAGGGAGATATCGCGTGTTTCGACGTCGATATCGGAAGAGGCTGTAAATGCTTCGATGATTGGCAGAAGCGAGTAGGTGGCGAGTGCCGGAGCTTCGTCAGTGAAGGTGTAGATGATCTTCGAGCGGTTGGACATTGGTATTAACTCTCTGTTTTGCTGAGCATGCACAAAATCTCGATATGCGCAGGGTATGCACTCTTGCCCAAAGTTCGGTCATGGGCCCAAGTCGAGGTTTATTCGCGGTGATGTTGGGTGCATCAGTCGAGCGTCAAGCTGCCGGGCGTGGCCATGGTCACTGCCCGACGCATATATAAGGCTGAAAGTCTGGTTCCAGACACTTCGGCCTTTATGACTCTGCGGTCACGTCGCGAGTATATCAAACCCTTGGCGCCAAGCATTAATGCTATGCGTGCTATCGAATGGCGACTATTCGCCGTTGGTCGAACGAATGTGCTCAAGATCAAGGGTTTCGGGCCTTTTCGGCGGCTTCGGACTGGCGGGCTTTGCCTGTGCCTGCGGGGCTGACTAGGCTCAATGGCTGTCAGGATGTCCACTCAGCACGCACCGGAGTCCCGCATGGCATATCAAAAAACAAGAATCCCCGCCGTCGGTGAGAAGATCACTGTCAACGCAGACCACTCCTTGAATGTCCCCGATAACCCGATCATTCCCTTTATAGAAGGGGATGGGATTGGCATCGATATCACGCCGGTCATGATCAAGGTGGTCGATGCGGCCGTCAGCAAGGCCTATGGCGAAAAGCGCAGGATTTCCTGGATGGAAGTCTATGCCGGAGAGAAGGCGACCCGGATTTACGATCCTGATACCTGGCTGCCTCAGGAAACCCTGGATGCGGTGCGGGAGTACGTGGTTTCCATCAAGGGCCCTCTGACCACGCCGGTCGGAGGCGGCATTCGCTCTCTGAACGTTGCCTTGCGCCAGCAACTGGATCTGTATGTCTGCCTGAGGCCGGTTCGCTGGTTCGAGGGCGTGCCTAGCCCGGTCAAGAAACCTGGCGATGTGAACATGACGATCTTTCGTGAAAATTCCGAAGACATTTATGCCGGGATCGAATGGAAGGCCGGATCTCCCGAGGCGACCAAGGTTATTCGATTTCTCAAGGAAGAGATGGGTGTCACGAAAATCCGCTTTGACGAGGATTGCGGTATCGGGGTCAAGCCGGTTTCCCGGGAGGGCACCCGGCGTCTGGCACGCAAGGCGTTGCAGTATGTGGTCGACAATGACAGCGACTCGCTGACCATTGTGCATAAAGGCAACATCATGAAATTTACCGAAGGGGCCTTCAAGGAGTGGGCCTATGAGGTGGCCGCCGAAGAGTTTGGGGCGACGTTGCTGGAGGGTGGCCCGTGGATGCAGTTCACGAACGCCCGCACCGGCAAGAATGTGACCGTCAAGGATGCCATCGCCGATGCGATGCTTCAGCAGATCCTGTTACGCCCGGCTGACTATGATGTCATCGCAACGCTGAATCTCAACGGCGACTACCTTTCCGACGCGCTGGCTGCCGAGGTGGGAGGGATCGGTATTGCGCCGGGAGCCAATCTTTCTGACACCGTGGCCATGTTCGAGGCGACGCACGGGACAGCGCCTAAATATGCTGGCAAGGATCAGGTCAATCCGGGTTCTCTGATTCTGTCTGCCGAAATGATGTTGCGGCATATGGGATGGGTTGAGGCGGCCGATCTGATTATCAAAGGCACTAATGGTGCGATTGCTGCAAAAACTGTTACTTATGATTTCGAGCGATTGATGGAGGGCGCAACTCTGCTCTCATCGTCAGCATTCGGCGATGCCTTGATCGCGCACATGTGAAGCCGGTGCTGCGACGCAGCAGCCAGTTCAGTCATCCTGAACTGGCTGTTTCTTTATGGCTGGCGTATGTGGTGGTCTGCTTCAGGCCGACACATTAGCTGGCTTTTGTGCTGCGCTTGAAGCATCTGCGGATGTTGGAGCAGTAGCTGTGGACGCAGACGAGATATTCACGGCATGTAATCCCTTGGGGCCTTGAATGATCTCGAATTGGACCGGTTGGCCTGCCTTGAGCGTTTTGTAGCCATCCATTTGTATGGCTGAATAATGAGCAAACAGATCTTCATCTCTGCCATCGGCAAGAATAAATCCGTAGCCTTTTGCATTATTGAACCACTTGACTTTACCACTGAGCATAGCCATATCCCTCTGCAAAGGACTCCGTCTGGAGTATCATCCACCTCAATCCGCCTGGCCTAAAAAAATTTTGGTTGACTGCGCGGACCCTTTTTACCCAATGTGGGCTCTATTGTTTGTAACACCGATTAGCTGATAGTCAAGGTCATGCAGCGGTCTATGTGAAAACCGGTCAGGCTGCGACTAAATTATTCAATCCGCTCTTTACACGAACCTTTCTTTACCATGCATGCAATCAGCAAGATTCGACTAACATTCAATCAGGACGGTCCGCAGTCACACGAGGACGACTCAGCTGGCATTGCGTTGCAGGACGCCAAGCCCACCCTGCAGGCGCCACCGATGTACAAGGTGGTTTTGTTTAACGATGATTACACCCCTATGGATTTCGTCGTTGAGGTTCTTGAGGTGTTTTTCAACCTGAATCGTGAGCTGGCTACCAAGGTCATGCTGGCCGTCCATACAGAGGGGCGGGCAGTATGCGGATTGTTTACCCGCGACATAGCCGAAACCAAGGCAATGCAGGTCAATCAATACGCCCGGGAAAGTCAGCATCCACTACTCTGTGAGATCGAGAAGGACGGTTAAACGCCGGCCACTTGGGTATGAGGTGAAGCTATGTTAAACCGTGAGCTCGAAGTCACCCTCAATCTTGCCTTCAAGGAAGCTCGTTCAAAGCGTCATGAGTTCATGACGGTCGAGCATCTCCTGCTGGCTCTATTGGATAATGAGGCTGCAGCCACTGTCTTGCGTGCCTGCGGCGCAAACCTCGATAAGCTCAAGCATGATCTGCAGGAGTTCATCGACTCCACAACCCCACTGATCCCCGTCCATGACGAGGATCGTGAAACCCAGCCGACGCTCGGGTTCCAGCGCGTGTTGCAACGTGCAGTCTTCCATGTACAGAGTTCCGGCAAGCGTGAAGTGACCGGCGCCAACGTACTGGTAGCAATTTTCAGTGAGCAGGAAAGTCAGGCCGTCTTCCTGCTCAAGCAGCAGAGCGTGGCCCGGATTGATGTCGTCAACTACATCGCCCACGGTATCTCCAAGGTCCCTGGGCATGGCGAACACTCTTCTGAAGGTGAGCAGGATATGCAGGACGACGAGGGTGGTGAGGCTTCTTCCTCAGGCAATCCTCTGGATGCCTATGCAAGTAATCTGAACGAACTGGCGCGCCAGGGGCGTATTGATCCTCTGGTTGGGCGTGAGAGTGAAGTCGAGCGCGTTGCTCAGATTCTCGCCCGTCGTCGCAAGAACAACCCTTTGCTGGTCGGTGAGGCGGGTGTCGGCAAGACGGCCATTGCCGAAGGGCTGGCCAAGCGTATCGTCGACAATCAGGTCCCGGATCTGCTGGCCAGTAGTGTCGTCTACTCTCTGGATCTGGGTGCATTGCTGGCTGGTACCAAATACCGCGGCGATTTCGAGAAGCGTTTCAAGGCGCTGCTCAATGAACTGCGCAAGCGGCCTCATGCCATCCTGTTCATTGATGAAATCCATACCATCATCGGTGCGGGTGCAGCTTCAGGCGGGGTAATGGATGCATCCAACCTGCTCAAGCCGCTGCTGTCTTCTGGGGATATCCGTTGCATCGGTTCGACCACATTCCAGGAGTTCCGCGGGATCTTCGAGAAGGATCGTGCCCTGGCGCGTCGTTTCCAGAAAGTCGATGTCTCCGAACCATCGGTCGAGGACACCATTGGCATTCTCCGGGGCCTCAAGGGCCGCTTCGAACAGCATCACAGCATCGAGTACAGCGATGAAGCGTTGCGTGCAGCTGCAGAGCTTGCGTCGCGCTACATCAATGACCGGCACATGCCTGACAAGGCCATCGATGTCATCGACGAAGCTGGCGCCTTCCAGCGGCTGCAGCCGGTCGAGCGTCGGGTCAAGTGCATCGATGTGCCGCAGGTTGAAGATATCGTCGCGAAAATCGCGCGTATTCCTCCAAAACACGTCAACAGTTCCGACAAGGAGCTGCTGCGTAACCTGGAGCGCGATCTCAAGCTCACGGTCTTCGGTCAGGATGCTGCCATCGACTCGCTGTCCACTGCCATCAAGCTGTCCCGTGCCGGCTTGAAGTCGCCTGACAAGCCTGTAGGTTCTTTCCTGTTTGCAGGTCCTACCGGCGTCGGCAAGACCGAAGCAGCGCGTCAGTTGGCCAAGGCACTTGGCGTCGAGCTGATTCGCTTCGACATGTCCGAATACATGGAGCGGCATACCGTTTCGCGTCTGATCGGTGCGCCTCCGGGCTATGTCGGTTTCGATCAGGGCGGTCTGCTGACTGAAGCCATTACCCGTCAACCGCATTGCGTGTTGTTGCTCGATGAAATCGAGAAGGCGCATCCGGAAGTCTTCAACCTGCTTCTGCAGGTCATGGACCACGGTACGCTCACCGACAACAACGGGCGCAAGGCGGACTTCCGCAATGTGATCGTCATCATGACCACCAACGCCGGTGCCGAGTCGGCAGCGCGGGCTTCGATCGGTTTCACTCATCAGGATCACTCGTCCGATGCAATGGAAGTGATCAAGAAGAGCTTCACGCCGGAGTTCCGCAACCGTCTGGACACCATCATCCAGTTTGGTCGCCTCAGCCACGAAGTCATCAAGAGCGTGGTCGACAAGTTCCTTACCGAACTTCAGGCGCAACTGGAAGACAAGCGTGTACTGCTCGAAGTATCCGACGCGGCCAGAAGCTGGCTGGCGCAGAGTGGCTACGATGCGGCAATGGGGGCTCGTCCGATGGCTCGCCTTATCCAGGACAAGATCAAGCGTCCCCTGGCCGAGGAGATCCTGTTCGGAGAGTTGTCGGAGCATGGTGGCGTTGTGCATATCGATATCAAGGATGGCGAGATCACCTTTGATTTCGAGACAACGGCAGAAATGGCCTGATGGTAGTCCTGTCTGGCACTCGGTAATGAGTGCCAGACAAGCGGACAAACAAAAACGCCCGGCATATGCCGGGCGTTTTTGTCAGTACTAGCTTAGCGGGCGCGGTAGGTGATACGCCCTTTGCTCAGGTCATAAGGCGTCAGTTCGACGCGGACCTTGTCACCGGTAAGAATACGGATGTAGTTCTTGCGCATCTTGCCGGAGATATGCGCGGTTACGACGTGCCCGTTTTCCAACTCCACACGAAACATGGTGTTGGGCAGGGTGTCGACGACAGTGCCTTCCATTTCGAAGCTGTCTTCTTTCGACATGCAGTAAAGCCCTCGGTATACAAATGAGTGGCCCGGTGCAAGTGGCGCCAGGCAAAAGCGGCGTGCATTGTGCCCGAAAAAACCTCTTTAAGCCAAGGGCTTCAATACAGAGTGACCCATCTTTGATTGGTCAACAGCTCGATGGGGCGATATTGGGTCTTGTAATTCATCTTTTTACAGTTCTTGATCCAGTATCCCAGGTACACGGCATGCAACTGAAGCCGGGCTGCTTCGGCGATCTGCCACAGGATGGCATAACGCCCAAGACTGCGCCGTTCTTCATCGGGTTCATAAAAGGTATAGACCGCAGAAAGGCCGTTGGGCAAAAGATCGGTCACTGCGACTGCCAGCAGGCGCTGATCCAGCCGGAACTCGTAAAAACGCGAGAAGGGCAGGTCACGTACCAGAAAAGTGGAGAACTGGTCGCGACTGGGTGGGAACATGTCGCCATCGGCATGGCGTTGTTCGATGTAGCGTTGATAAAGGTCGAAGTGCTCTTCGGTGAACGCTGGCTTGGTGCTGCGCACCTCAAGGTCGGTGTTGCGTTTGAGGATGCGTTTTTGCTGCCGATCCGGGACGAAGAGATTCACCGGGATGCGCGCCGGCACGCAGGCGCTGCAATTCTGGCAGTGAGGGCGATAAAGATGGTCGCCACTGCGACGAAAGCCCATGTCCGACAGGTCGGCATAGACTTGCACGTCCATGGGTTGGCTGGGGTCCAGAAACAGCGTGGTCGCCTGCTCTTCGGGCAGGTAACTGCAGGTGTGGGGTTGAGTGGCATAAAACTTAAGCCGCGCCAGCTCTGTCATGATCGCCCCCGTTATCAGAATCCATGAATAAGAGTGTATGCCAGCCTTTCAAACTCGCCTAGGCAACCAGTCGGCGTTATTGGGCTGATCCAGATGCCGGTGCAGGTAGTCGGCAAATGTCTGGCGCGGGATCGAGCGGGCACCGAAGCTGTGCAGGTGCTGGGTAGGCATCTGGCAATCGATCAATACGAACCCCCAGGCATTCAGGCGTTCCACCAATGTGGCGAAGCCGACTTTCGAGGCGTTGTCGGCGCGGCTGAACATGGATTCGCCGAAAAACAGCTGCCCCATGGCCAGGCCATACAGCCCGCCCACCAGTGTGTCCTGGTCCCAGACCTCGACGCTGTGTGCGTGTCCGCGTCGATGCAGCTCCATATAGGCCTCCTGCATCGAGCGGGTGATCCAGGTTTCGTTGGCGTAGCTGCGAGGTTCGGCGCAGGCCTGTATGACGGCTGGGAAGTCCTGGTCGAACGTCACCCGATAGCGCTCCTGGCGAATGAGTTTGCCCAGGCTGCGTGACACATGTATCTCGGCTGGTGGCAGAACGGTGCGTGGGTCGGGTGACCACCAGAGAATGGGCTGCCCGTCCTGAAACCACGGAAAGCAGCCATGCCGGTAAGCCTGTATCAGCCGGTCTGCGGACAGGTCGCCGCCCGCAGCCAGCAGGCCGTTGGGTTCGCGCAGGGCTTTTTCCAGGGGTGGGAAAACAAGGCTGTTGCGTTGCAACCAGGTCAGCATGGCATCAGGACTTCGCGGTAGGGGAGGGCGCACGGGTGGTCATTTGCAACTCTGTACAATAAATGCGGTCACAACCGGTCGCCATTATGGTGTGTGTCGCAAGGTTTCGGTAGTGCAGGCAAAAGATGATAGCCCGATAGCCGTCGATCTTCTGTCTCACTGATAGAATCACCTCATAAGCCTTTGTCACAAAAGAGAATGCATGCTCAAATTGAACGTCATGAGGAAGGCTATGGCCCGTTGCGGTCAGTCCCTGTATGAAAACGACGATCATTGGGCGTTAAAAGCCGCTGTGAAGAGCTTTCCTACAGACCTCGGGACCTACAAAGCCGTACAATGCCGACTTTGCGCGTTATCATTCAGGTCATCTGTTCTGCGGGTGTTTCAGAGGTTCGCGATCCCGTTTTCGGCTGGAACCGGTCGATACCGTTCAGCAGCCGTTCATAGTCAATCAACGAGATGTTCGCGCTTGAGCGCAGGAAATAAAGCGTTTTGAAAAAATCCACCACAGCACCCAGCTCTGTTCCGCTCTGGCGGCAGCAACTGCATTATCGGCTCAAGGAAGGTGCACTGATTGCCTTTGGTGCCTTGTGCCTGTACCTGATGATGGCTCTGTTGACCTACGATCAGAGCGATCCGGGCTGGAGCCATACCAGCAGCTCCGCGCAAGTCCAGAACGCCGCAGGCCGTGCGGGTGCCTTCTGCGCCGATATCCTGTTCATGGTCGTTGGCTATTTCGCCTACATTTTCCCGTTGTTGCTGGCCATCAAGGCCTGGCAGGTCTTCAGTCAGCGTCACGAGCCGTGGCAGTGGAGCGGCTGGCTGTTCTCCTGGCGCCTGATCGGTCTGGTATTCCTGATTCTGGCCGGTGCAGCGCTGGCGCACATCCACTTTCATTTCGCAGCGGGCTTTCCGGGCTCGGCAGGCGGTGTGCTGGGTGAAGTGCTTGGCGATCTGGCCAAGAAAGCCCTCAACATCCAGGGCAGCACGTTGTTGTTCATCGCCTTGTTCCTGTTCGGCCTGACGGTATTCACCGACCTGTCCTGGTTCAAGGTCATGGATGTGACCGGCAAGATCACCCTCGACCTCTTCGAGCTCATCCAGAGTGCCGCCAACCGCTGGTGGGTCGCTCGTACCGAGCGTAAGCAGATGGTCGCGCAATTGCGTGAAGTCGACATGCGTGTCGACGAAGTGGTGGCGCCGGTCGTCCCCGATCGTCGTGAGCAGGTCAAGGCCCGCGAGCGTCTGATCGAGCGTGAAGAGTCCCTGAGCAAACACATGACCGAGCGCGAGAAACACGTGCCAGCAGTCATTGCTCCGGCACCTGCCAAGGCGCCCGAGCCGAGCAAGCGTGTCCAGAAAGAGAAGCAGGTGCCGTTGTTTGTCGACAGCGCCATCGAAGGCACCTTGCCGCCTATCTCGATTCTTGATCCGGCCGAAAAGAAACAGCTCAACTATTCGCCGGAGTCATTGGCGGCCGTAGGCCATCTGCTGGAAATCAAGCTCAAGGAGTTCGGCGTCGAGGTCACGGTGGATTCCATCCATCCGGGGCCGGTCATTACGCGCTACGAAATCCAGCCTGCCGCCGGGGTCAAGGTCAGCCGTATTGCCAACCTTGCCAAGGACCTTGCACGCTCACTGGCCGTGACCAGCGTCCGTGTGGTCGAGGTGATTCCCGGCAAGACCACCGTCGGTATCGAAATCCCCAATGAAGACCGCCAGATCGTGCGGTTTTCCGAGGTGCTGTCCTCGCCCGAGTATGACAATGCCAAGTCGCCGGTTACCCTGGCGCTGGGTCATGACATCGGTGGCCGTCCGGTCATCACCGATCTGGCCAAGATGCCTCACCTTCTGGTGGCCGGTACGACCGGTTCCGGTAAGTCCGTGGGTGTGAACGCCATGATCCTGTCGATCCTGTTCAAGTCCGGCCCGGAAGACGCCAAGCTGATCATGATCGACCCGAAAATGCTTGAATTGTCGATCTACGAAGGCATTCCGCACCTGCTGTGTCCGGTCGTGACCGACATGAAGGATGCGGCCAACGCCTTGCGTTGGAGCGTTGCCGAGATGGAGCGTCGTTACAAGCTGATGGCGGCCATGGGAGTGCGTAACCTTGCCGGCTTCAACCGCAAGATCAAGGACGCCGAGGAAGAGGGCAACCCGATTTCCGACCCGATGTATCGTCGTGAAAGCATTCATGACGAAGCGCCGTTGCTCACCACCTTGCCGACCATCGTGGTGGTGGTCGACGAGTTCGCCGACATGATGATGATTGTCGGCAAGAAGGTTGAAGAACTCATTGCCCGTATCGCGCAAAAGGCGCGGGCAGCCGGTATTCACCTGATCCTGGCAACCCAGCGCCCGTCCGTGGACGTCATCACCGGTCTTATCAAGGCCAACATCCCGACGCGCATGGCCTTCCAGGTGTCGAGCAAGATCGACTCGCGGACCATCATCGATCAGGGTGGCGCCGAGCAACTGCTGGGTCATGGTGACATGCTGTACATGCCGCCCGGTACAAGTCTGCCGATTCGTGTGCATGGCGCCTTCGTTTCCGACGAGGAAGTCCACCGTGTCGTGGAAGCCTGGAAAATGCGTGGCACGCCAAACTACAACGACGATATTCTGGCTGGCGTCGAAGAGGCTGGTAGCGGCTTCGAGGGCGGTAGCGGCGAAGGTGGTGAAGACAGCGAAAGCGATGCCTTGTATGACGAGGCAGTGAAGTTCGTTCTCGAAAGCCGCCGTGCATCGATCTCGGCTGTGCAGCGTAAACTCAAGATTGGTTACAACCGTGCTGCGCGGATGATCGAGGCGATGGAAATGGCGGGTGTCGTGACGTCCATGAACACCAATGGCTCGCGTGAAGTCATTGCGCCAGGCCCGATGCGCGACTGATTTAATCCCATAGCGCAGGTAGCGTGCCCGGTACGCTACCTGCGCTTCATGAATCCAATGAGGAATCCCATGCGTCTTATCCGCATGCTATTGGCAACTGCACTGACTTTCTCCGCGATCCCGGCCCATGCCGACAGCAAGGACGTGGCGCGACTGACCCAGTTGCTGGAAAAATCCCAGACCCTCACGGCGCGCTTTTCCCAGCTGACGCTGGATGGCAGCGGTACGCAATTGCAGGAAACCTCGGGTGAAATGGCTTTGCAGCGCCCGGGTCTGTTCAACTGGCACACCGATGCGCCGCAAGAGCAGTTGATGGTTTCCGATGGCAAGAAGGTTTCCCTCTGGGACCCTGACCTGCAACAGGTCACCATCAAGACTCTGGATCAGCGCCTGACCCAGACGCCAGCCTTGCTGCTGTCCGGTGATGTGTCGAAGATCAGCGAAAGCTTCGATATCACTGCCAAGGAAGCCGGTGGCGTGATCGACTTCGTGCTCAAGCCCAAGACCAAGGACACCCTGTTCGACAACCTGCGTCTGTCTTTCCGTAACGGCATCATCAACGACATGCAGTTGATCGACAGCGTCGGCCAGCGCACGAATATCCTGTTCACCGGCGTCAAGGCCAACGAGCCGATTGCGGCCAGCAAGTTCAAGTTCGACATTCCCAAAGGTGCCGATGTCATCCAGGAATAAAGGGGCTTAACCTCAGATCATGGACCTGTTTCGTAGTGAACCGATAGCTCAGCCACTGGCTGCACGCTTGCGTGCGACCAATCTGGACGAGTATGTCGGTCAGGAACACCTGCTGGCTCACGGCAAGCCTCTGCGTGAGGCGCTGGAGCAGGGTGCTCTGCATTCCATGATCTTCTGGGGGCCACCGGGTGTGGGTAAAACCACACTGGCTAAGCTGCTGGCCAAGGTTTCCGATGCGCATTTTGAAACCGTTTCGGCAGTGCTCGCCGGGGTCAAGGAAATCCGGCAGGCCGTCGAAGTGGCCAGGCAGCAGGCCGGCCAATACGGGCGTCGCACCATCCTGTTTGTCGATGAAGTCCACCGCTTCAACAAGTCGCAGCAGGACGCCTTTCTACCGTACGTTGAAGACGGCACCCTGATCTTCATTGGCGCGACCACTGAAAACCCTTCGTTCGAATTGAACAACGCCTTGCTTTCGCGAGCGCGGGTCTATGTCCTCAAGAGCCTGGACGAAGCTGCCTTGCGCAAGCTGGTGCATCGGGCGCTGAACGAAGAGCGTGGCTTGGGCAAGCATCACCTGAGCCTGAGTGATGAAGGTTTCGAGATGCTGATGTCGGCGGCTGATGGTGACGGTCGACGCATGCTCAACCTGCTGGAAAACGCCTCCGATCTTGCCGAAGATGGTTCGCAGATCAGTGTCGATCTGCTGCAAAGCCTGCTTGGCGACAGTCGTCGCCGTTTCGACAAGGGTGGTGAAGCGTTCTACGACCAGATATCCGCTCTGCACAAATCCATTCGTGGCTCCAATCCCGATGCGGCCTTGTACTGGTTTGCACGGATGATCGATGGTGGCTGCGATCCGCTGTATCTGGCGCGTCGTGTGGTTCGCATGGCCAGCGAAGATATCGGCAATGCCGATCCGCGTGCCTTGCCTCTGTGCATGTCCGCCTGGGATGTGCAGGAGCGTCTCGGCAGCCCGGAAGGCGAGCTGGCAGTGGCCCAGGCCATCGTTTATCTGGCCTGCGCGCCCAAAAGCAATGCGGTTTACATGGGCTTCAAGGCGGCGATGCGAGAGGCGACCGAGCACGGTTCGCTTGAAGTCCCGCTGCATTTGCGCAATGCGCCGACCAAACTCATGAAGCAACTGGGTTATGGCGAAGAATACCGCTATGCCCACGATGAGCCCGATGCCTACGCGGCCGGTGAAGACTACTTCCCCGAAGAGCTGGAACCACGCGAGTATTACAAGCCGGTGCCCCGTGGCCTGGAGCTTAAAATCGGCGAAAAGCTCAAACATCTGGCTTCATTGGACGCCGTCAGCCCTCGTCAGCGGAGAAAGTAGTGATTCAGACGATTCTTGCGGTGTCCGTAGCCGGTATCGCTGGTACATTATTGCGCTTTGCTGCAGGAACCTGGGTAAGCGCCAACTGGCCGCGGCATTTCTATACGGCAACTCTGGCGGTGAATATCGTCGGTTGCCTGATAATCGGCGTGCTTTACGGCTTGTTTCTGATTCGCCCGGAAGTGCCCATCGAGGTTCGTGCCGGCTTGATTGTCGGCTTTGTAGGCGGTCTGACGACCTTTTCATCCTTTTCACTGGATACGCTGCGCCTGCTGGAAAGCGGGCAAGTACCGATGGCGCTGGGCTATGCGGGTATCAGCGTGTTCGGCGGGCTGCTCGCAACCTGGGTTGGCCTGTCCCTGACCAGACTTTGATAGACGAGAGAACGATATGCTCGATTCCAAACTGTTACGTACCCAACTTCAGGACGTAGCGGATCGCCTGGCTTCCCGTGGTTTCACGCTGGACGTAGCGCGCATCGAATCGCTGGAAAACCAGCGCAAGACGGTACAGACCCGCACCGAACAGTTGCAGGCCGAGCGTAATGCCCGTTCCAAATCCATTGGTCAGGCCAAGCAGCGCGGCGAAGACATCGCGCCTTTGATGGCAGATATCGATCGCATGGCCGAAGAGCTCAACAGCGGCAAGAAAGAGCTGGACAGCATTCAGTCCGAGCTGGACGCCATGCTGCTGAGCATGCCGAACCTGCCTCACGAGTCCGTGCCGGTGGGCGCTGACGAAGACGAGAACGTCGAAGTGCGTACCTGGGGCACGCCTGCTTCCTTCGATTTCACCGTTCAGGACCACGTTGCACTGGGTGAGAAGTACGGCTGGCTGGACTTCGAAACCGCCGCCAAGCTGTCCGGCGCACGCTTTGCTCTGCTGCGCGGGCCAATCGCCCGTCTGCACCGCGCCCTGGCGCAGTTCATGATCAACCTGCATATCAACGAACACGGCTACGAAGAGGCGTACACGCCTTATCTGGTCCAGGCGCCTGCCTTGCAGGGCACCGGTCAGTTGCCGAAGTTCGAGGAAGACTTGTTCAAGATCTCCCGCGACGGTGAAGCGGATCTGTACCTGATCCCGACGGCAGAAGTGTCGTTGACCAACATCGTTTCCGGCGAAATCCTCGACCCGAAACAACTGCCTCTGAAATTCGTTGCCCACACGCCATGCTTCCGCAGCGAAGCCGGTGCTTCGGGGCGCGATACCCGCGGCATGATTCGCCAGCACCAGTTCGACAAGGTCGAGATGGTACAGATCGTCGCTCCGGACCAGTCCATGGAAGCGCTGGAGGGCCTGACCGCCAACGCCGAGCGCGTCCTGCAATTGCTGGAGCTGCCTTATCGCGTACTGGCTCTGTGTACTGGCGACATGGGCTTCAGCGCCGTCAAGACCTACGACCTTGAAGTCTGGATTCCGAGCCAGGCCAAGTTCCGTGAAATCTCGTCGTGCTCCAACTGCGGCGACTTCCAGGCGCGTCGCATGCAGGCCCGCTGGCGCAACCCGGAAACCGGCAAGCCGGAACTGGTTCATACCCTGAACGGTTCGGGTCTGGCTGTTGGCCGTACCCTGGTCGCGGTGCTGGAAAACTACCAGCAGGCTGACGGTTCGATCCGTGTGCCTGAAGTGCTCAAGCCTTACATGGGCGGCATCGAGGTCATCGGTTAAATGGAATTCCTGCCGCTGTTCCACAATCTGCGTGGCAGTTGGGTGCTGGTCGTCGGTGGCGGCGAGATTGCCTTGCGCAAGTCTCGCCTGCTGGCCGAAGCCGGTGCGCTGTTGCGGGTGGTCGCGCCCGACATCGAAGAGCAACTGCGCGAGCTGGTCGAGCGCAGCGGTGGCGAATTGATCCTTCGCGGTTACAGCGAAGGCGATCTGGACGGCTGTGTATTGGTCATTGCCGCCACCGACGATGAGCCGCTCAATGCCCAGGTGTCGCAGGACTCCAGGCAGCGTTGTGTTCCCGTCAATGTGGTGGATGCGCCTGCCTTGTGCACGGTCATTTTCCCGGCCATTGTCGACCGTTCACCCCTGGTAATTGCGGTCTCCAGTGGCGGCGATGCACCTGTGCTGGCACGTTTGATCCGCGCCAAGCTGGAAACCTGGATACCTTCTACCTACGGTCAGTTGGCCGGGCTTGCGGCGCGTTTTCGCAATCAGGTCAAAGGGCTGTTTCCGGATGTCCAGCAGCGTCGGGCGTTCTGGGAAGATGTTTTCCAGGGGCCTATCGCCGACAGGCAACTGGCCGGGCAGGGCAGCGAAGCCGAGCGGTTGCTGATCGCCAAGATTGCAGGCGATGCGCCCAAGGCGCAGGGTGAGGTTTATCTGGTGGGTGCCGGTCCCGGTGATCCTGACCTGCTGACCTTCCGCGCCTTGCGCCTTATGCAGCAAGCCGATGTCGTGCTGTATGACCGTCTGGTGGCTCCAGCCATTCTCGACCTCTGCCGTCGTGACGCCGAGCGCGTCTATGTGGGCAAGCGTCGCGCCGAGCACGCACTGCCTCAGGACCAGATCAACCAGCAACTGGTTGCCCTGGCCAAAGAAGGCAAGCGTGTTGTACGTCTGAAGGGCGGTGATCCGTTCATCTTTGGTCGTGGTGGCGAAGAGATCGAAGAGCTGGCTTCCCATGGCATCCCGTTTCAGGTCGTACCGGGCATCACGGCGGCCAGTGGTTGCGCGGCTTATGCCGGGATTCCGCTGACCCATCGCGATTATGCGCAATCGGTGCGTTTCATCACCGGGCACCTGAAAGATGGCACCAGCAATCTGCCCTGGGATGATCTGGTTTCGCCCGCACAGACCCTGGTGTTCTACATGGGCTTGATCGGGCTGCCAATCATCTGTGAGCAACTGATCAAGCATGGTCGATCGGCGGACACGCCAGCTGCATTGATTCAGCAGGGCACGACTTCCAGCCAGCGAGTCTTTACGGGCACTCTGGCCAAGCTGCCTCAGCTGGTGGCAGAGCATGAAGTTCATGCTCCAACACTGGTGATCGTGGGGGAGGTCGTTGTGTTACGCGAAAAACTGGCCTGGTTTGAAGGCGCGCAATCCAGCGTCTGATCCTTGGGATAGCCCGCTTGCGGGCTATCCGTCCTTGCTTCAGCTCCAGATTCCCTTGCCCGGCAAACGCTCGCGATCATGGCTGGCTTCCAGATTCAACGCCGGACCTTTCGGGACGATGCCTGTCGGGTTGATGGTGCGATGGCTGGCGTAGTAATGGCCTTTGATATGCTCAAGGTCTACTGTTTCTGCAATCCCTGGCCACTGATACAGCTCCCGCAGCCAGTTGCTCAGGTTGGGGTAGTCGGCGATGCGCCGCAGGTTGCACTTGAAGTGGCTGTAATAAACCGCATCGAAACGCACGATGGTGGTGAAGAGCCGAACATCGGCTTCGGTCAGGTATTCACCCGCCAGATAGCGATTTTCTCCCAGCAGCTTTTCCAGCACATCCAGCTCGGTGAACAATGCATCGAATGCTTCTTCGTACGCGCCTTGCGAGGTGGCAAAACCTGCCCGGTACACACCGTTATTGACGGTGGGGTAAATCTGCTCGTTTAGCAGATCGATCCTTGATTGCAGGGCGCTCGGGTAGAGGTCCAGATGATTGCCTGTCAGGCCATTGAATGCCGAGTTGAACATGCGGATGATTTCCGCCGATTCGTTGCTGACGATACGCTGCTGCTGTTTGTCCCACAGCACCGGCACGGTGACGCGGCCGGTATAGCGCGCATCATCTGCGGTGTAGCGTTGATGGAGAAACTGCAGGTTGTCGAGCTTATCGCCCGTCGAGCCTGTCTGTGGGTCGAAGGTCCAGCCGTTTTCCAGCATCAGCCAGCTGACTACCGAAACGTCGATCAGATCTTCCAGGCCTTTGAGTTTGCGCAGGATGAGGGTGCGGTGAGCCCATGGGCAGGCCAGCGATACGTACAGATGGTAGCGACCCGTTTGGGCTGCAAAGCCGCCTTCACCAGTAGGGCCGGGTTTGCCGCTGGCCGTGACCCAGTGACGACGCTGGGCGTTTTCCCGTTGGAATGCCCCATCCTTGCTGCTTTCGTACCACTGGTCATGCCAGCGTCCTTCGATGAGAAGGCCCATGTCTGACTCCAATCTGTAAATGAATATAGGTTGTGAGTCAGTCTAATCGAGTTGGTTCGACAGAAAAGCGCAAAGAGTGGCCTTCCATGATCGAGTAAATCGATAGGTTACAGGGCCTTGTCTCGGCGATCCCAGAAGCTTTGGGCTTGCTCAAAGGCTTCCTCGCGCGGGATACCGAGCCCGCGCAAAGCCAAGGCAATGGTGGACATCAGGGCGAGTTGCGGATAGCTGTCTTCTATCTCGCCGCGCCACAAGGCCACCAGTTGCTGTGGTTCCAACGTTGCGGGTTTGACGTGGCGTCTTGGCGAGAGCGCAGGCCATTCCTCATCCCAGGCTTGCCCGTTGCTGGTGCCGTACAGGTGGCTGATGGTGTCGGGGTTGATCTCGATTTCGCCGCCATCGCCCTTCACGACAATGGCATTGTCGCCCAGCAAGGTGCTGGCCTCGCGATGCACGCTTTGATAGCCAGGGTGAAAGATGCTCTGCAGGCCGCAACGGGCATTCAGCGGGTTGAGAACCCTGGCCAGGGAGTGAATCGGTGAGCGCAGGCCCAGTGTGTTGCGCAGATCAATCATGCGTTGCAACTGCGGCGCCCAGTCGCCCAGCGGAATAAATGCCAGATTGTGTTGCTCCAGCGCGGTTTCCACCGTTTGCCAATTGCGGCATAGCGGGATATCCAGCAGGCCGAGCAATTGTTCCGTATAAAGCCGCCCGGCGGTATGCGCGCCGCCGCCATGCAGCAGCACCTTGATGCCGTTTTGCGCCAGGCACTTGGCGGCCAGCAGATACCAGGGCAGGTGGCGCTTCTTGCCGGCGTAAGTCGGCCAGTCGATATCGACCTGTATAGGCGGGGCCGTGAGGCGTTCGCGAACCGCTTCGGTGAAACCGGCCAGCTCTTCCGGGCTTTCTTCCTTGTGGCGCAACAGCATCAGGAAGGCACCGAGTTGCGTGTCTTCGACCTTTTCATCGAGCAGCATGCCCATGGCTTCCCTGGCCTCTTCGCGGGTCAGGTTGCGGGCGCCGCGTTTGCCTTTGCCCAAGGCTCGGACGAACTGGGCAAAAGGATGCTCGGCAGGTGTTTCGGTGACGAGGGGAGCGTAATCGTTCATATGCAATTGGTCGGCTTCGGCAGGCCCGCCAGCTTGGCGGCCAGTTTGGCGGGAGTGCCATTGAACAGGCGGTTGAGATGCATGCTGTTGCCTTTTTCCGGCCCCAGTTTGAGTGCGGTGTACTTGATCAATGGGCGAGTGGCAGGCGAGAGCTGAAATTCTGCATGGAAATCGCGTAGCAGCTCCAGGATTTCCACATGCTCAGTGCTCAGGGCAATACCTTCCTCGGCCGCCAGCGCATGGGCCACTTCCAGCGACCAGTCGTTCAGGTCCCGAAGGAAACCCTCCTTATCCAGGGCAATGCTGCGTTCGGCAACGATCAACTGTTTCATAACCAGGTATTGACCTTGTCGAAGCGGATCGTCAGTTCGACGAAGCCTGGATAATCGATGCCATTTGCACCTTCAGGCAACTTAAGGTTACGGGCTTTTATATCTTCATCCAGCGCGAACAGTTTGAGCGCGGGCAGCTGTCTTTCCAGTGCCTGCAAGGGGGCGCTGGAGGGTATCAAGGCGTAAGTTGCATCGCCGCACAGCAGCAGGCCGTCATTTGGCCCCAGCAGGCTCAGGCAGCTATCCAGCCGTGTATCGGCGAAGGGCGAGTGAGAAAGAACGTGCAAGGTAGCCATCAGATCGTTATCACTTGGTCGTAGCGGTCAATAAGGGCCGATAACTCGGCTCTTGCGGGCAGATGATGGATTTCGGCATCCAGTTCGGCATGCGGCATGCCGCGTGCTGCCAGGCTTTGGCCGCAGGCATAGACCTCTTCCACGCCAAACATCGCCAGCGCTTTCAGATTGGCGGTGAGGTCTTTTTGTTGCAGCGCCGAGGCGTTCTGCTGTGGCAGCAACTGAAACACGCCATCATCCATGAACAGCAGCCCCACCGGCAGGTCATAGGCGCCGCCTGCCAGCACGATATCCAGCGCTTCACGGGCACTCGTGCCTGACCAGGGGGGCTGGCGGCTGATGATCAACAGTGACTTGGCCATTTCAAGGCCCTCCGAAACAGATCAATCGATCCGCCGATTGCACGGCGTCGTGCAACTGGCCCAGCCCGGACAATTCCCAAGGCTCAAGGAGATTGGCGGATGGGCGCTGATAGCGCTCGGCTTCTTCTGCATTCAGCACACCACGACGCAAGGCGGCTGCGATGCAGACCACGCCATCAAGCTGATGCTTTACGATGAAGTCGCGCCATTGCTGTGACAGGTCCTGCTCATCCTGTGGTGACACGACATTGGCCGAAGCACTGTGGACGCCCTCCTGATAAAAGAACAGACGCACAATCTCATGGCCGCCTGCCAATACAGCCTCTGCAAACAGCAGGGCGCGTCGGGAAGAGGGCGCATGGGCCGCGGAAAAAAGGGATATGGCGAATTTCATTGTCGGCTCTGTCGGCGGAACATGCGCAATAATAAAGAATTCAAGAAGGCTGGACAGCAAAAAGCCCGCGAAGGCGGGCTTTTTGTTGAAACCGGACAGCTATCAGTCGTCGCGGCTCATGATGCCGAAGATCTGCAACAGGCTGACGAACAGGTTGTAGATCGATACATACAGGCTGACCGTCGCCATGATGTAGTTACGCTCGCCACCGTGGATGATGGCACTGGTCTGGAACAGGATGCAGACCGAGGAGAACAGCACGAAACCTGCGCTGATCGCCAGTTGCAGCCCGCTGATCTCGAAGAACAGGCTGGCCAGCACCGCACCCAGCAGGACAAAGAAACCGGCGGTGATGAAACCACCCAGGAAACTCATGTCCTTACGGGTCATCAGCACGTAGGCCGAAAGGCCACCGAATACCAGCGCGGTCATGGCGAATGCGGAGCTGACGACTTCAGCACCACCGGACATGCCCAGGTAGCGGTTGAGGATCGGGCCCAGCAGGAAACCCATGAAGCCGGTCAGGGCGAACGTGGAAACCAGGCCCCACACCGAATCACGCAGCTTGTTGGTGAGGAAGAACAGGCCATAGAAGCCGATCAGCACCACGAAAATGTTCGGGTAGCCGACGCGCATCTGCTGGGCTACAAAGGCCATGACGCCGCTGAACGCCAGGGTCAGGGCGAGAAGACCGTAAGTGTTGCGCAGGACACGACTAACCTCTAGCTGGTCGGCCTGCATGCCGGTTTTAAGGGCGTAATCCTGTTCGCGCATTGCGAAACTCCTTCCTGTTGAAATGTTGAGTTGCAAAGATCATAACAGAGGCGCTGCCACTGGCCACCCAGAGAGTTTGACAGCTTGTTTCATTCCGGTATTATGGCGCCCGCAACGCAAGTGGAAGTATGGCCGAGTGGTTTAAGGCAGCAGTCTTGAAAACTGCCGACTGTAACAGGTCCTAGAGTTCGAATCTCTATGCTTCCGCCATATTCGATACGTCAAAGCCCTGATTATTCAGGGCTTTTTCGTTTCTGGCCTTCAGAGGGCTTCGCGAATGAATTCGCCCCTGCGCGTACTGTGTGGGAGCGAATCGGGCGGCGCTCCGCTCATTCGCGAAAAGGCCCCTGACGCACCTCCACCCAGGCCAACGAGCGCTCCAGCTCAGCCTTGGCCATGCCAATCAAATGCGCCACTGAAAATGCCAGGTCGCGTTTTGGGCCGTTGAGGCTATCTCTGGTTTTGCAGGCCATGGCTGCGCACTCAACCTTTGTCCGATGTGATGGCGTTCTTGATGACCGACACCTACAGCGCCCACGATCTGGTAGTGGTGAGTTGGAATCGTGCAATGAGTGCATTCGAGATGAGGTAGGTGCTTCTTCGCGGTGAAGACCGTCGATGACTTCTCAATCGGAGTTTTATCTCTTTAGCTCTGCGCAGTGATCCCTGAATCGCCCCGGGTTTCGTAGACACCTCCATGCCTTAAACTGAGGCCAATCAGGAGGTGCCATGAGCAACCCTCGTTATCCCGAAGAATTCAAAATCCAAGCGGTCAATCAAGTGACCGAAAAGAAGCTTCCCGTCGCTGACGTAGCGGCCCGTCTTGGTGTGTCGACGCATAGCCTCTATGCGTGGATAAAGCGCTACAGCAAACCTCAAGAAGAACGGCAG
>NZ_FYDI01000036.1:0-1917 GCF_900187465.1 Pseudomonas sp. Irchel 3A18
GCAGGTACGCCAGACGCTCAGCCGGATACGCCGGGTCCATCGGTACATAACCCGCACCAGACTTGAGGATGCCCAGCAGGCCGATGATCATTTCAGGACCACGTTCGACGCAGATCGCCACACGATCGTCCGGACCAATGCCCTGGTCGATCAGGCGATGAGCCACCTGATTGGCGCGGGCGTTGAGTTCGCCATAGCTCAACAGGTGGCCTTCAAAGCGAAGTGCCGTGGCGGAAGGCTGTTTTGCGGCCCAGCTTTCAACGGCGCGGTGAATCAATAGGTCATCGGCAAAGCTCGCGTCACTGACATTCCACTCGTGAAGCAATTGCTCACGCTCGCCAACCGGAAGAATCGACAGATTCCCCAGCGCTGTCTGCGGAGCCTGTTCCAGCGCATCGATCAATTGATGCATCACGCGCTGCATATAGCCACAGACACGTTCTGCACCAATTTGCGCTTCAGCCATCACGGTCAGATTGAAGCCTTCGCCCAGATCGTCTACCGACAGGGTCAGCGGGTAGTTGGTGCGTTCCTCTCCCGAAAGCGCCTCGATACCTTCCCAGGCCGAGCCACTGGAAGCACTGGCACGGTTTTCCAGATGGCGGTAATTGAGCAGTGAACTGAACAGCGGTGCAGGTGCTTCAACGCCGCTGCAACGCTGGGCAAGTACCAGCGAGGCATGTTCGTGACCCAGCAAAGCGGTCAGGCTGGCATGGGTTTTCTTCACGCCGATGTCGACAGGCTGATCGCCGAGATCAACACGCAATGGCAAGGTGTTGATGAACATGCCCAGGGCACGGTCGGCCCCTTCGCCGCCCTGCATACGGCCCAGCAACACCGTGCCGAACACCACTTCATCGCGACCTGAAACGGCGCCCAGCACACGCGCCCAGCCCAGATGATAAAGGCTGGCAGCACTCACGCCGAGTTTGCGTGCCTGAGCACGCAAACGCTGGCCGAGGGAAGCGTCCACCACCTGGCGGACTTCCTGAATCCCCTGCCCGTCACCCTGCACGTCATGCAGTCCGAACGGCAGGGTCGGCTCGTCGATATCACCCAGCATGTCGCGGAAGAACGCTTCATGGTCTTCACGACTGACACCCAGGCGCGCCTGAGCCACGTAGTTGCGGTAAGGCACCGAGGCAGGCAATTGATCACCAAGGCCGGCCATGAACGCTTCGATTTCCGACGTCACGATCCCCAGGGAGGTGGCATCGTCGACCATATGGTGGAACAGCAGCATGCCCAGCCAGCGATTATTGGCCGGATCATGGGCGTAACCGATGCGCATCATCGGGGCCTGGCGAATATCCAGGCGGTAATGACGCGGGTCGAGCACTTCACTCAATTGCTCAGCGATATCGCCGGCAGCCGACTCGAGAAGAACTTCCTCCACAACCAGCTCTGCATGACGCCAGACCACTTGCACCGGATCGTCCAGACGCTCCCAAAGCACACCTGTGCGCAGAATGTCATGCCGCGACACCACACACTGCAAGGCCGCGGCAAATTTATGGACACGCTCCAGGCTGTCAAAAGCGAACAGCGCATATTGCAGATAGGGATCGCCCTCGACCGCCGAAAGGTGGTGATAAAGAATCCCTTCCTGCAACGGTGCCAGTGCATAGATGTCCTGCACATTGGCGATACCGCCCGGCACACTGGCCACGACACGATCGATGGCTTCCTGATCCAGATCCGCCAGCGGCAGCATGTCCGGGGTGATGCGCTCGCAGCCTTCAGGAATCAAATTGGCCGGAACCACGATCTGTGCCTGCCCGCCCACCGCTGCAGCCAGGGCTGCCAGAGTCGGCTGACCAAACAGCACACGCACATCGGCGCTGAGGTCCTGTTGACGCATCCGTTCGATCAGCTTCACTGCCAACAACGAGTGACCGCCCAGCTCGAAGAAGTGGT
>NZ_FYDI01000007.1:0-244991 GCF_900187465.1 Pseudomonas sp. Irchel 3A18
ACTATCTGTTCGATCCGGACTTCTGCAACGTGGCCTCTGGCTGGGAGAAAGGCATCGTCGAAAAGAACGTGCAGGACAGCCGGAGGCGAATCTGGCTCGATGCTCAAAATTGCATGTTCCATACCTTCGAGGAGCTGAACGTCTGGCTCGGCCAACGCTGTCGTACGCTCTGGGCTGAACTTGTACATCCGCAGTACAACGGTTTGACGGTGGCAGAAGGGCGGAAAAGTTGTGATGCTGCACTTGGTAACGAAGACCAGGGCTGGGAAGCTCATAAAGGCGGAGGTTGAAAAGGTCACACAGATTACTGATCAAGATGCTTATGATCGTGCTCCTGAGTCGTGATCCAAGATTGATCGTAGGTAAAAGCCCAGCCCCGCGCTGGGCTTTTTGCATCTGGCTCCTTGGCTTGCTGAAACCCACTGCTACGCTCCTTAAGTGGCTATTTGCCACTCACAACAAGGAGTAGTGAATGAAGCAGGTCATATTGGCGATGTGCTTGGTGCCGCTTTCGGGGTGTTTTCAGCAGGTCGCAAAGCCCAGTGATATCACCCTGGTCGAGGCAATGAGGCAGGTCGGAGAAGGGCTCAGCTCGATGCGGGCCGCGCAAGGAGATGTCAAGACCGGACTAATGGCCGAATCTGCGGAGATAACCTTCAAGATATCTGCAGACGCCACCAGCGGCGGGAAGTTGAAGGTCGACTTGTCAGCTCCTGCAGTCAGTGATGGGGTTGGTGTTGGAGGCGAGCTTTCCGGGCAAAAATCGTCCGCAAGGTCGAATACGGTGACGGTGAGATTCCAAAATGTCTTGGCCTTGCCAAAGGACACTGTTGGGTATGCGCTTGTCAGTGGCACCAATGATGGAAAAAATCTGGAGGGGGTTATCAAAAATTTGGATATCAAAATCCAGTCGCATCAGCCCTCCACCACACTTGAGAAAAAATAGCGCGCTGAAGGTCGCGATGTAGATCGACGTATCCCCCACATAGCCCCGGACGCACTTGCGATCTGGGGCTTTTTGTTTCTGCCGCAAGGCAAACCCAATACGCAGCCTAGACCCGTACAGTCGAACGGTGGATGTTCGTTCATCCGTCCTCCCCGGCTGCGTACCTTTTCGCCTGATGAGCGAGGTGACACCCATGAACGCAAGTAATGTGATCCCGTTTCATTACCAAGGACAGCCAGTGCACTTCAGTAGCGATGGCTGGATCAATGCCACGGACGTGGCCAAGCGCTTCGACAAACGACCCGTGGACTGGCTGAAGCAGGCCGAGACCAAGCAGTACCTTGCTGTCTTGGCTGATGCTCTGGGCTTGGATACCAAAGTGACTCAGGATCACTTTGGTCTGGTGCGCACTGCTCGCGGTGGTAAGTCGCCGGGAACATTGCTTCATCCGAAGCTGGCGGTAGTTTTTGCTCGGTGGTTGGATGTGAAGTTCTCGGTCTGGTGTGATCTGCACATCGACGCGCTTATCCGTGGCGAGTTGAACGAAAAACAAAATTTCGACTTGGCCTGCAAGGCGCTGGACGACGGCAAGGACATCGCCAGCCTCAGCGGCCGTGAGCTGTCCAAGTGGAAACAGAAGAAACCGCGCCTGGAATATCAGGTCGCCTACTGGCGTGATCAGTTGCAGATGACCCTTGGGCTTGAAGATATCTCGGCGGCGAGGGTAGAAGCGAACTGATGCACCCTTGGCTCAGGCAAACGAAAGCCCGCTGATGCGGGATTTGTTATATGAGGCTGCGGACAGTGTTAAGCGGGGCTCATCATGCGTGCCATCTCGCAAAAATCAAACAATTGAGAGGTGGGCGCTTCAGTCCCTGCTGCTCCCCTAGTTTATGGATTGCCTGGGAATAGCAGATTTCACGCTGATCTTCGGCAGTCAGTCCAAGATGTTCGTCATCTGTCATTCTATCTAGCTCGTCCGCCAAGGCAGGTATGCGAGACAGTATCTCGATTTTAGTGATGCGGATGTCTGCGCCGTTGTGGTGTGATTTGCGTGGTGGTGTATCCGCGGGAGAGGGGTAGCCTTGAAAGAGCCAAAATGACCACGACGATGATTACCCTGAAAGCTTTCCAGCGAGCGGCAAGTTATCAGAATGTTGTTGGTGACACCGGTATTACTCATCACGGTCGTTGCAATGTTTCGATGAGGCTCGAGATGGGTCTGGTCAATGGATTGGCCGGTTGCTCATCCATGCGAGATTCGGAGAGCGGTTCAAAGATGATTTGAGCACTCACAAGCACCTGATCGTTGAGTGTGACCTTGCAGAAAGTCTCACGTGCCGCAGTACTGGTTTCTTGCTTCAGCGGCTCGCATTTGAGCAGGCCAATCTTATCCTTGATAGGTACTTTTGTTCCTTCAATCGCATCGCTGAGCTGAAACTTGGGCGGCATCTGGTGGCCAATCCCTGCCCATATTTGAGGTTCATCCTTAAAAGAAAACCCCGAATGGGACCTGCCGCATAAGTTTACGAGGGTACGCTCGCCATTTATGATCTGCGCATCCGTGTAGCAAACATATTTTCTGCTCACAATGTCGACTTTCCCAGGTCCGTAGTTAGTCTTCGTCTCCGGCGGATAGGAGGTGCATCCACTGAGAGCCAGGGCGGCCAGGATGGATACTGCAGTAAAACGGTTGCGAACGAATTCCATTGGTCAGCTATCTGGCTGTTAGAAGGCGCCACCAATACCGGCAAATTGCCGCTATTTCAAGTCTGCATCCAACAACCGTGCAATCTTCTTGCGCAATTCCCCATGCACTTCCTCCGCATATGGCGTAGCCGTTTTCCAGTCATAGAACCATGCAGGCATCTTGCGATGCTTTTCCGGTTCCGAGGCGTAACGAGGAAAAATGTGGCAATGCAGTTCGGGCTCTGAATTGCCCAGAATTTCGTAATTCATACGAAGTGCCCCGGTTGCCTGAAGCACCGCATCTCCGATTCGGGCCATGTCGAGCAGGTATGTCGTTCTGGCTTCTGCATCCAGATCGTTCAGGCTTGGAACGACAGGGTCGGGGAGTAGCAGGCAGTAACCGGGAAGAAACTGCACGTCGCCCATGACCGCCCAGCCTGATGCCATTCGGCAAATGACTTTATCGTTGGCTCCGTTGCGGGCCAGTTCTACACGTTCAGTGATCAGGGGCATTATCGTCCTTGGATTCCAGAGCTGGGATGGCTGTAAGTGATAACCACTTTCGTTGCGTTTTTTACAGCTATATGAGGCTCTTGCCAAGCACCTGCAAGACTCAGGGCTTTATCGGTATGCCGCAATCATGGAACCACCCCCGCCAAACACCCACTCATCCTCCAAGCCGGTCTGCACACCTATCTCGCAGTTGAAAACTTATACGCATGGCAATGCCGAAGGTGCGACCAATTTATTTATGACAAAGGAGGGTTGTATGAATCTGATTGCACTATCTGCCTTGCTCGTGGGTGCGTTGGGTCTGGGTATGCTGATCGGTGGGATTGTTCTGATGCGTAGCCCGGCAGTGTTCATTGTGGCGGGTATGGGATTTCTGAGCTGGACCTATGTGGTATCCAGAGCGACTGATCGCAGACAACGCAGGCAGATGGTCAGAGGGTAATGGCGGGGGCGGGCCTACAGTCGCTCATGAGGTCAATCAGGCCCGCGTTTCGAAGTACGGCAATGTTTAGCGTCGATGACCGGAGTGTTCCCCATCGCATCCCGCCATCTGTGGGTTGTCTGTGCAGTTGTCTTCCTGAAATGAAAAATAGCTACAGCCAGACACCGAAAGGGCAAAAAACACCAGCAGCATGATTTTTTTCATGAAAGCTCCAGATCAAGTCCGCTTCGCAGTGATACGCCCGGCTCTGTGTTTTACGCGCAGGGGGATGCAAGCACCTTGAAGGTAGTACAGGGGATCGGTATTCGCCATTTGCATCGATTCATTTACCCGCCAGGGGCGGGCTTGCCTCTCATCATCAGCTGCCGAACAGCTCATTCAGAATGAGCAGTTCTGCCACTGCCGTCACGATGCAAAAAATGACGAAACCTCTCGTAAATACACGACGAGGGCGTTCATAGGTGGGCCAGTTCGCAAATATATTCAATGCATCGCTTATGAAATCGAGCAAGTGGCAACTCTCGTACGTATGACTTTGCCCATCAGTATGAAGCAATATGCTATGACAAGCAGCAACGTACCTGAACGGTGTTGTTGGCCCAGAGCAACTGCGGCTGTTCGCAGTTTCGCCCTGTCAAATGTGTAGCATCGTCGTCACTTCACTTTGAATGCTTGCCTTCTTTGCGGGCGGTTTTCTGCGCCGTTGAATCATGCGCTGTTCCAGAAGACCCGTCTGGACGATGTGCATCGTTATCGCGCTCGACTTCGCCTGATTGATCTGACGACGGCACTGCTTTGTTCTTGGTGTCGGTGTTCTTTTTCATGACTGCCTCCCAGCCTTGGCTGTCCATCCGAATTAGATTCAGGCTGCTTGAAAGTGGATGGCGTTCCAGTGTGTTGGTTCAACCGGATTTTCTGTGAAGGGCTCGGCGGTCATTGCTGACAGATCTTGCGGCCCATCCTGTGATAGGCGAATATTCGGCACCTCTGCGGGCTGGTGTCCTGGCTGCAGGGAGAGCACGGAATGTTATTGATGTTTCGACCAGGAGGTTGCAAATGAAGAAAGTGATGTTTGCTGTAGTGCTGCTGTGTGGTTTCTCCCTGAATGCCCAGGCTGCATGCCCGGTATTCGGCCCGTCCAAAGACCCATGCAGCGGCCCGGTGTTTGGTCCGACGGTCTGCGTATGTCCGTAAGATAGGTTGTCTGGCAGGTTCGGCGAATGTCGGGCCTGCTCATGATGTGTGTACCAGGCAACTTGTACATCCTCGATATCTATATCGTCAGTCATATCGTCTTCCCGGATAAATCCGGTCCTACAGTCCGCTATAGCCGAAGTATCATTGCGATCATGAAGTCATTCATGGTTGATCGAGCAGGTGTCTCTAATGGGGCTGTCACCAAAGAGAAAAGTGATCAGGCGCGAAGTTGTTCGCAAGGCCTGGCAAGACAATTCGCACTGGATCAAACAGTACGGCTTTTCTGAATACGCACTCGAAGCGGTGTGTGATGACAATGAAGAGCTGCGTATCTGTTGGTGCTGTGGCGATCAGGGGTATCAGGAAGTCGCCCACATCATTCCGCATTCTCTGGGTGGGGCTGACACGGTAGAGAACCGATTCCTGCTCTGTGCCGAATGTCATGTGGCGTCACCGGACTGCTACAAGAGCGAGTATTTTGTTGGATACGTAAACAGAAATGCTGGCAGATTCAGCCGTCTCATGGAGGAAGCTCTACACAGAGCCAGCGAAAGGCTTCTGGCATTTTTGAACGAGCATCCTCAACTATCTGATGTAGTTGAAGCCAGGCCACTTCTATCTTTTTCAGAAAACTGTCTGTATCGACGAACCACTACTCATGGTTCAAGTATTTCCCTGAGTACCCGACTGGCTCGTGCAGAAATGTATGTGGATGAGCTTATCGAGTACGCCCGAAGCCACTTGGATCAAGAAAAGATGCCGACGATCGGCAACAAGTTGGCGTAATACTTGTCTAGTATTGTCGGAAAGATCTGATCAGTAGAGAGCAACCATGTATTCAAAGCCCGAGCTACAGCGAGTCCTTGAAACGGCTTTTCTGCCCAGCAAATGCGAATGCGTCATTTCGGCGAACGACAGCTTTTCGGTAAAGCTCACCAACGCCGAATCAGGCGAAATCGAGCTGTACGTAACGGGTATGCCTTTGTCTGATCTGTCATCCAGCAGGTCGATCGCGCATCTGGTGCTTTCGTTGAGGGAGCAGCGAGATCTGATGGCGAAGATGGAATTGTCCATGAGGCGGTTGGCTTAGGAACTGAAACGAAAAGCCCGGCACTAAGCCGGGCTTGATATATCTGCTTTGCCGAAATTGCCTAGCAGCGTAACGTTCACAATCCACAAAAACACCAAAGGCCTGCCGAGTCTCCCCGTGCAAGCCTTTGATTCATATATGGTGCCCCGAGCCGGGGTCGAACCGGCACGTCCAGAGGACGAGGGATTTTAAGTCCATGAGCTTGTTCTTTTATTTCAATGGCTTGCATGCAATATAGCTTCGCTACGTGATCTTTTTGCCTTCTGCGCAGCCCTTTGTTTTCAAGGGTGCCGAATTCGTAGCGAAGCGTTTTCCGGCATGAAAAGTCATTTTGTAGGCATCACTTTCAGTCCTCTTCTGCGGCGAATGTACTGCTCGGTCATTCCTACAGTTGTATGCCCAAGCTGGTCGCGAGCATCCCGAATACTGCCAGTAGATTCCTCTTTGTCTGTCGCGGCTTTTGCCCGAAGATCCCTCATCTGGAAATCGATCTTCTCAATCCCGGCAGCCTCTCTTGCCGCATCAAAACGATTGCGCAGCATGCTTGGCGTCATAGGCTGACCGCCATCAATGACGACTAGCCTGCTTGTGCGTATCGCATAGCCCGCCTTTCTGGTCAAAATACGGTCAATTACGACCTTCAGCTGACCTACAATCTCAATCCGTCTTTTTGCCCGCGTTTTGCCTTGCTGTACAAAAAGCTGACCATTCTGAATGTCCCTCTCATCCATTTTTAGCGTGTCTGTCACCCGCTGAGCAGTGAGATAGAACAGGTCCATAGCATCCTTGAGCGGCTGATCTGCGCACTCATAGACAGCCATGAACATGTCGTCCTCGATATAGTTATCCCGCCCCGTTTCCTTGTTGCCCTTTATCCCTGCGCACGGGTTGGCAAGCGAGGTGTATCCGCACTCCCTGGCAAAATTCCAGATTGAACTAAGAAGTGCTTTTTCTCTGTTTGCGCGCACCTTCGCAGTCTTTGAGCGATACCGCATGTATTGAACGACATGATGCGGTTCTATTGACTCAAGCGGTGCCGGTGGCTCATCAAAGAATAAAAGCAGTTGCTTTAGTTCGCGGGCATTGTCCTTCTGCGTGCTTGGTGCCTTTCCTGGGACCACCTCTGTCATGTACAAATCAGCAACGTACTTGAATGTCAGCACTTGGGCCGCCAGGTCGGCTGATGCCCGGCTTTTTTCAAGTCGGGCGTACTCCGTTATTGCCAAGGCGTAGTCACTTCCAAGGCAGACTTCCTTGCGGCCTTCAAGTCCTGTTTCGTAGTAATAGTAGACTGCGCCGCTACGCTGTTTGCGCTTGCGCAATCTTGGGGTGGTGGTGGGGCGCGGCATCTATCCTGCTTTCCTTGGCTGCCAAGTTGGTCTTTCAGCGACCTTTGGTGATGATTCGGTGCCTGTGACTGCGGCAACAATTACACAGGGCCAGCCACTCAGTTTTATCGTGTGCCGAATGCCATTTTGCTTGAGGATTGTGATCTGTCCTGCCTTCGTGCGAGCGCCGGTAAGCTCGCACACTTCCTCATGACTGAGAAATTCAATTGCGCTCATTGGTGTCTCCGGGCCGCGCACTGCGGCAGAGGTGGGGATGGGTTATGCGGTAGCCTTGGCGATGACCGATTCGGCATGAGCCAACGCTGCGTGGTACTTGCTGATGTTCGCTGCGCCCAGTCGTGCCAGGCCGACCAGATTTGAAAGGCTTTCCAGCAGTTCTGGTGCGGCGGCGATCAGCTTTGCGTTGGCCTCGTTTTCTGCATGACTGCTGGCGTCATGCAGGAACTGACTGACCATGCCGATGTGGCGGAACGGATCTTTGCGATTGATTGCACCTTCGTGGCGGGATTCATCTACGGCCCAAGGGCCGGGGGTGTGTTTCGTCATGGCAATAGCTCTCTATGCCCGCCGAAGGCAGGCAGATTGAAAGGGAAGGGGTTACAGGTAGTTCTTGCGGATGCGCCGGGCGATCTCGCGAAGCTCGAAGTCCATCTCGAACATTTCGTTGTTGTCGGATCGGGAGACGACGCCGGAGCGGGCGACATTGCGGCCGCCGAGAATCCATGCGGCCAGCAGGATCAGCGCTGCCTCAAGTTGGCGGCGGAGCCAGCCGGTTTGCGGGATCAGGCGCATGGCAAACCCCGCTTCATGAAAGTGATCCAGTGCGTCTTTTCGCGCTTGCCAGACTTGTGGCCAAACAACGGTTTTTCGTCGGTCAGGGACAGCAGCTCGCTGACCAGCACCTGGGTTTCGTTCCATTTAAAGATCAGAATGCCCTCTGGCTCCAGCACTCGGAAGCACTCGGCGAAGCCTTGCCGAATATCCTCGCGCCAATCGCTGGTCAGCACCCCGTACTTGGCGCGCATCCAGCTATCCTGCCCGGCGCGGGTCAGGTGCGGCGGATCGAACACGACCAAGCGGAAGGTAGAGGCCTCGAACGGCAATTGGCGGAAGTCCATCAGTACGTCAGGTTCGACTTTCAGCACTCGACCATCGCACAGCAAGTGCTGCTCGTCGCGGATGTCCCCGAACAGTGCGCGTTGATCCTGCTTGTCGAACCACATCATGCGGCTGGCGCTGCATAGGTCGAGCACTTTTGCGGCGGCACTCATGGCAAAACTCCGGCCGGCACATCAAAGAAGCCCAGGCGACCCTTGAGCGGGATGAATGACCAAGGCTTTGGGTCGCGCAGCACGAAACCCTTTTCTCCCATGTACCAGGGCGAATCACTGGTATCGACGCTATCCACCAGCTCAACTGACCCAATGATTCCGCCGCGCTGCAGTTCGTCGATTGTCGGCACGTCAGCCGGATGCTTGATCATGCCTGCCTCCAAGGCAAACGAGACGGCCTCGGCCCACTCCTTGCGAGTGCAGCCCGAGGAGGCGTGAACCAGAAACCGCCCCCGAAACTTCGTATGCCATGACCGGTTTTCGATGTCTTTGCCGCTGTGGATGATTAGCCAGGCCCAGGGCTGGCGAATTGAAAGTGCCTTCACATCGAATACCTCTCATCAACGCGCCTGTCCTGCGCATGGGTCTGTTTGGCCTTTGGTTCAGGCTTGATCTGGCTGTCTGGCACGCAACTGATGCCTACTCAATTGAGGATGTAGCACGTCACACCGCGCTGGCTGTCGCGCTCGATTTCGATCACGTTTTGGCGCTGGACCGGTGCAGGAGTGGGGGCTGCGCTGGCGCAGGTGGCCAGCAGCAGGAGGGCGAGGGCCAGGCGATTCATGGGGTTACCCCGTGCGCCCTGGCCAGTCGCACATCTTCGGCAGTGATGATGTGATCCGAGATGCCTTCGATAGTGAAGAATTGGGGTTCGCAATACTCGCGCGCCCAAGCCATTAGAGGCTCCAGTGCCTTCTCAAGCGCCGCCCTCGCTTGCTCATTAAGATCGGGGTAGTTGTCGACCCATTCCCCTGCATCGCTACCAACTGCCTCCTCGAACATGTGATCAGCAATACTGTCGGCATCAGGGAGGAAACCAGCCGGGTCAGCTTTGCACACCCCGCCAACCTTCACGGTATCGCCGACCTTAAGCCCGTTGCCCAGCCCGGGGCCGAAGCTGGTTCCTTCGGCGGCGCTGCCAAAGTTGTCGCGTACTAAGGCCATCAGGCTCGGGTAATCCCATGAGCCATCATCGCCATTCAGCGACCAGTATTGTTCGCCTTTGCGGCGCACCCAGCTCACGCAAGGCCCGTCTTCTGTATCGAAGATGTCCAATAGGAACCACTCAGGACCTGGTGCGACAGGCTCCCAGCCCAGGCAATGGGTTGCACCATCATCGTACGGGTGCGGCTCGCCGATATCCGCATCCATGTGCCACTGCGTCACCTCAAGCCCCTGCGCAACGAGCCAGGCCTTGAAGGCTGCATGATTTTCGTCAAAGTTGGGTTCGTCGGGGTGACCCCAGTAGCCGCTCTCGTCGCGGACAACTTCTACCGGTCCGATCAATTTCATTTCTTCAGGCATGACTTCGTCCTTGCCGCCCACCGGGCAGCAGCATGTATAGAGAGGAGAGGGGTTACTTCTGGTGAGTTGAGGCGGACTGGGCGTTGAGCTGGACAGCAGGGCGCTTGGCGAGAACGACCCACTGGCTGTTGGGGCTATCAAGCGCGGCGCTTTGCGGGCTTCCCGTTGGGCGGCTATCGAACGGAGCAGCCAAAACCCCCATGGTCTGCTGGTCCAGCTCTGGAACCCAAACGAACAGCTTTCGTTCAGGGTGCAGGTCGTCGATTTTTCCGCCAATGAGCGCAACTGCGTTGGCCGGCGCTTGATCCCAGCTCAGCCCGTCGGGCAGCTCCTGCTCGCTCTGCACGGTCACGCCATGCGCTGGCAGTTTTGATAGGCACGCGCCGCAGGCGTGGATGTGTTTGTTCACGACGCCATTCAGCAGGCCGCTGCCGTGCCACGGATGATAATCAGGTGCGGTTCCGCAGTAATCACATGGCGGGTAGCCCCGGTCTTCTTGCTCGGGAGCGGAGAGGGCGGCGCTGGCACGACCCACAGCTTGCGCCAACTCAGGGCAGTTGACGTATTTCAGCACTCGCACTGCCGCTTCAAGATCGGTTTCGTCCACTGACTGGGCGGAAGGGGATTCGCGGCGCAAAATATCGACCTCGGATAGAGCTTCAGCTAGCCGCTCGCGCAACTCGCGAATGAAGCCGCCAAGCTGAGTCTTGTTTCTGCTTGCAACTTGAAGCTCTTGCCAGATTTTTCGGTAGTCCGGATCCCAATCGTCAGGGGTTTGATTGGCGTATGGGATATCAGCAAGGCTGTCGAGCCGCGGCATATCAATCTCCCTGCCGAGGGCTGGTGCGTGGCCTGCAGACAGGATTGCTGGCGGATGAACAAGGTCCTGGGCCTTCACGACAGCCATCTCCAGACGTTCGCCGATCAGAACTTCAAGCCTCGCGCTTTTCGAGTGCTCCCAGCCGGGCAGGGTGGCAACCATGCCGCAGCCCATCAGGGCAACAATATCTTTGCGCATACACTCGCCCCACGATGCCCCGTCTGGATTCAGCTCTGCTGGGTTTACGACATCAAATCCCAGGCCGCGAAGGCGGGCAGACTCAGCGTTGAATGCTGGAAAGTTCAAATCCGGCAGGCCTGTCATTGGGCCTGACAAGTAGATTTTTGACATGAGGGTTCCTTGCCGGGCGTGACCGGCTGAGATTTGGTTATGTAGCGCGTTGGATAGATTGGATTAGGCGTATGCCGATCCAGCGGACCACGGGTACGGCCTTGGAGTTGCCGATCGCCTTGTAGCGCGGACCGTCAGGACACAAGCCTGCGACCCTTCCGCGATAGGGGATCATTGTGTAATCGTCAGGAAAGCCCTGAAGGCGTTCGCATTCGATCGGAGTGAGCCGACGAACCTTTGAACTGACCAGGGCGTGAGGCTTATCCCCTCCACCGGAAGGCGCTCGCATGCAAGCGTGGACGTCATCGCCAGCCTCTATCGTGCCTCCGACTTCTCGGCCTCGCAGGGAAACAGCGATCGCAACTTGCCCGCCAGCGTTGGCATGGGTTCCTGCGTGCCCCATAGCGCGCAGCGTCGGGCTTACATCGCCAGCATCGGCACCATAGTCCTTGCAACTGAAAGCAAGGACTGCATTCTCTTGCCCGCTATTTCGGCCCAGCGAGTGAGCAAGCTCTCCAAGCACGCTTGGGTCTTGCGTGCCGTGCACGACCAAAAGTCCCGACTCTGCATCCTGTTGTGTGGCGCTGCCGGCTGCCTTGCCGTTTGCCTGCAGCGTTCCAGCAACTTGAAGCCCGCCTGCAAGATCAAAGTCTGTACCCAGCCCCCCGCCACCAGTCGATCTTGCGCTAAGGGTTCCGGTCACCTCGTGATCTGGAATCACAAAGAAGGACTCACTCTCCACGTCCAGTCGGCTTTCCTTTGCTGTGAGCGTGGCCGATTGCTCGATTGAGCCGCCCAGGCTGTGTCCGCCGAATGCTGGAACACCAGCAATCACTCCGACTGCTGGCCCTTCGTCACCTTCGCAGTTTGGGCAGCCCCACGGGCCGCACTGATCGTCGAATGTGCATCCGCATCCACACTGGAGAGCAGGGCGAAAAGGAGCGTGTCCGGTAAGGTCTTGCCCCTGGCCTCGGCGCGGCGCAGTATCCCGGCGCACGCCTTCGCGCTCAAAAAGTACTTCGCAGGGATCGAATCCTCGACGAGCACTTGCGACAACGAACACACGCTTGCGGCGTTGGGCCAGGCCGAAATATTGGGCGTCCAAGATCCGCCACGCGACTGTTCGCTTGGGTCCATACACACAACCAGCGTCTGTCCAGCGCTTCCCTGAAGGCTGCAGTTCGCTGTCTTCCCCAGCAAGCGCGCCAAGAAAGCAGCCGAAGGCGTTTCCTCGATCGGAGAGGACGCCGGGGACGTTTTCCCAGACCGTGATGCACTCGGGGTCGCCACGGTTGGCGCGAACATGGTCAATTGCATCTGCGAGCTCCACATATTTGATGGTTAGGGCACCGCGCGGATCTGCCAAGCCGGCGCGCATGCCCGCGACACTGAATGCCTGGCAGGGCGTTCCACCGACCAGCAGGTCTGGTGCCGGAATCGCCCCTGTCAGAACCTTGGCCGCCAGGCGAGTCATGTCGCCATGGTTCGGCACTTCTGGGTAGTGATGGGCAAGCACGGCGCTGGGGAATGGCTCGATCTCGGCGAACCAGGCCGGCTTCATACCCAGCGGATGCCAGGCGGCGGTCGCGGCCTCGATGCCGCTGCACACCGAACCGTATTGAAATGCGGACATGGATCATCCTCGCCTGTGGCGTGATTCGTTGAAGTGGGCTATTGCTTCTGAATTGGCATCCAGAAAGAAGGAATTGGTTATGGGGCTGGGCAAAAAGCTGGATCAGAGAGAAGTCGCTGTAGCGCTCGGTATTTCCGAGTCAGAGGTTTCTGCAAACATCGCCGATAACGAGCCTATGGCTGATGGATCGGGGTATTGGATATACTTTTCCATCCATTCCCCTCAGTCCATGCTGGATCGATTCAAGGTCGGCCCTGATCGCGTGCTCGCTTATAGGTCTGGGTCAGTTGTTGGTTGACTGAAAAGCCCCGACGGAGAAGAAGGTTTGCCAGCTTCGCCCGGTCTTTATGGCTGTGACTCGCTTGCGATAGCAGCCCAAAATAGCTATTAGCCGTTTCGCGCAAATCATCGGCTGGCGCTGCTGCGGTTCGCTTCATCGCCTGCGCAACTGATCGCTTCCGAGTTGTCCTGCGCCAGGGCTTGATGACGTGCCCGACGAAATCCACACCCCGGTCGATGGGCTGAAGAATCGTCTTCTTCGGATTGAGCCGAGCGCCCAGTGTCGGCAGAAAGGCCTCGATCTGGGCGTGCCACTCGTTCAACTGCTGCGGCGACTCATGCAGCAGCACGAAGTCGTCGACATACCGAATGTAATGCCGCACTTTCAGCGTGTGCTTGCAGAACTGATCGAGTGCGTCGAGATAGACGTTCGCGAAGAACTGCGAAGAGAGGTTACCAATCGGCAGCCCGAGGTGGGCCGGTTGAGCTGCAAGCTGCTTATGCTGTGGAACCCGGTTGAAAAGGTGTGCAGGGCTTCGTGTCGCAAAGTCCTCACGCGGGTCGTGCCAGAGCACTTGCAGGGCCAGTTCACGCCACCATGGATCGGTGATTCTCTCGGCAAGCTGCCGGGCAAGCACGCGCTTGTCGATAGACACAAAAAAGTTTGCAAGATCAAGCTTCAAATAGAAGCCAGGTCGCGACCAGTTCTGCGTCTGACTGCGAATCTTCGACTCAAGCCGCTTTGCTGCGTACAGCGTGCCGCGCTCAGGAATACAAGCGCAGCTGTCCGCTATAAAGCTGCTTTCGATCCGCGGACCGATGCGGTTGTAAAGCAGATGGTGGACGATCCTGTCGCGAAAGTCGGCAGCCCACACCTCTCTTGCCTTTGGCCGTGTCACGACAAAGCAAATAGAACGGCCCGGGCGGTAATTGCCGCTTACCAGGTCGTGATGTAGCGCCGTCAGGTTTCTTTCCAGGTTCACCTCGAAAGTCAACGCGCTTGCGCTGTTGCGCTTTGAGCGCCGACAGTCGTAGTAGGCCTGAACCAAATCCCTGAACTGGTAGTGTGCAGCATTTAAATCTGCGGACGGGACGGACGAAACACTCGTTGTTCTTGTCGTTGTTGTTCTGATTGCCATCTTCAAAATTCAGATTGAATGCGTTGTTGGCTGAGCGCTGCGACCTGTCGCGCTATCTACGTCACAAGGTCGATTTCTCAGCCCTGAAACTGTGCAGGGCCAGCCCGAACCCTTTAGATCGGCGGTACCCTTTTCGCACATGGCGGTGACTCATCGAGTCAGCGGCGCGACCAGATTTATTCGCTCAGACATGAAAGCCGTAACCCTCATGTGGCGGGCGATTTTGCTGCGTATCTTTTCCAGGCGTTTGCCTGCTTTCCGATTGACTCGGTTATTTCAATCGCCTTTGAGTGCTGGTCCACGCTGATGAAGCGATTTTCCTTGAATAGCCTCATTAGAAATTCAACCACTTGAATTCGCTCAACCAGCTCAATCAAATGAGGTCGCTTGTCTTGCGTGGAGTTGGCCCGGGCGATAAGCATCAAAACATCAATGCATTCATCAATGACCCTCTTGCCAAGGGACTGCTTTAAATCCCTCGGAATGTTGCGAGTCATGTTTGTAGCGATGTGTAGCAATCCCATCGATGCTTTATATATCGATAGATCTGTGTGCATTCCCATTGCATTACTGCTCCAAAAGCAACCGGCCGCAGGCGGCCGGATCAAATAAACGAATTATTGAATAAGCTCGCTGCGGACGGGACGGACGAAACACTCGCCGCTCTTGTCGTGGCTGCTCTGATCGCCAACTGCAAAATTCAGATTGAACGCGAAGTCGGCTGAGCGCTGCGAAGATGACCAGTAGTAGCGAGGCCTGAATGCCTCTTTGCCACCGCTTTTGAACACTTCGATCGCTGTCTGCGCCGGATAATGCTCCGTGTACAGAGTGCCGACAGGAACGCTGTGAGGGTTGTCGCCGTCGCGATTCCAGCAGTAGTTTTCATCGGTGGTTGGCTTGAGGTGGCGGTATTGCAGCTCTTGCTGATCGCGTGCTGGAATTGCCCAGCCGTCGCCCAGCGCCAGAACCTGTTTAGCGAGATCGCTACCGGCAGCGGCCATGGCCTCAGTATTCGCTCGACCATCGATGAAGCTGTCTGCGCCAGCGATCTTGACGCCGTACTCGCCCCATTTGCCGCGCAGCTCAAGTTCAACCCCGGCGGATATCTGGCGATATTCAAGGCCGGTTACCGGGTCGCGGATGATGCCGATGAAGAATCCGCCGCCGTATGGCTGGCCGATAACCAATTCTGATGTTGAGATTGCATTTCCTGCTGATGCGGACATGTTATTTCCTCTTTCTCAAGGCAATAAAAAAGGCGCTTGTGCGCCAGGATCAAAAGCAATTAATGGATCACTGAATAAATTTTCTGCGGACGGGACGGACGAAACACTCGTTGCCCTTGCCGTAGTAGTGCTGATTGCCACCTCCAAAATGCAGAGTGAATGCGGAGTAGGCTGAGCGCTGCGAACTCGACCAGTACCAGTCGCTCTTCGAGAAGATGTCCGGGCAGTTCAACCAGCCCTGATACAACTCTGCCGGGGCAGCAAGATAGAAATCTTCATGCCCGTCAGCGGTGTATTTCGCCGCGGCTTCTGCCGCCGGGTGATCGCCTTCGGACAGCAGGGCGTCAGTGTTAAAGCGTCCGTCAGTTTTGCTGATCGCCGCCGATTCTTTTTCACGTCCGCCCCATTTGAATTTTCCGCTCAGATCCTCGCTCGCAAAGATCAGGTAGTGGGCCGGAACGTCCCCCCGAGCCGGGACAAAGCCACCGTTTTTTCCGCCTTCCCCTGGCCAATACTCACCGTGCGCTGGGATTGCGATATCAACCGATTCGACCGGGTCCGGGGTGGGCGAGGCTGCCGCAGCAGCAAATGCAGCGCCCAGGGCGACAAGGGCTGGAGCGCGCTGGTATGCGTGGATGTTGATATTCACTTCTTTGATATGGAAAACAGGGTTCATGTTTTTTCCTCGGGAATGCGCGACCTCAATAGAGGTGTGGCAAGTAGATTCAGGATGGGGTATTACAGGTTCTTGATCAGGAATGGATAACGGCTATGTATCAATCGAGTTTTGCGGATGCCTATAAGGGGCGCCGCTTCGTAATGCGTTTCGGTCAATACCCAAATGGGGTGATAGCCGAGTTGGAAATCGACGGCCTGCCGAAGATTAAATACAGCGACAAAATCTGGCAGGACAAAGAATCGGCGCAAACCGAGCTTGATGCTGAAGCGCGCAGGATGATTGATGAGCTTCGGGATTAGTCTTCTCGACCGATCCGCAAAGATTCACGCCGATAGGCCAGCTCCAGTTTCCGCGCCACGCTTTCAGAGATAGTGATTTTGTGGCGCGGCGGAGTGAAGAAAGGGCGAGAGCCTTCGGGGCCGAGAGCATGCAAATGATGCAAGGCCAGAGTCATTGCCTCGCCTTGCTCTTCAATACCGTGCCAGGCCATAAGTTCAGACAGAACAGTTCGGGTTCCCAGTCTGGCTCGCAGTCTCAGCTCTTCCTCGCCATTCGCTTTGCGCTTTTCCGCAGACTTCGCGGAGCGCGCTTTCTGATCCGCAGGCATGACACAACTCCGCATAACCGCTTGGAGGGATTTTGATGTGCAACTGCTTTCGGCGCTGTCGCACTCTGTTGTTGATGCGTTTCATGCCGCGACCTTCACTTGATGCCATGCACCGGCTGCATAGAACAGTTTTGCGGCCGTGCTTTCCTCAAGCGTCAACTTAGCCGGAATAGCGATCCATCCCGATGCGACCATGTGGTTTGGGTTGCAGGAGTTCCGCAGCTCCAGGTAGTGATGTTCGATCGCGTCAGCCAGTCGCTCGACCTTGTAGATACCCTCGGGCGAGATTTCAATCGACTTGATGTACTCGCCGCCGCGCTCGTCTCGACACATGGCGGCGATGTAAATCGTCCAGTGGTAGGAGAAGTCAAAGATGGCGTTGGCAATGGCCAGGCTGCGAATTTGCTTGCAGCTCTTCCAGTTCACCATGACTTGCAATCCGCTTGGGTCGATGTTCACGACGGCGACGTGATTTGTACTGAGCAGGGCGCGACATGCACGCTCAGCCCGTGCCCGGCAGTTGTTTGCTTTGCGCTTTTTCATATCGCCTCCGTCATCCGGCGAATTGTTTCGGCCTCAGCGGGGCGAAGGCGGCGGCGCTTGCGAACAAGCACTGTCTCCGGGTCGATCCGAGAGCTGCGCGGAGCGGGAGTAGGGCGCTCGGGAATGCCCGGGCCAACATGCACCTGGCCGCCGCGCATGAAAAAGGCAGCCTTAGCTGCCTCAAGTTTCGCCTGGCGCTCAGCGCTTGCGACGATGTAGTTATCAGTCATGAAAGCCTCACTTGATCCTGATCGATGACTGTCCGCGCTCCAGATGGGCACCCTTAACGTCCTGGCCTGCCTTAATGCGATCGGCAATTGCTTTCTTGTCCGGAGTCGTCACCACTTTTGTGGAAACAAGCTCATCTTCAAGAAGCTTTACATCATCGACGATCACCGACTCTCTACCCTTTGCAAGGGTGATAGTGAACAGGGGGCAACTGATCCTGGTGATATCAGCAGCCTCCATGTTCTCGCGCAGGTAGTCGATGATCTGGCCCTTTCGATTGGACATGATGCGCTTGCGTTCCTGAAGTCGCTCGATCTCGGCTTCCACAGCATCGATGTCGCCGTCCATGTTCAAGATGACCCGGCTCACAGCCAAGGCCTTGTCGTTGAATTCGGCCTCGATTCCGCCCATTGTGTCGCGCACTGCGATAGCCATGTCTTCATCGGCCCCATCCATCAGCGCCGACAATTCCTTGAACTGACCTGTCAATTCGTAAAGGCTGCTCATGCGGCTTGCTCCTTTTTAGAGTTGGCAGCTTCGATAAAAGCCTTTCTCTCTTCAAAGGCTTCAGTCAGGCGGCGCAGGAACGATGTTTCGTTACGGGCCGCAGCACTCTTCACGTAGCGCGTGTTGAGCGTTTTCAGCTCATGCATGGTTACGGCGCCCGCCATTGTTTCCACGGCAGACTTGAGCCATTCCAGGCGTTCTTGTTTTTGTTGTTCTTCTGCGGCCGCCTTGTCCTCGGCTTTCTCAATAGCGACTTCCTCGCGCACAGAGTCGACGTAGGATGCATCGTCAAATAGGCCCATGTGGATGTCAGCAGAGAATCCGAGAGGCTGGAGACACTTTCCTATGGCATCGGTCAGCGACTTCTTGGCTGGCTCCCAATCGGTGATGATCTTGCCTTGCTGGAGTAGAACGAATGGTGTGTGACCGTAGTGCTCTACGGTGCACTTCTGTCCATCCTTGCCCAGATACCAGAGCTGAACTTTCAGCGTATGCAGCTTTGCGTTGATTAAAGGCGCGTCGGGCCACTCCTTCGTGGGAGCCATCAGGGGTGCCCCCTCATCAAAGCGATCTTCCAGAACAACCCAGCCCCAGCCCTCGCCGCAAGGGCCAAAAACCTCGGTGGCCCTGCGCATTAGATAAGTAGGCTTGATGGCAGTGCCTTTGAAGCCGCCCATGCCGGTGAAATCCTTCGTTGCCCCTGGGTCAGTCTTGTCGACTTGATCCCAGATGCGCATGTTTGTGGACATGGCCGACTCCTAAGCGCTAAGTTTTTTGATGATGGCTTCGCCGACCTGCGCTTCAATCAACTCGCGCAGTTCGGTGCTGCTGTATCCGGCGATGACTTTGGCAACCCGCTCATGAATTGCTGGTTTGAGTTCGTCCACGGCAGTCTGCAAATGATCGAACCCCTTGCTTGACGCCCGATCCCAAGCATTTGGCGGAGAGAAAACTGTGGTCGAACTCAGGTTGTTAATAACCTTGATGGCATTCGTCTTCAGCGTTTCAACCATTCCGCCATCGAAGTGCTGATCAACGATTTCGCCAACCATGTGGTAGGCCGCATTGCTTAAGATGCGCTCGAAGTCTTTTCTGGCCTGCTGGGCGGCAGCTTCGCGAAAGGCTTCCCGGGCAATCTGGGTTTTTTCCTGATCGCTCAGATAATCATTGATGTTCAAGGTGAGTTCAGACATAGCGAATCCTCGACGCTCCGTGTCGGGCGCCTTATTCAAATATTGGGTTCAGTTGGTGATGCGTTCAGCGTATGCGCTGGCGAGCATCCAGGCAGTTAGGAACAAAAGGGCGATTGCCGATCCGCGCCAGAAGGCGAAGCGGCGGGCGCGCTGTAGGCGGGTCATCACGGCCTCAATGACTGGCGAACCAGGTCGTGAAGCGCCTTGCCGCTGCGGCTGATCTTCTGTCCGCGCAGTTGCCACTTGCGGGTGCTGGGCCAGCAGTCAATTATCCTGCCATCCGGCAGCCTGAGCACAACATGGAAGCCGTTGTTGTGCTTCGTGTGCGCGACACCGGTATTTCCCAGCCATGCCTCAAAGCGGATCATGGCTAGCTGCTTCTCAATCTTCTTATCGCGGAGCGGAAGTGGATCACCACCACATTCACCGCAGGCTCTTGGGTGCCCGCAGCTATCGCCGATCAACTGGCAGCAAGACATGCAGTGGCTTCCATCGTCGATATTTTCTTCGTAGAAGCTCATGCCAGAACCTCACAACGCCACCGCCCATTCTCCCGGCGCGGCTGGCGAACCCATTGAATTTGGGATATGTACAAAAAACCCCGCTGTTGCAGGGCTTGGGTCATGCCTTCAAAAGAGCTTGCAGTGATGTTCATGCTGCACTCCTGAGTTTTACGATCCTGTTTCCAGTCTTTACCGCAAGTGCCTCGCGGTAGCATTCGGCGTCACTGACGGGAAGCTGCTCAAGCAAGACAGCCATTTCGATCATGCCTTCGATGAAAGTCCGGTCTTGAGCCGGGAGGGCTGAATTGGCCATTTTGGCGATCTGCAACTGGATGAAGGCGTGCGCGGCATGGGTGCTCATAGCGAATCCTCCTGATCGGCAATCACGCCGTCGGCTGCAAAGGGGCGCAATAGGCCCTCGGCTTGCTCAATAAACGCCCGTCGCACCCCTTGAGGAAGTTCGAGCGCTTCGCTCAGCGCCTCGCGGGCAGTTCCGATATCGCCGGCCTCAATCGCATGAATCATTTTGCCAAGCACTGAATTGCTGGCTCCCTTGCGGCTTGTGCGAGCCATCAATAGCTCATCAAGAGCCACATGAAAGCGCTCTTGATTGACACCCTGAGGCTGCTTGCCGAAGCGCTTGAACTGCACATCAGCACCAATCATGAGCTGAAGAGCTGACTCATAGGCCCACTCCCTTTCCGCGTCAGTCAGGATCAGCGGAGCAACGTTCATTGCTGCGTTCATGATCGCCTCCAGGGCTATTCGGCGGGCGGCGCGGGAAGTGGCTGCCAATGGGTGATATCGCTGGTAGGCGTTTCCTCGCCATCGAACCACTCGACGACGGCGCTAAAGACGCCACCATTTGAGAATACGATTACCTCAACAGAGCGGTTGAGCGGGGGAATCTGCCTACCACTAACCTCGCATGGCGCATCAAGCCTTTCGCCCAAAGGCGGCAGCCGATCCGTGATAGCGATCCAGCCCCTTGCCGCTTTCACCTGAGCCAGTTCAGCCTCAAGCCGTGCGATGGTCGAGTAGGCCATCTGTTCGCGCTGGGTAGGCTTCTTCATGGCTCTTCTCCCTGACGCCGACGCTCAGTCGCCATTTCCATATCCAGGTCATGGCGCTCTTCGCTGATCAGCTCGGCCACGGCATTTTCAATAGTGTCCATGGCCTGCTGCTCGTCGGCGGCGCGGCGAATCATCACGCGCAGCAGTTGAATAGCTGCATCGAGGCGCGTCTCGTAAACGTGCGCGATAAATCCACTGGCCGCTGGCTCTTGAACCAGAACCTGTCCGGAAGCGCTCATTCCGCTCATTGATTGATCCTCTGGACCGCATTGGCCGGACACCAGTACAGGCGACCAGCCGTCTACGCAGCGTTAGCGAAGACCTGGTGCCCGCCGATGCGGTCGAAATTGAAATTGAAGGGAAGGGGATGCAGGCGCCCGGAGCCGCCCGGGAAGCATCTGGTCTGACCGGGCAGGTCCCGGATTCGCCTGCGGTGTTCGTCTTGCTTGGGAGTGGGCCTGCCCTAAGGCTGATGCGCGGTCACATCGACGGCCCTGTTTTCCGCTGCCTGTCCAGGTATTGGGCTCAGCCTTCAGGCTTGCTGCGCCCGGCGGGTGTTGCGATGAGTTACTTCATATCGGTATCTCCTGCTGTTCGCTCACTGGGAAGGCAGTGACCACCTATTTAATGGGTTGATGCAGAGGGCCGGACGCTACCCCGGCTATCCTCATTAGGCCGACAAAGCCTTTCTCTCAAGTTCCGGCTCTAGCCCCAGCAGGCATACCGGACGTCGCTCAAAGCGGCTGGTACTACAGGCAGTTTTTCAGGTGGACGCCTATCCGTTGTCCTGCGTGTCTGCTTTCCACGCCGCATCTGCATCGGTGGATGGCTCTCTCCGCACATCCACCCGGCGCTGGGCTTATGTGCGATTTACGAGAGCCATCCCCGATGCAACCTCTTTCGAGGTGAAAGCCCGAGCATTCCCGGGCTTTCCGTCTCAGGTTGGTATTCTTGGCGGGACGGCAGCCTCCAGAACGGTTGCCGCCCCGTTTCTCAATCGCGGCTTCTCGCGTATGTCGTGTGATGGATCGGTTGGCAGGCCGCTTTCAGATTGCGGTTCTGGCCGCGCATGGCTGAGCGCTGCGCCGATCAGGAAAAGTAGGAGCATATGATTCTCCGATTGAAGGCTGATGCATAAGGCTGGACGCTACCCCAGCTTTGGAACGTTCATGCTCTGTGTAATGGCCGCAGCGCGTTCGGTATCGCCCGATTGCTCGGCAAGGCTGCAGTACGTCCGAATCCAGGGGCCTGTTTCCACCAGTACAAGAAGGTGTGCACTTACCCACCTTGGTTCCAATCTCCAAGGAGCGATCCCCATCGAGTCATGCCGTGTTTAGCGTGTCTGCGAGGCGCAGTATCGGGCCCATCTTTCCACGCCGCTTATGCTGTGTTGCGTTGATGCAGGGGCCGACTTAACGGCTTGAAATCATCCGCATCAGGGTGTGATCTGACCGGCACTGATCTCCGGTATTGGTCGCGCCATAGTACTGGGGTAGGAGCAACCGGCTTCCATGGGCTCGCGCATCAGCCTGCGCATTCAGATCACACTCAGATGCGGCCTGCGTGAGGCGCAGGCCCTTAAAAGCAATGAATAAATGATCAAATAGGCAATCTGCGGACGGGACGGACGAAACACTCGCCGTGCTTGACGTAGATGAACTGAATGCCATCTTCAAAATGCAGAAGGAAAGCGTGGTTGGCTGAGCGCTGCGAAGATGACCAGTACCAGTCTTTTGCGAACGACTCTGGTGCGTACTGCCACCCTTGGTTCAGCTCGCCGACGGCAGGCAGATAGAAGTCCTTGTGGTCGTCTGCCGTGTAGCTTGCGGCTGCAATGGCGGCGTGATGCACACCCTCATTAGCGAGTAATGCCTTCGTGTTTGCGCGGCCATCAGTGCGGCTTTCAGCGTCAACTTTGACGCCGTAGTCGCCGAATGCATGGCGGCCCGGCACATCGTTCGCGGCGTAGATCACGTGGCACAGGCCTTCGGGATACTGTCGGATGCCGCCGTAGATACCGCCTTGGCCGGGCCAGATTTGGCCGATGGCCGGAGGAGTCAACTTCTGTTCTGCGTTCATGTGCTGTTCCTGTTTGATGTGTGGGGCGGGATGCATCGGAGAGTGATCTGTGACTACTGCCGCCGTCTGTTTCCGGCTTCCGGTGCCAAGCGGTTATGTGTGGACTCGGGCGCAGCGTTTTCATGCAGATCACTCACCGATGAACCCTGCAGTTGAGCTGAGGGCATCGGGCCGTCTTTCCGACTGTCAAACACTGCTTTGGAGTGTTCACAAAGGCCGTATTGCCCGACGGTCGTGGCGGGGCCGGATCAATCCCCGGTCAGGATTCGTTTTCGCTAATTGCTAAACAGGCGAGTTTCCGTCCGGCTCACCGTGCGAAAGGTATTCATGGATCTTGTCGGAGCCGATGTGCTCCAGGGTGTCATCTGGATCGCTGTTTGCCAGCAGCCAGGTTCGCACCTCCTCTTCGCCGATCTGCTCCAGCAGCTTTGCGGCACCTACTTCACTGACGACATCCACGGCGTCCAGGTCGTGAAGACGATCATCCAGATCAAGCTGAGCTGCGATTTCTCGACCGCTACCGATCACCGTGACGCTGACGCCGACGGTTTGATATCTGCCTTCGATGCTGACACTGCTTGCTGGGAAAGTAATTTCCATGCTGTGACTCCTGTGTGATTTCCCAATGCCTCTGATGCAGAGGCATGAGTGAAATGCTCGATGGCTTAGCACGTCATGTGATCGAATTGACTTCCGCCGGTGTCGCGATTTCCATCCCCCTGAGCAATCGCGTCGTAGTGAAAGAACAACGTTCCCGAAGCGCGAAACTCCTCGTCCTCATTGCTCAGGCCGATGCTTGAGGTGATGCGTGTATTCCTGTCATTTGCAAAGAAGCGAACCCGGAAGTCGCCCAGCTCTGCAATGGTGTGCCCGTTGATTTCTTGGCTGGTGAAATTGAACATCATGAATCCCTCCGGTTGATTTCCCGTCTGGCCCTACTGTGTAAGCCAGGGCCAGCCAGTGAAATCTTCATGCTGCGGCTTTGCAGTCGGCTGCTGTCATACGGTGACCGTCTGTGCACTCGACTACGTGCACCGAGGCGTGATATCCACGCTCGACATTTAAACGGTTTGCTTCGCGGATGCAGGCGGCCAAGTCGTTGTGGGAAAAAACCTCCAGCTCGCCGCGCAGGGTGACGCGAATTACTTTGTTCATGGTGTTCTCCTCTGGATTCAACAAAACGCCCGGTCGCCCAGGCGCTTCAGTAAATCGTTCGGTCTCAAATCAGGCCCCGGTCGCTCATCCGGCTTGGTAAGCGTTCGTAGCTACCAGCCGGCCAGCTTCATCGCGTGTTCGTGCGCATGCTCGGCAATAATGTCGTGAATCCTGAAGTCTTCATCCACACTGAATGCCGGGTTACATACTGAGCAGTGCCCGGACACCTGAACCTCCGCTTGGTGAGCAACCTCGTCGTGGTCGCGGAAGCAGTTGGGGCAGGTCACCAGTTCGCCATCAGGGCGAACCGAGGCGCAGCATCTTTCTGCTTCATCTTCTTCGTCGCAGACCTCGTCGCATACAGGGCAAACCCACCCCTCCATCGGAGTCGGCATGCAGCAGCGTTCGGCATCCCAATGCGAATCGTGAACCTCTCCACAATCGCCACATCGGTAGACTTTCTTCGGCATGTCTATGCCCTCCGTTGTTTTCCCGGATGCCACTCATGGAATGGCATCTAGTGAAATCTGGTGTTGCTGGGTTCCGTTACGCGCCACGGTTTCCTGGGCTGCCTTGCGGCTATCTCCACCACGCTAGGTGCGAGTCATCTCTCACCAGCGCCGCACATTTCGTGTTCGGTGCATTGCCAGTTTGTCTGCGTGGTTTCGCGTGCTTGCATGAGGAAGCACGGCAGCTATCCAGAGGCTGCATGGACGACGGTTTAGCTTTCTCACCACCGGCTGGCCGGTACGTCGTTGGGTCACGTCAGATTTTGAAAGAGCGGGGCTTTTGAGGGCCTGAGGCGCTGTGTTCTGCGCTTCGATGGATCAAAATTAGCACTGCTGATATTTGCGTGTCAACAGCAGTGCTAATATTTTTATTGCGTTCAAAAAAAAGCCCGCTCAATGGCGGGCCAGGTCGGCTATGCAGGTCGTTAGATAATCAGCAGGTCGACGCAGGATGTGCAGGCCTGCCAGAGAATTAGCAGGTCGACAACGCAAGTGCAGGTCGAGCGCAATGATGCAGGTGGTGCAGGTGGATTTGAGCGCGGAGCAGGGGGGGCAGGAATATTCTGGCCGGAAGTAGATTTTGGGCCGGGATCAGGTCAGGCGGGATGGGAGAAAACGAAAAGCCCGGCGGAACACCGGGCATGAGTCAATGGGGATTATTAAGTGCACCTGGCCATATCGTGGCGCATTGCGGATTCCGAGAAGAGCGCTTGAATCTGCTTGGCGTTACTAGGAAATGTAAAGATGTCAGGCTTATTTGAGCGAAGGAGGAAGCTGTTTCCCCTTGGAGGGCTTACTCGGAACTGCACGTCCAGTCGGCCCAGGCGAATGAGCGTGATCTTCAACCCTGGCGGGGTACAGGCGGTTAGGTTTTTGGTGATGCTATCTGCGTATGGCATGAGGTTCCTCCTGAGTGAAGGCTTGGAGGCTATGTGACTGGAAAAACTCCGCAAGCCATTTTCAAATTATTAATAATTGAAGATGGGAAGGGCAGATAGGAAAAGCCCGGCGCTGGGCCGGGCTTGTTTTAGCGATTTCGTTATCCCAGTATGTGCTTTGCGGCGGCGCCAAGCGCTGCCGAGGCAAGGGCGCCAATCACGATTGCAGCGCCAAGGTACTTGGCCATGGTGACCCTTATCCCGTTCACATCATCGGAAACCTTTTTGGTGTCCGCTTTTATGCTGCTCACATCCTTCTCGATACGCTCGAATCTGGCTTCAGAAATTTTTTCCCAGGCCTTATCTCGTTCAGCCTGTGCAGCGAGGAAGCCGGAAAATTTCTCTGAAAGCGCCGCGTCTCTTGCGGCCTGCTCAAAGCGGAAAGATTCCTGGCGCAGATCAACCTCTCGCCGGACTTGCTCGTCGCGAAGTTCAAGCTCGCTCTTGTAGTCAAGTACGCGCTTTTCCGCATCATGCTCCATCCTGTCGATGCGCTTATCCATCCGCTCTTCAATAGCAGACAAGGTTGACCTGAGTTCTTCGCGAGTAATATCGTTCATAGCTCCAGTATCGCTCTGCTTGGTCGCATTGTCACGGGCGGCATCGGTAGTCTGTGTTGGCTCTTGCGGCCAAGCGCTATACCGGGAGCGAGCAATGCTGAAACCTCGTTCGCGACCCATTGCAATATCGAGCCACTGAGGGGCGCTTTCAACATAGCCCAATGGGGTCGATAATCGCCGCCCATCTGAGCGGGACTTTTCCGAGCCAACGATCATTCGTCAACCTCGTCAAAGATGGCTTCTCGCACCGATTCATGTATGGCTATAGGGCGCACAAATCTACATTTCTTACAAATCAGGGGGATGACTGGAAGCCCGGACATGAATAGCTCCCCACGAGCATTACACCAAGCTAAAGCTGATGAACATACGCCTTCCGGGATTGCAATTTCCCAAGCGTCGGTTTTACAAAAAGGGCAGGTCGCCGACGCGGAAATTTCCGACATCCACGCATTCAGTTTTGGAATGTTTAGAACTTCTTTTTTTGGTGCTGTTGCATCTACTGCCATTACTCGCGCTCCATCCATTGTCTGGCGAAATGAAATCCAGCTTGTTTTTTAATAACTGCACCAAGCACTTCTAGATGCGTACCATTCTGCTAAAGCATGCTGCCGTGGAATCCAGATCAGCAGCACCTCCCCGGAGCCTGCCTACAAATCCCCGCCGCGCCAGATGACGCGACCAACGATCCGGTGTTCATTCTGCTCACTGCGCCTGAAGGATCGATCTTTGAATGATGCCTTATCGGTGTTATCGCTACGCAGAATCCACATATCTAAGGGAGCCTTTACTAGGCGTTTGACGATCGTCCCGTCAGTTAAGCTTTCGATCACGAACACTCCGCCGTCCAGGGGCTCAACTTGAGAGCTATCGACCAGCAGTACATCCTGATGACTAATCGTTGGCCACATGCTTTCACCGTTGGCGTATATGACGCGCAGATTCCTTGCTTGTACGCCTTTGGCTTTGAGCCATTCCTTCTTGAACGCCAAGGTGCTGCGAATCTCAACGTGCGGATTGTCATGCCCGGCACCGGCGGCGGCCACTGCTGTGTACTGAGGTATGAAGGCGTAGCTGCTATCCAGATCTATATCTGGTTCACTTCTGGTTGGCAGCGGGGTATGTGATACGCCCTCCGCTGGAGGGTGAGGGGTAGTATCGGCACCGTCAACGGCTCGCACTATGCCGCTCGCCAGAGTGGGGCTTACCTCTTCAAGCCGAAAATCAAGTGCAGCCGAAAGCTTTACGAGAGCATCAAGGTTCAATGCAACCTTGCCGTTTGAGTACTGGCTGAACGCGCTTTGAGGGGAATTCCACCCGCAGCGCTCTCCAACCTCTGCCTGATTCAGTGTAGGCACATCACCGCGCAGCTTCGATTCTCGCACTCGCCGCTTATATATTTCGCGCAAACGCTCAGCATCGGCAAGTTGCCAGCCATCAAGCGGGGTTCGGTTTGGTTTCTTCATATTCTCGATTAAGTAGCAGGGCTGATATTTAATCAAACAGCACTGCTAATCCTTTTCTTGTTTTATTCAAAACAGCAGTGCTAATATCTCGCCAAACCCATCAGAGACACGCCAATGAAGACCGTAACCCTTGGGGAGTACCTGGCAACTCACGGCACCCAGAGCGACCTCGCCAAGGCTCTGGGGATTCAGCAGAGCGCGGTATCCCAGATGCACAGATCGGGACGAACTATCACCATCACCTTGATGGATGACGGTTCGATTTCGGCCAACGAAATCAGGCCCATTCCTGCACGAAAATCCGCCGCCTAACCAATTCATCAGCCACAAGGAGCAACACATGTACGCCGATCAATCGCACAAGCGTGATACGCCCAGGAAGGTGCGCTTCAACAAAACGCTTGACCGCCTGCTCAGTCGTGCTGCTGAGCGAGCCGAAATGCAGCACGCCACATACCTGTACGAAATGATCGAGTGGGCCGTTGAAAACGGGGCGATTGAGGCGTTGAGCAAGGACGGGAAAGAGTCTAGCGCCGCATAGAGGCCCTTTGGAGGTTCCAGTGCCAGAAATTGACTACGAGCGCCTGAGTGATGGCGCGAAGAGGAAGGTCGCGGCTTTTGCACTGAGTAAGGGTATGAGCATTGACAAGGCGCTTGAGGCGATTGCCATCGAGTTCCTGGCCATGGGGGGACCGTCTCAGATGAGGCGACCCAAAGCCAAGCTGTACCAATTAGCCCCTAAAGAGGGCCTCAAGCGTGACTGACACAAAAACCGCAGACGCAAAATAAATCCGGAGAAAGCGATGACACCTGAGGACCTTAACAACGAAATCAAGCTGATCTTTGCTCGGGCGTGCGCAGAGGGCCTTAAGAATGAGGCTCGAGCGATCCTGGAGATTGACGATCACGACCAAAAAAAAGGCGCTGCGAGAAACTTCGCTGACGCCTTTTCGAGTGCTTTCTCTTTCGTGTGCGAGCGCTTTACAGAAGGCCAGAAATTGGACGGCTTGCCCCCCGACTCTTCTTCTCGTACAAGCCAGTTGAATAGTACTCGCGCAATTGCTCCTCAATCTGGCGAAGAGAAATCTTGTCCAGTTCCAGGCGATTCCCCTGCGAGAAAACCAACTGCTCCGGGATCTGGCCGCTAGCTATGAGCGCATTCAGCGTGTCCCGGGCCATTTGCTCTACAGATTTTTCAGTCATGTCCGGCCTCCGAGGCCTTTTCGTGTGGAAGCCAAAAGCTACCACGGATGCGCCGGACACCCAATCCAACTGCAGCACAAACCGCAGGCACAAAAAAGCCACCGGGCATGGTGGCTTCTTGTGCAGCACTTACAACAAAGTTCTGGAGCGAATAATGCCTAGTTCTCACTATAGCGTCAACCCGCTACCACCGCGCCACGAAATAGCGCCATCGCAAAACGTGGCGCGTAACGTATCCATGACCAGCCTGGAGCTGGTGGACTTCATCAACCAAGACCGTAAACGCCAAGCCCTATCTGCTGGAATGGCCTTTCCTTGCGATGGCTATCCAAAGCTGATGCATAAAAATCTGCTCAGCAAGGTGCCAGAAGTATTGGGGGAAACATCGGCTAAATTTTCAGCCAATCTCCCTGACCGGTACGGTCGCCCTCGCCGAGGCTATTCCTTCCCAAAGCGGGAGGCTTGCCTGATAGCCATGTCGTACAGCTACGACCTCCAGGCCAAGGTTTTCGACCGAATGAGCGCCTTGGAAGAGAGTGAAAAAGCAAAGCTGACGCCCGGCAGCCCAAAGATTGTTGGCGAGCTTGCGATTATGGAGTGCTTCACGCGACTGTTGAAGCCTGCTCCGTCCTGCCAGATGCAGATGCTGGCCAAGATCGCCGAGAACAACGGTCTTGATCCAAAATTCCTGCCGGCCTATGCCGTGGATGCTGCGCCCGATGCGGGTGACGGCGGTGGCTCAATGCCAACCAAGGCACTGACCGCGCTCATCAAGGAGTTCGGTATTGCCAGCACCGCTGCGGCTTTCAATCGCCTTCTGGAAAAGCATGGCTTCCTCAAGGTCATGCAGCGCAAGAACTCCAGACAAGAAATGGTCGACTTCTGGTCGGTGACTGAAAAGGGCCTGCGCTACGGCAAGAACCTGACCAGCCCTCAATCACCCCGCGAGACGCAGCCGCACTGGTATGTGGATCGCTTTCTCGAGCTTGCCAAATTGGTCGGGAAGGCCTGATATGCAATTCACCGTCACGATCAACCAGGTGAAGGCGCTTGAGTGGGGGCTGAACTCTCAGCAGGCCCTGCTGTTCGCCTTTATCTACGGCTGCCCGAGCTGGGCCAAACCGATCAAGACTGATGACGGGATCTTCTTCGCGCTGAGCAAGGCAAAAATCACCGAGGAGCTGCCGCTTCTCACTGACAAGCCGGACACCGCTTACCGCATGCTGAAGGCCCTGGAAGAGGCCGGTTTGATTGAGCTTTCCAGCACGTCAAACATCACTTTATTCCGTTTAACCGCGAAGTCTGTCGAGTGGAATCAGAAGCTTGACGGGTCGGAAAAATATCCGACCCCACCAAAGAACAAAGGCCGGAAAAAAATCCAATCTACCTCGGAAAAAAATCCGATCAAGGTCGGAAAAAAATCCGAGGAAGGGTCGGATAAATCTCCGACAAATCAGGATACCAATAATCAGGATACCAATCAGGGTACAAGTCAGAGCTTGCAGGACGCCTCGGCTGCGCCGCAGCAACCTGCCAACTTGGTGCTGGTGGCTGACAGCGGCCCTCGGTGTCCGATCCCGGCAGACATGCCTGGACCAAAGGATCAATCCTGCAAAACCTTCAAGGCCTGGGCGAACTACGCAATGGCCTACCGCAAGCGGTACCAAGCTTGGCCGGTTTGGAATGCGAAGGTGGGCGGCCAGCTTGGCCAATTGATCGACCGCTTGGGGATCGATGTTGCCCATCACGTCGCTGCGTACTTTGTGAGCATCAACGACTCGGGCCTGATTCGAGGATGCCATGGCATTGGCGACCTGCTGGCAAAGGCTGAGGCGTATCACACGCAATGGGCCACCAACCGTCAGATGACCGCAACGACTGCTCAGCAGATGGAGCGCAAGCAGGCGAACCTGAGTGCTGGCATGGAAGCCGCCGACCGAATCCGGCAACGGGCAGGGGGGCGGGACAATGAATTCCTCTCCTGAACGCATGAGCCAAGAGCAGGTTGCCCGACTGGCCTTGGCCATTTGCGCGACCGCCGAATCGTTGGGTTACACCCTGAGCGCTGACGCCGCTGAGCTGATGGCCGATGACCTTGCCGAGTATCCGGCCAAGGTCGTTGCCGGGGCGCTCAAGTCCTGCCGCCTGGAGCTGACCGGCAAGCTGACCACTGGCGCGATCATGCAGCGGATCAATGCTGCTGACGGTCGCCCTGGCAAGGATGAGGCTTGGTCCATTGCGCTTTCCGCTGCTGACGAAAGTGAAACCGTGGTCATGACCACCGAGATTCAGCAGGCGATGAATGCTGCTCAGCCGATCCTCGCTCGGGGCGACAAGGTGGGTGCCCGCATGGCGTTCCTGAGTGCATACGATCGGATGGTCGCTCAGGCTCGCACCGAGGCCACCCCGGCGAGTTGGACCGTATCGTTTGGCTTTGACCCGAATCGTCGCATTGCAGCCATTGAATCGGCGGTCCGCTCGAAGCTGATCAGCCATGAAGCTGGCGCCCGGTATCTGTCCGACCTGCGCATAGCGCCAATCAGCCAGGACGGGCAGGCCATAGCTGGACTACTGACCGGCACAGTCGTGCAGCCCACGGAAGCCAATCGAGCCCGCTGGCAGCAGCTCAAGGCTGACCTTCTGGCCGTCCGGCGCCGCAAATCCATTCAACAGCGCTGGGATGCCAGGCGTGAACGCCGTCGCCTTGCCGAACTCAAGGCTGCCCACGCGGCGAAGGCCGAGAAACTGATGCGTAAGGAGCACTCTCAATGAACAGAGCAACCCCTGTATCCCTTCGTAGCTCGCTTGAAGCTGCACACACTTTCGCAAATGCAGGTATCGACTTCGTGTGCGTTCCTGTTCTCAGCGAATCGGATCGTATTGACCTTGTGAATCAAGCCGCTGCCCGCTTCGAGCAGTTGATCCAGAACGCCGAAAAAAATGGAGGCCGCCCAATGAGCCAGTCCCGCGAACAATTTGAAGCTCGCTACCCGGTCCCGGCTGGCGTCCGCTGGAGCGAAGAAACCAGCCGCTACGCGCTGGTTGACATCAAGACGGCTCGTCATACCGGTTCGACCATCGCTGGGTACGAGGCTTACGTGCATTCCTGGGGTGTGTGGAAGGCCAGCCGCCAGGCCGTTGTCGTTCATTTGCCTCCTGCATTGCGTGGACTGATCGACGCTGATGATGTCCGCGATGAAATTGAGGCGGTAGGCCTAAGCTGCGAGGTGACACCATGAGCCTGTTCCAGTGCTACGCATGCGGCTGCAAGGAGAACACGGCCACCTGTAATTTCTGGTCTCGCATGAAAGGTCAGTGGCGCGGTTTGCCCAGCCAACCATGGATGCTCTGTTCTGCCTGCGACCCTGAAATTGGTAAATGGCACGGTGAGTTCGAGCGTGCATTCCTTCCTAAAGGCGAGTTCCGCACGAATGCCCAAGGCAACCTTGAGCATATCGCTACTGGGCAGACGTCCGGGCAATATTTGGCAGGAGGGTTGAAGCCATGACCATCGATAAGACCGAACTCAAGGCGCTGGCTGAGAAAGCAACTCCTGCGTCCGAATGGTACAACCCCGGCGACCTGCGCTACGCCGATGACAAAACCGGCGAGATTCACGGCCTTCATCACGACGATGACGCATTCATCGCCGCAGCCAGCCCGGCCATCATCCTGGTGCTACTGGGGGAGATTGAGCGCCTTGAGCAGTTCAAGGCCGCATACATGGAGTGGAGCGACAAAACCGATTGGTTCCAGTGCATTGCTACTGCCAAGGATCTCGGAAAGCACCGCGCCGATGTGCTGCACGAGCATTTCGACAGGCTCAAGGCCGAGAATGAGGCGCTGCGTAAGGATGCTGAGCGTTACCGATTTGTAAGTCAGCTTGCCTGGTATGTGGATCGTGCCGCGTATATCTACGACATTGGCAATGCAAAGTCTCCTTGGGCCGGTGAGCGTGCGCCAGTTGACGCTGACGATGTTGAGTATGCCATCGACGCGGCCATGGCCAAGGAGCAAAGCCATGACTGAGAAGATCAGCGTCAACTGCCAAGCCAAGCTCTCCGAGGCAATCACAAAGCTCAGCGCGATGTTTCGCGAAAAGAAGTTCGTGGTTGTCAGCCTGCGTCCGGGCAAGGACCGTACCCTGGACCAAAACGCCCTGTGGTTTGCGTTCTACAAGCGCATTGCTGAGATGACTCAGATCGGTGATGCGTCCGACGCCCGCAAGTACTGCAAGTTGCACCATGGCGTACAGATCCTCATCAACGAGGACGAGGATTACCGGGCAGCCTGGCATCGCACGACCAAGCATCTGTCATACGAGGAAAAGCTCGGCCTTATGGGTGATTGCAAATTGCTTGGTCCTGACGGGTTCCCGGTTACCAGTCTTTTCAACCGTGCCCAAGGTATCGCTTACACCGACCGCATCGTGACTGAGTTCACGTCGCTTGGCGTGTTCTTCGGCGATCTACTGGGTGAGGTGGCCGCATGAGCCATCAATTCAAGCCGGGCGATCTGGCGCTGGTGATCAATCACACATATCCGCCAGCCATTGGCTTGTGCGTTGAGCTGGTATCGCGCCACCTGGTGGGGCCGGTTGATCGCCGCAACCCAATGGACCCTGGCGTGTACGAGCAGGCCAAAGGCGATCCCATCTGGGTCGTTGCTGAAATGGAAGGGCAGGCGGACTGTATTGTTTGGGAGAAATGGATTATGCCTCTGCGCGGCGACTTCGCCCCTGAGCAGCAGAAGTCCGAGGCGGTGCTCGCATGAAGCGAACTCCACTGCAGCGCGCCGTGCCGCTGAAAGCCAGCGGTATCACTCCGCGCACTCCACGCAAGAAGACCTGCCGCAACTCGGCCTGCGCCAGCAAGTTCGTCCCGTCTCGAATGGGGCAGGTTGTCTGCAGTCCGGCCTGCGGCCTGGCTATCGCGCAGGAAAACCAGCCCAGGGCGAGGAAGGCTCTGGCCGAGGTCGGACGGCAAGAGCTGAAGGCGGCGAAAGAGCGGGTGAAGACCAAAGGCGAACACATGCGAGAGGCCCAGGCTCTGTTCAATCGCTGGATCAGGCTGCGTGACGCTCACCTGGGTTGCGTGAGTTGTGACAAGCCAGCGACCTGGCAGGGTCAATGGCACGCATCGCATTTCCTCAGTGTCGGCTCGTCGCCGGAGCATCGGTTCAACCCGCTCAACGTGCACAAGGCCTGCTCGGTCTGCAACAACCACTTGAGCGGGAACATTCATGGGTACAGGCCTGAGCTTGAACGCCGTATTGGCCTTACGGCAGTAGAGGCCCTGATAGGCCCCTGCGAGCCGAAGCGCTACACCATTCCTGATCTGCAAGAAATCAAGGCCGAGTGCCGGGCAAAAATCAAACAGCTTGAGGGGAAAGCAGCATGATCAAACTCAACAGCGCCCGGGCAGCCTGGCACGATGCGCTCTATACCCCATGGGATAGTCAGGGTGCCCACATCGAGCAAATCGGCCTGCTGGGTTGCTCTGTGCAGAAGACAGAGAGGTCAGTGAACAGCCGTCATGCCATGCATCAATCGATGTCGGCGCGCATCCAGCACGCGATCGCATCGCTGCCCGACCATCTGCAGGCATTCGGCAACCACATGTACAGCCCGCTCGCCGGTATAGACGATAAGGAGGAGGCGGACGAGCGCGTGCTGCACGCTGCCTATGCTCTGGGGCCGAAGATGACGGCGCGCAAGTTTGAGAAAGCGCGTTACGTGGCCATGGCTGTTCTGCACAGGTATCGCCGCATGCACCAGGGCGGGCAGAGCGAAGGTGTAGACCCGCTGCCAACAGTCGAGAAGATGCGGCTGTGGATTCTTGCTGAGTTCGGCGTGGCGCTCATTGGCCCAAACTGGGAGCGCGATTGGGGCGAATTTGTCGAGCGCTGTTTCGATGCCTGCAACCAGCTCGACAAGGCCGCTTTGGCGCCAGTTTCTCGGGCAATTTCAGTGATGAAAGAAGCTGCTTGATTTTTTGAGGGCGCTGCGGCACTATTTCGCCATCTTTAAAGTTTTGCCTTTGGCAAACCTCCTCAGAGCCCGGCCCCAAAAGCCGGGTTTTTTGTTACCTGAGATTTGATGGACCTGCAGCCAGGGCAGCCCTTTGGGGAGTCTGGACACTGATAAGCCGGTAGTGCAGTGCTACGGAAAAACACCGGCAGCCCGCGCATCCTTGCCTCACGCTGAAAAGGCTGGCGCGTAACTGGTTGAGCGAGATCGATGCATTGGGGTGTCGACGCTTAGTCGGTTGTTGGCAGACAGCACGGAAAGACGTGCACACCTATTCCGAGGCTCAGCATCTGCTGGGCCTTTTTGCTTTCAGGGGCGCAGAAATGCAGAGCAGCGACTACGTGCCGGGCATCTCCGGATGGAAGATCGACATCGACAAAGACTATTTTGAGATCCGTGGTGGGTCAGAGCGGCCTGTTCGCATCGGGAATTTGGATAAAGCACCGTCTCCCAAGGCTGAGCCTCAAGCCCCCGATCCCAAGCCATTCATCGTCGTCGACGGTGTGACTTATATCAGCGGGGCCGAGGTTGAGCGCCAAGCAATCGCCAAGCTGAAGCTTGCGCAGGGTTGGTCGGTAAAAGCGGCTTTGCTCGACGGGCGTTATGTATTCACTGGCGTGGGGGTTGGTCCTCGCTCCCAAGTCAGCGCAGATCAGTTTGTAACTGATGCCGACTCGTTTGCTGATGTGGTTCGCAAGGTTCTCCGTGAAGAGCTTCGCCCTGGCGGTCTGCTGCATCGCAACGCCTAAACGCTCCTTTGGCCGACTCTGATCGGTCTTTTTATTTCCCTCCGACTGGCATGGCCCAGTCTTTTTTAAACCCCGGAGTACCGATGGACCCAACTGACCTTGGCCCAGGCACAGCTACCTGGCTGGGCGGGACCGGCACCATCCTACTGGGTGGCTTTCTGTGGCTGAGGAAATTCCTCTCCAAGGATGCTGCTGATCGGGCAATGGACAATGCCGATATCGGCACTGTCCGGCGTCTGAATGAATTGCTTGATTCTGAGCGCGAGGCTCGCAAGGAGGCTGAAGCCCGGGCGGATCAGTTCGCAAAAGAGCGCAACGAGTTGGCTGCTGCGGTTGGTCGTATGGAGGGCAAGATTGAAGCTCTCACAAGCCAGGTTGCGCAGCTCACTCAACGAGTAACCCAGCAAAGCGATGAGATCACTCGCTTGCGCACAAAGTTGGGAGGTGTCAGCTGATGGACAGATGCGCAATCAACTTCATTGCCCGCCACTGGTGGCGCCGGGTTGAAGTCTGGCTTATTGCGATCCTGCTGCTGGCCGGTGGCGCAATGCTTGGCTTTCAAGTCGCCCAATGGTCGCTGTCAAGCTGGTACGTCGCCCAAGTTGCCGAGGTCCGGCGCGGGTATGATGAGGCCACATTGCAGCGTGACATGCGCCTGAGCAAGCTGACCAAGTCCGCGACCGAGGCGGCCGTGAAGGTTGAAGGAGCGGCGGGCAAGGCTACGGAAGCGGCAGAGGTTGCCAGCAAGGCGGCGGACAAGGTCAGCGAGGCGGTAGAGCGGAATACGCCGTAAAATCTGGCCTAATCAGTTCAGCCACGAGAAGTCCATGAAGATCAAAATGCACGCAGGTAGCCTTGCTAAGGCAATGGAAACCGCACAAGAGATAGAGCCGTCCATCAATGACATTGCTAAGTATCTTTCCCGGCACGGTCTTGGTCTGCCCGATGAGCTGGTCGGACTTATAGCCATTACCGAATATGAATATGACAAACGCATTGGCTGGCACGCTTGGCTTGTCGCGGTTCAAGGATTCGGCGTTGTGGCCATGACTGATGGGCCTGTAGAGGCCTGATGGGTTGGTGCGCTACAAAAGAAAACACTGCTCTTCGTGGCGGTAACAACCAAAGCCCTGGCATCCGCTGGGGCTTTTGCATTCTGGAGTACAGCATGAACGACAAGGCAATCGAGCAAGAGATCCAGGCCAAGGGCAAGACCGCGCCGCGCATCACTCCGGCTGACGTGACCTTCAACATCCAGAGCGAGCACTACTTCACGGCTGGCGACGGGGCGCACGGGGCTGCGTTGGCCGGAGGCGCTGATCGAAGCGCCTACCCTGCCAACCTTGATCTGCTTACGTTCTGCGTCCTGGTGCTGCAAAACGGCTTCACCGTGACCGGCGAGAGCGCCTGTGCCAGTCCGGAGAACTTCGACGCCGAGATTGGTCGCAAGATCGCTCGCCAGAACGCCGAACAGAAGATCTGGCCGCTGATGGGCTATGAGCTGAAACAGCGCCTGCACGACTCGAAGTGAAAAAGTCCTGGCTCGTCCATGCGCCTGGCTACATTCCCAATGATCCCTATGGGTCCAGCTCTGAGCCATGCCGAAGCGCTGGCATGCGCCCGGGTGATCTGGCCGACCTGCACTGTGGAGTAGAGCATGAGCAACGTCACGAACATTCGCCATGCAGCTCCCGTGAGTGCCGAGATCAGCAAGGCCCTCATTGATATGGATGCCGCGATAGTCAAGGCTATTGATGCCGCAAAGGCTGCTGGCCTGCCTCAGGGTTTTGTTGTGTCCACGTTGCATGGGCATGCCCACGCTCAAACTCACATGATGGTGCATCAATGACGACCATTGCATACAAAGACGGCGTTATTGCCTACGACACGCGGCAGACAAGGGGTGATCGGATTGTTTCCGATGATTGCTCGAAGTGCGAAGTTGTCGATGGGGTCAAGTTCTTCCTGTCTGGGGCTGTCTGCGACGAGAAGGCCCTGATCGCGGCCTACTTCGGCACTCCGTCGCTGGTACCGGTTGAGTGCTCAGGCTATGCCGTCGACGGCGGCAAGCTACTGATGGTCGGTCACTGCGACAAGACCGGCATCTGGAAACTGGAGCTTGATCCGGCGAACCCTGACGCCATTGGTAGTGGCTCGGCCTACGCCCTGGCTGCAATGGACATGGGTGCAAGCGCAGAAGATGCAGTGCGGGCTGCGATGAAGCGGGATATTTACACGGGCGGGAAAGTCTTGATGTTCAGCTTGCCTGGGTAGGAGGGCGCCGCAGGTGAGTGCGGCGCTAATGATGAAGTGAAAATCTAGTTTTCGTTGATGATCTCGACTTGTCTCTTGATCTGATCTGAAACGTCACTTGCTTTCCCTTGGAAATTCACCGTGCCGTTTTTGAACACGTTGACGATATGTCCGTCAGGAAATTTGACCTTTACCGTGCCGATCGCATTCGGCTCAGAATGACTGGCTTTTGGATACGAATTCTCAATGTGCTTGAGAAGGCGATCTGGATCACCGCATGAAATTGCCATCTGTAACTCCTTTATGGATGGATTGATACGTGTACCGTCAAAATGCCATCTTTTCAAGTTATCCATTGGCCTAATTCGAGACAAATGATGACAACCAAGCAACCCGACTGGGAGGCCATCGAGCGCGCCTACCGGGCGGGTGCGCTTTCAACCAGGGCCTGCCTATGATCAGGCCCATCCCGCCAGCAAGCGTGCTTGAGGCTGTATTCCTGACTCTTGAGCCTGCTCCCGAGGTATGGGAGTGGATATCGACCGAGATCCTTGCCGAAGACGGCAGCATTCACAATCCAGACCACCAGCACCTGATCGGCGCGAGCATCGGTGTTCTATGGGCGTCCGGGTCATTCGCAAAGCAGGGAAGAATTGTGCTGGGCCAGGCTGAGATGGTGATGCATCGTGCAGGAGGCTGGCAGAAAGCCCGCGCCGAGCAACAGATGCGTGAGTGGTTCGGAGAAGAGCCTGAATTCATCATCACGTTGGCCGCTGACTACTGCTCGCAGTGCAGTGACGTCGATTTTCTGCGGCTTGTTGAGCATGAATTGATGCATGTGGCCCAGGCCACAGATCAGTACGGCGCACCCAAGTTCACGAAAGAAGGCATGCCCAAGCTCGCCTTGCGAGGTCACGACGTCAGCGAGTTCGTTTCGATTGTTGAGCGATACGGCGTAGGGAGCCCGGACGGTGATTTGGCTCGCATGGTCGAAGCCGCCAAGAAGGCACCGTCGGTAAGTCATGCATCTATCGCCAGCGCATGCGGTACATGCCTTATGAGGTCTGCATAATGATTGAGTGCTGGAAGGTGGTAGCCGAGTACCCCAACTATGAAGTGAGCAATCAAGGGCGGCTGCGCCGGCTCAAAACAAATAACAATGCTATTGCTGGTCGAATTCTCAGGACCCCGATTGGCGGCACCGGTTATCCGATGGTCAACCTGCTGAATGAATCAGGTCGGCGCCATTTATCTGTTCATCGCCTCGTAGCAGCCGCCTTCTTGGAGCGAGCGGAGGGAGCGAGCGAGGTAAACCACATCGACTCCAATCGGGCCAACAACCTAGCCACAAACCTTGAGTGGGTGACCTCCAGCGCTAATCGCCTGCATGCCTACCAGAGTGGAGGGCTCAGCGCCAAAGGCGAAAGCAACGGGTACTCCAAGCTTACAGAAGCTGGGGTTCGTGAGATTCGTTCTCATGCCAGCCTCCCGCGCTCCCTTCAGGCTTCTCTGGCTAAAAGCCTTGGCGTGTCTATGGCTACTGTTCGCGACGTAGCGGCCCGGCGTACCTGGGCGCATATCTAACGCAGCAAAACAGCCGCCAGAAGTGGCAAGAATCAACATATCGAGGGCCTGCGGAACCTGTCTGCTCAAGTCGGCCTGAATCAATGACAGGTTTTGACGGATGACAATTACATGGCAGCACTACGAAGCGAGGTCAAAGCCTACATCGTGCAGGCTCTGGCCTGTTTCGACACGCCGTCTCAGGTAGCCGAGGCCGTCAAGACCGAGTTCGGCATCGTTATCACCCGCCAGCAGTGCGAATCCCACGACCCGACCAAGTACGCTGGTAAAGGTTTGGCGCAGAAGTGGGCTGATCTGTTTCATGAGTGCCGAAAGCGGTTCCGGGAAGAGACAGCAGACATTCCGATTGCGAATCGCGCATACCGGTTGCGTGCTCTTGGCCGTATGGCTGAGAAGGCCGAGAACATGAAGAACATGGCATTGACTGCTCAGTTGTTGGAGCAGGCTGCCAAGGAGTGTGGCGATGTATTCGTGAATCGCCGCCTCGAACCAGAGAAGCCCCTTGGCTCCCAGGCCGACCAGCCGCAGGCCGTTGCTGAGTACAAGCTGGAGCCAGACGAGAATGTCCCGCCTACCCCGTACCTATGACGCGCCGGTCAAGCTGACACCTAAGCAGGCGAACATTTATGTGTGGGGCTTCCAGCCCAGCGCCCGGTTTCGTGATGCGGTGTGTGGTCGCCGGTTTGGCAAGACTTTCCTCGGTAAGGCTGAGATGCGCCGGGCTGCCAGGTTGGCGGCAGAGTGGGGAGTCAGCGTGGAGGACGAGATATGGTATGGCGCTCCGACCTTCAAGCAGGCCAAGCGCGTGTTTTGGCGTCGGCTCAAGCAGGCGATCCCGGAGGCTTGGCGTGCGCACCGCCCAAACGAGACAGAGTGTTCGATCACCCTCAAATCCGGACACATCATGCGCGTGGTCGGGCTCGATAACTACGACAACTTGCGCGGCTCTGGCCTGTTCTTTGTCCTAGTTGACGAATGGGCCGACTGTCCTTGGGCTGCGTGGGAAGAAGTCCTGCGTCCGATGCTCTCGACGTGTCAGTACACCCTGCCGAGTGGCGAAACACGAAAGGGTGGTCACGCGCTACGGATCGGCACGCCGAAGGGCTTCAACCACTGCTACGACACGTACCGCGATGGGCAAGAAGGCGGGGAGCCGGACCACAAGAGCTGGCAGTACACCTCGCTGCAGGGCGGCAACGTCCCGGCTGATGAGCTGGAAGCGGCACGCCGCAAGATGGACCCACGGACCTTCCGGCAAGAGTACGAAGCTGGGTTCGAGAACTACTCAGGCGTCGTTTACTACACGTTCAACCGTACCGAGTGTCGAACAACCGAGCGGATCAAGCCAGGTGAAGCCCTGCATATCGGCATGGACTTCAACGTCATGAAGATGGCCGCAGTTGTCTATGTCGTTCGCGACGGCCTGCCACTGGCTCTGGATGAGCTCCATGGCGTGCGCGACACGCCGGAGATGATCGAGAAGATCCGGGCGCGCTTCCCCGGCCACAGCATTGCCGTGTATCCAGATGCCTCAGGCCAGAACACAAGCAGCAAGAATGCCAGCGAATCGGACCTGTCCCTGCTCAAGAAGGCCAACTTTACCGTGGTGGTGGATTCGACAAACCCTGGCGTCAAAGACCGGGTCAACTCGGTCAACGCCATGCTCCTGAACACCTACGGTGAGCGCAGGCTCAAGGTCAACATCGACCAGTGCCCGCAGCTTACCCAGTGCCTGGAACGCCAGACTTATACCGACAAAGGCGAGCCGGACAAAGACCCGAAAAAGGGTCACGACCATATGAACGATGCTGCTGGCTACTTCATCGCCAAGCGGTTCCCGATCAAGTCGCAAACAGCCGGCACGCGCCGCATTGGAGGATTGGCGTAATGCCTGTGCAATCAACCAACCCAGACTACGACGCTCATATCGATGAGTGGCGGATGATGGATGATGCCTTGGAAGGCGAGAGTGCCATCAAGCGCAACCAGCGCAACCTGCCCAAGCCTAGCGGCATGACCGAGGCTGAGAAGCTGGATGGCACGGACAATGCCTACCTGTACCAGAACTACACCGCCCGGGCTCAGTACGAACACTGGGTGCGGGATTCGCTGCGCTCGATGATGGGGTTGGTCTCACGACTGATCCCGGAGGTTAAGCTGCCCGCTGGACTCAAGGGGCTGGAGGACAACGCTACCGCTGATGGCTTCGGCTTGACCCAGCTGTTCATGCGGGTCGTTCGCCAGACCATATCCCATGGCCGGGTTCCATTGGTGGTCAACATCGACGACTCAGGCCGACCCTACTTCGCTACATATGCGGTGCGCAACGCCATCAACTGGGATACCGCCGACCAAGGCGGCCGCCAGGACCTGGCTCTGTCCGTTTTTCGCGAGTTCCGGCGCAAGGAGCAGGATCGCTATAGCCACGAATGCGAGACGGTCTACCGCGAGTTCTACATGGACGGCGCGGTTTGCCGTACCGGGGTGCGCAACGAGGCCGGCGAATTGATCGAAGACGACAGACCTCTTGGTGCCGTCGACGGTAACGCCAACCTGGTGCGCGGTCTGAGCTATATTCCGGTGATCTACTGCGGCTCGACCGACAACTCTCCGGGCGTGGATGAGATCCCGCTGCTGACAATGGCCAGAGCCGCGCTCAAGGCCTATCAGCTCAGTGCCGACTACTTCACTGCGCTGCACCAGACCAGTCACCCCCAGCCGTGGGTGTCCGGCCTGGACGATAACGTCGAGCTCAGCATCACCGGCCCCTCTGCGGCTTGGGACTTGGGCAAGGAAGGCAGCTGCGGTTACCTGGAGTTTCAGGGCGTCGGCGTCGAAGCCGTCCGCAAAGCCATGGAAGACCAGAAGAACGCCGCGCTTGAGGCTGGCGCCAAGGTCATGGATGTAAGCGGTACCGAGTCTGGCGAGGCCCGCAAGACACGGCAGAACGATCAGCACGCCACCCTGCACAGCATTGTCATCACTGCGGCTGCTGGTATCGAGCAAGCTTTGCGCTATGCAGCAGAGTGGACCGGGTATAAGCCCGACGAGGTCACTTTCAAAGTCGATCCGGAGTTCGTCGTTCCAGAAGCGGAAGCCCAACAGATTCTGGCGCAGCTACAACTCTGGCAAAACGGGATCATCGCCAAGACGGACCTGCGGAACAATTTGCGTCGAGGCGCGGTAATTTCGCTCGACCGAAGCAACGAAGATATCGACGAAGAGCTGGCGATGGAGCCACCCGTAGGCGGAAGCGATGAGCAGTGAAGGCTTTCTGACTGACGCCGCAACCCGGCATCAGGTGTACGTCCAGCGTTACGCGGGCGGCAGCATGAAGAAGCTGGCCAAGATCATTGAGCAGGCCATCAAGACTGCAAAGGGAAGGGTGGCTGAGGGGTTGAGCGCATACGGTACGCAGCGCTATGAGCAGCAGATAGCAACGCTGCAGCGTGATCTTTACTTCGTGTATAGCGAGATGTCAGTTCAGGCCAAGCTCGATCTGTCTGACCTCGCCACTTATGAGGTGGCATTCAATGCAGCTCTTCTGGGGAAGGTTGTCAAGGCATCTGTCCAGTACAGCAAGCCGTCAGCCGAGATGATCGCCGCAGCCGCGATGGCTGAACCGATGGACTTGGAGGTTGGTAAGGGGCGGCAGAAGATCAGCATTGCCGGTGCCCTCGATGAGTACACCACAAAAAGGTCAGCCGAAATCATCAGCCAGGTCAGGATTGGATCTACTTTGGGAGAGACAAGCCAGCAGATAGCACGGCGACTGAGTCCGCTGGGCGTAAAGCAGCGTGATCAGGCAATGGCCTTGGTCAACACCATGACCAACCACATAGCCAGCACGGCGCGTGTGGAAACGTTCAAGGCGAACGATGACATCCTCGAAGGAATGAGACGCATCGCCACCCTGGATGGGCGCACAACGATTTTCTGCATGAGCGTCGATCAGACGGTTATTCCGCTTGATGGCCCGCGGCCTCCGTATCACTGGCGGTGCCGCACAAGTCTGATCCCTGTGCTCAAGGCGAAGTACGCACGTGAGATACCTGGATCAGTGCGGCCCTCGGTAGGTTCTGACGGTGCTGTGCAGGTCAGTAGCAAGACGAGCTACCCCGAGTGGCTCGCCAAGCAGCCTGCGGCATTTCAGCGCGATGTTCTGGGGCCGAGCCGCTATGACCTGTTCAGCAAGGGAGAGCTGAAAATTGAACGATTCGTTGATGACAACGGAAGGACGCTCAATCTTGAGCAGCTCAAACAGAGAGAACCCATGGCTTTTGAGCGCGCCAGGAGGAACTAATTTCGCGCCACAAAACGCTGCCGCTTAAAAACGTGGCGCACAAACCTCAAGCCTCGCCATGTGCGGGGCTTTTTCATGCCCGTCAGGCGGGCCAATCAATCCCCAGGGGATAGCAGCATGCCTTTTGACTTCGATCCGGCCGCCCACGGCCTTACTCTTGACGACACTCAAACCGCCGCACTGAAGGCCGCGCTGGGCGGTGAGGTGCAGAAATTCCTGGACGGAGAGGTCTCGGGCCTCAAATCCAAAAATGCCGAGCTGATCGGCTCCAACAAAACCATCAAGACCGAGCTGGACAAGCTGAAAGCCCAGTTCGACGGCTTGGACATCGACGCAGTGAAGGGCTTGCTGGCCAAGGTTGGGCAGGACGAAGAAACCAAGCTGATCGCCGAGGGCAAGTTGGACGAGGTCATCAGCCGCCGCACCGAGCGCCTGCGAACAGACCTGGACAAGCAGGTAAAGGCCGCCAACGAGCGCGCCGATAAGGCCGAGTCGTTTGCCGCCAAGTACAGCGACAAGGTACTGGCCGACTCTATCCGCGCTGCGGCCATCAAGGCCGGCGCGCTGCCCGAGGCTGCCGAGGACATCATTCTGCGCGCCCGCGGGACTTTCAAACTGAGCGAAGACGGCGAGCCCGTTGCCACTGACCGTGCCGGCGAAGTCGTGTACGGGAAGGACGGCAAGACTCCGCTTTCCCCTCTTGAATGGGCGGAATCGCTGCGCGAGACCGCAACACACCTCTGGCCAAGGGCTCAGGGTGCCGGACAAACCGGCGACAACGGTGGCAAGGCCACAAAGAAATGGGGCGAATACACGGAAGCCGAGCGCGCCGCGCTGGCCCGCGACAACCCCGACGCATTCAAAAAACTCCAAGCCACCCGAGGAACCTAATCCATGGCAAGCACCCAACTGTCCGACGTTTTCGTTCGCGATTACTACGGCACTCTCGCACCCGTAAATTCGCCTGAGAAGACTGCGGTCTTCGAGTCCGGCATCGTCACTCGCTCGCCCACCCTGGACAACATCGCCAATAACGGCCAGGGCACGTCCGAGATCAGCTACTGGCAGGATCTGGATGCCGACGAAGCGCCGAATATCTCCAACGACAATCCCGATGACCTGGGTGAAGTTGGCAAGGCAGAGCAGGGCAGCATGCGTGCCCGCACCCTGTACCTCAACAAGGGTTACGGCGTAGCTGACCTCACTGCTGAACTGGCGAACTCCGAGCCTCAGCAGCATATTCGCAACCGCTTCGGCACCTACTGGACCCGCCAGTGGCAGCGTTACTTGCTGGGCTCGGCTCGCGGCGTGATCGCTTCCAATATCGCCAACAACGGCGGCGATATGGTCAAGGACGCTGGCGCGACAATCAGCGCTAACGCCTTCCAGGATGCTGCGTTCACTGCTGGTGATGCTGCCGACATGTTCGGTGCCATCGGCGTTCACTCCATCGTGATGAACCAGATGGTAAAGCAGGACATGATCGAGTACCTGCGCGACTCCGAGGGCAAGATCATCCTTGCTACCTATATGGGCAAGCCGGTTTTCATGGATGACAGCCTGATCTATGCGCCAGGCCAGTACCTGTCCGTATTCTTCGGTCAAGGCGCATTCGGCTATGGCGAAGGCTCCCCGCACACTCCGGTAGAGCTGCAGCGCAAGCCTGAAGGAGGTAACGGTGGTGGTGCCGAGGTCCTGTGGGAGCGCAAGACCTTCATTCTGCAGCCGGCCGGCTTCAGCTGGAAGGGCAGCAACAACCTGAACCTCAGTCCGACTGCGGTGGAGTACGCAAGTGCCGCCAACTGGGAGCGCGTCTTCGACCGCAAACAGGTTCCGTTCGCCGCCGTTATCAGCGGCACCGCCACCCCTTGACCCATGATGCGGGGCGTCGGCTGGCGCCCTGCACAGGAGATCAGCATGAAAGTCATTTACACCAACACGCCGGGCAGTGAGCGCGGAACCTGCTATCGCCGACTGGACCAGTTTTTTGGCGTCATCGATGGTGCCACCTCGGTGGCCGTGCAGGGCGATGCTCCTCACATCGGCGAGGCGTACCAGCGCCAAGGCATCGCCGTGAGCGAGATCGAGGAAGGTTTGCGCATGGATGGTCCGACCGTGGCTGAATACGTTGCTGCCGGTTACAAGGCAAGCAACTATCCGCCACAGGGCTACGCCTCTCGGAGTGCCGCCGACGAGGTCGAGCAAGCTCTGAAGCTCGAGCAGGAAGCACCGGAAACCGACCCTATGAAAATGAAGGTTCCTGAGCTGAAGGATTGGCTGGCCGCCAAAGGTATCGACTTCGACGCCTCCGCCAGGAAAGAAGACCTGCAAGCCCTGATCCCCAAGGAATAAGCGCATGACCGACTTCATCGCCGTGACCGACGTCGACGCCATCCTTGGGCCTGGCTGGCAGGGCAGCGGTGATGCGGTCCTTTCCGTGGACATGGCCAATGCCTGGCTGACGGACAAGATCAAACGAGCCGTTCCAGATCCCACCCCGGATGAGATCAAGAAGGCCGGCGCTCAAGTCGCCAAGGTTGCGGCTGAGGGCAAGCTGTATAAGGCCACGGAGCGCGAGGTGCAGAGCAAGACCGTTTCGGCCACCTCAGGCACTTCCGTAAGCAAGACCTATGTGGCCGGCTCCACCGAAATGACTCAAGGCGAGAATTTCGCCCTGGCCCTGTTGGCTCCATGGATCAAGCGGCCTGGCGTCATGATGCTCAAGAGGATCTGATCATGGGCATGCGCGACGAGATACAGGCCGAACTGGCCGAGGCGTTCAGCGATCCTGATGGTCTGGCCGATGCCGTAGAGGCGTTCTCGGGCGGCATAACGCTGCCTGGGAGCCTGGATCCGGTTACCGAGGAATCGACGCCCGGCGAGGTAATCGCCTACACCGGACGCGGCGTATTCACCGGCTACAAAATCGACTTGATCGACGGTGAGAGCATCAAGGCTTCCGACAAGCTCCTGATCGCGCTGACGAACGAAGTGCTCGGCGGCCTACCCCAGGTTGGGCACAAGATCAACGGAATGAATGTTCTCAAGGTCGGCATTGATCCGGCTGGAGCCACTTACCAAATTCAACTGAGGGAAGTCTGATGGCCGGATGGAGCATTCCCCCGACAGTCTTCATAGCTCAGGTTGAGAGCGATATGACCAAGCAGCTTCGGATCATCGCCATGGCGTTGCTGGGCGAAATCGTTTCTCGGTCGCCGGTCGATACCGGCCGATTTCGAGGCAACACCACGGTAACGATTGGCTCCCCTGTGTTCTCGAACAATCAGACCCTGGACCCGACCGGCGCTGCCACGATAAGCAAGGGTGCTTCCGTTTTATCGGGGCTGAAGCCTTACTCGATCATCTACATCCAAAACAATCTTCCGTATGCCGAGAAGCTGGAAAACGGACATTCCAAGCAAGCCCCGTCTGGCGTTTTCGGAGTGGCCTTCGCGGGTGTTGCAGCGGCGTATGCATCATGACCTATGAGCAAATCCGAAGAGCCATCACGGCGCGCATGGCGGCGTTCACCGGCATCGAGCAGGAGCGCATTTTTTACCCGAACGCACCTGTTCCTGCGGAAAATCAGGACGGATCAGGGGTGTTCAAGCCTCCCGCAGAGGGGCTCTGGTGTCGCCTGAGCATCCAGCACGCCACGGCCTTCATGGCCGGCATGGCCGACAAGCCCTACACCCGTAAGCCCGGCATCATCGTCGTGCAGTGCTTTGCCCGTCTGCGCACCGGCATGCGCGGCCTGAATGAACTGGCCGACGCACTGGAAGCGCACTTTGCCTACTGGACTGAAGGCGACCTTGAGTGCATCGAGGCCAGCCAGGTCGACGCAGGCGAGTACGAAGGCTTTTATCAGATCAACGTGAATATCCGGTTCCGCGCCGGTTGAACCTGAAGCACCCATCCGGCCCGCCTTGAGCGGGTTTTTTTATGCCCGCAGAAAGGAGACTCACATGAGTTCCGGCGCAAAAATCGTAACGCACTACATCAAGGAGACGGAGCCCGGCGTAACACCTGTAGCTCCTGCTGCTGGTGCCTGGAAGACCATGCGACTGACGAGCAACACCTTGTCGCCGACTCCTGACACGGAAGTGTCTGACGAGATCACTGATAGTCGCATCAGCCAAGGCTCGGTCGTGACCGGGCTGAACATCGCCGGCGACCTCGTAGGAGAAATGTCTTTCGCCTCGTTCGACGAGTGGTTGGAAGCACTGTTCTACGGTAACTGGACCAACAATGTCCTGACTATCGGCGACACCCGCCACACGTTCAGCGTGCAGAAGGGTTTCAACGATATCGGGGTATACGGCCTCTTCAAGGGAGTGCATGCGGCTACTGGCTCCATCGACATTCCAGAGCAAGGCAAGGTGGTTCTTACCATCGGCGCTCAGGCGCTGGACTACGCGGATTCCGAAGCCACTTTTGTAACCGGTGCCGCAGCGCCGACCGTTACGCCTTTCATGTCCAGCCTCGCCATTGGCGACATCTTGCTCGATGGCGTGTCGCTGGTGGGTCAGGCGTGCGTTTCGGCCATGACCGTCACCCTGGACAACACGATTCAGGTTCAGCGATGCCTGGGTAGCGGCAAGCTCGGACCTGGTGCCTTGATTGCCACCGAAGCAGCGATCACAGGCACGATAGCCCTGGCTTGGTCCAAGGCGGCATGGCGCATCTGGAAAGAGCAGGTGACGCGCAAGCCTTTTTCTGTGGTCTTCCCGATCACCGACAGCCTGGGCAACAAATACCAATTCGCTTTTCCTGCGCTTGAGTTCGACGGCGAGCTTCCCAACGGTGGCAAGCGAGAAATCGTTCAGGCGACCCTGAACTACACCGTGGCGAAGATCGCACCCACCATCACGCGCACTCCCGCACCAGATCCAGACGCGTAAACCCTTTTGACCGCTCCGGTGATAACGCCTGCCGGGGCGGTCCTTTTATGGCGTGGCGTTGAGGTTGCATCATGGCTCTCAAGCTGAAGAACAAAGAAGTGGTCGATACCGCTGCGAAATGGTTCGATTTCGACGCAGACACCAAGGTACTGCTGGTCTCTCTGGACAACACCGAATACCAGATCGCAATGGAGCGCATGCGCCGCCGCCTGGCTCGCAACGACGCCCAGTTCCAGGAGGGTGATATCGGCGTGATCGCAGGCGAGAAGACCGAATACGTCAATCACTGCTTGGCAATCGCCTCGTTCTTGCTGAAGGACTGGCAAGGTGCGCAGGACGAAGAAGGCAATGAGCTTGCCTACAAGCCAGCAATCGGCGCGCAGATGCTTGAAAGCGATATCGAGTTCTTTCTGTTCGTGCTCAAAAAGTCCGGAGAACTGGCCGACTCGAAGAAAGTCGAGCAGGTCGAAACGCTGGAAAAGCCGTTGCCCGCTTCCAGTGGGAAAGCGAGTGGGCAGGGCCGGAAGCCGAAAAGCGCAGGCTGATCTTTCAACGGTTCGGCATTCCCGTTCCGGATGAGCCGCCCCAAGATCCGATCACGGCATACCTACTGAATACGTTCAGGGGTGTTTGCCGGGGGCGGCGTTACATTTCAGGCATGGGCGGCGTATTCCCAATGCCGCTTTCGGCCAGAGAGATATCGGACTGGCTCGACGCGCGACCGTCTCCAATCCCGCGAGAGGAAGTCGACGACGTGATCTTCGAGCTGGATCGTCTGTTTATGGATCAGGACGACGAGGAAGAAGAGGATTAACGGTCGTTCGCCGTTGCGCCCGATGATGGTAGATTGCTGCCATCAACAGGGAGTGACTTGCGTGAAAAGAATATTGGCTTTATGCGTTGTCGGTGCGATTTTGTCTGGCTGCGAGACTACAAGGGTTTCGCCAGATCAGGCTAAGCCGGTGCCCTCTGAAAACATTTATGCGTTTTCAAGGCCGACAAGCCCTGATGATGCCAGGATAGTTTTTACTCAGGACTCCAGTGTTACAAGCTGCTTGGGTGCTGGTATGCAGGTGTTTATTAACGAGCGCTTGGCTGCTGAAACTGGTAGCGGACAATCGGTCAAGCTTTATTCGAAGCCCGGGCTGACGCAATTAAGCATTAAAAATAACTTCGCCTGCGCGGGCGGGGAGCTTCGCGGGTTACTGTTGGACTTGAAGCCCGGATATTCCTACCAGATCCGTGGCTACCGCGGCATGTGGGACAGGGCTGAGCCGATGCTAACGTCCCCCGAGCCATTCAAGTTTACTAAATGAATATTTACGAGGCGGCATGATGCAACTGGCAATTTTGTTGGTCCTTATCCTCATCGCGTTGATACTCGCTCCTTGGCTTTTCGGGGTCATTATCACTGGCATAGCTCTTTACGGGATTTGGATTGCTGTCGTCGCGGCCCTGCTAATCGCTGCCGTTTTTTCGTCCGCAATAATCGCGGCTTTTAAGCGCTTCCGATCAAAGTCTCGGCTTGAAGCTCAGATAGCGGAAAGCAATCGGATTTACGCAGAAAAAGAAAAGGCTCGAGCGCAAGCTGCTGAGCAAACCGGGCCTTAAATGAATTAGTAGCCCATCATCAAACGAAGCCCGCTACTGAGCGGGCTTTTTTTCGCCTGGAGAAACGCATGGCCCTGACTTCACGTCTCGCGCTTGAGGTTGACGGCCGTAGCGCCGAGGCGCAGATCAACTCTGTCCGTCGCGCGCTGGAAGCGCTGAATGAAGCTGGTCTTCGATCAGGCCCAGTGTTGAGTGGTGCAAGCAACGCCGTGAATGGCGCAGGCCAGAACTCAAGGTCAGCTGCCTCGCAAGTGCAAGGTTTGGAAAGGCAGGTTAAGTCGCTCGCATCAGCCGCTGCTGGCTTGGCAGGCCCGCTTGCCGCCGCATTTAGCGTCAAAGCATTTTACGACGCTGCGGAGGCTTACAGCACGCTGACCAACCGCATGAAACTGGTAACGGATGGTGCTGATCAGTTGGCGACAGCCCAGAAAGCGGTATTCGCAATTTCCCAAAGCTCATATCAGCCTTTGAATGCTACAGCAGAGCTTTACCAGCGGATCGCGACCAATCAGAAAGAGCTGAAGCTGACCGGCGAGGGAGTTGCCGGCGTCGTGGGCACGATCAGCAAGACGCTGGCCATTTCGGGCGCATCTGCTGCATCTGCCAGCGCAGCACTTGTGCAGCTGGGCCAAGCTTTTGCGTCCGGAACGTTGCGAGGCGAAGAGCTAAACAGCGTGATGGAGCAGGCTCCCGCCTTGTCTCAGGCCATTGCTGCCGGCATGGGAAAGACTGTAGGCGAACTTCGCACGCTTGGTGCGGCAGGACTGCTGACAGCTGACGCGGTTGTAAAGGCGCTTCAGGCTCAAAGGGTGGCCGTAGATGAGCTGTTCAGCAAAACAAATGTGACCATCGGCAACAGTCTAACCGCCGTCGGGAACTCGTTCACCCAATTGGTCGGCAATCTTGACCAAGCAAGCGGGGCAAGCCTTGCGATATCTGCAAACCTTGTAGCCCTATCTAAGTCTATGGACGCGCTGTCTGCAACCTCTGGATCGCTCGAAACGACCGTCAACGCTGTAGGCGCTGCGATGTCTGGAATTGGTGCCGCCGGGGCAGTATTACTGGCAAACAAGCTCGGCACAGTGCTGTACGCGTATACATCCACCAGGGCGGCAGCCATCACTCAAGCCACAGCCACGCTCAATTCAGCAAACGCTGATGTAATTAAGGCCAGGACAGCAGCCGCTGCCGCTCAAGCCGATATGGTTTTGTACCGGGGGACGATTTTGCAGACCGTTGCAGCTGGTCGGTACGCTGAGGCAAGGTTGCTTCAGGCTGCCTCTGATGAGCGAGCACGGGTTGCAGCGCTCGGTCTGGCAACTGCTCAGCGTGGTCTGTTGGCGTTTCTGGGAGGCCCCGCAGGTATAGCTTTGGCAGTTGGTGCTGTTGCAGCAAGCATGTTTCTCATGCGCGACAACACTGACGAAGCGAGCAAGGCTCTTGATCAGCAGGGATTGTCAGTCAGTGACATAACAAAGAAGTACGAGGCGCTCAACAGCGCCCAGCAGCGCGTCAAGCGTCTTGAGTGGGTTGATCAGCAGACTGCGGCGCTGGCTTCAGCAGACGAGGCTCTAAAGTCTTATGTAGATCGCGTGAAGAACGGCGCTCTTCAGGGGGCATTTTCTGGAACCGGTGTTGGTAATCTGACCGGTGAGTTTAATCGGTTGATTCAGGAAGTTCGCGACGGTAAGCGGGATCTGGACAGCGTCAACCAATGGCTTAAAGATTCCGTAAATCTCAGCAGCGCCGCCGAGAAAGCTTTGGCCGGAACGTCTGCCGAGTACCAGCGCAACGTTGATCGCAACAAGGAGCTGGCTACAGTGCTGGGCCAGGTCAGTGGTGAGCAGGCGAAAACCGCACAAAGCTCGGCCATGCTTGCGGCAGACCAGGCCAGCACTGGAACACAGACTCGCGCACAGCTAGCAGAATGGCAGAAGTACATCGCCAAGCTTACCGAGGCGCGCGACCTGGTCGGAGCCAACGAAAAAGCCGAGGCTGCGTACCGGGCTGGGAAAATGGGGCTGACGAAGGAGCAGGCCGCTCAGGCCGATATCGTTGCCAGCCAAACCGACCTGCTCAAGAAGTACGAGGACGCGGTAAAGGAGGCCGATAAGGCTCAGCAAACTGCGCTCAGATCGCAGTTGATCGCCCTGTACACCCAGCAGCAGGCAGCAGAGGACGCAACCGCAGCGGTCAAGAAGAGCCACGAAGAGGCTGCCAAGGCCGCCGAGACAAGCGCCAATAAGCAGATCGAGCAGATGCAGCGGGTCATCAACGCAGCATTGAAGTTGCAGGGCGGTCCGCAAATCGATCTTGGCATGCAGAAAAAGCGCACCGGTTACGACCTTTTGACCAATGGTGCTTCACCGCTTGTGCCTACCCGGCTTACCCCGGCGCAACTCGCTGACAGGCAGTTGCAACAGGTCACAGAGGGCACCAAGCCAAACAAAAACGCCGGCAAGGAGAAGGCATATCAGGAAGATGCCGGCACCAAGATGCTCGACGATGCGCGCCAGCGTTACGCGGTCCTGCAGCAGCAAAGCAAGGAATTGATCAACCAGGATGGAACGATCAAGTCCATCGGCGCCGAGCAAAAGAAACTGGTCGAACTGGAAGCGGAGATCGCCCAGCTCAAGGAAAAGAAAACGCTCACGACTGCGCAGAAGCAGGTTCTGGCCATGGCCGAACTGAACATTGCACAGCAGAAGCAGAACGCCGCGCTCGAAAAGGAGACTGAGCTTCGCAAAACCGCTTACGAGGAAACGCAGAAACTTGCGGCCTTCCAGACCAACTTGGCCAGCCAGCTGGCAAAAGATCAGACCGGCCTCAGCAACAACTTGGCAGGTCTGGGCCTGGGTGACCAAGCAAAAGCCCGGCTGCAGGAGCAGTTCAGCATCCAGGAGCAGTACCAGTCCCAGCTGGACAACCTGTTGCAGCAACGCAACGAGGGGAAGATCAGTCAGGACCTGTACAGTAAGGAAACGAACGCACTGAATGCCGCGCTGCAAAGCCGCCTGGCAATGCAGCAGAAGTATTACTCGGACGTCGACAAAACCCAGTCCGATTGGACGCTGGGTGCCAGTTCGGCGCTTGAGACCTACCTCGAGCAGTCGCGCGACGTGGCCGGGCAGACTAAGCAGCTGTTTTTGAACGGTTTCAGCAGCATGGAGGATGGCGTACTTAAGTTCGTAAAAACAGGGAAAGCCTCGTTCAAGGATTTTGCCGACGGTGTAGTTTCTGATTTTTTGAGGATTCAGATTCGGCAGGCCGCTGCAGGTTTCTTGGGGACCGCATTCAGCTTCCTGAGTGGCGGTAGTGCGGCGCTTGGCCAGGGCACCATGACAGGTTCAAGTCAGACAATCTCGCAGTCTGGATTTTCTGGAGGCGGATATACCGGCGACGGGGGCAAGTTCGAGCCGAAGGGCGTTGTCCACGGCGGCGAGTTCGTCGTCAAGAAGGAAGTTGTCAGTCAGCCCGGCGCACGAGAATTCCTGGAGCGCATGAACGCCAACACCAAGGGCTATGCCGATGGCGGTTACGTTGGCAAGGCGGCTACCACTGCTGCATCTGGTGGCTCGCAACAGGTCATCACTACCGGAAGTAACGGCCCGTCCATTCAGCAGAATTTCCAGTTCCAGGGTACGCCTGATGAGGCAACTATCAGTCTCGTTCGTGACGCTGCTTATCAGGGTGCAAAAGGCGGCTACGAGATGGTTATGCGTGACCTCAAACAAAACGGCCCAATCCGCCAGCTGATTGCCAGGCGTTAAGCAAAAGGAGTACCGCATGGCTTTCACGTGGCCTGCTTCGCTGCGCCCGTCAGAAATGACATGGGGCATCGTAAACAACGGCAGGGCGTTCACGTCGACACTCTCGAACGCCCAGCAGATCGTCGGGCACCCTGGGGCGTACTGGCAATGCACGCTGACGTTCGGCTTGCTGACGAGGGAACAAGAGCGCGAGCTTTCGTCATTTCTCGGCAAGCTGGACGGCATGTTTGGGACGTTCAATCTTCCAGCTTTCACCAGAAGCCGGAAAACCAGCATCGGGGCGCTCAGCGTTGTGAGCGGCTTTGCTCAGGCTCGCAGCATGATCATTGCTGGTGCGCCTGCCAGTTCCCCGGTGTTCAGTACAGGCGACTACATCACCATCTCGGGCGAGATGTTCGAGGTCACCGATCCTGTTTCATCGAATGCCCAGGGGCAGGCCACGGTTCCGTTGAACAAGCGTATTCGCAAGACGCTTACGCCCGGAGCAGCGGTTGAATACCTCAATCCTTATTCGGAAATGCGCATGACCTCTGATACATGGTCCATGACGCTCCGACCAGTTGTCGCCAGCGGCAGCTACCAGTTCAGGGAGGCTTTCTGATGCCCTCAGCATTCCCCTTCAGCCAAGGTGTGGTTGATATCATCGCCACCGGCCGATTCATGACCGTGTACGCGGTGCAGCTCGACTTCCCGGACGGGATGGTGTTCGCCCATACCGGAACCGGCGAGCTGGTCGTCGACGGCATCACCTACGAGGGCGTGGGCAATTTTGGTCAGGTCAGCCAGTCGCAAGAGAGCGACAACTCGGGGTCGCCCATGTCTGTGGACCTGACGCTGAGCGGCCTGGACGCTTACATCCTCTCTGAAACAAACATCAAAGGCTGTCGCGGGCGGATGGCCAAGGTCCTGTTCGTTGTGTTCGACGAGGCCGGTAACTACGCCTCCGACATTCTGTTTTCCGGGCGGATGGATGCTGCGAAATTCTCGTTCGCAGGCAATGGCCAGGACGGCAACAGCATCACCGTGCCTGTGGTTGACCGGATGGCCGAGTGGAGCCGCACCGGTACCGAGCGCTTCACCGACGAGAATCACCGCGCCCGGCACCAGGGTGACCGGTTTTTCTACGCAATCGCGCAAATGTCTGAGTGGCCCATTTATTGGGGGTCGGCAAAGGACGCGCCGACCTTCAACTACGGAAGTTAGATATGCGCCATCGAGATTGGACTACTCGTCTGAACGAAGTGATCAAGGCTGCCCAGGGGCGGCCTTTTTTGTGGGGCGAATTTGACTGCTGCCTGTTCGCCGCCGACTGCTCGAAAGCTGTGTGCGGCGTCGATCCGGCTGAGCAGTACAGAGGCAGCTACACGACCGAAGTAGGGGCCAAGCGTGCGCTGAAGAAGCGACACGGCAGCCTCGAGGCGGCATGGGATGCCTGTTTTGCGCGTATCCCGCTGGGGTTTATTCAGCGCGGCGACGTCGTGATGTATGACGCGCCGGGCGGGAGAAGCATGGCTGTCTTCTGGGCGGGTGATTACTGGGCGACAACCGATGACGGTGTTGCTCGCGTTGTGTGCGAGCCGCTGGCCGCCTGGAGGGTTGAATGAGCAGTGGCGTTAAGAAGCTTGCTCAGGTCGTGGTTGGAGCCGTAATCGGATTCGTTCAGGGTGGCCCGGTAGGCGCAGCAATTGGCGCAGGCCTTGCTTTCTATGCGGCGGAACAGCAGGAGAAGCTCAACACCAAGTCGCCCTTGCGCGACAACGAGCCATCAGCGCAGACGGTCAGATCCTCAAAGGCCCCGGTCCGCTTCATTCTGGGCAAGGTTTCCACTGGTGGCGTGCTGGTCTGGGCTCAGGAACAGTCAGGCACCGCTACTGAGGGCGAGCTGCTGCACCTGGTCTACGTGCTGTGCGAGGGCGCAGTCGATGGCATTGAGGCCATCTATCTTGGCGAGGAAGAAATCAGCTCTTACGGCGAGTTCGCGAGCTATGAACTGATCGTCAACCCAACCGAGGTGAATGCATTCCTCAAAGCCAACTGCCCGGACTGGAAAGACAGCCAGATCGGTCGCGGCCTTTCGTTCGTCCGGGTCACTCTGAAGTACAGTGCCGAGAAATTTCCATCCGGCATTCCTGATACCCGCTTCGTGGTTCGCGGCCGTAACGACATTTACGACCCGCGCACCGGCAGCAATGTCTTCACCGAGAATACGGCGCTGCACATCCTCTGGTTCCTGCGCAACCGCTGCAACGTGCCGGATGATGAGATCGTCTTTGAGACGTTCGCCAGTGCTGCCAACGTGTGCGACGAGGCGATTACCAATGCCGATGGCTCTGTAAGCCCGCGCTACCGCACCTCATGCGTTGTCGGCGCGGACGAACAACGGCCTGGCGTTCTGCAGAAGTTCGAGGCGGCCTGCGCGGGAAAACTGATCCGTGTCGGCGGTCGCTGGATGTTCCAGGCCGGGGCATATTACGGGCCGTACGATTTCGAGATCACCGAAGACATGGTCATCGGCACGATCACGGGCAGCACCGAGCCAACCAATGATTCGGCCATCAACACTGTGCGCGGCACCTTCATTGACCCTGAGCAGTCGTGGACAGAGACTGATTATCCCGAGGTTTCGATTCCTGAGTGGGTGCTTGAGGATGGCGGAGAGGCGGCAGAGACCCTGACCTTCTCGTACGTCACAGATGCGTACCAGCCGCAGCGTCTCGCAAACATCGAGTTGCGTCGACGCAGGGCTGGTGGTGCGATCAGCATTCCGATGAATTTCGCGGGCTACAACTGTCGGCCTGGCCGGGTGGTGCGGGTCAACCTGCCATCCCTGAGTATCCTCGGTGAGTTCATCGTATCCGACTGGTCTATGGGCGAAAACGAAGGCTGCACTGTGCAAGTGAAGCAGTACAGCGCTGAGATATTCGATGATGCTGTGGGTCAGCCATACAACCCAATTGGCTTCATTAATCTGCCCAGCGGCGGGCTCGGGACGCCAACCGGCCTTTCGTGGGCCGCAGGCGATGACGCAGAGGTTGTGCAGGGCGTGCTTTCCTGGGTGCCGCCACAGGGTATTGTCAGTTCTTATGTGGTTACTGTGCGCCAGGGCGCTGGAGTCGCTCAGTCACGCTCGGTGCCAGCGACGGCCAATACGCTTGCCATCAACGGATTGGCTTCAGGCACATACACGATGAGTGTGGCCGCCTTGGGCCCAATGGCAAGATCTGGAGAGGCAACGATATCGGTGAGCATTCAGGGGCCGCCAATCCCGGAATCCTGCGTTGTTCAGTCCTCGATCAACAGCATCGTGCTGGCCCCCCAGAACCCGAACTACGGGCTTAACGGCGGCACCTACGAGTACTTTTTCAGCACCAATCCGAATGCGACATCAGGCACGGCCCAGTACCTTGGCCAGGGTCTGTCGTTCACTCACAACGATCTGGCTTTCTACACCAACTATTACTACTTCATTCGCTCGTCGAATGCCTACGGTAAGAGCGCCTTTCTGTATGTGCCCACATCAACATCGAATGATGTGTCTGCATACCTTGCTGCTCTGGCAGGACAGATCGGTGAGACGGAGCTGGGCCAAGAGCTTGTCGACAAGATCGACGGATTGCAGGAGCAGATCGACGATCTGTCGAACCCGATCATGTACGAGCCATCAGACGCTTATGCGAAGGGTGCTGTTGTGTATCAGGGCGACAGGCTCTACCAGTCGATAGTTGCGGTTCCGGCAGCGGCTGACGGGAGCAATGCGCCGCCGAATGCGACTTACTGGAAAGATATCGGGGAGGTACTTGTCGAGGCAGGCGCTCTGGCTGGCCAAGTCAGTCAGAACACGCTGAAGATCGAAACCCAGGGTCAGCAGCTTGCAGCCCAGGCGACGAAGTTAGATGGCGTGTTCTTGCAAGTGAACCCTGCCTTGGCTGGCGACACGGCAGGATTTGCAGGCTCCGACCAGGTTTATGTAGGTGTCTGGTCTGAGCAGTCAGCACGCATCGAGGACGGCGTGGCGACCGCAAAGCGCATCGATACTGTTCAAGTCTCGGTCAATGACACGGCAGCGACTGTTCAGACCGTAAGCCAGGCTGTGGTTGCTCTGGATGGCAAAGCCTCGACTATGTGGGCTGTGAAAATGCAGCTCACTGCCGACGGGCGCTACGTTGCGGCTGGCATTGGCCTCGGCATCGAGAACACGGCAGCAGGCCTGCAAAGCCAGTTCCTTGTGAGCGCTGACCGGTTTGCGATCGTGAACACTCTTGCGGGCGGCGCCATTTCAACGCCGTTTGTTGCTCAAAACGGCCAGCTGTTCCTGGGTCCGACCTTCATTGCTGACGGCACGATCACGAACGCGAAGATCGGCAGCTACATCAGTTCTACGAACTATATAGCTGGTCAGTCGGGCTGGATTCTGAATAAGGACGGCACGCTTGAAATTAACGGGGTTGTTGCGGGTGGCGGGCGGCTGGTTATCACAAGCAGATCAGTCAGGGTTTACGACAGCAATAACGTGAAGCGGGTTCAGCTTGGAGATTTAAGCGAATGACTTTCGGTGCGCGGGTCTGGAATGAAAACTCGTCACTTGTAATGGATACCACAACATTTACTTATCAGATTATGGGGCAGTGGCTGCTTGATTTCAGCGCAGCCACACCCACAAATCTTGTTAACTATACGTTGTCGATTCCTGGGTTTGATCCGGCTAAGTGCTCACTTTTTCTTTTGCCAACGAGATCTCAGGATATTCCAACAAGTGAGGGCGAGGGGAATATGAAGTGTTATCCCTTCGTCCGCACTGCTGCGAATCAGGTTGAAGTTCTCAGTCGAAACCCAAGCGCAAGCAGCGCAACGCTGCCTTCTCGTGTAGTTGTTCGGGCGATGGCAATCAGGTATGCATAAATGACATTCGGATTCAGAGCAACTAACGAAAGCAGTTACGTACAGATAGACTCAGAATCGCCCAGGCTGTGCATGATTGAAAAGGGCTCATATGGCGGAAGCAATTACACAGTCACAGTGATGTTCTCCATCCCTATAACTACCGCTGAGCCGCCAATGGTTTTTATAAGGCCATCGGTGAATAACGGCAATGAGCTTTATCGAACAATGATTCTTTTGGGGTCGTCTGGAGCATGGACGGGCTTTCAGATCACCGCAATGAACATTGCATACCAGCCGACTGGAACTTGGTTCGTAGCCACCTTTGCATCAAGAGGTACCGCGCTATACGGAATGAGGCTCTGGGACCCTGCTTCAAAAATCATCTATGACAGCGGGGCCTATGCGGTTGCGGTCACGAATGTGCTTCCTGGCTGGTCGTACGCCGGTCAGGTGCAGGTCGATATAGGTAGGCGCTACAAGTGGGTTGCCGGCCGAGGCTTGGCAGCCGACGAATATTTCATGATCAACGTGTTCTCTCTCGGAATACAAGACAACGGATCGGGCTCCACGTGCGCAGTTTCGATTGACTATACAAACAATCAGACGTGCATGTGGTCGAGCGGATTTACAGCATGGCTTGATCAGGGGCACAGGCCTGTTGTGTTCGCAAAGCTCGTCGTATAACTACTATCTTGTGGGGCTTTCATGGCAAAGCAAAGTATCAATCTTGGAACCGCGCCAACCGGTGTTGGCGGCGACACTCCACGAAGCGCATTCACTAAAGCTCAATCAAACTTTGATGAGATTTACGCATTCATGGCGGCAGCGCCAATTACAAAGCGATGGACTAGCGCGGAAATGTCAATCGGTGGAGGCGCATCTATCCAGCTCAACCATGGCATGGGGTTGCAGCATAAGGTTGCCAGGGTGACTTTCCGGTTCGATAGCGGACAGGGCGGCTACTCCGTGAATTCAGTTATAGAAATTTCTGCCGGCGCCGCAGTTATCGGGACGACAGAATATGGCTTGCAGTTCTACAACGTGACTGCAAATTCATCAACTTTGCTTATGTGCAATGCCGGTGTTTTGTTTGCAAGGATAACCCCGAATGGCACCTTGGGCGCCCTACCTCTTTCGAGTGGAAAATTCACAGTGGAGCTGTGTGCATGAAAGAAGAATCAGAAGTCACGCTGGAGACTGTATATGGGCCTCCAATTCGCTATTACATCGATGCAGCAGGGAAATATATTGGAGGGACGGACGGTGTAGCGCTTAGTGAATATGAAGTCGCGTTTCCTCCGGAGTATTTCGATCAGATATGGGACGGCGCGGCATGGGGCGAAAGCATCTACTGGCTGACTCAAATCGAAAATGCATGGCGCGAGTCTGAGATCTTTGTGATCGTGCGTCAGCTTGAAGCCCTTGAGGAGGAAGAGGCAGGCGTTCCTCCAGACGACATTCTGCCCGGCACTCGGACGCAGTGGCTCGCCTACCGTGGAAAAGTCCGAGCTTGGAAAGAGGGCTTTCAGGGCTTTCCGCATCAAGCAAATCGACCGGTGCGCCCCGTCGAGTAACCGAATACAGCCAAGCCTGCCATCGAGCAGGCTTTTTTTCGTCTGGAGAAAGACAAATGCCGATCACCCAGCAGCAACTGCTGCAAATCCTACCCAACGCCGGTTCTAAAGCCGGCGTTTTTGTTCCTGCGCTCAATGCGGCCATGGGCCGGTACCAGATAATCACTCAACTGCGCATTGCAGCGTTCATCGCCCAGATCGGCCATGAGTCCGGCCAGTTGCGCTACGTGCGTGAGCTGGGCAATGACGCATACCTGAGCAAATACGATACCGGTCGCCTCGCTGCGAACCTCGGCAACACCCCGGAAGCCGATGGCGACGGTCAGCTTTACCGTGGCCGGGGGCTGATTCAGGTGACGGGCCGGGCGAACTATGTCGCCTGTGGTGAGGCGCTGGGGCTGGATCTGCTCAAGCGTCCTGAGTTGCTCGAGCAACCGGGGCATGCCGCAATGTCCGCAGCCTGGTTCTGGGATCGGGCAAGGCTGAATGCTTTGGCTGACAGGGGGGATTTCCTGTTGATCACCCGACGTATCAATGGCGGCACCCATGGTCTTGCCGAGCGGCAGGAGTTTTACGATCGCGCATTGAAGGTGCTGTCGTGATGCCTGGCACCGGGAGGCCGTGGGCGATAGCTGCTGTTATTGCTGTGCTGGCGGCAGGTCTATGGCTGGCGTACAGCCATGGCCGATCAGTCGAGAATTCCGAGTGGCAGGCCCGCTGGAATGATCGCAATGCCGAAGACCATAAGGCCCAGGCCTTGGCACAAACCAAAAACCGAACCGAAGAACAACGCCGCCAGAGCGCGGCCAACCAGGTGGCGAACGATGCGAGACAAGAACAGGCCGCTGCGCTGGCTGATGCCGCTGGCGCTGATGCTGCTGGCGACCGGTTGCGCGTCGAAGCAGGAAAGCTGGCAGCCGCTGCCAGTTGCGTGCCCGGCGATTCCGGAATTGCCGATAGAGGCAAGAATGCCGCCCGTGCCGCCATGGTGCTCTCCGACCTGCTCGGCCGGGCTGACGCGAGAGCGAGAGAGCTGGCTAAATATGCTGACTCCGCCCGAATAGCGGGGCAGGCGTGCGAGGCGGCGTATCGTTCACTGCTTATAAAGAGGGGGTGATTGTGTTCGTCGGCAGGACGCCGGATGATGGGTGTGAAGTCGAATCGTTGCGAAGCGGTATGCTTTGTTGCGAAGCGCTTGTTCTTGCGCCTCAAGGGGAAAAGCTCGCAAACCATTGATTTAAATGGTGCCCCGAGCCGGGGTCGAACCGGCACGTCCAGAGGACGAGGGATTTTAAGTCCCTTGCGTCTACCAATTTCGCCATCGGGGCGGTAGCGCCAAGGCAGGGAATATATACATCCCGTCCCCATGAAGCAAGCGTGCAAGTCCTTCAGATGGCACAAGATGTTACTTTTTCCGTGAAATGAAAAGTCTCTGTAAATCATGGGGCTACGAAACCTGCTTGCGATGAAGCAGGAGGTTCCCGGTTCGTATCTCTGTCAGATACTCACCTCACGATTTCTTCGTGGTCGCGACGTCTTCCATGCTTTGCGCCAGGCTGTGTAGGTAATGGGCCAGGGCGACCTCTTCCAGGTGCAGGCCTTTGCGTTGTCGGCTGCGGGGCAGTTTCGCCAGGTCGCCCAGCAGGAAACCCTCCAGCACGGCGGGGTGGATGTAGCATTTGCGGCAGATGGCGGGGGTATTGCCCAGTTGTCGGGAGACGCTCTTGACCATCTCGACGATGTGTTTCTTGGCATCGGCTTCCGGCTCCCAATGCAGTTTGCGCAGGGTTGCCAGGGCCAGCGCGCTGGCGGCCCAGGTGCGATAGTCCTTGGCGGTGAAGTCGGCTCCGGTCAGGTCTTGCAGGTAGGCATTGATATCCGAAGAGGTGACGGTGTGGCGTTCGCCGTTATCGTCCAGATACTGAAAGAGGTTTTGCCCCGGTAATTCCATGCAGCGCTTGATCACATTGGCCAGTCGTCTATCCCGCACACTGACGCGATGTTCTATGCCGCTTTTACCCCGAAACTCGAAGACGATTTGCGTGCCGTGCACTTCTACGTGTTTGTTGCGCAGGGTGGTCAGGCCGTACGAGCGGTTTTCCTTGGCGTAGCGACTGTTGCCGATGCGGATCAAGGTGGCGTCCAGCAGGGAAATGACCGTTGCCATGACTTTTTCGCGACCGATGCCGGGTTGTGCCAGTTGTGCTTCGATCTGTTTGCGGACCTTGGGCAGTGCATGGCCGAATTCGATCAGGCGCGAGTATTTGTCCTGATCCCGGATTTCCCGCCATTGCGGATGGTAGCGATATTGTTTGCGGCCTCGGGCGTCGCGGCCAGTGGCTTGCAGATGTCCGGCCGGGTCGGCGCAGATCCAGACGTCGGTGTAGGCGGGGGGAATGACCAGTGCGTTGATGCGCTGTATTTCTGCCTCGTCGCGAATGCGCTGACCATCGGTATCGAAGTAGGCGAACTTGCCTCGCAGGATCTTGCGGGTGAACCCTGGCTGAGAATCGTCGACGTAATGAAGTCCAGGCACTGCTGATGAACTGGCGGTCGGAGAGGGCATGGTCATGTTTCCAGGTCGGTTAACAACACTGACCACGCCTGCTCGAGCGGGTGCCAATTATTTCATGCCAGTACCGCGACGGCCTTGATCTGCGCCCAGAGTTGCTGTCCGGGGTAAAGTCTCATGTTGTCGTAGGAATAGCGGGTGATACGCGCCAGCAAAGGTGTGCCGCCAGCATCGAGCCGCACCAGCACATGTGCCGTATTGTCGGCGGCGACTTCGCTGATCACGGTCACGGGTAACCGGTTGAGAATGCTGCTTTGGTCATCGGCCTGCAGGTTGAGGCTGACATCGCGTGCCTGCACCTTGACCCGCAATGTCTTGCCCTTTGCCAGTTCGGTGTGAGCAACGGTCAGGCGCAGGTCGCTGTTGGGCAGGGTGATGGTCAGCAACTGGTAATGACTGTCGTAGGCGCTCACTGCGCCTTCGATCACCACGCCAGCATCGTCGCCTATGGCCAGCGGTAGATCGAGTCTGGCGAGGGTTTCCTTTATGGGGCCACAGGCCAGAACGCTGCCTTCCTCAAGCAGTACCAGATGATCCGCCAGACGTGCCACTTCATCCTGGGAGTGGCTGACGTAGAGCATGGGAATTTCCAGCTCGCTATGCAGGCGCTCCAGATACGGCAGGATTTCGCTTTTTCGCTTGCTGTCCAGCGCGGCCAGCGGCTCGTCGAGCAGCATCAGGCGCGGGCTGGTGAGCAGGGCGCGGGCAATGCCGACTCGTTGGCGTTCGCCGCCGGAGAGCTTGTCTGGCTGGCGATCAAGCAGGTGGTCGATGCCCAGCAAGACCGTAGCGTGCTGCATCTGGATGCTGCGCTGGTTCTTGGGGATGCGGCTCAGGCCGAACTCCAGGTTGCCGCGTACCGACAGGTGCGGGAACAGGCTGGCTTCCTGAAAGACATAGCCGATCGAGCGCTTGTGCGGTGCGAGGAATATGCCGTTGGCCGAGTCCTGCCAGACCTCGCCATTGACCTGGATAAACCCCTGTTGCGCTTTTTCCAGGCCGGCGATGCAGCGCAGGCAGGTAGTCTTGCCTGAGCCGGACGGGCCAAACAGTGCCGTCACGCCTGTGCCCGGCAAGTTCAGGTCAACATCCACCTTGAAGGTGGGAAAAGCCATCTGCAGGCGAGCGGCGATGGGCGATGCCATGAGTCAACTCCAACCTGCTTTGGACTTGCCGCTTGAGTAGAGCGCCAAAAGAACCAGAAATGAAAAAACCAGCATGGCACCCGCCAGCCAGTGAGCTTGCAGGTACTCCATCGACTCGACGTGATCGAATATCTGCACCGACACCACACGGGTCTTCTCGGGGATATTGCCACCAATCATCAGTACCACACCGAACTCGCCCACGGTATGGGCAAAGCCCAGGATGGCACCGGTGATGAAGCCCGGCTTGGCCAGCGGCAGAATCACATGGAAAAAGGTGTCCCACGGGCCTGCTCGCAGTGTGGCAGCCACCTCCAGTGGGCGCGTGCCGATGGCCGCGAAAGCATTTTGCAAAGGCTGCACGACAAAGGGCATCGAGTACAGTACCGAGCCGATCACCAGTCCGGTGAAGCTGAACGTCAGGGTACCCAGCCCAAGGCTCTGGGTGAGCTGGCCGACAATACCGTTAGGTCCCAGCAGGATCAGCAGGTAAAAGCCGATGACGGTCGGTGGCAGCACCAGCGGCAATGCCACCACTGCGCCCACCGGGCCTTTGAGCCAGGAGTTGGTCCTGGCCAGCCACAGGGCGATGGGCGTGCCGATCACCAGCAGGATGACGGTTGTCAGCGACGCCAGTTTCAGCGTCAACCAGATCGCCGCGATATCGGCACTCCCCAGCGGCATTTACAGTTGATACCCGAAGGATTTGATGACACTGGCCGCCTGCGGGCCTTTGAGGTATTCGACCAGCGCCTTGGCGGCCGGGTTGTCCTTGCCTTTGTTGAGGATCACCGCGTCCTGCTTGATAGGATCATGCAGTTCGGCGGGGATGATCCAGGCCGAGCCGCTGGCAAGTTTTCCATCCTTGTAGATCTGCGACAGGGCGACAAAACCCAGTTCGGCATTGCCGGTGGACACGAACTGATAGGCCTGGGTGATGTTCTGGCCTTCGACGATCTTGGTCTTCGTTGCATCGATCAGCCCCAGTTTGCCCAGCACTTGAGTGGCTGCCAGGCCGTAAGGTGCGGTCTTGGGGTTGGCGATGGACAGATGCTGATATTGACCGGCCTTGAGCACGTCGCCCTTGCTGTCGACATAACCCTCTTTGGCCGACCACAGCGCCAGGGTGCCGACAGCATAGGTGAAGCGCGAGCCTTTGACGGTATCGCCTTCCTGTTCAAGCTTGGCCGGGGTGGTGTCGTCGGCGGACAGGAACACTTCAAAAGGCGCTCCGTTCTTGATTTGGGTGTAAAACTGGCCGGTCGAGCCAAAGGCGGCGACAAGCTTATGTCCGGTGTCTTTCTCGAAGTCCTTGGCGATGGCCTGGATCGGCGCCGTGAAGTTGGCAGCCACGGCGACCTGGACCTCATCGGCAAGGGCGGAGGTCATGCCCAGAGCCGCGATGGCTGCAGCCAGTGATCTGAGGGTGATGCGTGACAGGAACGCTCGCATGAAACGGCTCCGGGATATTTTGAGGGGATAATTAGCGCGACAGCCACAGGGAGTCATACGCTATATATTTAAATATATAGCGATGACGCATTCCCATGGAAGCGCTGTTTCACTTCCCGGAGAGTATTTTCAGCGCATTATCAGCCAGTTGACGGGTCAGTTCGGCTGCGGACAGCTCATGCTTGATGCCCACGGCCTGGCCTGCCCACAGGTTCATGAAGTCGCCGTTACCCTGTGGCTCGGCTTTGGCACGAAGGGGGATCAACGCACCGCCAGACAGGGGGAAGGCGGGCGCAAGAGGGCTCATGGGGCCGATTTCTCTCATGATCCGGTTGACGATGCCCCGTGCCGGGCGACCAGTGAAGATGTTGGTCAATGCCGTCTGGCTGTCCGTAGCGCTGCGCAGGGCCTGATGATGCGGCTTGCTGACCTTGGCTTCGGGGCAGAACAGATAAGCCGTGCCCACTTGCACCGCCGATGCGCCAAGGATGAAGGCCGCTGCGACACTTCGGCCTTCTGCAATGCCGCCTGCGGCAATGACTGGCACGCTGACGGCGTTGGCAATTTGCGGGACCAGGGCAAAAGTGCCGACCTGGGTATGGAGTTGGTCGCTGAGGAACATGCCGCGATGGCCGCCTGCTTCATAGCCCATGGCAATAATCGCGTCGCAGCCGTTTTTCTCAAGCCAGACAGCTTCTTCAACGGTGGTGGCCGAGGAGAGGAGCCTGGCGCCGGTCGCCCGGACTCTGTCCAGCAAGGCGCGTTCAGGAAGGCCGAAATGGAAGCTCACCACTTCAGGTTTCAGGGCTTCGACCAATGCGCAGCTATCGGCATCGAAAGGTGCCCGGCTTGAAACCGGTGTGGGTGCAGCGTAATCGGCACCCAGTTCTTGATAGTAAGGCTGTAGCGCTTCTTTCCAGCGTGCGTCCCGCTCAGGATCGGCAGCAGGCGGCGTATGGCAGAAGAAGTTCAGGTTCAGCGGTGCCTGGCTGTATTGGCGAATCAACGCAACTTCTTCGCGTATTTGCTCAGGGCTCAGCATGGCGCAGGGGAGTGAGGCCAGTCCGCCTGCATTTCCGACGGCAATCGCCATTGCCGATCCAGTGGCTCCGGCCATGGGGGCCTGCAGGATGGGCAGGGTGATGGATAGCAGATCAAGGATGCGGTTGTCAGGCCATGAACTCATGCCAGAGGCTCCATATCGAAGGCAGTAAAACTGCTATTGAGCGCGCAGCCATCGTCTTTGGCAACCCTTCAGGCGGATGTTGGCTCACATGGATTTGACTTTTGAGACGGTCGGTCTAATATTGCCGCCATGACGACATTATCCGATAAGCCCAGACGCCCCGGTCGTCCGCCCAAGGTGGACCGTGAAAATCTGGAAACCCGCGAAGCCCTGATTCGCCGAGGCCTTGAGGTCCTGACCGAGCAGGGCTATATGGCCACGGGCATCGATTACATCCTCAAGGAAGTGGGCGTACCCAAAGGCTCCTTCTATCACTATTTTGCCAGCAAGGAAGCCTTTGGCCGCGCAGTGCTGGAGAGCTACGCCGGTTACTTCGCCCGTCGCCTGGATCGCTGGCTGCTGGATGAATCGCTTTCGCCGCTGGAGCGGCTGGTAGGGTTCGTGCAGAGCGCCAAGCACGGCATGGCGCGCCATGATTATCGACGCGGTTGCATGGTGGGTAATTTTGGCCAGGAAATCAGTGTCTTACCTGAATCTTTTCGCGTTGAACTTGAAGATATTCTTCAGGGCTGGCAGGCCAGACTCACCCATTGTCTGAAAGCAGCCCAGCAGGCTGGTGAGCTGGCCAGGGATGCGGACTGCAATGAGCTGGCGGCTTTTTTCTGGATCGGCTGGGAAGGCGCGGTGCTGCGTGCGCGGCTGGTTAAAAGCGATAAACCCTTGAATACCTTTATTGCGGGCTTTCTTCGCGGCTTGCCGCAATGATTGCTCGGGTCTATTTAAAGACGATCGGTCTAAATTGGAGGTGCATATGTTCAAAGGCATTTTGATCAACAAGGACGAGCAGGGATACCGCGCCAGTCTGGCAGATATCGATGAAGCTTCGCTGCCGCCGGGCGATGTGACGGTGCAGGTATCCAGCAGCACCCTTAACTACAAAGATGCCCTGGCTATCACCGGTGCCAGCCCAGTAGTGCGCAGTTTTCCCATGGTGCCGGGGATCGATCTGGCGGGAACGGTCGAAAGCAGCGAGTCGCCGGAATTCAAGGTGGGCGATCAGGTCCTGCTCAATGGCTGGGGCGTAGGCGAGTCGCATTGGGGTGGTCTGGCTGCCAGGGCACGACTCAAGAGCCAGTGGTTGATTCCTCTGCCCGAGGCGTTCACGCCAGCCCAGGCCATGGCTATCGGTACGGCGGGATATACCGCAATGCTTGCGGTTATCGCTTTGCAGAAACATGGTCTGACGCCCGACAGTGGTGATGTGCTGGTGACCGGTGCCAACGGTGGCGTGGGCAGCTTTGCGGTGGCCATTCTGGCCAGGCTCGGTTATCGGGTCGTGGCTTCCACCGGGCGTCCTGAGGAGAGTGAGTACCTGCAGCAACTGGGCGCGGCGCAGATCATTGATCGGGCGACCTTGTCCGAGCCCGGTCGCCCGTTGGCCAAAGAGCAGTGGGCGGCAGCCATCGATTCGGTCGGCAGCCACACGCTGGCCAATGTCTGCGCCGGCATTCGCTATCGCGGCATAGTTGCAGCCTGCGGTCTGGCGCAGGGCATGGAGTTTCCGGGATCGGTCGCACCGTTCATCCTGCGCGGTGTAACCCTGGCCGGGATCGACAGCGTCAATCGTCCTCGCGCCGACCGCCTGGAAGCCTGGGGGCGGCTGGCCACTGATCTGGATGTTTCGCTGTTACCGCTGATCAGCCGTGAAATCGGATTGAGCGAAGTCATCGACATAGCGCCACAACTGATTGCCGGTCAGGTGAGGGGAAGAGTGGTGGTGGATATCAAACGCTGATTCAGCGCGAAGTCAGTGACCTCCATAACCTCGATCCGCTGCGCTGCCGGATGCAGCGGATTGAGCATGATGTTGCGGGCCTGAGGCAGGGCCGAGGACGGTACGATCAGCCCTAGCTGCTGACCACACCTGAGCCAGGCCGTACCGAAATCCATACTCTGGATATCGGCAGGATTGCTGGCCCATGCCTCGCCAAGTTCTTGCAGGTCGGGTTCGCAGTAAAGCTGCGGCTCATCCGGCAGCTTCACGCGTACGAGTTTCAGTGCGATGCGTGGTACTTCGGTGCAATGGATAACCGCTTCCAGCGCGCAGATTGCTGCTGTCATGCCGAAATACAGGGCTTTGTGCTCCGTGTGATTCCAGCGCCCGCCAAACAGCGCAGCACCCTGGCCACTCAGGTCTGTGGCGCACGGTGCCGTGGTGATTCTCCAGGCGTGCATCAGACAACACCGCCATAGGCGATAGCAGCGAGGGCGCGGCGTACTTGCTGGGCACCGATCTCCGTCTCACACAAGCGCAGAGGATGCTGATCACCCAATGCCGCATTGGCGGTCAGCATCCACTGGCTGGCGCGTTCAGGGGTCTCGAATATTTCCATGGCCTGGGTGGCAATCATGGCGATCCGGTCAAGGCGCTCCGAGGCTATCCGGTCCAGAGGCTGTTGCTGGCGTTGACGCCGCTCCAGGGTGGAAGTCGAGGCATTGAGCAATTCTTCAAGGTGTTCATTACTGAGCCTGAACGCCTCGCGAACCGAGCGTATCCAGCCGGGTGCAAAGCCTGAATGGATATTGCTCAGGCGTTCGCTTTCGGTACGTTTACTGACCTGATTGGCAAGTAACCAGAATTCGGCACCGGATTCGGTGCTGCGAGGAGAAACTGCGGGGGTGAACATCGGAGTGCCTGTTTTTGCCGTGAGAAAACGATCGAAAAACTATCGCAAACAGGCCATTCATCAAGTCTAAAGTTGTTACTGCCAATTGCCCGAAATCAAAAAAAAAGCCACCGCACTCACGTGTGATGGCTTAAAAGATCTAACCAAAGGACTGATGAAGTAGAGCAGGTATTCAGTCCCTGCGATGCGGTTTCGCAAGGCTGTCAACGTGTTCTGTCATCGCGGGCACAGTAACACTGCCGGGATGTATTCAATTATCAGCAACAATGATAGTGATTATCATTGTTCGCCCCTTGCGCGCCAATGCCTTGTAACGTCTGTCATAACGATGTTTTTCATTTGAAATGAAATACTTTGAATCAAATGCCTGCATTGCTGTAAGAAGTTTCACTGAGACACCTGTGCTTCAGCGCAGGGTGAAGCCATGTATATACCCATCCAAAAAATCGATTCGACCCGTCTGACTTATCCAGCAATCCGATAGCCAACGTTTCTCACCAAATTCATGCTTTACCCCTCTACAACGCACGGGTTTGAGCATGGAAAAGTTCGACATTCACCGTAAAACCAACTTTGAAGCCCTGGTCAATGAATACGGGCTCGATGGCAGTCGTCTGCTGCCATGGGATGGTTATCCGATGCCATTTGCCGGGGGCTGGTGCGTCGTTCGACCGGGTACCAGCAGTGAAGCCCACACCCAGATCGATCAGGAAATCTTCATCGCCATCAAGGGGCGTTCCAGGCTGGTGGTCGGTGATCGGGAAATGGAATTTGCCGTGGGTGACATTGCGGCAATTCCCAAACACACCAATCACTACGTCATCAACGATTCCGATGAGGACTTTCATTTCTACGTGGTCTGGTGGGACATGAACTACGTGAATGCCTTCGTCGAGCAGCACAACGAGACGACGGGGTGCCTCAATGGCTAAGTTCATTGTGACCATCACACCGCCCACGCCCAACGGCGATCTGCACATCGGCCATATCGCCGGACCGTTTCTGGCGGCGGATGTGTTCACCCGCGTCCAGCGCCAGCGCGGCCATGATTGCGTGCTGGTTTCCTACTCGGATGACTATCAGTCCTACATGCTGCGCAAAGGCATGGAGTTGGGTGTCGATCCGGTGGAGCTGGCCAATCGCAACTCGAACCGCATCGAGGCGTCGCTGGCGGCCATCAACATCAAGCCGGACAACTGGATGCGCCCATACCGGAACCCGTGGTTCGAGCAGGCAGTTGGCGAGGTGTTCGGCAAGGTTCGCAAATCCGGCTTCATCGAGTTTCTCGATGCCGAGGAGCCGTATTGCCCGGACTGTCGAGTGTGGGGCTATGAAGCCTTTGCCCGGGGCAATTGCAACTACTGCGGGGCCGAGTCCGACGCCAGCCAGTGCGAAAACTGTGCTCAGGCGCCTGATGCTGCGTTGATGAGCGATCTGCACTGCAAGCTGTGCAAGCAGCCGTCGCAATGGAAATCCACCCATCGTGCCTTCATGAAACTGGCGGCGTTCAAGCCGGTTCTGCGCGACAGGCTGCTGGGCCGCAAATGGCGCAAGCCGCTGGACAACTGGCTGCGCGAAACTGTTGAACACCTGCATGACTGGGGTGTGACGCGCCCTGAAGATGGCGGGCTCGATCTTGAGGTCGATGGTTCATGCCGGGTGCATACCTGGTTCATGGGGCTGGCCGGTTACATGGCGGCTTTTCGCGAGTATGCGGAGCAGGCTGGACGCCCCGAACTGTTCCGCCAGTACTGGCAGTCGGGGCAGGGGACGCTGGTGCATTTTCTGGGTTTCGACTGCGTATTCAGCCACGCCATCGTTTACCCGGCGCAGCTTTCTGCAATGGATGACATCAAGGTCAACCAGCGTTTCATTCCCAACCAGTTTCTCAAGCTCGATGGCCTGAACCTGTCCACCAGTCGAAACCATGCCATCTGGGTCGGGGATCTGGCCCGCGAGGCCTGCGCGGACAGCGCCCGTCTGTACCTGGCCAGTATTGCCCCAGAGGAAAGCGAAGGCGATTTCCGTCTGCAGCACTTCCTGCAATGGCGGCAGAGGGTATTCAACGAGTTTTTCCCGGCCTTGCTGGAAGCCGGGCAACGCTGCGATGACTGCTGGTGGAGTGGCGTCTGCGGCCAGGATGCCGGTTTGCTGGAAGCGCTGCGTCTGCAATGGATCAAGGCTTCGGACTCCGAACATTTCTCGATGAAGGGCATGGCTCAGGTGCTGCTGGATGTGATCGCCATTACCGCTACGCGCCTTGCCGAAGGGCGCACGGTGATTCACCTGGCGGCGTTCCTGGCTGTGATCGGCAAATCGCTGATCCCTGAGATGTCAGCGCGCATCGTCACGGCATTCGGGCTGCCCGAGACACGGGTAAACGCCACGGTCATGTCCGGCTCGGCCGCTGAATACTCTATCTGAGCAGGAACATCTCGATGTTCATCGATTATGAAATTGCGGTGATTGGCGCTGGCATCGTGGGCGCCAGCATTGCCGCGAAACTGAGCAGTACGGGTATTTCCGTGGCGCTGATCGACAAGGGCGCAGCAGGTGCCCTTGGGGCCAGCGGTTATTCTGGCGGGCTGGTGCGTTTATACGACACCGATCCGCTGTTGATGGAACTGGCAGCGTATTCCATTGGCTTGATGGATGAGGGCGTTTTCGCCACCACGTATTCCAGTGCATTGCGTCGCACCGGCATGATTTATCGTGCCGCACCGGATCAACTGGAGGACATCTGGAGCGCGATCAGGCAACACGCCAAAGTGCGTTACCCGATGCATCTGGTCGGCACCCATGAGCTTGACGGCGTGCATTATCCACACTGTCACAAGGAGGCGCGGGTCAATCTGTTCGAGCCCCGTGCCAGTGTGGGGAATGTGCGTCAGGCCGTGGCTTTGTTGAGTAATGTGGTCCGTCAGTACGGGTTGTTGCTGGAGCACAGTGAAGTCAGGTCCATCGACTGTCGTTCCAGTCACGACGTTCGCATCGAACTGGGCAGCGCCACCTTGCGCTGCCGGGCGGTGGTGATTGCCGCCGGGGCCTGGAGTCCGGATCTGCTGCCAGGCATGGACTTCGGACTTGAAACCCGCTCGATCCCACTTGCACGAGTGATGACCGAAAGCACCTGGTTGATGCCGGTGATCGATGCCGTCACCCAGTCTTACGGCATTCCCCTGACCCGCAATATCGTGCAGACCGGCTGTGGCTTGCGAGAGGCGGGTGCGTGGCCGGAAAGTCTTGCCTTGCCTGATGAGCGTCATGCTCTGGACGCCAACCAGCGGGTGCAGCAACTGTCGGCCTCCACCGGCCTGATCAGCGTGCTGGATGTGCTGCCGGGCTTTGACAGCTATAGCCTCGATGGCAGGCCGTTGGTGGGATTCTGCGGCGAGCACAGCCCGGTTTACATGGCCACCGGTATGTCCGGGCTTGGCTTCAAGTTTGCCCCGGCGATTGCACAGATTGCCTTCGACCAGTTGCGCAGTCATCTGGCAGGCCAGGAACTGAGCAGTGACTGGTCGGCCCTGTCACCGGCCCGCGCCCGCAATGACTCCGCCGACTCGAGCGTGCAGCCATGACCTCAGTACAGACGCCCCGGGCTCTGCGGGTTGGCGTGAGTGCGTTGTTCGACCCCAATGACACGCCTCATGCACGAACCTTTCTGCGGGCGCTGGCTGTAGCCCGCAACTTCATTGCCGGACTGGACCGGGTGGAGTGGCGTTTTCTCGATGATGGCGCCAATGCCGCACGGGGAGTCGAGGTTGCGCGACAGATGATCGACTGGGAGGTTGACCTGGTGGTCGGGCATTTCTCTTCCGATGCAGCGCTGAGTGCCGCGCCACTCTATCAGCAGGCGGGAATCCCCTTGCTGACGCCTGCCGCGACCATTGACTGCCTGACGCTGGAGCACCCCAACGTCTTTCGTTTTTGCCCGTCGGATCGGCAACTGGCCAGTGATCTGCTGGCCTGGCTGAAAACCCGAAACTGGCAGGTTCTGCATATCGACGCCGACGACAGCGCCCACGGTCAGGCATTGGCCAGTGCAATCGCCGTTGCAGCCAGACAGGCTGGGCTGCGCCGGGTTTTCGAGCCCGATCAGGCCCAGGTGGAAGTCTTCGCCGGACGCTTGCAGGCCAGCCGCGAGCACTGGATTGCACGACGCCAGTCGGGCAGTACGCGACCTCTGGTGCTCACTGACGACGCCGCATCGCCTTACCTGGGCAATGCACAGGCTGATGACCGCGACACCTACGTCATCGGTTTCGGTGTAGCAGGCCTGGCTGAAGAACCGGAAAGCTCTTCGCGTCAGGCAACGGATTTTCATCAGCAACTGTACGGCGCAATGCCGCAAACCTATTACCGCGAAAGCCTGCTGATGCTTTACGTACTTGGGGTCTTGGCCAACAGCACTTTGCGCAAAGCCGAACTGTCAGCCGCCTTGAGCAACACCATTTTCAACACGCCGCTGGGCCTCGTCAGTTTCGACCGGGGCGAATGCCGGGGGGCGTTCAACAGTGTCTGGAAGCTGGGCGAGAGAGGGCTCGTCCCCGTGACCGAATAACGCAACACCTCTATCTGCTTACTGCCATTTACTCCAGTTCTAAGGATGGTTCTTCAATGGGTAACTTAGCACCACACACGTTTAATACCGATGCGGTCTGTATTGGTTTCGGGCCGGCAGGTATTGCACTTTCCTGTGTGTTTGAAGATGCGCGGGAAGTGGATGACCCACTGTCTCGCCTGACGGTCCGTTATCTTGAAGCCGCGCCGGATACTCAATGGCATCGCGAACTTCTGCTGACCGGGACTGATATCAATCACCATGTCTTTCGCGATCTGGTAACGCCGCGCAATCCCCGCAGCCGCTTTTCATTCGCCATGTACCTGAAAAGCCAGGGCCGCATGTTCGACTTCGGTCTGCTGGGGCGTCCTGCCAGCCGCCATGAGTGGTCGGACTATCTCGCCTGGGTTTCCCGGCAAGTCGACAGCTACACCCGCTTCAATGCGCCCGTCACTGAAATCCTGCCGGTCATTCGTGACGGTCGTTTGTGCGAGGTGCAGGTCAAGACGCCGGATGCCAGTTTCAACACACGCAATATCGTGCTCTCCAGCGGCAGTGCGCCAAGAGTTCCGGTGGAGTTCCAGGCTCTGCTTGGCCCGACCCTGTTCCATACCTCGCAGTTTCTGACCCGCCTCAAAGCCTTTGGCGACCGGCTGCCCAAGCGCTGGCTGGTGCTGGGTTCCGGGCAGAGCGCCAGTGAGTCGGTGCTGGAGCTGACCGGTCGCGACAGCAGCATCGAGGTGCATTCGGTGCATCGCTCCGCAGGCTTCAAGCTGACTCAACTGGGCCAGTTCCCCAACCGGGTTTTTGCCCCGGATCATGTGGACTATTTCCATGACCTGAACCCTGCTGCACGCCACCGCTTCCTCGACTGGAGCCGGTCGACCAACTACGCCGGTATCGATCCGGACGAGAGCCAGAAACTGTTCTCGATGATCTATGAAGACACCATTGTCGGTCGCAAGCGTTTGCAGACCTATGGCTACCGGGTCATCTCCCAGGTGGAAAAAATCGACCAGGGTTATCGCGTGGCATTGACCGACACCTTCAGCCAGCGCACCGAACTGCTGGAAGTGGACGTGATCGTGCTGGGCACGGGCTACCAGCAATATCTGATCCCGCCGTTGCTGAGCAACCTGCAGCCCTGGCTCAAGGCTGATGTGGACGGCGGCCTGGTCATCGACAGGAATTACAACGTCGCCACTCAGGGCGAGTGTGACGTGAGCGTCTGGGTCAACGGCCTGTCCGAGCGTACCCATGGCATCAGCGACAGCCAGTCGTTTTCCCTGATGGCGTTGCGCGCCGAGCGCATTGCCAATGCCCTTGGACAAACACTCGATTCCCTGGCCGATGCCCCGCTCCTGACACAGTGAAGTGATCCTCATGTACGACAATATCTGCGATATCGTTCACGACCAGACCTTTCTCAAGGTCGCAGGTCTGGGGCATGATTTTTTCCTGAAAATGGAATCGCTCAACCCGGCAGGCTCCATCAAGCTCAAGACCGCCGTGGGCCTGGTAGATGATCTTCAGGCCCGCGGCCTGATCGGTCCGGACACCATTCTGATCGAGTCTTCGTCCGGCAACCTGGGTGTGGCCCTGGCGATGATCTGTGCCGAGCGCTCCATCAGGTTCACCTGTGTGGTCGACCCCAACAGTTCCAATCACAACATCCGCATGATGCGCACTTATGGCGCCGAGGTGATCCAGGTCGATACGCCGGATGCCAATGGCGGTTTTCTGGGGACGCGCATCGCTTTGATCCGTGACAAGGTCGGCAGCGACTCGCGCTATGTCTGGCTCAATCAGTATGAAAATGCGGCCAACCCCCGGGCCCATGCGCGCACGACGGCGCGTTCCATAGGCCGACATTTCGGGCATGTGGATTACCTGTTCGTGGGGGCTGGCACCACCGGAACCCTGATGGGCTGCGTGCAGTATTTCCAGCGCCATCACCCCACGACCAAGATCATTGCCGTGGACAGTGTCGGCTCGGTGACTTTCAACACGCCCGCCAGTCGGCGTTTCATTCCGGGGCTGGGCACCAGCCAGCGTCCGCCGATCTTCAACGCCGAAGGCATTCATGCCCTGGAAATGGTGCCTGAATCGCGCACCGTTGCCATGTGCCGGGTATTGGCGCGCAGCAAAGGCTTGCTGGTCGGTGGTTCGACCGCCACGGTGATAGCGGCCGTGCATGCCTGGCGCGAGCGCATCGAGCCGGGCTCGGTGGTGGTGGCGTTGTCGCCGGACTGGGGCGAGCGCTATCTGGACACGCTTTACGACGACCCATGGGTCGAGCAGCGCTTTGGCAGTGAAGTGCTGAACATGACCCTGGCTGACATGCCGATCGTACCCGAGTGGACCACTTATCTGGCGGCTGAGCGCCTGCGCCAGACGCCATTCCATGTGGTGGATGGCGAAGCGGTGGCGCGGATTCTGTCTGCCGACCCGCAAGCCTGCATCGACGATGTGCAGCGTGCGTATCTGGAGCATGAAGCGGGGCGTTCCATCAACCCGGACAGTTACTTCCTGCGCTTTCCCCAGGCTCCGGCCAATCGCATCATCGCCTTGCCGGCCAGCCTGTCGGGTGAGCAGTCGGTCAGTGGCATCAAGTGGATTTCCAGCTTTCCCGGCAATATCGACACGGGGTTGCAGCGAGCCTCGGCGGTGCTGATCCTCAACGACCCGCTGACCGGCTACGCCTTCGCGTGTCTTGAAGCTTCGCGCATCAGCGCCATGCGGACGGCGGCTTCGGCAGTGCTGGGGGCGCGCTGGTTGAACCGCCAGCAACGCAGCGTCCGTCGCATCGCCTTTATCGGCGCAGGGTTCATTGCCCGCACGATTCTGGACATGTTCGTCAGCGATGGCTGGGCTATGGATGACGTCAGCGTATTCGACAAACATGTGGAATCGGCCCTGGCCTTGATCGAACACGCTTCGACCCGTCATCAACTCACCAGTCACCCGGCGGATCTGGAAAGCAGCCTGCAGGCCGATGTGGTGGTATTTGCGACCACTGCGCCGAGCCCTTACGTGGACGATTACCCGTTCCGCCCCGAGCAGGTCATCCTCAATATCTCATTGCGTGATCTGGGGCCGAAGGTCATTGCCGGCGCCAACAATATCCTCGATGACGTGGAGCACTGCCTCAAGGCCCAGACCTCGCCTGACCTTGCGGTGCAGCATTATCAGGATCGCTCGTTCATCACCGGCACCCTGGCGCAACTGATGCTGGGCCAGGTCGAGCTGAAGCCGGGCCGGGCGTCGATCTTTTCGCCGTTCGGGCTGGGAGTGCTGGATCTGGCTGTGGGCCAGCGGGTGTATCAGCAGGCGATTACCGACTGCACGGCGTTGTCCGTGCCCCGGTTCTTTTTTGAATCGAATCGGTGGTGATGGCTATGCAGACTCTTTCCATCGAGCGTTTCCTTGATGAAACCCTACCTGTTGCCGTACCTGAAACACGCAAGGTCGCCATTGTCGGCATGGGCTCCAGAGGGTTGAGTGTTCTGGAGCAGTTGATCGGCATGGCGCGTCAGGACCCGAGCCAATGCTGGGTGATCGAGGTTTTAGACCCGCAAGCGCCCGGCAGCGGCCTGCACCTGGCCGAGCAACCGGACTACCTGATGCTCAACACCATGGCCGGGCAGCTTTCGGCGTTTTCCAGTGCGTTTCCTGTTTGTGAGCCGGCGGGCATGACATTCCTGCAATGGTGTACAGCCCATGGCGTGCGTCTGGATGAGCGTGGCCATACCTGTGATAGCGAGCATGGTCGCCCCGTCGGGTTTGGCGATTTCGTGCCACGCAAGTTACTGGGCCGCTATCTGCAGGACAGCTACCGGTTTCTGCTGGAGCAATGTCCTGCCAGTGTCCAGGTGTGTCATGACCCGCAAGAGGTGATCGCTTGCCAGTCATTGCCGGATGCCACGGGCTTTCGCTTGAAGGTCGCCAATGGCCGACAGTTCATCACTGAAGCGTTGTTTCTCACCAGCGGGCATGTGCTTGAAGCACGGGCAGAACAGGTCATTGGTGAGCGGGTTGCCATCGAAGGCCTTGGACTGACCGCCATGGACACCGTTGCCGCACTGACTCAGGGCCGAGGCGGGCGCTACGAGCGTGACGCGGGCTTTGCTGGCTGGCGTTACCTGCCTTCGGGTCGCGAGCCGCAGATCTACCTGTTTTCCCGTTCGGGGCTGGCGTTCCATGCCCGGCCACAATGGAGCCCGGCCAGCAGTGAAAGATTACCCAGGCTGTTTTTTACCGCCCAGGCCATCGAGGTCTTGCGACAGCAGAGCGCGACCGGGCAACTGGATTTCGAGCAGGACATCCTGCCGCTGATCGAAGACGAAATGCGTGCGGTGTTCTATCAGGCCAGGGTTCGGCTTGAAGCACCTGAACAACTGTTGTCTGTTCAACAAGGATTGTGGGCCGCTAAGGGGGCCGATGTTCGGGAAATGCTGTTCGCTCGCCTGGCCGGAGAGTGGGGCGAGTTCGAGCCGGCTCACTGGTTGCCAACCCGGCGTTGGACGGGGCAGGCCAGCGATTACAGCCAGTGGTATCGCGAGTGGGTCGAGCATGATCTGGCGCTCAGTCGCCGAGGCACTGCACAGAGCCCGGTGAAGCAGGCGCTGGAGGTCTGGCGCGACTACCGCGACCTGCTGCGAATGCTGGTGGATCGCAACGGGCTGACGGAACGCTCGACCCTTGAGTTCTATGGCACCTGGGCCGGGCTTTCAAACCGTCTGGTCGGCGGGCCGCAAAAAGAACGTTACGAAGACCTGCTGGCCTTGATGGACGCCGGTGTGGTCACGGTATTGCCGCCGATGGAGGAGGCAGGCTGTTCGGATTTCGACAGGGTCATCAATGCCCGGGTCCCTCATAGCGGCCTGTCCCGCAACCCTCAGGGCTTGATCGGCGATTTGCAGCGTCAGGGGCTGGTTCGCGCTGCCCATGCCTATCCCGCCGATGGCATCGAGACGGACAGCGTAGGCCGGGCGCTGAGTGCTGACGGTTCGGTCCAGCAAAGGCTCTGGGTCCTGGGTCCTGCCGTCGAGGGCTGCACTTTCTATAACCACTACGTTCCCACGCCGGATCCGGGTTGTCGGGCGCTTATCGAAGCGCGACTGGCTGTCGAGTCTTGTATGGACACATTGGGTGTTAACGCTTCAACAGCCGCCAGTTTGTAACCCGCCACATTATTTATTGAATTGAACAGGATAACTTTTGATGTACGAGATCACGTTGTTGACCGCGCTTGCCGGTGCTTTCATCGTTCTGATTATCAGCCCCGGTCCCAACTTTCTGGTCATTACCCAACTTTCATTCAGCCAGTCTCGACAGCAAGGAATATGCGCCGGGCTGGGGGTGGCGTCGGGAAGCATCATCTGGGCATTGCTGGCGGCTACCAGCCTGGGGCTGATCTTTCAGCAACTGCCCTGGTTGCAGCCGGCCCTGCAATTGCTCGGCGGCACTTACCTCACCTGGCTGGGCAGCAAAAGTCTGCGCAGTGCGGGCAGTCAGCCCAAGCCGCGTGATATCCGGGCCCTGGGCATCGGCAGTCTGGGCCGCGCCTATCGCTTTGGCCTGCTGACCAATATGACCAATCCCAAGGCCCTGGCTTTCTACACCAGCGTATTTACCACCGTCACCACGCCGGGCATGCCAATGTGGGTACGTACTGCCGGGGTTTCGATTATCGCGATTCTGGCCATTTCCTGGTTTGTCTTGTTGGCGACGCTGTTTTCGATTCCGGCTGTTCAAGCGCGTTATCAGCGTATGAAGAAGGCCATCGACATCATTACCGGGCTGTTCATGATCGTTTTCGGTCTGCGACTGCTGATCGGTTTATTGCCTGCCGGTTTTATCGGCTGAAGCAACTATCGCCTCAATAAGGAATAGACCTATGCACACTAACGACTGGAACTATCCCACTTCGATTCGGGTGGGAGCTGGGCGTGTCAGAGAGTTGGCCGATGCCTGTCGTGCCACAGGGATCAAACGCCCGTTACTGATTACCGACACGTTTCTGGGCAGCACCGACATGATCCACAGCGCCTTGACCGAGTGCCGCGAAGCGCTAGGGCACTGCGGCCTGTTCGATCAGGTCAAGGGCAACCCCACCGGCGACAATGTCGCCAATGGGTTGCAGGCTTATAAAACCGGTGGTCATGACGGTGTCATCGCTTTTGGCGGCGGCTCGGCGCTGGATGCGGCAAAGGCCGTTGCGCTGATGTCGGGCCAGACTCGTCCGCTCTGGGATTTTGAAGACATCGGCCAGAACCACTTGCGGGCCGATCCTCTGGGGATTGCGCCGGTGATTGCCTTGCCCACGACGGCAGGTACCGGTTCGGAAGTCGGACGGGCATCGGTAATTACCGACGAAGAGGCGCGGGTCAAACGCACCATCCTGCATCTGCGGATGATGCCGCGCATTGCCATTCTGGACGCCAACCTGACCCTTGATCTGCCCACGCACCTGACCGCTGCCACCGGCGCCGATGCCCTGACTCACTGCATGGAAGCCTATTGTTCGCCGGTCTATCACCCGATGGCCGAGGCCATTGCGGTCAAGGGCATGCAATTGATCAAGGTTCATTTGCCCAGAGTCGTGGCGGATGGTCACGATCTTGAGGCCCGCCAGCAGATGCTGGTGGCTTCAAGCATGGGTGCGGCTGCCTTTCAGCGTGGGTTGGGCGGGGTGCATGCCATCGCCCAGAGCCTGGGTGCCCTGTATGACCTGCACCACGGTTTGCTCAATGCCATTCTGTTGCCCTACGTGTTGCAAGCTAATGAATCGGCCCTGACCACGCAAATGGACGATCTGGCGGTTTACCTGCGCCTGCCCGGGTCGGGCTTCGAGGGTGTCATGGAGTGGCTGTTGCAACTGCGCGAAGAAATCGGCATTCCTCACACGCTGGGAGCCATTGGCATCGATGAGCGGGATGCGGAGCTGGTGGGGCGTATGGCCTTTGCCGATGGTTGCTCACATACCAATCCGATCCGTCATTCGGCGCAGGCCTATTCGCAGATATTCAGCCATGCGGTCAGAGGGCTGTAGCCTATGCCGTCTATCGATGGGCCGGTCATCAAACGTCTGGTCGAAGTCTGGCATGGGGTTGTCGATCAGGGCTCGATTGTGGGCGGGGTGCTGCTTGTGGCTCAGGAGGGCGAGATTCGCTACGCCTCCGCTCGAGGCTGGGCGGATCGTGAAAGCCGGATAGCGGTGCAGCGTGATACCCGGTTTCGTCTGGCGTCGCTGACCAAGCTGCTGACGTCGGTCACGGCCTTGCGTCTCTGCGAGCTGGGGGTATTGCCGCTGGAGGCACCGGTGACGAACTGGCTCAAGGACTTTCGCCCGCAACTTGCCGATGGTCGAGAGCCGGTCATCACCTTGAGGCATTTGCTGTCGCACACCGCCGGCCTGAGCTATGGCTTCGAGCAACCACCGGGCAATGCCTATGCACTGGCCGGTGTATCGGACGGGCTGGATCTTGTCGCCATGGACTTGCAGCAGAACCTGCAACGTCTGGCCAGCGTGCCTCTGTTGTTCGAGCCGGGCACGGGCTGGGGGTATTCGTTGGCTACGGAGGTGGTGGGCGCCATCATCGAACAGGCCACCGGTCTTGCGTTGCCGCAAGCGGTCGCCCGTTGGGTGACGGAACCTTTGGGCATGAGCGCGACGGGGTTCAGTCCCACTGGCGATCAACTGCTGGCCAGCGCCTACAAGGACGGAGTGTGTGGCCCGGAACGGGTGAGCCGCCATGATGTACTGGTGCTCGACAGCGGGCATGCCTGGCTGTCGTCGAGCCGGGCTTATGAGCCTGAGGCTTATGCTTCGGGGGGCGCGGGCATGCTGGGCTCGGCCGATGATTATCTGCGTCTGCTGGAGTGCCTGAGGCTGGGTGGTTCACCGGTATTGAGCGCTGCCAGTACCGCCAGCCTGTTGGGCAATGCCATTGGTGATATCGGGCTGGCGGGCAGGGGGGCTGGCTGGAAGTTCGGGCTTGGCCCGGTAGTGCTTGCCGACCCTGAGCGTGCCCGGCATCCGCAGGGCGCGGGTACCTGGTCGTGGTGTGGTTTATATGGATGCCATTACTGGGTCGATCCGCAGGCCGGGATCAGCCTGGTTGCCTTGACCAATACCGCCGTGGCCGGGGCATGGGGGGCATTTTCCGATGGGCTGGTCGAGGCCATCTACGGCTAGAACCGGCCAGTATCAGGCCCTGGCAAACTGCTTGCGGTAACTGCTGGGGCTGATACCCACCAGATTGCGGAAGTGCCGACGGAAAGACTCTTCCGAACCAAAGCCTGCTCTGTCTACTACCTCATTGAGGCGGATTCGCGAAGATTCCAGCAATTCCTTGGCGTAGGCGATGCGTTCACCCAACAGCCAGTCATAAGGCGTCAGCCCGGTGCTTTCCATGAAGCTGCGGTGCAGAGTACGGGTACTGACGGCGGCGCGGGAGGCCATTTCCTTGATGGTGTGCGGGCGCTGCAAGTCGCTGCGGATCCAGTCCATCAGGTTGGAGATCGGCCCATCGGCGGCTGCGACCAGTTGCCGGGAAGCGTATTGCGACTGTCCGCCTTCGCGATGGGGCGGAATCACCATACGTTGCGCCACCATATTGGCAACACGTGAGCCGTGATCGTTACGCACCAGATGCAGCATCATGTCCAGGCCTGCTGCAGACCCGGCAGCAGTCACGATATTGCCTTGATCGACATACAGCTCATTGGGCTGGATGGTCAGGCCCGGATACATGGTGGCCAACAGGTCGGTGTAACGCCAGTGAGTGGTTACCTTGTGCCCATCGAGCAGGCCTGCCGCTGCCAGCACAAAGGCGCCGGTGCAGATCGAGCAAATGCGTGCCCCGCGTGCATGGGCTGCCTGAAGTTGTTCGATAAGCCGTTGAGGAATTGCGGATTCCACCCCGCGCCAGCCGGGGACGATGATGGTGTCGGCGTTTTCCAGCAGCACATCACCGGGCGTTGGAACGATAGTAATGCCGCCCGCCGCTGTGATCGGGCCGTCATCTACCGGAAAAGTGGCGAACTCATACCAGTTCACACCCAGCTCGGGCCTTTTCAGGGCAAAGACTTCCACCGTACACCCGAATTCAAAGGTGCAGAGCTGGTTGTAGATGAGGGCAACGACGAGATGATTTTTCATGGCGCGATGTTACCGGATATTGGCATTACCGACAGTAGTTCGGTGTGATGCTACTGGGTAATCTGACGGCTGTCACCAAGTACTCTGGAGCCCCTTCATGTCACTCAATATCGGTATCTACGTCTATGACGATGTCGAAGTCCTGGACTTCGCAGGGCCCTATGAAGTGTTCACCACTGCAACGCGCATGCATGCACGCAAAAGCCGCGACGAACGGCCATTGTTCAATGTATTCACCATTGGCCGAAGCACCGCTTCGGTACGCGCCAGGGCTGGCCTGAAGGTCGACCCGGACTATTCGATCCATGATCATCCGGCCATGGATTGCCTGATCGTGCCGGGCGGCGTTGTAAACGCCGAACTGGAAAAACCGGATGTCATCCACTGGATCAGTGATCAGTCTGTGCCCGGTCGTGTGGTGGCTGCCGTCTGCACCGGCGCTTTCTTGCTGGCCAAGACCGGCAAGCTGGCAGGTAAACAAGTCACCACTCACTGGGAAGACATCGCCGACCTCAAGGAAATGTTCCCCTCCATCGATGTGCTGAGCACCCTGCGCTGGGTCGATGAAGGTTCCTTTGTGACCTCGGCGGGCATTTCTGCCGGTATCGACATGAGCCTTCACCTTGTCGAACGTTTGCACAGTCGCGAACTGGCGGAACGCACCGCTCTGCAACTAGACTTCGACTGGACCGAAAACGACTGAGTCATCTCGCCATCCCGTCTTTTCCTGTTTTTTCAGAAGGATCGGTGCCGATATTCCCTCTGGCTCACAGCCGTTGAGCCGGGCAGGGAATATCACTGATTTCGTGACGCGCTTGGGCGTCACGCACCTTTCTCGAAAAATGCAGCGGTCGCTTTACCCCGTCTGACACTTCCCTTTGTGCCGCCCTGCGGCAGGCTGCGGGATTGCGTTTGCGGGGCTTCTTGTATTCCCTTCACCAACCTGCTCAATTGCAGGCCCGCGCCCACTATCGCCACGTCCAGAGTGCAGGAAATATGAAAACCCACTTTTTCAAAGTCGTTCAAGCCGTTGCAATGCATGGTTCTTTCTCGGAGGCTGCAGCCATCCTGGGGTGTAGTCAGTCCAATATCAGCTACGCCATCAAGGAAGTTGAAGATTTTTTCGAGAAACGCCTGTTCATCCGCAGCCGCACAGGCTGCACCCTGACCCCGGAAGGAAAAGTCATCACCCAGACCCTGGGCAGTATCATGGCGACGCTTGAGCAACTAAAAAAAATGGGGCCAGCGGTACTGTAACAATCCATTATTTCACACACATTCTCGAAACAAGCCTGGATACGTCGCTGGATTTTCTGGCCCGGATTTACCCGGATATCCATTTGAGCGTTGTGCACAGCAACGAACAAACCCCCTCTCTCGACCCCTTGAGAAAAGAACTGGCCGATATTCTGATCCTGCCCAGCACCGTGCTGAGCGAACACTATATCGAGCATCATCACTGGTCCGATTATTACGTGCTGGTGTGCGCCAGGAACGGACACCCCTCTGTACGCAGCTTTACCGAGCTCTCGCAAACCGTGCGCTATGTTGCCTGGCGTCATCCAGGCCTTGAGCGTTTGCACAATCATCTGGCCTCGGCCCAGTTGCGCCTCAGCCATCGCGGTGAACTCAGTTGTCTGGAAACATTGCTGGACCTGATTGCCAAGGGGCATTGCATCTCGATCCTGCCCAGCGCCTTGCTGGCCGGTCGTTTCAGCACGCTTGAACCCGTCCCGCTTCCCTTGATGATCATGCGCCATATCAGCGTCGTCGCACGGCCCACATCGTTATTGTCCAATGCGGCCAATGCCGTGCTACAGACATTGAAGAAGCCATCGATCATCCCGGCCAAGTGAGTGTTCACGTAAAACCGGATGCAACGTTTTTCATCGCTGGCGCTCATACCCATAGGTAATGAATTCGGGGCGGAGCGCTTGCGCTCTGTCTTGAGCCACCCTAATGGACGTGGATGACTGAACCCTATGACGACACCGGACAAGCAGTACCTGGATTGGCTGGTTGAACAATCAATGCTCAATGCCGCACGGCAGCGTGCCAAATCCTATGGCGGGCAGGGCAGGTTATGGCAGCGACCTTTTGCCCAGGCCCGTCCCAGGGATGCTTCGGCGATAGCCTCTGTCTGGTTCACGGCCTATCCGGCTTCCATCATTACCCGCGAGGGCGGCTCGGTTCTGGAGGCTCTGGGGGATGAGGCACTTTGGCACTCATTATCCGAAATCGGTATCCAGGGTATTCATAACGGACCGCTCAAGCTTTCCGGTGGCCTGCAAGGCCGCAATCTCACGCCCAGCATCGACGGCAATTTCGACCGGATCAGTTTCGGGATCGATCCGCAACTGGGGACCGAGGCCCAGTTGCTGAACCTCAGCCGCATTGCTGCCGCGCACAATGCGGTCATCATCGATGACGTGATTCCGTCACACACCGGCAAGGGGGCTGATTTCCGTCTGGCGGAGATGGCTTACGAGGATTATCCCGGCCTTTATCACATGGTCGAGATCCGTGAGGAAGACTGGTCCCTGCTGCCGGATGTACCTGCGGGACGGGATGCGATCAACCTGATGCCCGAGGTGGTCGATCAGCTTCGGGACAAGCATTACATCGTCGGGCAATTGCAGCGGGTCATTTTCTTCGAGCCAGGCGTCAAGGAAACCGACTGGAGTGCCACTGCTGTGGTTCATGGCGTGGATGGCAAGGCCCGGCGCTGGGTCTACCTGCATTACTTCAAGGAGGGCCAGCCCTCGCTCAACTGGCTGGACCCAAGCTTTGCCGCGCAACAGATGATCATTGGCGACGCACTGCATGCCATCGATGTCATGGGCGCCAGGGTTCTGCGCCTGGATGCCAACGGTTTTCTGGGTGTGGAGCGCAAGGCCGAAGGCACGGCCTGGTCGGAAAGCCATCCGCTGTCGATTACCGGCAACCAGTTACTGGGTGGCGCAATCCGCAAGGCGGGCGGTTTCAGTTTTCAGGAACTCAACCTGACCCTGGATGACATCGCGGCCATGTCCCATGGCGGCGCCGATCTGTCCTATGACTTCATTACCCGGCCTGCCTATCAGCATGCGCTGGTGACCGGCACGACCGAGTTTTTGCGCCTGATGCTGCGTCAGGTGCATGCGTTCGGTATCGATCCGGCGTCGTTGATCCATGCGTTGCAGAACCATGATGAGCTGACCCTGGAACTGGTGCATTTCTGGACCCTGCATGCCCATGACACATACCACTATCAGGGCCAGACCTTTCCCGGCAATATCCTGCGCGAGCACATCCGCGAAGAGATGTATGAGCATCTGGCGGGAGAGCATGCGCCTTACAACCTCAAGTTCGTCACTAACGGCGTGTCCTGTACCACGGCCAGTATCATCACGGCGGCCCTGGGAATTCGTGACCTGAACACCATCACCGAGGCAGACATCAAGCAGATCCAGCACATTCACTTGTTGCTGGTGATGTATAACGCAATGCAGCCTGGGGTTTTTGCCTTGTCCGGCTGGGATCTGGTCGGTGCATTGCCACTGCCGGCCGAGCAGGTTCAGCACCTGATGCAGGATGGTGATACCCGCTGGATTCATCGCGGGGCCTATGATCTGGTGGACCTTGACCCGGATGCAGAGTTTTCCTCCGGCAATATGCCTCGCCCCAAAACCCTGTACGGCAGCCTGATCAGCCAGTTGCAGCGTCCGGACTCGTTCGTGTCGCAGCTCAAGAAAATACTCGCCGTGCGCCGCGCCTACGACATTGCGGCCAGCCGCCAGATATTGATTCCCGATGTGGAACATCCCGGCCTGCTGGTGATGGTTCATGAGTTGCCCGCCGACAAAGGCATTCAGATAACGGCCCTCAACTTCAGCTCGCAGGTCATTGTCGAAACCCTGCACCTGCCGGATATTGCCGCAGGCCTTGTGGTGGACATCATCAACGAGCGAGTGGAAGGGGATCTGACCCAAGAGGGTGAATTCACAATTACCCTGGATGCGTACGAAGGATTGGCATTGCGCGTGGTCAGCACCATTTCTTGACGAAATCATGACATCCGCTTCCCGATAATCACTCACGCCTGAAGGCTTGAGTGATTTCGGGTCGTTGAGCATTGTCCTGATGTCGGAAAGTCCATGGAAAACAAACACAGTCTCAAGCAACGCATCGTTACCGTTTTTGCGGTGATGAGCGCTCTGATTGCCGGGGTATTTGCGGTCGGTGTCGTTGCTACAGTCCATGTGGTGGAGAAAAAACTGGCCATCATTACCCTCGGCAGTGACCTGCACCGGCTCTTGATGATGGAGAGTGCAGATGACTGGCGACACCGGCCTTATAAACGTTCGCTGTTCTACGTTCAGGGCGGGGCGGGTGATCTGGCGATGACGCCGGCTCTGGAGGAACTGGGCGAAGGCTTTCATGAACTCACCTGGGAAAACCGTCCTTATCACGCCATGGTCGAGTTGGTCAGCGGCCGCAAGTATGTGTTGTTGCGCGATCTGTACAGCTCCATCAAGCGTGAAAGAATCCTGCTGGTCGTGGTTTTCATCAGCTTTGTATTGAGCGTGCTGCTGGCCATTCTGTTGGGACGCTTGCTGGCCCATCGCGTGATTGCGCCGGTGGTGCGTCTGTCCCGTCAGGTCCGGCAGCGGGAACAATTCATGGGCCAGGCGCCTGCACTGGCCCCCGAATATGCCCAGGATGAAGTGGGCACCCTGGCCGTGGCGTTCGACAAGACCATGGATCAGTTACGTGCGGCATTGGGGCGCGAGAAGCTGTTTACCAGTGATGTCAGCCATGAGCTGCGCACGCCCTTGATGATTCTGATCAGTTCCAGCGAACTGCTGCTGGAAAACCCGAGCCTGGACAAACGCTCCCATTCACAGGTGGTGCGCATTGCCAGGGCCAGTACCGCGATGCAGCAACTGGTGGAAACCTTTCTGCTGCTGGCCCGTGCCGAAAGCAATCAACCCAGTCAGGGACCCCGTTCCACACTGTCGATGGTGGCCAGGGAACTGGTCGAATTCTGGGGTGAACCCATCAAGCAAAAAGGGCTGGAACTGATCCATGAACCCCTGGAAACATCGGACACCCTGTACAACGCCACTCTTCTGCACTCGGTCATGGGTAACCTGCTGCGCAATGCCTGGCACTACACCGACCAAGGCTTCATCCGCCTGACCCTGAGAGCGGACAGCTTTGTGGTGGAAGACAGCGGCATAGGGATTCCCGCCGAGAAGCAGCAAGCAATGTTTCAACCCTTTGTCAGGGGCGACGAACAACGAGGCAATGGTCTGGGGCTGGGGCTTTCACTGGTACAACGCATCTGCGCCAACCAGCAGTGGCAAGTGCTGCTGACCAGCCGGGAGCCTAATGGCTGCCGGTTTGAGGTGCGGTTGCACAGCATTTGAGCGCAGGACCGGGTTTATTCGAAAGGCTGTTCAATTGCGCCCATTCGACCAGCGTTTGTAATCGGCGGGTGTCATGCCGGTCGACTGGATAAAGGCGCGGCGGAATGCGGTTTCTTCGCTGTAGCCGCACTTGAGAGCCACTTGCTTGACGCTGCTGCCCGGCGTTTCCAGAAGCACGCAGGCGGTTTCTATCCTGACGCGAGTGATGAACGTCTTGGGGGATTCATTGGTCAGTTCCTTGAGCCGGCGATGCAGGGTTCGCTCGCTCATGTTCAGGGCTTTTGCCAGGCCTCCTGCTGTCAGTTCGGGATTGATATGGCGGATGATCTGTTCTGCCTGCAGCAATAACGGATCTGCTGCATTGACGAACCCCCGAGGCGCATAAACCAGTTGTGGCAGCGGCAGGCTGTCGGCAACGGAAATGTCCGCGGCCAGCCTGGCGACTTCGGCCCCGGCCTGACGTCTGATCACATGCAGGGCCAGGTCGACCCAGGACAGCGGACCTCCTGTGGTGATGATTCCGTCCTGTTCTTCCACGGCCGTGCCCCAGACGGGAAGTGCCCTCGGAAAGCGTTGCTTGAAGGCGTGATGCAGCCACCATGTGGTGGTGCAGCGTCTGCCGTTCAGCAGGCCCGACTCCCCCAGCACAAACCCACCGGCACAGGCTGCGCCAATCAGCACGCCTTTTTCGTGGCTGCTCTTGAGCCAGCCCGCGGCCTGACGGATCGAGTCGGATAACGGTGGCAGTCCGTCCGGCCCGAGGGCCATCCCGGTGACAAGGGCGACATCGCAATCGGGCAGGTCATGAAACGAGCCGTCCACCGGAATCTGCCGACCCTGAGGGTCGCGCATGACCTTGCCATCGGCGCTGACGATGGTGGTTTCGAATTCGAGACCGGCCTGATTGATGAGGCCTTTTGCAGCCCCTTGTGGCGGGCTGCGCAGTGCCTGATTGGTGATCCAGAACATATCCGACAGACCGGCAATCGCCGACAGCAGGCTGCCATCCACGGCAACGATCGCAATGCGCATAGGAACTCCTGATAAATGTCACGCATTGGCGAGTTTTGCATGAAACATGTCTAGTTTGCCATCTGATGCCTTTTCGAGAGCCTCTATAGACTTTTCTCCATCAAGTCATTCAGGCGTTTCCCCATGAAGTTTCTCAAACCTGGCCAACTCGCTGCGGCGCTCGGATTGACGATGCTGTTCAGTGCTGGGCAGAGCATGGCCGCCCCTGCAGAGCAAGGCGTGCGCAGTATCGTGCTGGTGCATGGCGCATTTGCCGATGGTTCCAGCTGGTCTCCTGTCATTGCCAGACTTCAGGCCAGGGGCTATCGCGTCACTGCGGTACAGAACCCGCTGACTTCACTGGACGATGATGTCCTTGCCACCGAAAGAGTGCTGAAACGCCAGAAGGGCGATGTGCTGCTGGTGGGCCACTCCTGGGCCGGGGCCGTGATCAGCCAGGCGGGTAATGAAGACAATGTCAAAGGCCTGGTCTATCTCAGCGCGCTGGTTCCCGACAGCGGTGAGTCAGTAGCCGATCTGTTGCACAGGCTCGATGCCCCCATGGAGGGGCTGGTACCCGATGATCAAGGCCTGATCTGGCTGGACGATCCCCAGGCATTTCAGCAGGTCATGGCAGCGGATCTGCCCATGAAAAAGGTGCAGGAACTGGCCGCGGTCCAGCAGCCCATCTCGGCGGACAGTTTTGCCGGAAAGGTCCGGCATGCGGCCTGGCATGAAAAGCCCAGCTGGTATCTGCAGACGGAAAGCGACAAGGCTCTGCCTCCCGACGTGCAGAAGGTCATTGCCCGGCAGATTGGCGCAAAAGTCACCTCCATCCGCTCCGGTCATCTGTCTCTGCTTTCTCACCCCGAAGAAGTGGCTGCGCTGATTGACCGGGCCGCCAGGGAAACAGGCCAGGAATCCTCTAACCGATAACCCCCGTAAACGTGAGGCTGAAATGAAAATTCTGCATATCGACTCCAGCATTCTGGGCAATAGTTCTGTAACCCGTGATCTGTCTGCCGCCACTGTGGCTCATATCAAGGCCAGCCATCCCGATGCTCAGGTTGAGTACCGCGATCTGGCTCTCAACGAAATCAGACACCTCAATGGTGCCATTGCAGCCGGATTCCGTCCGGGCGGTAGCAGCGCTATCGATGACAGCGCCCGGCAGGAACATCTGGTATCGGAAGCGCTGGTAAACGAGTTTCTGGCCAGCGATGTGCTGGTGATCGGCGCGCCCATGTACAACTTTTCCGTGTCGAGCCAGCTGAAAGCCTGGCTGGACCGTATTGCGCAGATGGGGCGTACGTTCAAATACACGGATAAAGGCCCTGTCGGCCTGACCGTCGGCAAGCGGGTCATTATCGTCTCGGCTCGTGGCGGTTTTTATGCGCAGGGACCGGCGGGGCATATGGACTTTCAGGAAAGCTATCTCAAGGCCTTCTTCGGTTTTCTGGGCGTCACCGATGTGCAGGTGGTCAGGGCCGAAGGCGCATCGAAAACCGAAGAAGTGCGCAACAAGGGGATCGAGCAGGCCAGGGCGGCAATTGTTGAACTATCGATCTGAAACGGTTTGACGCTTGCAGCTTGAAGCTTATGGCTGCTTTTTCACTCCAGCGCGCTTCGCAGTAACGGCGTCAATTCTTCAATCAGTACCTGAACCGAACGCAATGCCCGGCAATCGGGACGTGTCAGTAGCCACAGGTCGGTGCTGCAGCCTTCGAGGGGAGGGCTCAGCACTTCGGTGCCTGGCAGGTTGCGGGCGGTGAAGTCGGGCATGGCTGCCACGCCAAGCCCGGCGGCCACCAGTTGTGAAACGGCTGACATGCTGCTGCATCGATAGCGTGGCACGACGGCAGGGAATGTCTGTCTGCGCCAGATGACTGAGGTGTGGTCCGGCATTGAATCGTCCGGGCTGATCCATGGCACGGACGTCGGCGAATCCAGCAATGGATCGCGATAATCCGGGTGGCCGCAAATGACGTAGTGGGCAGTGCCCAGTTGTCGGCCTATCAGGTGCTCGGGCGGGGTATTGGTCAGGCGCAGGGCGATGTCCGCATCGCGACGGCTCAGGTTGGCGAAAGTGTTGGAGGTCGCCAGTTCCAGCGTCAACGCCGGGTAGGACGGCATGAAGCGGGCGAGGGCGGGTAACAACAGGCTGTGCAATACGGCGTCTGTGCAGGTCAGGCGCACTGTGCCGCTGACTACGTTTTCCCCTTGTTGCAGGGCCACGCGGGCAGCATTGAGGGCCAGCTCTGCTCGTTCAGCCTGTTCGGACATGGCTTGTGCCGTGTCGGTGGGAATATAGCCGCGACGGTTTTTCTCGAACAGTGCCGTACCCAATGCCGCTTCGAGCCGTCTGATGGAGCGGAATACCGTGGAGATATCCACCTGCAGCAACTCTGCGGCCCGCGCCAGCGTGCGTCCGCGCACCAATGCCAGCACCAGGGCCAGGTCGGCGTGACTGATCTCATATTGCATCGCTGCATACTTCCATTGCCAGAATGCCCATGCCCATTGCGGTGGTGACTATCTTAGACTCATAGCCATTCTGCGCGATAGCGGCTTTACAGGCCCTGCGCGTGCATCGTCAAAGAGGTTGAATCATGTCGAACGCTCCAATGATTGGCGTTACTGCCTGCCGTCAGCAGTTGGGCAAATATTCCTCCCATACGGCGGGTGACAAATACGTCGAGGCCGCCGCATTTGCCGGTATTCCTGTGGTCTTGCCTGCGTTGGCTATGCCAACCGATCCTGCGCAGTTGCTGGCCCGTCTGGATGGCTTGCTGTTTACCGGTTCGCCCTCCAATGTCGAGCCTCGCCACTATCAGGGGCCTCCCAGCGCCGAAGGCACTCAGCATGATGTGTTCCGGGATCGCAACACCTTGCCACTCCTGCGGCAGGCCATTGCCCTGGGCGTGCCGGTTTTCTGTATCTGCCGGGGCTTCCAGGAACTGAACGTGGCCCTGGGTGGCAGCCTGCACCAGCGTGTTCATGAACTGCCGGGTTACATGGACCACCGCGAGCCGAAAAGTGACCTGCTGGAAGAGCAATACGCCCCGCAGCATGGCGTGCAGGTGCAATCCGGTGGCGTGCTCGATGCCCTTGGCCTGGCTCCGGGCTTCGAGGTCAACAGCCTGCATAGCCAGGGCATCGACCGGCTGGCGGGCGATTTGCGCGCAGAAGCGCTGGCGCCGGACGGTCTGGTCGAGGCGGTATCCATGCCTGGCGCATCAGGGTTTGTGCTGGGCGTGCAGTGGCACCCGGAGTGGCAGTTTCTGGACAATCCGGTGTCGTTGCGTCTGTTCGAGGCATTTCGTGAAGCCTGTCAGGTTTATGCGCAACGCCGCAGCCAGCGATAGCCGGAGCATGTTCCGTACGCTGGCAAACGTGATTTAATACGCGGCTTTTGTGGGGTTGTGGTGTCTGCCATCAATCGCGCCTCATTCACCGAATATTTCTCATGTAAGGCGGCTATGGACACGGGAGCACGACTCAAGCTGGTACGCGAAAGCTATAAGTTGTCTCAGCGCGAGCTGGCCAGACGCAGCGGTGTGACCAATGCCACGATCTCTCTGATCGAGCAGAATCGGGTCAGCCCTTCGGTCAGTTCCCTCAAGAAACTGCTTGAGGGCATTCCCATGACCCTGGCGGATTTCTTCACCTTCGATCAGCCGCCGGGGCAGGACCAGTATGTGTTCCGCGCCAGTGATCAGCCCGATCTTGGTCGTAACGGGCTACGCCTCTTGCTGGTCGGCGCGACCCTGCCGAGCCGGCAGATGCGCTTTCTGCGCGAGCAATACGCGCCGGGTGCCAGTTCCGGTGACGAACCCATCGTGCATGCCGAAGGCGAGGAGTGCGGGCTGGTCACTCGCGGGACAATCGAGCTGACCATCGATGGCCAGACCAATATCCTCAGCGCCGGGGATGGCTACTATTTTCCTTCCACCTTGCCTCATCGCTTCCGCAATATCGGCCAGGACGAGGCCGAGATCATCAGCGCCAACACGCCTGCAAACTTCTGACCGGTCCCCATCGCTTGCACAGTGCCAGTCGATGGGGAACAGGTTATCTCAGCGCAGACTCCAGGAAATGCCGGCGTAGACGCCCAGCCCATCGCCCGGTGTCGAGCGGGCCACATCCTGCCCTCGGTCGTCATAACCTGGCGTCACGGTACTGGCGTAACGCTTGTTGGTCAGGTTGCGCAGGTCCAGCCAGGTCTGCCAGTCATCCTTGGGCGAGGCATAACCCAGCGTTGCCCCCAGCAGCGTGTACGAGTCCGCGTAATAGGAGTTGGCGTAGTCCACGGCAATCTTTGATGCATGTTCGGTGTTCAGCCCGACGTAGAAACCGGTGGGATGGCTATAGCGCAGTTCAGCCTGGTAATAGTGTTTTGGAATGCCAGCCAACTGGTTGTCACCGAATCGGTCGTCATCACGGTAGTGGAAGTCACTGTAGGTGTAGGCCTGACGCAATGCCAGCTTGCCTGCCGCCCCGCCTTGCCACAGCGTACTGTCCAGGCTGGCTTCGATCCCTTGGTGAATGGTCGGGCTGGCATTGGATTCCGCAATGATTTGCGAGGTGGTCTGGGTGGCAGCCTGGGTTTCGACGCTCAGCAACTCGTGGCGAACCTGCGAGTAATACCAGGCCAGATCCCAGCGCCCCAAACCGTTTTCACCGCGTCCGCCCAGTTCCAGAGTGGTGGCGGTCTGGTTCTCAAGCTCGACACCGGCGCGTTGCAGGCCGGTGGCGGCCCCGCTGCCGGCCGGGAAGAACTTGTTCGAGCCCCAGATCATCGACCAGGCATGAGGCGGTTCTACCGAACGGCTGAGGTTGCCGTACACCTGCAATTGCGGAGTGAAGTCATAACGCAGGCCGAGGCGGGCGGCGTAATCCCAGTCATGGGTACTGACCGGGTCGTTGACCTCAGGATAAGTGACTTCCGTCTCGCGGCGGGTATAGATGGCCGCGACACCGGTGGTCAGCCACAAGTCCGGCACCAGTTCCAGATCGTTGCTCAGGTGCAGGGCCGTGTCGGAGCCCAGGTAACTGTAATCCCGGGTCTTGGTACCGACGGCAAAACCGGCGGTGTTGCCGGTGGGAATACGGACGTATTCGGAAGCGCCATTATTCGGCAAACCTTTGGTGGTGCGCAGGCCGAGGGTGGTGATGCTTTGATGCCCGGCCAGTTGGTCCTGACGAATATAGTTCAGCGTGCCGCTGATGTCGGTGTAGGCAACTTTCAGGCGGTTGGTGCCTTCGCGCAGGTCCATGGGGTAGTCGTGATAGACCAGACCGGCTTCCACGCGAGAATTGTCATCCAGGTAGAACGTGGTCTTGTTGGCCAGCCAGGTGCTGCCCGGTTGCAGGCGTTTTGAGTCGCGGGTCACATTGAGTGAGTTGGCTGCACGCGGGTCGTGCTGGATCTGGTTTTTGGTGAGTCGGCCCGGCGTATCGTTATCGGTTTCCCGGTAGCGGAAGTAAAAGCGGGTTTCGATATTCGGGTTGAAGCGGTAGCCGACATTGGCGGCAATGCCTTTGCTGCCACCGGAGCTCTGGTCCTGGAAGCCGTCATAGTTCGAGTCGGTCAGGCTGACGTAGTAATCCAGATCCCCCAGCACCTGCCCGGAGCTGATCTGACGCTTGGTATAGCCATGGCTGCCAGCTTCATAGCGCAATTGCAGTTTGGGCGCGTCATAGCCAGTACGGGTCAGGTAATTGATCGAGCCGCCCAGAGCCAGTGAGCCCTGATCGAAACCATTGGCGCCGCGCCGTACGTCCACATGGCTCAGCCACAGAGGTTCCTTCAGTTCATAAGGCGTACCGCCGGGGCCGGTAAGCGGCAGGCCGTCGAGCATTTCAAACAGGCCCGAAGCATGTGCGCCCGGTGCCCGGTTGATGCCCGAGCCGCGAATGGAAATTTTCGCGCCTTCGTTGTTGGCCGCCTTGGCGTAGATACCGGCCTGATATTTGAAGACATCTTCATTGTTGGCCACACGGCCTTGCTCGACGTCATTCAGGTCCACGACATTGGTGGCACCCGGCACCTTCTTCACTTCCTCCCGCGATACCTCGGCGGCACTGACCGTACCGGCAGAAACCTCGATATTCGACAGGTTGACGGTGTTTTCATCACTGCTCTGGGCGTGAGCGATATTGACGCAGGCGAGGGCGGTGCTAAGGCCCAGCAGTTTCGCAGTGCTCAGACGAGATAGAGGGAAAGGTGGAGTGTGTTGCAAGTGCATATGCCTTGTTCCTTGAGAACGACCGCTGTGCCGCAGAATAGGTATTCGATGCCGGACAGGGAGATGGCGTCACTTACACGTGTTGCAGGAAAGTAGTAGCGAATTCATTCGCGAGACGACATTCAAAACGACATATCTCTGTCGGATGTACTGTGCTGTTCGCGAATGAATTCATTCCTGCGGCGAGGCGAGGATTTTCAAGCTTCAGGAAGATAACGCCACTCGCCGCAATCTCCCACTCAGCGGCACCACTGTATTTTCCCGACCGGGCAGCAGACGTCCGGTGAGTCCCATGCCTTCACTGACGATCACGGCATTCTCCAGAAGACACAGGTTGGAGGGTGTATCCAGCCCAGTGGCGAACACGGTGACTTCCCGTGCTTTCAGGTCGCAGCTCAATAACCGACCGCTGAAACGCTCGAAACCACCATGTAGGGGTTCGCCGGCCCAGTCGGGGCGCAAGGGTTGTAGCAGCCGGTCGCACAACTCCAGCACCAGTACGCTTCCATCCGGGCTGATGGCCAGGCCGGTGGGCAGTTGCAGCCCGCTGATTAGCAACTCGATCTTGCCGGTGTCCGGCCAGACCCGGATGACTTGGCCGGCTCGGTCGACAAAATCGATACCCTGCCTGGCAGGATCGCTGCGCAATTCCCCGGAAAACAGGCTGATCAGGACCGCTCCGGTCGCAGGTTCATAAATCAGGGTTACCGGCACCGCTTCCTGGCCTTGAGCCAGATCGGGCAACTGGACCAGGATGCGTTCACCTTCGTTGCCCTGACTGAACTCCACCAGTTGATTGGTATCGGGCTTGACCGCCAGCCAGCTGTGACGGGTGGGGTGATAGCACAGGGAGTTCAGGTTGCCCTGACTGCGGAATACCGGCTCGGGTGGCGAGTACTGGATATCCAGGATCTTCGAACCCTGCACATAGTCGGTCTGGCTGACCAGAAAGCGCCCGTCACCCCAGGCGACATCCGAAATGCCCATGATCTCGTCCCGCAGCATGCGTGGTTGCATGTTCATGGCACGAAAACCTTGGGCCAGGGGTTCGGCAGGCAAATAAGCGCCCGGACTTTCCGGATCCGGGCGCAGCACGCTGATGCGGCCGCTGAAAGTCGCATCGGGCAAGCCTGATCCGGCTTCGGTCAGAATCAGGTTGCCATCCGGCCCGGCACATAGCCCTCGCGGGTTCAGCAAACCCTCGGCAATGAACGTACTGGCACACAGTCGCTCAGTTGGATGGGCGGGAATCTCAATGTGAACAGTCATGACGCTCTCCATAGCCATGGGTGGGGTACTCATGGCAGCGGCTGCCAAGGCGTGCCTGTCAGGTAGGCGCTGAGCAATGCTCGTTGGCTGGGTGACATCGAACGAACTACCGGCATATACAAGGTGGTGCCTTTGTACGTGTCCGAAGTGCGCGCAAGGATTGCATTCTTGTGGCCCATGACTGCGTCTGGCTGGTTGAGCGGCACGTAGCGCGACATGGCAGGAAACGCCAGATAGTGGAAACGCAGCACGTTGGGGTAGACCTGATCCCAAGTGATGATGCTGCCTTGAGGGATTCCAAAGTCTGTCTGGGCGTATTTGCGGAAGCTGCTGAAGTACGGGCTGTTGCCCGTAAGGGTGTACGTCAGAGTGCTGAAACCAGCTAATGCTTCGGTACCGGCTTTGAGGGTTACCTCGACATCGACCGAGAGCTGGTTGGGCAGTACGGGAACCGATGTCGGGTAGTCCAGGCAATCGAGGGTGTCGTCAATCGTTACAGCAATCTCGGTGGCGGAAGGGACAGGTCCGCCCAGATACCTGACCTGCAACGGAATCGTCAGGCCGTTGGGGTGGTCTTCCAGATAGATATTTCTCTGGTCAGTGTAGAGTCTGTAAGCCGACTCTTTGATCAGCAGGGATGTTTCTCTTGTTTTTGGCCAGTAGCTGATTTTCTTGTCGGGGGCCGACAGGGAAAGCGGTTGGGTCTTTGCCTGCTGTGCATTGCCTGCATCAAGCGGCAAATCCACGATACCGCCGTACAGGTAATAGTTTTGCAGGTACTCGTTGTCCGGTGCCAGTGTCGTGAGAGTTGTTGTGCCTGCGCAGAAACTGACAAGGCCATAATCGGCATTGGGGCCGATGGGGCTGGTGATGGCCGTTCGATCAGTCCTGAATGTTTCTTTGGGAATGAGGTTCACCATATCGATGCTCAATAACCCGTCGTCGCTCAGGTCTGCAAAACCGGTGTTTTTTGTATCCTGATTGACCAGCAGTCGACCCGCCGGGCAGATGGCTGGCTCGTCGGCAAAGGCTGGCGCCAGAGTGCCAATGACCCTGCCAATGCTTGGGTTGGGTGTGTAGCTCTTGGCTGCGTAATCGGCATTCAGTTGTTTTGTGGTCAGGGTCGGGCACATCTCGAACATGACGAAGCGCAAGACGATACCGGTTGCTCCGGGAGCCTTGATGATCGATTGCAGGATTTCGCTGTTCTGGTTGTAACTGACGATGCTGTCCAGCGGGAAGGTCAACTGGAATGTGCCGCTGAGGGCGAAGGATCCTGGAGCATCCATCGTCGCCGGCCCCAGTATTCGCTGTTTCACATCCAGGCTGCTGCACACGGTATTACAGCGAATCAGCAACTGGATGTCGCTGTCGCCAATCTGCAGGCCACCGACAAATATCTGGGTGGTGACCGTTGAGGTCGGGTCCAGATCCACCATCATCGCACCAGAGGAACTGCTCTGGCCGGTTTTCGGGTCCAGTGAACCTAGCAGATAGACGGGTTGCCCTACTAGATCGCCTTGCTTGCTGATAGCTCCCGGATTGCCTTGCGAACTGATCTTCGTGTCCAATTCGACGACATGCTGGCCATAGTGATTCCAGCCACCTTGGGTGTAACCGCTGGCTGGCGCAGTGCTGGAAGGCGTGTTGATCTTTTCGTTCAATTGTTCGTCGGTGTAAGACTGGGCCTCTGGAGCAATAGTCGAGGTTGCCGGATCGAACAGCTTGAAGCCTGTTTGATCCCCCTGAGGAACGGTCGCTGAATTGTTCGGCACACTCACATCGGTGCTGATGCCACCCCAGAAATTCAATCGTGGTCCATTGAGAATGCTCATGATCTATTTCTCGTCCTTGGCGCCTTGGGCGGCGGGTTGTGCAAATTTGAACATGTAGGAAAAGTCGGCCTTGTAAGGGCTGCCGACCGGTGTCGCCATGGAATGGCAAGCCATGCAACTGCTGTTGGCCTGGATATAGCTTTCCATCGTGACGTTGGCCGAAAGTGCCGGGGTCGGCTGGCCCAACGGATTACCGGGGTTGTTCGGGTTGAACGGACGCTGGGTCGTGACGAGCTGGTAGTACTTCAGAGCGCTTTGCTGCAGGCCGGGATTGAGCTGGAACCCCTTGTTGATCAGTTCGGTGGAGAGAGCAATCGGCGTCACCCGGTTCAGCGGGTTCGGGGTCTGGAAGGTGGTGCCGGCCTTGGGCACGCACACCATCTTGTTATCTTGCGTCTGCCAGTCGCACGGGGACTGATTGAGGCTGGCAGGCTCGGCGTGGGGGTTGAAGTAGGAGTAGTTGATGCCGGGTGCCGGGTTGTCGATCCATTGGCCTCCCGATTCCTTCTTGGGTGGCACGTTATCGACCTGCTCGAAGGTGGACCAGATCCACTGTGGGTAGCCCTGAACCTTGGTGATGATATGCAGACCCACCAGCCCCAGATAGGCATCTGCAACAGCACCGGTGGGTTTGCCCTGATCATCGAACAGATCGACCTGCGAATGAACCGTCAGGTAACGGCTGGCGTTGTCGGCAGGTGTGAGGATGCGCCAGCTCGACTTGACCTCGATGACGCCGTTGGGGAATGAAATGTTGCTGGCTTTGGAAACCACATTGGCGTTGTAGAAGTTGTTGGCCACGATGTAGGTGTACGAAACCTCGTTGGCCGAGATGTCGTAATAGGTCGGATTGCCGCGCTGATCGATCAGCCAGCCCCCCACGGCCTGATCGACCGCCTGAAGTACACCGGTATTTTTCAGGGCCGAAATATTGATCATGCCCAGATTCCTGCCGGTCAACGGAGTATTCCAGGGGCCTGGATTACTGCCGTCCGCCGGGAATATTTCACTGACGTTCTTGTAGCTCTGCCAGACGGTGTAGCCCGCATCGCCAGGCTTCTTGCTGCAGTCGGGGACTCCGCGCTGACCATCCGTTACGGGCCAGTTCAGGGCGATGAACATCTGCCAGCTGTACAGATCGAACAGGTCCTGGCCGCTTTTGGCGGCTGGGGCGCTACCGGGAAGCTGGCAGTTGAGGCTCGTCACCGACACATCAGGCATCGGTTGTTCCAGAGCCAGGGCAGGCAGGCTGACACTGCCAAGCAGTGCCAGGGCAAGACGATATCGAGAGTTCATGGCGTACCTCCTTGTCTGTCAGGGCTTGTTGGGCATGAGGTTGTTCCATTGCGCCTTTTTGCCATTGCTCAGCGTGGCTGGCGGATTGAACAGCTGGCAGGGCTCTGGATTGGCCGGACACATCTTCGCCACTTGTGCCCAGGTGGTGGCCGGGTCCGGTTTGCTCACGCGAAAGTTGGTGTAGTTCTGGCTGACGATGGGAGCATTGGCGGTGGAGACATCGCCTGAAAAGAAGAAGGATTGTGGATGCCGATAAGGAGCCTGGCCTTTCTGGTCGCTGGTGGCGTCCTTGAAGAATGAATAACCGAACAGGATCGGACCATCCGGCCCCGGTACATCGATGGAATAGGCCTGCACGCTGGCATTGAGGTTTTTGCTGCGCTCGACGCTGTAAGGCAGGTGCTGGATGAAGTCCTGGCGAGGCGGGTGGTTCATGGGCGAGAACATGCAGCAGGCGGGCATGCCCTTGGGGCGGTCCTGCTCGTAGGTCAGGAAGTATGCCTTGTTGCCCAGCGATACGAAGGAGCAGGTGTAATTGTTGTCCTTGATCGGGAAGATCGGCAGGCAGTATTTCTCGTAGTGCTCCATCATCGCGCCGTAGCCATCGCCGTCGGCGGGAATGTAAGTGGTGTCGTAATAGCTGGTGCCCTTGGAAACGCTGTAGTCACTGGGCTTCAGGGTGGCGGGCGGGTTGCTGTAAGGCGGCGGGTTTTTCTTGTAGCTGTCAGTAGTGACCCGGTACATGGTCCAGTCACTGACCCAGTACGCGGGGAAAAACGGATCGCTTGGGTCGCCCGGATTCCTCTTGGCAATGCAATTGCCATTCTTTTCGGTGCAGCCCGAAGTGTTATGGACACCCATGCTGAAGTAGACATCGCCGCCGTCCTGCGCAAACAGGGTGTTGCAAAACAGCAGGCTCGACAACATGAACAGCCGAATCAAAATGCTGGACTTCATACGACACTCCTTTGCAAGCGCGGATGGCCTTTCAGCCACCCGCTTTCCTGCCGGGTTTAACAGCTTTGAGGGTAATTACTCATGCTCAGCGGCATGGGCGGGTAGTTCGCCTTCACCAGCGATTGCGCCCAAAGCTCCAGCACGGCGCGTCGGCTTTGCGGCATGTCACGGGTGATGGGCATCGCCAGTGTGCTTTCTTCCTGGTATGGCTTGCCGATCAGTTTGATCAACTGATCGACCGCGCCCTCGATGCGTTTCAGGGAGTTGAGCGGCATGTACTTGGTCATGATCGGGTAGAGGTAGTAGAAGGGCTGCAGGATCTTCGGGTAGATGAACTGTTCCCAGATCAATACACGGGCATCCTGTTGCGTACAGATGCTGTTCCAGTAGTCGACGAAGTCCTTTTGCAACTTGGGCTCCATAGGCAGCACCCGCAACGGTGCCAGGAAGTCGGTGTAGGCTTCCATGTAGTTGAAGCTGAAAGGGATCGCGGGAGGCTGATCGCCTTCCTGGACAAAGAACCTCAGGGTGGGAAAGCCGGCTGCCGTGGCGTTGATCATCACCTGGGCAATGCCTTTGGCGTCGGTCTTGATCTGTACCACGCTGTAATCCACCGTGGTGTTGCCCTGCAGGGTGCCTTGCAGGTCGGTGGCATTGGCAAACGTCAGGCAATGTTTGAGGGACAGCGCTGTGGGTTCGTGCAAATAGGCCTGATAGCTGACTTTATCGCCATTGGTTCCCGTGTTGATTGCCGCAGAATGTACGGCACTCAGGCTGCGGCCGCTGCCTTTGGTTGCCTGACTCACTACCAGGGGCGTATCGATAAATTGCGGCAGTCGGGATTGGTTCTGCGAGTAGTCCAATGGATTGTTGGTGAACAGCGTGAAGTCCGGATCATTGCGGAAGGCCAGATAATAGTCGCTGGTGGTTACCGAGAAGGCGTTGTTGTATTCCGCCACCCAGATCACTGTGTCCACTGCCGGCTTGCCGTCGTACTGGACCATTATATTCAGGGTCTTGATATCACCCACATCGATGAAGCTGGCGCTTTCCACTACCTCGGCAGTCCACATCTGTTGCGTGGCGGCGGTCTTGGGTGACGAGCCCAGCAAGCGCAGTTCCAGCGGCCCGCTTTGCAGCGTGGCGATGTCATCGGCGCTCAGGACAAAGTCGAGAATACCGGCGCGCTTGTCGAACGCAAACTGCCGGTACTGCTCGAAGCCGAAGTTCGCTACCGGAGTGAATTTTCCGTTATTGCGCACGCCCACCTGGTAGTCACCGGCCTGGAATTTTTCCGCAACGGGAATGGCCGCCTTGCTGTCGACCGGATAGAACGGGAATCCGGTTCCAAGGTCCAGCGACAGGGTGTTGTTCTCAGGCTGCACCTGAGCCGAAATCACCCCAAGCTGGATAGCCACGCCAGGCGGTAGCGGGGTATCGCCGGGTTTGGTCTTGTAAACGCTGATAGGCGAGGCCGGGACCAGACGCTGCCCTGCGGGTGCGGTCGGGAATTCATCCTCGAACCATAACCCCAGTGTGCCGGCCGTGCGGCTGTAGGCCGGGTTGAAAAAGATATCGGCGACGTTATCCAGACCTTTCTGATACATGGCCTGCATTTCTGCCAGTATTTTTGCCGGGCTTTCGTTGCCTGTCGGGTGAGTGATAAAGGGGGGGTAGTCGTTGAAGATGCCGTTCTTGTCGTAGTAGGTCAGATAGGTCGAGAAGCGGAACATCAGGCCTTTGGCGTTTTGCTGTTCCATCTGCTGCTGCAGGTTCTGCAACAGAACCGAGTCGCCGATCACCCATTGCAGGTTTTCCTTGGGAAAACAGGTCTGCCAGGTGGTGGTGACATAACTCAGGCCGCCGAAGGCTCCCCAGTTGAAGTTCAGAAAGCGGTCGAGCATGCGGTGCTGGCGATTGAGGGTCAGGCCGCACTGGCTGTCGCCTATGACCAGATTGTCGAAGTACAGCGCCGTGAATGTGTTCTGCCAGGGGCTGACATCAACGAAACGTGCCGCGGAGGGTGCCGTGCCGCCAAAGGGGTTGCCTGTCAACTGGTAGCTCTTGTTGACCAGGTTGTCCTGGCTGATGTAGCTGTTGGTCTGCAACTCGCCACCGATGACCAGCGACTGGGTGAGGTTGTGGCTGACCGTGCCGCAGCTGTTATCGCCAAACAGGTTCCATTCGCCAGGGATACCGCTCGCCGCAGCGTTGCCGGGTACTTGCAGCACATAGTCTGGAACGGTGGGAATCGGTGCGATGGTCCAGGGCAGCAGAGTGCTGGCGGCGTTTTCGGGGGTGATGCCGTACTCGGCCAGAAACGGCCAGTTCATCTGCATCTTGACCGCGTCGTACAGCGGAAACATGTCGTTGTTGTTGGCCGTCGGCGGGTTCCAGAACATGTGGCCATTGAAATAGATACGGGGGAAATTCAACACGCTCATAGGGTCATGCTCCTTAAGGTCGTTGCCACTGGGCGCGTTTCAGCGACCAGACGAAGTCCAGTTTTTCGTAACCGGCATAGGCCGACTCGGGCAGCTCCTTGACCGGGTAGGCGAGGCCGCCATTCTGGTCGAGCGCAAAGTTGAAATAAGTCTTGGTCTTCGTTGAATAGGCCGCTGTGCTGTGACAGGCCAGGCAGTCGGAATTGCTCTGGAAAGCCGACTCCAGTTGCGAGTTGGCCAGCAACTGTCCGTCGTTCTGATACTGGACGCCGATCAATTCGTATTGCGCCAGCGCAGGGTATTGAGCCTGGAAAGTGGCGTTGACCGGTTTTGCCGCCGCTGTTGGCCCGGTGATATTGGTCATGGGCTTTGCCGGCGTGTCATTGGTCACGCTGTACTTGCTGTTGTTCTTGTTTTCAAAGGTGGTCCAGACCCAGCTTGGCGACAGCTTGTTGATGACGTGCATACCACTGAGGGCTGCATAACCAACGTTATAGGTTTTCTCGTCGTCCTCCAGGTAATAGGCCTGAATGATGTAGTAACCATCATTGGTCAGTTGCTGCATGAAAGTCTGATCGGCACCGATCCACAGCCAGGAAGTTTTCAGCTCCCAGGCTGTGGAGGGAAAGTTCAGGCTGCTGGTCAGGGCCGCCTGGCCGTTCGCGTTGTAGACCTTTTGCTGCATGATGTAATTGAAGGTGTCTTCACTCATCTGCAGGTGAAAACGCACCGGCTGGCCCCGTTGCGCTGCAGGCACCTGGTTGCCCATTTGCAGAATCAGCCCGTCCACCTGCTGCACGCTGTCCAGGTTCTGGAACGCGCGCTGCATGTTCAGGCCCAGTTGTTGGGCCTTGTCTTTCACCTCGGCTGGCAACGGTTCGCGCTGGGCATAGGGCAGAGGCTGTGCGCCATTGCCCAGATAGACCTGATCGCTGGGCTTGAGGGTTTCCCAGACACGATTGGGGTTGCCTTGGGCTGCGGGCTGGTTCAGGCAGGCAAACCAGTTCCAGGCCATGGTTTCAGGGCTCTGTTGGAATGCAGTCCAGGTCGTGGCGGGGCTGGTGCCAAACTTGAAAAGGTTGGTGCAATCGAAGTTGGCTGGGGTCGGCGTCTGAGCCTGAGCCAGACCGGCCACGGCACTTAGAACGGTTACACAAAGGGCTCGCCGCATGAAATCTCCTTGGCATTGGCCTGATCACGGTGTTGGTGCCCCCGGAAGTACTCCAGAAGCAGTTGCTTGACGGCGGTTGCAGGAAGACGCTCCGGCAGCTGCAGTTCGCAATTTGTAATAAGTAACGGGCCTGACTGTTCGTCGCTGGGCAAGCGTCCATGGCTGCCGCGAATCAGTCGGGTATCGAGAGGGATCAAGTCCATGTAGTAGCGAAAGCCGAGCTTTTTCTGCAGCAGGCGGCGCGCCACTTTCAGTTTCGGGAAACGAATGGCCGGGTCGATGAACAGCTCCAGCGGGTCGTAACCGGGCTTGCGATGAATATCCACGGTGCGGGCAAAGTCGGGCGCCTTGCGATCATCGAACCAGTAGTAGTAATCGAACCAGAAACCGGCCTCTGCGATGGCCACCAGCTCGCCGCTGCGAGGGTGATCGAGTTGCCAGGCCTGCTGTTCGGTTTTATCCAGCACCTGCTCGATGCCTGGCTGGCGCTGCAACAGGGCTTTCACTTTGGGGATGTCTTGCGCCCGTTTCACGTAGATATGGGCGATCTGATGGTCGGTAACGGCAAAGGCCGCACTGGCACCCGGATCCAGAAGTTCCCAGGACAGGGACTGTCGCACGTGCAGCAAGCCTTCCGAGCGCAGTACCCGATTGATCGACACCGATTGCTGAACCGCTTCTATGCCGTATTCCGAAAGCAGCATGACCTTGGCACCTTGCTGTTCGGCGAAGGCCAGCAAGCGTCCGACTTCATGGTCGATGGCCCTGACTTCATCGGCAATCGACGGATGATCCGGCCCGTGGCGTTGCAGGCTGTAATCCAGGTGCGGCAGATAGACCAGTTGCAGATTGGGCCGGTTGATGCGGAATTCGGCCATGGCGCAATCCACTATCCAGCGACTGGACGCGATGCCGGCGGCTGGCCCCCAGAAGCCAGGAAACGGAAATTCGCCAATCTGCTGCTCGATGACTTCGTGCAGGGACGCCGGTGACGAATACAGACCGAACATTTTGCGGCCGTCAGCAGGGTAGTGGGGGCGTGGCGTGATGGCGGCATCCACGTCGGCGTACATGTTGAACCACCAGAACAACTGGCTGCTGCGAAACTCCGGATGCTCACGCTTGAGAGCGTGCCAGACCTTTTCGCCCTGTATCAGATCGTTGGGCTGCAGCCAGAAACGCACTTCGGCCTGATCGCGGAAATACCAGCCATTGCCGACAACGCCATGCTTCGACGGCGGCTGGCCGGTAAGGATGGACGCCTGGACAGTGGAAGTCACCGCCGGAAACACCGGCTGCAAGCTGGTCATCTGCGCATTTTTGAGCAAGGCATTGATCTGCGGTGTGGCTTCGCCCAGCAAGCCGGGTGTCAGGCCCACCACGTTGATCAGCAGCAGTGGCGGCAAGTCAGATCGCATCGGCATACGCCTTTTGCTTGTGGGCATCGGTCAGCAGTAAACCGCGCTGGAGCAGTTGCTTTTCGACCCATTGCAGTTCGGCCGCGATGCCCAGCAGCAAGGCCCGCTCGGTCTGCGGCCTGATGGCGGAAGGCAGGACGTTCCAGCTGTAGGTTTCCGCTTCCAGCACCGGACGGAAATCGGCGTGGTCTGCCAGAAAGTCAAAGGTCTGGGCCAGGGCCAACTGGCTGCCGCTCAGTTCCGGCAGCAGCAGTTGCTCGCTGAACAGCGGCACATGGAAGTGAATCCTCAGTTCGCTGCTTTGCTCGGGGTTCTCCAGTGCCTCAGGCAAATCGGCCCAGGCTTTTAACCGGCCTTGCGGGTCCAGGGTCTTGACCTGATGCAGATAGGTGGCTTCGGCAAAGTTGCCAAGAGCATCGAGAACGTGTTCACGCCGACTGTCACCCTCGGCGGGCAAACGACAGATCATGGCATTGGATAACTGGATCTTGCCGACCGGGACTCCGGCTTCGCGCAACCTCGTAAGGGATTTGTAGCAGTGCTCGAAAACGACCGCCTGATGGCAGACATCGAAGCACAGCGCCAGATGCTCATGATGCGGATCGCGGGCTTGCAGGCGCTGAAAGAACTCGATGGATTGTGTGGTGTTTTCCAGCACGCAGTCCGGTTCCATTTCCAGGCAGATCACGATCTTCTTGCCGGTCCTGTGTCGAAGGCTGGCGAGGGAAGACGTCAGTTGCGCGAGAAGCTCTTCGGCACGCTGTTGCCGCTCCGGGCTCCAGTGGGCGGCGTAACCCAGTGGCACGGTCGAAATCACGCCCTGATCGCAGTCCGCTGGCAAGGCTTCGGCGAGAATTTCTGCCAGTTGCAGGCTGTAGGCCAGTCGCTCGCCGTCCGCCCAACTGGGCAGGTAAACCTCGGCTTTCACTGCGCCCTTGTGAAACTGGCCGTAGGGAAAACCGTTGAGTGACGTCAGCCGCACGCCGCAGTTTTTCAACACGCCCAGAAAGGCCTTGCGCGCTGAATCATCTTGCAGTTCCTGTGCGGCCTGGGCGCTGATCCATAGCCCGCTTTCCTGCTCGACCAGCTTGCGTTGCTGGCGTACACCCTGGAAATGCTGCTCGATGGAGGCGCACAGCTCAGCCAGCCCGGGTGCGGGATGCACATTGCTGCAATAGCCTATCTGGGCGGCGGTCCAGCCTGACGCGGCGCTCATTTGACCACCGGTTCCTGGCCACGCAGGGCCGAGTTTTCCTGCCATTGCTTGCGCTGGTCGATGGGCAATGGGGTGCTGACCAGGGTCTTGTCCAGTTGTCCACTCTGGGCGAAGAAGTCCACCGGGTTATGGAACAGCACTTGTTCAACCTGGGCTTGGGTAAAGCCGGCATCGAGCATTGCCTGACCGGTTTTCGGTACCTTGAGCGGGTCGCTGATGCCCCAGTCGGCAGCGCTGTTGACCACCATTTTTTCGGTGCCGTACTCCTTGAGCAGCGCCACCATGCGTTGTTCCGACATCTTGGTGTTGGGGTAGATCGAGTGGCCGCGCCAGCAGTCGGTTTCCATCACCAGCGGCAGGGTCAACTCGTTCAGGTGATCGATGATGACCAGGTTTTCGGGAATGTCGACTTCCCGGATCACCGCCAGAGTGCGTTTGGTGCCACCAATCTTGTCGCGATGCGGGGTGTGGACCAGAACCGGCAGGTGGAACTGCTTGGCCAGTTCCAGTTGGGCGGCCAGAAAACGATCCTCGTCGGGTGTAATGTCGTCGTAGCCGATTTCACCGACGGCGACTACGCCATCCTTGACCAGATAACGCGGCAGGATCTCCAGCACTTCTTCGGCTATCGAGAGGTTATTGGCTTCCTTGGGGTTGAGGCCGATGGTGCAGAAGTGATGGATGCCGAACATGCTGGCACGAAAGCGCTCCCAGCCGAGCAGCGTATCGAAGTAATCGACAAAGCTGCCGAGGCTGGTGCGCGCCTGGCCTTGCCAGAAGGCGGGTTCGATGACCCCGGTGATCCCGGCTGCGGCCATGTTCTGATAGTCGTCCGTGGTACGACTTACCATGTGGATGTGCGGATCGAAGTACTTGGGCATGGGACATCCTCGTAATGCGCAAAGGGCAAGCGTTGGGGAATGAGGGTTTGGTGTTACCGAAAGTGCCCGGCCCATTCGGCGGGCAGGCGTTGTGCCTGATTCAACTGGGCAAGCCTTTGGTGTTGGGGCGTTGTGAGCAGCGCGAAAGCGATGACGTGAACCAGTCCGATTGAAACCGGGCGCTCGGCGGCAAGCTGTTCTTCCAGCAGGTCCAGGGCAAGCTGGTTCAGCGAGCTGCTACGCCTTTCAGGCAGACCCAGCATGCGCCGGATATCGAGGCCCATGCTCAGCGCCTTCAACACCAGTTGGTGGAAAGCGCGCTCGTTGTAGTGGCTCGACGGGAAGGGGTTATCCAGCGCAATGGCGGCAAACACCTGACTGTTGTGGGTGCGGCCAGCCTGAAGTGCCAGGTCCAGGCACTGCCCGCTGGCATCGAACCAGTCCAGGGCATTGAGGATGGCGATCTTTTCCTGATCGTCGCCCCAGGCATAGAACTGACGCAGCAAAGGTGAGCGCTTGCCCGGTTCTTGATGTTTGAGGGCCTGGGCCAGAAGCAGCACGCGGGCTTGCTGCACCTTGGTCCAGACAGCGCTGTCGACCTGAGGCTGTTCAGTCAGTTGACGTTTGCACTGGCTACTCAGGAGCACCAGCGTATCGGCACTCGGGTTTTGCGCAATCTGTGGCAGCGTACTTTCCCACCACTGCAACTCGGAAATGGGCAGGTGGCGGGTGAAACGCTGCAACTGCTCGGTCAGGATCTCGTCTCTGAGTTCAAGTGCCGCAAGTCCATTCGGGGCGATTTCGATCATGTCGGCTTGATCCAGCGTTGGAAGCGAGGGAGCAGAAAGAACACCAGAACGCACAGCAGGCTGCCCCATGGCTGATCCGCCAGGGCCAGAACCATGGCGTCGAACAGCGGCAGTGCTGCCAGACCGGCGCCGATGAACGCACGGACCTGACGATGCTGCGGGTTGGCCAGATGACGCCAGTAATTGCGTCCCAGCCAGACGAGCCAGATCAGCAGTACCAGCCAGAACATGCCGTTGCTGGCGTAGCTGACCAGAATCAGCGGGCTCAGCATCAGAATCAGCGGGAAGCGGCTGAGCAACTGGTTGCGATGTTCCTGGCGAGCCAGGTAGGTCAGGCCACTGATGTAGGCACCCAGCAATGCTGCGCAAAGCCAGATGGGTTCCGGCGGTACGCTCAGACTGGCAGCCGCTGTCAGGTAAAGCGCCGAGCGGCAGGCGCCCATCAGCCAGACGCTGTGGGGGTATTTCTTGTGCAGAATGTTGTAGGCCAGGATGAAGCCGAGCAACAGCGCCGCGCTGCCCAGTAGCCAGTCCGGTTCTTCGATCAACTGGCTCAGGCCCAGTATCGCGACGGCCGCCACCAGAATCAGCGCGCCGACAGCCAGTGCGACCTGCTGGCGGCTGACCAGTCCGAGGGTAATGGGGCGCGGGTTATCGTGTTGCTGATCCCAGTCGGCATCCAGCAGGTCGTTCAAGAGCATGCCGAACAGATAAAGCAGCGACAGCACCACCAGCAGCAGGCCCCAGACCAGCAGCGAGGGCGGGGCGAGGGCGCCAGCGCTGCTGGCCAACAATGCGGCTGCCAGGGTATTGGTCCATACCGTCGGCAGATTGGAGACACGGCCCAGTGTCATCCAGGTTTTCAAGGAGGTCTGGTTCATTCAGGGCAACTCTTGGTCCAGCCGAGGGGCGATGTGCTGTAGGACGACAGGCGCTGCAAAGCCTGCTCCATCAGGGCGAAATCGATCTCGTGCAGATCGGTGGATTCACCCAGGCGGGTGAGCATCGGGATGGAAAGCTGACCGCCAAGGTGCTGCCTGAACTCTTCCAGCCCTTGCACGATCAGCGAGCGGCCTTGGGCGTCCTTGAGCAACAGTTCCGGTGGGTTGAGGCTGAAACCCAGTTGCACGAGCAGGTGTAGCAGGCGCTCCGTATCGGTGTCCGACAGCAGCTTCACCGCATTGGCGTACAGCGCGTCCAGGGCCATGCCCACGGCCACTGCTTCACCATGGCGCAAGCGGTGCTGGCTCAGGTTTTCCAGCTTGTGGGCGGACCAGTGTCCGTAATCCAGTGGCCGACCGTTGCCCCGCTCGAACGGGTCGCCTGCGCCTGTGATATGCCTCAGATGCAGCTCCGCGCAACGGCGGATGGCGTAACGGCTGGCGCTGTGTTCAAAGGTCGCCAGCGCCTGGGCTTGTTGCTCCATCCACTGGAAAAAGGCCGAGTCCTTGATGGCAGCGACTTTCACGGCTTCGGCCAATCCGGCGATCCGGTCTCGCTGGGACAGGCTGAGCAGCATCTGAAAGTCGTTGATCACCGCATTGGCCGGGCAGAACGCGCCGAGCAGGTTCTTCTGGCCAAAGGCGTTGATGCCGTTCTTGACGCCGATACCGGCATCGTTCTGGGCCAGCACTGTGGTCGGGATACGAATCAGGCGCATGCCACGATGGAAGGTGGCGCAGGAATAGCCCACGGCATCCAGCACGGCACCGCCGCCCATGGCCAGCACATAACAATGCCGGTCCAGCCCGTGCTGCAACATGTGTTCATAGAGCCGGTGCAGGACTTGCGGGGTTTTGCTCAGTTCACCTGCAGGCACCGCAATGGGCGCGGTCTGCAAACGAAGGTCATTGCTGTGCGCGGCAAAGTAGGCATCAATCTGCGGCAGAAGGTGAGGCGACGACTTGAGCAGTTGCTCGTCGGCAAAGATCAATACTGTTATCTGGCCAGCCTTCTCAGCGGTGAGTTGCGCACGCAAGCAGTCATTTTTCGGGTCAAACAGGTGATCGGTAAAAACCACCGGATAGTTGTAACTGACCTCGAAACGGCCCTGCAAAGGACTGTCGGTGTCTTTTGCAGCGCGGCTCTTTATGGTTTTCACCAGGCTGCGACCGGCGATGAACAGGCCGGGCAACACCATGCTGGCCAGTACCGTGGCCAACAGTGCGTTTTTTTCCATCAGATAGGTGCCGATGGCGCTGTAGGCCAGTGCAAGCCCGGCATTCGCCAGAGTAGTGACCAGCAGGAACTGACGCAGCGGATAGCGCTGCATGCCAGCGGCCACCACCGAAGTTTCGGCCAGTACCGGCACGCCACGAAGACAGATCAGCGACAGGGTACTGAGCTGATAGGCCAGTTGCCCGCTACTGCGCTTGTTGACCGCCAGGCGCCTGGACAGCAGTCGCAAGTAACCGGCCCCCAGGGCATAGCCCATTCCGGCACCCAGGCACAGCCCAATGAAAATGACCAGATAACCGCCGACACTGCCCAGCAACGCCACCGCCATCAGCGCCACGATACTGGAGGGCACAGGCAGTACGACATCGAACGCAAGCAGCGCAATCAGCAGAAGGGCGAGGTTTAACTTCTGAATGGGGTCTGATGGAGTCGTCAGGCTCAAACCGGTCAGGAAGTGTTCGATCTGCTCACCAAACAACAGAAAACTGGTGATGACCAGAATCGAAAAACACAGCAAGGATAGCCACCAACTTCCGGCGACTCCTGTTTTCGAGAGTGCACGGTACAACTGACTATGCTTCATCAAGCATCCCTCTTGATTGTTATGACTGAGTGTCCTTGTCAGATATTTCAAACTGCATCCGGGGCCGGCATTACTCCTGTCTCTACAACCAAACGGGTAGGGCGCCTGAGTGTTCAGGCTTGGAATCAATAGCAATGTAGTTCAGTGCTAGCGTTTTGCAAGTATGTGAAATGACAGAATTTGCGGAGGAAGTTCTGGAGGGAATCAAAGAAGTTCTTGTGGGGTAATAATTGCTGTTATTGAGATTATTTTTTATTTATAAATGAGATTCGTTATCGTCTTTTTTGGGCTTTGGCCAAGTGTCGCGGCAATGGAAAGAGCGTCATCTTCCCCGGATTTATCCGCAACACTCGGCCACTCATTCAGTGAGCGCTTTACCCGAAGTTATTTGAAATGTTGCGCGAACTCCTCTACCTGCTCCGGCTTGATCAATTGATAAGGTACCCAGATATCGGGCTCCACAGTTTCGCCCTTGATCATCCGTAGCGCGGCAGTGATGGCGCTGCTGGCCTGGGCTTTGGGGTCCTGAAACACCGATGCTGCCAGTTGGCCACGCTTGATGGCCGCCAGTCCATCGGGCAGACCGTCGATGCCGACCACGGGGGTCGAGCCTTGTCCGGCCTGCTTCAAGGCCATGGCGGCCCCGATAGCCATTTCATCATTGTTGGCGACTACGGCATCGATCCTGACTCCTGCCAGCAGCCAGTTGCTGGTCAGGTCCATGCCTTTGTCGCGCTGCCACATGGCGCTCTGTTCGCCGACGATCTTGATGTCCGGGTAGTTCTTCAGAATCTGCTTGACCCCCTCGGTCCGGCCTTGGGTGGCGTTTTGCACCAGATCGCCCATGATGATCGCCAGATTACCCTTGCCACCCATCTTTTCCGCCAGGTACTGCATTTGCAGTTGCCCGGCCTGGATGTCCTCCGAGGCTACGGCGACCACGCCGGCGGGCAGGGGGCGCTGGTCGGGGCGGCGATTGACGTAGACCAGCGGTATTCCGGCCTTTGTAGCTGCACGGGTGATATTGACTGCGGCGGCGGTATCGACCGGCAAGACAATGATTGCATTCACCTTCTGGCTGATGAAACCCTCGACCTGGCTGAGCTGGCGAACCACATCGCCCTGGGCATCCTCGAACTGAATCTGTACGTTTTCCTTCTTCGCGGCATCGTTCAGACCGCTGCGCACATAGGTCATGAAGTTGTCGTCGACCTTGGCGATGCTGACGCCGATCCGGGCATCGGCAAAAACGCTGTGGCTGAACAGCAGTGCCAGAGAGGCCAGTGCAAACAAGTAGCGACGCATGATGGTTTTCCTCTTGTTCTTATGAGTTGAAATTCATCAGTGGATCAATGCTTCGGGTGGTTACGCCGACAGGGTAAAAGCCTGGCGGAAGCGCTCCAGCGCAATGACCGGATCGCCGCTGGCCCAGCCTTCCAGCCCCACCACGCCCTGATAACCCATGTGATGCAGGGCTTTGGCAATGGCCGGGTAATGGATCTCGCCGGTGCCCGGCTCCATGCGTCCCGGTACATCGGCCACCTGAATCTCGCCGATGGCCGTTCCGGCACGCTGGATCAGTTCGATCAGGTTTCCCTCGCCAATTTGTGCGTGATAAAGGTCCAGATTCATTTTCAGGTGCGGGCTGTCCACGGCTTCGATCAGGACCAGCGTGTCTTCGGCCCTGGCGAAAGGCGTGCCGGGATGGTCAACCTGAGTATTGAGGTTTTCCAGCAGGAATACTTTTCCATGCTCTTCACCCAGGCGGGCAATCTTTTCCAGAGTCTTGCAGGCGCTCAGCCACATCCGGCCATTGGCATGACTGACGGGTTTGACCGGCAGGCCTTTGTTATCCAGGCCGGTGCCATGCAGGTTGAGGCTGGGGCAGTTCAGGTGCTCGGCAACGGCCAGTGATTCTCTGGCGCTGTCCAGCAAGCGCTGAATATCTTCGGCGTCTGTCAGGTTGCCCCAGATATAACCGTTCATGGAGGTGAAATCAGCACCGGTGGCACTCAGCGCAGCGATGTCCTTGGTGGTCCAGTCCCAGATTTCGGCACTGAAACCCAGCTCATGGATGCGTCGAACGCGCTCTACGAAGGGCAGGTCGAGAAACACCATTTCGGCGCTGACGGCCAGTGTGAAGGGGCAGAAACTCATGGCTGTTCTCCTGCTATCCGGATCGTCTTGCCCTGCTGGACTGACTCGATGCAGGCGCGGGCAATGGCCAGTGCCGCTCTGGCATCCTCACCGCTTGCCAATGGTTTTTCGCCCGTGCGCAGGCAGTCTGCAAAGTGGTTGAGTTCGGCAATGTAGGCATCGCGCAGCAGGTCGGTGTCCATGCGCTGGGTGTCGGCCTGGATGCCATCGGCCAGATAACGAACCAGTTCGGACTGGGCAACGCTGCCCATGGTCAGCATGCCTGCACTGCCAAAGACCTCACCCCGCACATCGTAGCCATAGACTGCCTGGAAATTGGCCTCGGCAGTGGCGATGGCGCCGTTATCGAAACGAATCGTTACCACCGCGGTGTCGAGCAGGCCCTTGTCCTTGTAGGCCGGAGCGACCAGTGCATCGGCCATGACATTCACCTCCACGGCCTTGGCGCCGGAGTTCAGGTAGAGCAGGGCATCGAAATCGTGGATCAGTGTTTCCAGGAAAATCACCCACTGCCCGATGCCAGCCGGATTATTCAATGCCGGGTCCCGGGTGACTGAGCGCAGCAGTTGCGGTGTGCCGATGCGGCCCGAGACAACATCCAGATGCGCCTGGCGAAAGCTTCTGGCAAAACGCCTGTTGAACCCCACTTGCAAAGGCACTTGGGCATCGGCGGCTGCAGCGATGGCCCGGTCGGCTTCATCCAGTGTGATTGCCATGGGTTTTTCGCAAAAAACGCCTTTTCCGGCCCGTGCGGCTGCGATGACCAGTTCAGCATGGCTGCGAGCCGGAGCCGCAATCAGAACCCCATCGATATCAGGATCATCCAGCAATTGCTGCGGGTCGGTGTAGACCTTCTGCACATTGAATTTTTCAGCCAGGCGAGCGGCTTGTCCCGGTGTCGGGTCGGCAATGGCAGCCAGGCAGGCTCCCGGAATATGCAGGGCGGCTGTCTGGCCGTGAAAACTGCCCATGCGGCCTGCACCGATGAGTCCCAGGCGGATGATCTTGCTCATATGCATGCGTTCCTTGTTGTTGTCATGGGGCGAGCGAGTGAACTCACTTCGCTCTATGGACGGGAGAGCAAGCCCTGTGCCACTTCTCAAGGTATTGATATGTAATGAAAATATCTGTTTGTGCGCATGTAGGAGTGTCTATTTGAAAGACATGTCTACAATGACATGTCAAAGAAATGAACACTTCGAGAGCTGCAAATGGCCGATCATTCGTTCCTGACCTTGCCCCAGAATGAACTGGACTACATCACCGCCATCGGTCCGCTGGCCCTGAATGACGGGCCGATGCTCGAACTGCAACAGGCCTGGCGGGAGTGTCTTGCAGGCAGGGTCGATCCTCATCCTGTGGTCAGGCCGGTGATCTGGGCTTCATGGCGGCGCAGCATCGACAAGGGAATCGACCCTGAAGATGCCGAGTACCGGTTCGTCACCCCGACGGATCTGGCTGAAAAGCTGAGCGTTAACGCCTTGTTGATCGAAACCGCCCAGGAAGTGATGCGCGGTCTGCTCGCCTATAACCCTCGAGGCCATATCAACCTCACCGATCCTCAAGGCACGACCCTGAGTTTCTGCGGGCTGGACATCACGCCGGTGGGCAGTCGCCTCTTGGAATCCATTCAGGGCACCAACTGCACCGGGTTGGCGATTGCCGAGGATCGCCTGGTCTACGTGCTGGCCGAGGAGAACTTTGCCAATGGCCTGCGGCAGCGCCGAATGCATTGCGCTGCGGCGCCGATTCGCAATGCCAGTGGTGAAACCCTGGCGATCCTGACCCTGACAGCCGAACTGGGATGGTTTCACTTCCATACCCTGGGTACCGTGCAGGCAGCGGCTGAGGCCGTTTCGCGGCAGATGGCGTTGCAGATCCTGCTGGACGAGCAGCGCAGCGTTCTGGAAGTGCTCAATGAAGGCCTCGTGGTTCTTGATGACAAGGGCTGCATCAAGGCGCTCAATCGCTATGCCCGCCAGTTGTTCCGGGTCGGACCTGAACTGCTGGAGCGTCCGTTCCTGCAACTCGGGCAGAGTGAGCTGAACGAAGAAATCATGCAGCGTCAGGGCGAAGCCTTACGGGATCTGGACTGTACCTTTCAGCTTCACGATGGCACTCAACTGGTGTGCCTGGTTTCGGTCTGCCTGACCGGGCAGGGCGGACGGATCGTGTCGCTGCGTGAAAACCGCCGCATCCGCGAAATCACCCGCCGCATCATGGGGGCTCAGGCTCGTTATACCTTCGACAGCATTCAGGGACACTCCAGAGTCATGCAGGACGCGCTGCGCCTTGGCAGGATTGCGAGTCGCAGCGACTCCACCACGCTGATTCTCGGCGAGAGTGGCACCGGCAAGGAACTGTTCGCTCAGGCCATCCATAATGCCAGCGACCGTAGCAGTGGTCCTTTTGTGGCCGTCAACTGCGGCGCCATTCCCCGGGAACTGGTTCAAAGCGAGCTGTTCGGTCACGTTGAAGGCGCGTTTACCGGGTCTGCCCGTGGCGGTTCTGCGGGCAAGTTCGAGCTGGCTGATGGCGGCACCATCTTTCTCGATGAAATCGGTGACATGTCGTTTGATGCACAGGTCAGCCTGCTGCGGGTTTTACAGGAGGGCGAGGTGACTCGCGTCGGCGCCAGAAAGTCCCGGCAGGTGGATGTCCGGATCATTGCAGCCACCCACCGTAACCTGAGCCAGGCAGTGGCTGAAGGTGCATTCAGGGAAGACCTTTATTACCGACTCAATGTCCTGAACCTCACCGTGCCGCCATTGCGGATGCGCAAGGAGGATATTTCCCTTCTGGCACAGCACTTTCTTGACCGCTGTGCGCAGTCACTGCGCAAGTCCGTGTCGGGTATTTCCACCCCGGCGCTGGACGCGCTCATGGCGTATTCATGGCCGGGAAATGTGCGCGAACTTGAAAATACCCTCGAGCGCGCTACCAATCTGGCGGCAAGCGCATCGATCCAGCCAGGCGACCTGCCTCTGGAAATCCTGCAGGCATCGCTCCGGCCGCAACCCCCTTCACGACCTGAATACAATGATGCCCCGGACCTGGGAGCCCATGAAATGAACGCGATTATTGATGCGCTTAAGCACACCAACGGAAATATCCGGCTGGCTGCAAAGCAACTGAAAGTGTCCCGGGGCGGGCTGTATAACAAAATGAACCGATTCGGGCTCAGCGCCGATGCCTTTCGTTAGGCTGGCCTGAATGTTCAGCCAATCAGGCCTTCGGCAACCCATGAGGTAATGGTAATTTACCGGCCCGTTCTCTTTTCAAGCAGATCAAGGATCGTCGGCTGTGATTGACATACTGGTTGAAGTCGTTTTTCGAGCTGTTTGCTACTTTGTCGGCTGGCCTGTGATGAAGGCCCTCACATTGGGAAAGTACCCAGTGAAAGGCTCCTTGTTTGCAGAAACCGCGCAGGCCACTTTGACGTCTTTGATAGGTATTGCCGTCTTGGCGATTACAGTTTTAGCAATCCTGATGTAATTCGTTACGTCTTGGCACTTTACCCGTTTGGCGATGCCCTCAGCGCTAGCGTATCTTGTCGCCTCCTTGGCCTGACTCCGTGGAGTCGGGTATTACAAGACGTCGGGACAGTTTGAATGAGTGTGTTAGCGGATCCTTATGGCAGTTGACGAATCAGGGAATGAATCGGTTGAGGAGACTGCGCCGAAGCGTCGTCGCGCGCCGAAGGGTGAGATGCGCAGAACGGCGTTGCTGGATGCGGCCACCGTCATTTTTGCGCGGGATGGATACTCCAGCGCCTCGATGCGCGATATCGCGGCACTTGTCGGCATTACAACCGTAGGGTTGCTGCACCATTTTCCGAATAAAGAGGCTTTGCTGAACGCGCTTCTGGAGCGCAGGGATCAGAGGGTCGTCTCGCGATTTCATGAGCTGACCATGGAGATGACGCTTGAAGGTTTCCTCAGGTTCCTGAGGCAGAGCATGGGCTTCAGTATCGAAGATGCCTTCGAGTGCCAGGCATCGCTGGTCATGAATATGGAAAGCATGTCGAAGGCTCACCCTGCATGGGCCTGGTACCAGGAACGTTTTCACCTCACTCATCAGCACGCACGTGGGCACATGACGGCTTTGAAAGAGGCGGGAGAGATTCGTGCTGATATCGATGTGAAGGCATTGGCGCAGGAAATCTTCTCGGTCATGGACGGTTTGCAGATCCAGTGGCTGAGATGTCCTCAGGACGTGGATGTCATGGCTGTTTTCGATATTTACCTTCGTCGTCTGGGCAAGGATATCCAGGCTCATCCCTGAGCCTGAATGCCTGTCATCAGAATGCCTGGGTGGCGCTTACCTGTACGGCCTTGCGCAACGGCAGCGGCAACGGGTTGCTGTCGCGGGTGGTCAGGTGCTCTGGATACAGCGTGATCAGGGTGCGATCCAGGGGCAGAGTCTCTGAGTCCGGCCCCACCAGAATCTTGAACTTGCCGGCATCGACATCCCAACTGGCCGTCTTGTCCACGTAATAAGCCAGTGAACGCGAGTCGATCGGGATGCTGACGGTCTTGCTTTCGCCTGGCTGCAAGTACACCTTGCTGAACCCCTTGAGTTCTTTTTCCGGACGGTCCACCGCTGGCGCCACTGGACGGACGTACAACTGCGCGACTTCGAAGCCGGCCTTGTCGCCGGTATTGGTCACCGTGAATTTCACGTCAATGGTGTTGCCCGGAGTCATGACGTTGGTCGACAGTTTCAGGTCGCTGTACGCGAAGCTGGTATACGAAAGCCCGTATCCGAAGGGGTAGAGCGGTTTCGCATGCTTCTTGTCATAGCCTCTGTAGCCCAGGTAAATGCCTTCGCTGTAGGTCATTTCGGTCAGCGCGTTGTCACCTCGATATTGTTTTGGATCGGAATACGAGGCGTAGCTGGGGTTGTCCTGGATCTTTTTGTCGATCGTGATAGGCAGCTTGCCCGAAGGGTTCACCTTGCCGTACAGGATTTCGGCGATTGCCTGACCACCTTGTTGACCTGCAAACCAGGCATGAAGACTGGCACCGACCTTGTTGGCCCAAGGCTGCATATCCAGCCCGCCGCCACTGTGGAGGATGACGACAGTGTTCGGGTTGGCCTTGGTTGCGTAGGTGATCAGGTCCGACTGGTACTCGGGCAACTCGTAGGCATGGTCAATCGACTCGCCCTCATATTCATGATTGGTACCGGCCGCAATGACGACTGCGTCGTATCGGGACAGATCCTTAGGCGGTCGCAGAGACGCCCAGCTCATCTGAACGCCAGCCAGGCCGCCGAGGAACGTCGTGAAGTTGCCTTGCAGGCGGCGATATTCCAGCTTCACGCTGTATTCCTTGCCTGCTTGCAGTCGGGCGGTCTTGCCCGAAGTCACCAGCGCGTTGATCAGATCGAACGACTGTTGCGTGCCATCGTTTTCCAGAACCAGTTCGTCGTTCACCCACAACTTGTAAGCGCCGTCAGCACGAACCTTGAAAACGTGTTCGCCGGAAATGGTCGGCTTGATCGTGGAGGTGAAGCGTGCCGAGAAGGATCCGGCTGCGGGGGTGAATCCCGAAACGGTGGTAGTGCCGGTATCGGTGGTGTTGGTATTGGTGACCCAGTTCAGGTTGACCCCCGGTTCCACACGCGTCAGGGCAGGTGATCCGGAAAGCTCCGTATTGGAGAAATACTCCGCTTTTACCCCGCCGTTGCTGATGCCGTTCTGGCCACTGCCCGGCTGATACCAGACAGACGCCTTCGGGTTGAGGCTCATCTCGTGCAGGTACTCGATATTCGAGCTTGTTGAAGCCAGTTGCTGCAGGCCGCTGAGTTCTGTCACATAGGTGTTGGGTGGCGAGTTGGCAGTACCGAACGGCGAAGCCGGAGGCTGCATGGCCAGGTCGCCGATAACGGCGATTTTCGCATCACGGGCCAGTGGCAGCAGAGGGGTTCCCTTCGCGGTCTTTTCATTACGCAAAAGCACAGTCGACTCGCGGGCCATATTCAGCGCCGCACGCATGCCGTATTCCGGATGCTCCAGGGTCTGGGCCTTGTTCAGCTGTTTGTCGAAACCGTAGCTCACCAGACCGCGCAAGTTGCGTCTGACCTTGTCGTCGATGACGTTCTGAGTCAGTTGCCCGCTCCACAGGTAAGGAAGCAGTTTGGCCTCGGTGAATTGAAGGCCGGACGGCATATCGATATCGGTCCCGGCCCATGCACCCTTGAAGGCATCCTGCACCGAGTTGAAGTCGCTCATCACAAAGCCTTGAAAGCCCCATTCACCCTTGAGAACGTCAGTGATCAGGTGGTGGTTCTCGCAGGCATAGTCGCCATTGATCTTGTTGTAGCCGCACATGATCGAGGCGATATTGGCGTTCTTGACCATCGATTCGAAGCCGGGCAGGTACATTTCGCGCAGGGCGCGCTCATCAACGCGGATATCGACGTAATGCCGGTTGGCTTCCTGTTCATTGGCAACATAGTGTTTGCCGGCAGCCTGTATGCCCTGGACCTGGATTCCGTTGGTGATGGCTGGTGCCAGCACGGCTCCAAGGAATGGATCCTCGCCACTCACATACTCTGCGGTACGTCCTGCATAAGGCGTGCGATACAGGTTGACGCCCGGAGACAGCATTTGCTGGCCGCCCGCGATGCGGGTTTCGTACCCGATTGCCAGGCCGAACTCCTTGGCGCGGTTGATGCTCCAGGTGGCCGCCAGCGCGGATTGAGCCGGGTACTGGGCTCCGAATGTCGCATTGTTGACATGCACGCCCATCGCCGAGTCATACGCGACGGTACCTTCCATTCCCCACTTGCTCAGGCGCGGAATCATGCGCCCGTCATCCACGCGGGTGAAGTTGATCTTTTCCGCGACACTCATGTTATCCAGTACGGCACCGACACGGGCTTCTACCTCGTTGCCGGTCATGGGCGTCACGGCCATGGCAATACTGGCCTGCGAGACGCTTATGGCCAATATGCTCAAGCCCAGCGTGTGTTTGAGGGCTGACAAGGGCAGCATCCTTTTTGGCTGATGATGGAGGCGGGAGTTGAAGGAATCATGGGAGCCGATGTTCATGGTTTCTGCACCTGAGCGGGCGCATCCTCTGTATCTACAGGGGCCTGCAGAAGTGCGGACGATCCTTTTTCAACCGGCGTGGCAATTTTGTTGGCACCCGAAAGTTGCTCCCTTTGTTTATCCACCTGTTCACGAACAGCTTGTTCCGAATGATGTGTGTCGACCGCTTTAGAGTCTGCCCAAACCGGGCCGACACTGGAGGCGCCCAGCAGTAATACGCTAACAACAGACAGCAGGGGTCTAGTCATCGATGGGGTCTCGATAAAGGATAAGTGTTGAGTCGGCTGATCGCGGAATGCAGAAGTTCCGCCTGAGGGCCGCATGTTAAGTCCGGGAAGAGGATTAAAAGTTCAGCGGGTGAGAAATTATATTTTATGAGGCTAGTTGGAAATGCTGGCGCATGGCTATGGGTGTTTGTTTTTAAGGATTGTTCCGAAAATATTTTGCTAAAAACGCCTTTTTTTGATTTTTTATTGCTTTATTTTTGGTTTTTATGGGTTTTGTTGCTGTTTTTTAGTGGGTTTATGAGTTTGTTTTGCTAATTTTTAAACCTAATTGCTGTTAGGTTTAGTGGTCTGATATGCTGTTGTAGCTGGAATTAAATGGTGGTTTTTTGTGTGTTAAATAAAGGTTTGTGAATGGGTTAGTTAGGGTTTTCTCCAGGGTTAGTTGTCAGGGGCTTTGGGGTGGATTTTCAAGAAGTGTGGATAAGATAAGTGATTAATATCCGGCTGGAGCAGGGCGGGAAGAGTGGCTGTCGTTGGATGATCTGAATAAGAATTTCCTTTGAATTATCTATGGAAGATCAGCCCATGATTTTGCAAAACGCTGCAAGACAACGCTGCGCACGATTCTTTTGTGTGCTGCTGATGCTGGTATTGAGCTCATCGGCCTGGGCTGCCACAAAAAGTGCAAAGCGCGGGATCGCCTATGACATTGCGTATCCAGCAGACTTGAGTGCTTTGGCTCCCGGAATCAGCTGGTGGTACAACTGGAGTCCCAAGCCTCACGATCGGCTGGCTTCGTATGACTATGCATCGATGTACGGGGTGGACTTCATCCCCATGGTCTGGAATTCGAATGTCGATGACGGCCAGTTGAAGCTGTACCTGCTCGCACATCCCGCTATTCGATATCTGCTGATCATCAATGAGCCTAATCTTCTGGATCAGGCGAACATGACTCCCGAAGCGGCAGCCCGGTTCTGGCCAAGACTGGAGCAGATATCCGCCCAGACTGGCGTCAAGCTGGTCGGTCCTGCCATGAACTGGGGAACCATGAGCGGTTATGGGGACCCGGTCGTATGGCTGGATGCGTTCTATGCGGCCTATCGGGCGCAGAACCAGAACAGAGAGCCGCAAATCGACTACCTGGCCTTTCACTGGTACGACTATGGCCTGTCAGGAATGCTCGACAGGCTGTCCAGATTTGGAAAGCCGTTCTGGGTAACCGAATTTGCCAACTGGCATTCCGTGCCGGATGGTGTCCAGATCGACTCACTCGAAAAGCAGAAGCAGCAGATGACCGAAATGGTTGCCATCTGCGAGAGCCGGGCTGACGTGTTCCGTTATGCGTGGTTCACCGGGCGGATGAACGATGACCCACATTTTTCAAGCCTGCTGAGTAACGAGGGAACGCTGACGGAGTTGGGCCGACACTACCTTTCACTGCCATTCGCCGAGTGAGTCTTCTGAGCAGGATGTAATTGAGCTTACCTGTAAGCCTCTGCCTCACGGGCCTGCGCACTTTTCCAGCTATCAAGGTTCTTCAGGGTGACCAGATAGCGCTGGATATTGGCGTAGGCCTCCGGCTTCTCCAGTCGCTCGACCAGCTCTGCCACGAACAGCATCATGAAGTCTGCTCCGCTGAGCTTTTCGCCGACCAGGAATGTCTTGTTTTCCAGTTGCTTGTTCAGATAGCCAAAGACCTTTTCGCATTCCACCTGCGCATAGCCGGGCAGAAAGGAAAGGGTGGCCGTTTCGCGCTGGGCAAAGATTTTCAACAGTGGCGGGAGCATGGCCGAGCTTTCGGAGAAGTGCAGCCATTGCAGGTAGTCCAGATAGTCTGCGGTGTGTTTTTCAGGCGCGAGGTGCGGTGCGAAGCGTTCGATGAGGATTTCGGTGATGGCGCCGGACTCGGCAACGACCTTGCCATCCAGTTCGATCACCGGGGATTTGCCCAGCGGATGGATCGCCTTCAAGGACTCGGGTGCAAAATGGGTCTTGCTGTCGCGGCGGTAGAACTCGACGTCGTACGGCGCGCCAATCTCCTCCAGCAGCCAGAGAATGCGGATGGAGCGAGACTGGTTCAGATGATGCAGCCTTATCATGGTCTTTCCTTGAGGCGATGAGCGATAAGGCATCCTAGAGGTCTGCTGGGTCAGTCGCCAACAAAGTTATTTTCAGCACCTCATAAATTATTTTATGAGGCGGGCCATGGGAGGTATGCCTTAACGGATCGGCATCAATCCTATATCGCAGCCTGTAATTCCAGGCTTCGACCCGGTATCGCGGCAATAAGCTCTTGAGTGTAAGCCGCCTCGGGCCGCTCGAAGACATCGCTGGCCAGGCCTTGCTCGACGGTCTTGCCGTGTTTGAGCACCAGTACCTGATGGGCAACACTGGCCACTACCGCAAGGTCGTGGGAAACCAGTACATAAGCGATGCCCAGTTCTTTTTGCAGCTCGACGAGCAGGTCGAGGATCTGCGCCTGTACGGAAACATCCAGTGCCGAGACCGGTTCATCAAGCAGCAAAAGGTCCGGTTTCAGGGCCAGGGCTCGGGCAATCGCAACCCGCTGCCTTTGCCCGCCTGACAGTTCCCGAGGCAGTCGGTCCAGGTAAGCCGTCGGCAAATGAACCCGCTCGATCAACTGGCGTGCCGCCTGTTCCAGTGCCCGGCCCTTGAGCAGGCCAAAGGAAACCAGCGGTTCAACGATGCTTTCAAACAGGGTGAAGCGTGGGTCGAGGGCGCCGAACGGGTTCTGTTGAACCAGCTGGATACGCCGCCGCAATGGCCTGAACTCGTTCCAGCCGAGGTCGGTGACGTCGCGATCCTCGAACAGCACCCGTCCCTGGGTGGGCTTTTCCAGGCCCAGGGCGATGCGCAATGCCGTGCTTTTACCCGAGCCGGATTCGCCGACAATGGCCAGTGTCTGGCCCGGATAAACCTTGAAATTGACGTCCTGCAAAGCCTGGAAGTCGGCGTCTTCGCCTTTCACGTAAGGCAGGCGATAGGTCTTGCCGATATTGCTCAGGGTCAGCAGCGGCGTAGTGTCTGGCGAAGAAGGGCGTGGTGCTGCCGGGCTTTTTCTCTGGCCGAAAGCCGGCGCGGCGGCAATCAATGCGCGTGTATAGCTGTGTTCGGGGTTTACAAGGATCTGCCGTGGCGGACCTTGCTCCACCAGTTCACCGCTTTTCATCACCAGCACCCGGTCTGCGCGATCCGCTGCCACGCCAAGGTCGTGGGTGATGATCAACAGGGAAATGTCTCGCTCGCCCACCAGACGTTGCAGGTGGTCGAGAATCTTGCGTTGTACCGTGACATCCAGAGCGCTGGTAGGCTCGTCGGCGATGATCAGGCGGGGATTGCCTGCCAGCGCGATGGCGATCAGCACCCTCTGGCGCATGCCGCCGGACAGCTCGTGTGGGTATTGCCGGGCGCGCAGCACCGGCTTGTCGAGGCCGACCTGTTCCAGCAATTCCACCACATCGGCGTCGATGGCCGGGTAGCGTCGACCGTGGGCCTGGATCAGCGCTTCGGCAATCTGCTGGCCAATGCGCAAGGTCGGGTTGAGGCTGACCATCGGGTCCTGAGGCACCAGGCCGATGATGCTGCCGCGAATCCGCCGCTTTTCCCGTTCAGAAGCGTGGCTCAGGTCGTTGCCATCGACCCGCAGTTCGCCGTGGGTGATGGTCGCGTTATCCGGTAGCAGGCCGAGAATCGAGTTGGCGATGGTGGACTTGCCGGAGCCGGACTCGCCGACAATCGCCACGGTTTCGCCTCTGGCCACTTGAAAGGAGACGTTGCGCACTGCCTGGGTGAGCTGCCCGTTGAAACGATAGGTCACGCTCAGGTTCTGGAGATCGATCAGTTGCGGCGTGTCAGTCATCGTTGAGTCTCTTCCAGAGTGCGGGCGATATGGTTGAAGCTGAACACCACGGCCACCAGAAACAGGCCTGGCAATAACGAAACCCAGGGCGCGGTCATCAGGAAGTGACGACCATTGGCGATCAGCGTGCCCCATTCGGCGGCGGGTGGTTCTGCACCAAAGCCAAGAAAGCTCAGGCCGGCAGTGGCCAGAATCGCTGCGCCGAAATCCAGGGTGGCCAGCACGGCTACCGGGCCCCAGGCATTGGGCAAGATGTGCCGCAGCAAGGTCCGGGTCCAGCTTGCGCCACCCAGGCGTGCCGCTTCGACGTAGGGCAAGGTCTTGACGCGCAGCACCTCGGCGCGGGTGGTGCGGGCGAAGCCGGGAATGATCCCGACACCTACCGCAATGGCCACCGGAATGGTGCCGAAGCCGATGGCGGTGACGATGGCCAGGGCCAGTAGCAGGCCGGGCAGGGCCAGTAATACGTCGATGAAACGCATGATCACGGCATCGATGCGACCGCCCGCAAAACCGGAAATCACCCCAAGGCTGAGGCCGCCGGCCATGGCGATGCCGACGGCCAGCAAGGCTGCCTGTACCGACAGGCTGGAGCCATGCACGACGCGTGTATAAAGGTCGCGCCCCAGCTCGTCGGTGCCGAACCAGTGCTCGGCATTGGGTGGCGTCAGCTTGTCGGCGGGCGAGGTGGCGTAGGGCGCATAACTGCTGAGCAGGGTCGGCGCGATGGCGGCCAGCAATGCAAAGGCAACGATAGCCACGGCCAGCAGAAATCCGGGGCGACGCAACAATGGTAGAGCCGAATCGAAAGCCCGGCTCAGGCTGCTGCGCCGCCGCCATTGGGTCGCAGGCTGCGCTTCATTGCGGCTGACAAGGCGAGCCAGGCGTGCAAGGCGAGTATCGAAAATGGTCATGGTGTCAGGAGACCTTTGGCGTGTGGGCAATGCGCGGATCCAGCGCGGGGTAGAGCAGGTCAACGATCAGATTGACCACAACGAAAGCGGCAGCCGAGACGGCGACGATGGCGAGTACCACCGGAATGTCCTGGCGCAGCACCGCTTCCTGGACAAGACGACCGATCCCAGAGCGGGCGAAGATGGTTTCCACCAGCACGGCGCCGGAAACGGTATTGCCCACTTGCAGGCCGATCAGTGTCAGCAGGGGCAAGGCCGCGTTCTTGAACGCATGGCGTGCCTGGACCTGAGCGCGGCTCAGGCCTTTGGCGTAGGCAGTGATGATGTAGGGCTCTTTCCACACACCCTGAAAGCCGCGCAACAGCACCTGGGCGTACACCGCTGCACTGGGAATCGCCAGGGTGACCGCAGGCAATATCAGGCTGGAAAAGCCCTCATTGCCGGTTGCCGGAAACCAGCCGAGGCTGAAGGCGAACAACTGGATCAGCAACAGCCCCATCCAGAACACCGGCACCGAAAAGCCCAGCGAAGGCAGACGCGACAGGGCAACTTTCAACGGCTGCCAGCGCACGTAAGCGGTGAGGTAAGCCAGACCAACCCCGCCAATCAGCGACAGGACAATCGCCAGGCCCGCCAGCGCCATGGTTTGCGGCAGCCGCTCGACCAGCACTTCTGAAACGGGGCGGTTGAGCGTCAGTGAATTGCCGAAGTCACCGTGGATCGCACCCCATAACAGATCGACATATTGCTCGAAGGCGCTGCGGTCCAGCCCGTAATAGGACCTGGCCTGGGCGAGGTCCTGCTCTGACAGAGCATCGATCTCGACCCCGGAGGCACTGAGCATGATGGACAGTGTGTCGCCGGGCAGCAGATACAGAATGAAATAAGTGATGCTGTAGGCACCCCAGAGTACCAGCAGCGCCTGGGCAATCCGGCCAAGGACGTAACGGCTCATGGTGCTGCGATCTCGATGTCGTTGAACAGTGCGAAACCTTCGGCGGTCCAGTGGAAATTGCGCACCTTCTTGGCCGTCGCGGCTTGCCAGACCCGCTCATAGACGGGGAACGCCGAGCCTTCGTCGATCAGCAGGTCCTGCAAGTCGCCATAGGCTTGCGCCCGTTGCTCGCTGCGGGTAGCGGTCAGCCCGGCATCGAACAGCTCCAGTGCTCTTGGCAGCGTTTGCGGCTCGTAAAGGCTGGTCGCCAGGGTCGAACTGTTGGCACTGCGCGGATCAAGGATGCTCTGCAGAACGATCGGGTCGGCGCGGGTCATATAGGCGAAAGTCAGGTCGTAGTTGCCTGCAGCGTTGGTCGCCGCCCATTCAGCCGTCGTCACGACGCTGAGCTTGAGTTCGATACCGATCTTGCGCAGTTGATCCTGGATCAGCACATCGCCAGCGCTTTCGGAAGGTGACAGGTTGTAGGAAAGCTTCAGCCGTTTACCGTCCTTGTAGCGATAACCATCGGCATTTTTCTGCCAGCCCGCACCGTCGAGCAGGCGTTCGGCTCCCTGGGGATCATAGGCAAGCTTGTCGCTCTGATTCTTGTAATAGGGCGTAGTGATGTCATAGATGCCCGAAACCACCGGGAACTCAGGGTTATAAACCGTGGCGGCGTATGTCTTGCGGTCGATGCCTTTCTGTAGCGCCAGACGCACATCGCGATCGGCCAGAATGCGCGAGCCACGGGTGTTGGGGTAGATATTCAAGGCCGGGCCAGGCAAGGAACGGCTCTGGATGGTGGCACCCTTGGACTTGAACAGGTTCAGGTCCACTTCGGAGAACGGGTTGCGCGGCCAGAGAATATCGACCTGGCCCTGTACGAACTGACCGTTGCGCACGCTTTCTTCCGGCACGTAACTGACTTCGACCTTATCCAGATGCGCCTCGCCCTTGTTCTGGGCATTGGCTGATGGCCAGGCGTAGCCTTTGCGTTTGGTCAGGAGCAGACCGCTTTCCGGTGTGTAGCGCTCCAGTACAAAAGGCCCGGTGCCAATGATCGCGCCCAGCGAGCGCTCCTTGGCGCTGAGCTTGTAGGATTCCGGAGCTAGAATTGAGAGGTTGGTAGTGGACGTGGCTTGCAGGAAGCCGGCATTGGGCTTGGCCAGCACCAGCTTGACGGTAAAGTCGTCCAAGACCTCGGCGTGATCGTAGCCCGCCAGATAAGTCGCGCCAAAGGTGCTCGGCAACTGGGCGGCGAAAGATTTGTTTGAGTCATAAGCAGCTTTCACCGCATGAGCATCGAAGCGTGTACCGTTGCTGAAGGTCACGTCCTTGCGCAGGTGGAAGGTGTATTCCAGCGCGTTGTCACTCACTTCCCAGCGCTCTGCCAGCCAGGGAATGATCTTGCCGGTCTGTGGGTCTTGATCGGTCAATGATTCGACGATATTGCGCAGCACTACCCGATGCTCCAGCCAGTAGACCTGGAAGGGATCTACGCTGACCAATATGGTGTTATCCCTGAAAAAAGCGACTTTGAGAGTCTTGCCTGCCTGGCTGTCCTGACCGGCAGGGGAGCAACCCAGAAGAGTGGCGGCAGTCACAGCGGCGAACAACAGGCGCGGTAGAAGAGGGCTTTTGATCATTGCTGTGTCCCCTGGTCCGCGGGGTTGCCTGGCAGTGCCGAAGGTTGGTTGGGCTGCATGAGAAATCCTCTTCAAGTCGAACAGCGCTTCAGGCTGGTTTTAAGACCTTATTCGTCTGAGAAGAGGCTGTAAAAGTCTTTTTGGTTTTAAGCTAATATACATTTTTGTGATTTATACGATTTTTATTATTCTTAATTAACATTTTTAGAGGGCGGGCCTCGCCTGTTTTCGGCAGCGTGCTGCCTTGCGCCATTAATAAAGCTCTCAGGGCCTGTTCAAGCTATTGATAGGGAATGGGCGATTTTGAATACGGGGATAGCACATCCGTACTATTGGCCGGGATTATCTGTGAGGGTAGATTCCCGGCAGAATTGGCCCTTGTGCGAAGGCTGAAGATAATTTTCCCGAACCGTAGTATTGATCAGGAAGTGGTATGAAACGCTTGCTTACAGGGACCGTTCTGGGCGTGTTGTTTTCAGGGGCCGCAGGCATTGCCCTTGCCGGGAAGGAACAGGCGCACACCCCCCTGAAGGCTTATATCGGCAAGTATCCATGGGAAAAGGTGAATGGCACCGCCTTCATCGAGGACCCTGACGTTCGCGCAGCCGTGATCAAGGCGGCACCTTCGGCCATGGTCAGTGATGCGGTGCTGGGTGAAGACATGATCAGCCCGATTCTCAAGGTCGATGATCGCTTGCTCGCTTCAGGCTGGGATCGGCGCAGTGGTGGTTCCGTGAACTGGGCTATTCTTGCGGCGCTGGATGGCAGCCGCATGGCGCTCTGTTATTACGAAGAAGACGACAACAACATGGCGTACTGGTATCTCGATGGCGAGATCGTCGTTACGACCACGGATGGCCGTGGTTGCCCGTCAGAGGCGAGTGACATCGCCGACATGGGCACATTCCCCATAGGCCCTGTTCCTGATGAGCCCATACCTGACGAGCCTGCGCCGTCGGGTGCCGTGGTCAATTGAATGCCCGGATTTTCGTCTGCCTTTCAGACGTCATGATTTTCCTGGAGAGCTTACCTTGAAAGGTCGTTTGATAACGCTCATGGCCACGTTTGCCTGGGCATCCACCGCATGGGCCGAGCCATCGGCCACGCTTTCGGAGCCTGTGGGCGGCTGGCGCTACCACGGCCTTCTGGACCGCAGTGAAAACCCTAGTGTCGCTTATCCCACGCCCCCCATCGACCGGGGCGTGGAGCGCAATCGCACCATGATCGAAGGCCAGCTCAAGGCCATCGGTAAACAGCGCGGTCCCCATGTGCTCTCTGTCAATGGCAACCCATTGAATCTTTACACCGACGAAGAAGGGCGTTTCGCCCGGCCTTATGCATTTGGCGCAGGCTCCAACAGCGTTGAGGTGCGCAGTGCGGAAGGCAAGTCTCTCAAGCGTGTTCAGTTCTATGAAGCCAACAGCCAGCGAACCCCGGCGCGGATTCGCGTTGTGCTGGGCTGGGACGACCCGGAGGCCGAACTCGACCTGCACATCGTGACCCCCGACGGGCAGCATGCGTTTTTCGGGCACACGGCTTTGACCAACGGTGGCGGCCTGGACCCTGACGGCGTCGACGGGCCAGGCCCGGAAATGTTCACCATGACCGCCCCCATGCAGGGCACTTACCTGATTTACGTGAACTACTGGGGCAACTTCGGCAACGGGGGTTACAACTTTGATGAAGCCAGTAACAAACAGGAAGTCATCACTTCACAGATAAGCCTGGTGCTCAACGAAAATACCGTCGATGAAAAGCGCGAAACCTTCATCGTGCCTTTGCGTGCCATTGGTGACCTGCTGCTGGTCAAGACTTTCAACTATTGATCATCCCGTCCCATGGATGAATTGGGTTTTGTGAACATGAGCGATAACTCGACTTCAACAGCGGTTCCCCAACCTGCCGAAACGCCTGTTGTCAAATCATCCCGTCGCGGGCCATTGCTGCTGGCGGGGTTGTGTCTGGTGGCGGGAGTGGCCGGCGCCATGGGTTGGTTCATGCACACACCCAAGGTGCCGGTGGCTGCAATTGCCAGTGACAAACTGGGCATGAGCCGCCCGGACGGCCTGCTGGAAACCCGGTCCCTGAGCCAGTTGCCCAGAGACCTGCTGGCAGTGCCGTTCCTCAAGGAAACCCTGACCGAAGATTTCGTCTTCTATTACGAAACCCATGCCGATCGCCTCGGCCTGATCGGCAGCCTGCGCAGAATCATCTACGAATACGACCTCAAGCTGCAGGACACCCTGATCGAGCAACTTCTCGATCAGCCGGCAGATATCGCCCTGTGGCGTGGCAAGGATGGCCGGCTCAAGGATTTTCTGATGGTCATGGACCGCGGAGGTCTGGCCAAGACCCTGGAGCCGCTGCTCAAGGTGCTGTACGACACTCAGTTGAACAAGATCGGTGTGCTGAAAGTGGGGGCTGACGAGGTGCCGCTCTATCAGCTCAGCTACAACGCCAGCAAGTCGCTGGTATTCGCTTCCCGCGGCGACAAACTGGTGGTGCTGTCCAACCCGGCCAGGCTTGCAGGGCCGGACACCGCTACCCATGAAGCGACCTCTTCCGGCATGAGCCCGTCCGAGGAGCAGGAAAGCGGTTCCTCGCTTGCACCCGGCAGCGTTTCCACCGAAGCCATGGCCGCTTTGCTCAACGGCGACAAACTGTTCACCGAAGCCTTTGGCCTGGAGCCGCGCAAACCTGAGGTCAAACAACGCCTGTCGGTCAACTCCAGTGTCCTGGCCATGGGTTATCAGCGCTTTATCCCGAACTTCGCCGGCCTGCGTTTCGAGATGGACGACAAGGGCTGGCACAGTTTCCTGGCCATGGACGAACTGGAGAACCAGCCCGATCTGAATTTCAAACCCATCTGGCAAGCCATGCCCATCGGTGCCAGCGCCTGCGTGGCCTTGCCGCTGGCGGCCACCCAGCAGAAGCCGCTGCTGGTCAAACTGGGCGCGCAGGATGCCGTGGCCCAGGCTTTGACCGAGCACATCTCCGATTCGGCAGGCCTGTGCTGGTACGCCGACTCGCGTCTGTACACGCCACTTCTGGTTGCCAGCCTCAAGCATAAGGAAGCCCCAAGTCTGGATGCAGACCTGGGCAACCTGTTCGGTTCCATGGTCGGAGCCTATGAGGCCAACGTCGCCGAAAAAGTATTCCCGGTGGTCGAGAAGCAGGAAGGTGAAACCCGCCAATGGCAACGTCAGGTCAGCACCAACTTCGGCCCGTATCTGGCTCGCAATGCCGAGAACCCGGACGCCATCACCGGCAAGGCCTTCATGAAAGTCAGCCTGGCACGTCATGGCTCGACGCTGCTGTTTTCCCTCGACGACAAGCTCGTGGACAAAGCCCTCGGCACCCTCGACAAGCGTTTCCCGCCGCTGGCCGATGTGTTGCCCAAGGACTCCTTGGTGCCGGTTTACTTCAACCCCGGCTCCATGGCGCAACTGATGCAGCAGGAAACCCTCGGCAGCCTGCCGAAGGACATGGAACCGGTGTTTTATAACGCCGCACAGACCCATCTGATTCCCAAGCTGCGCAAGCTCGGCGGTTACGGCAAGTACGCACTCACGCTGCCGGAAGGCACCGAGCCCGACGGCCACTGGCAATGGTTGCCGCTGGAGTGGAAAGCCCTGTGATCAGGCTGGTTCGAGGACTTGTCCTGTTGACGATGCTGCTGGGCAGCCGGGCATTTGCCAGTGACGTGCCGCCGCTCGATGCGCAGCAATCCCAGGTGTTTCGTGCCTGGTTCGTGCGTATCGCTCAGGAACAATTGGCCCAGGGCCCCAGCCCGCGCTGGTATCAGCAGGATTGCGCCGGTCTGGTGCGCTTCGCCAGTAACGAGGCGCTGAAGGTTCATGACGAGAAATGGCTGCGCAGCAATGGCCTGTCGAACCGTTACCTGCCGCCTGAACTGCAACTGACTGAGGCACAGCGAGGGCTCGCCCAGCAATGGCAGCAAGGTGGCGGCAAGGTCGGCCCGTATGTGAATGCAATCAAACTGATCCAGTTCAACAGCCATCTGGTAGGGCGCGACGTGACCCAGGCCCGCCCCGGCGACCTGATGTTTTTCGATCAGGGCGATGACCAGCACCTGATGATCTGGATGGGCCGCTACATCGCCTACCACACCGGCACCACAACCCCCACTGACAACGGCATGCGCTCCGCGAGCCTGCAGCAACTCATGACATGGAAGGACACCCGATGGATACCCGACGCTGCCAACCCCAATTTCATCGGCGTCTATCGACTCAACTTTCTCTCCCAATGACCGGTGCCCGCATGTTGCGTATCTGCTCTCTGATTTCATTGCTTCTGGCGCTGCTGGTCCCCGTGGCCAATGCCCACGCCGAGGACAGCGTCGCCCCCAGCGGTTATAGCCCGGTGCCCGGTGAAAGCTTTTTCCTGCTGGCGGACAGCAGTTTTTCCAGCAATGAACAGGCGCTGGTTCGCCTGGAAGCGCCGGGGCGTGACTATCGCCGGTTTCGCATGGAGCCTTACGGCGGCGCAGACATTCGCGTGTACCGCATCGACAAGCCGCTGGATTTCCTCAAGCGGCAGAAGAACCTGCACCGCGTGGTCAGTGAAGGCCAGTTCAAGGGCGAAGGCTTGTCCAACACCCTGGCTTACCTGTGGGACAACTGGTATCGCACTTCCCGTCGTGTGATGCAGAGAGCGTTTTCCTACGAGTCCCGCAAGCAGGTGACCGAGGAAGTGCCTGAACTGAAGATGGGCAATGCCATCGCTGCGCCGACACCTTTCGAGTCTCAACCCCAATTTGCCCTGATCCCCGGTTTGCCGGTTGTCAGCCAGTTCCGTTATCCGCTGTGGGAAGCAAAGCCGATCCAGCCACCGGCTGGCGTGGACCTGAGCGGTTCGTCCAGCAAGTTCGTCACGGTCGTGCCGGGTAACGTCTATATCCCCTTGGGCCAGTTGAAGCCGGGCCTGTATCTGGTGGAGGCGCTGATCGGCAAGTACCGGGCCACGACCATGGTCTTCGTTTCCAATACCGTGGCCGTGAGCAAGATTTCCGGTGACGAGCTTCTGGTCTGGGCCGCCCGCAAGCAGGACGGCGGCTCGGCACCCAAGGTCAATGTGCTGTGGACCGATGGCCTTGGCGTGATGAGCAGCGGTGCCACCGGCACCGATGGCTTGCTGAGACTGAAACACGTCAGCCCCGAACGCTCGTTCGTGATTGGTGAAGACGAAGAGGGCGGTGTCTTCGTTTCGGAAAACTTCTACTACGACAGTGAAATCTACGACACCAAGCTTTATGCCTTTACCGACCGGCCCATGTACCGGCCCGGTGATTGGGTGTCGCTGAAAATCGTCGGCCGCGAGTTCAAGAACGCCCGTGATTCCGTCGCGCCGACCGCTGCCGATGTGGACGTGACAGTGCTCGACGCCACAGGTACTGCACTGCAATCGCTGCCATTGAAGTTCGACGCCGTGTCGGGTGCCCAGGGGCGTTTCCAGTTGCCGGACAACGCCGTTGCGGGCGGTTATGAATTGCGTTTCAGCTACAGGGACCAGGCCTACAGCAGCGCCTTCCGGGTGGCGGAATACATCAAGCCGCACTTTGAAGTGTCGCTGAATCTGGACAAACAGGACTACGGCACCGGCGAGCCGGTAAAAGGCAATCTGGTGCTGCTGTACCCGGACGGCAAGCCGGTGGCCAATGCCAAGGTGACCCTGAGCCTGCGCGCCCAGCAGTTGTCCACGGTCGATAACGAACTGCAATACCTCGGGCAATTCCCTGTGGAACTGACCAGCACCGAACTGACCACCGACGCCAAGGGCAATGCGCCTCTTGATCTGCCCGCTGCCGACAAGCCCAGCCGCTACATGCTGACCGTGTTCGCCAGCGATGGCGCGGCGTATCGGGTCAAGACCACCAGGGAAATCCTGATCGATCGTGGCGCAGCCAGTTTCCGTCTCACTGCTCCCCAACGATTCAGTGCCGCGGGCGAGAAGGTTGCTTTCAGCTATCAGAATGAAGGCGGCAACGAGCCGCTCAAGGCGATGACGCCGAGCAGCTACAAATGGGTTCGTCTGGAAGACCAGGCCAGTGGCGGCGACAAGCTTGCGGCTACAGCAAAGGATTTCAGCCTGAGTTTCGACCGTCCGGGCACCTACAACCTGACCCTGCTGGACGAGCATGGCCGCTTGCTGGGGGCCACCGGACATTCTGTGACTGGCGACGGTGTCAAGGCCGTGCCGGGCACCGTGGAAATCATCTTCGACAAGCCCGACTACAAGGTGGGCGACGAGGCCCTGGCGCTGATCACTTTCCCCGAGCCGGTCAGTGATGCGCTGCTGTCCCTGGAACGTGACAAGGTCGAGGCCACGGCCTTGCTGTCCAAGGGCGGCGACTGGCTGACGATGGAGAAGCTCAACGAAACCCAATACCGTGCGCGAATTGCGGTAAAGGATAACTTTGCGCCGAACCTGACCTTCTCGGTCCTGTACACCAAGGGTGGCCAGTACAGCTTCCAGAACGCCGGTATCAAGGTGGTTGCGCCGCAGATAGACGTCGCCATCGCCACGGACAAGGAAGATTACCAGCCGGGGGATATCGTTTCGGTGGACCTGACCACACACTTCGCTGGCAAGCCGGTCCCGGCGCACCTGACGGTCAGCGTGGTAGACGAAATGGTCTACGCGCTGCAACCGGAAATCGCACCGACCATCGACCAGTTCTTTTACCATCCGCGCCGCAATAACGTGCGTACCAGCGCGAGCCTGTCGTTCATCAGTTACGACGTGGCATTGCCGGGCAACCCGACGGCGCCGGGCAAGGCCAACCGCAGCGAGCGTGGCGTGAAAGTGCTGGAGCGGCCGCGTCGTGAGGACGTCGACACCGCAGCGTGGGAACCCGAAATGGTGACCGATGCCAACGGCAAGACGCGCTTTACCTTCAAAATGCCGGACTCGCTGACCCGCTGGCGCATCACGGCCCGTGCCATCGACCAGAACGGTCAGGTCGGGCAGAAAAAGCAGTTTGTACGGTCGGAAAAACCGCTGTACCTGAAATGGAGCGGCCCGACGCGGTTCCGCGCAGGCGACCAGCCTGATCTGGGTGTGTTCGCTTTCAGTCAGGCGGATAAACCCATCAAGGCCGAGCTGGTGACGCATTACGCCGGTATCGAGCAGCGTGTGCCCGTCACCCTGAACAAGGGCATCAACTACATCGCGCTGCCAGGGTTTGCACTGGCCAGTGGCGAGTGGACGGCGCAACTCGTTCAGGAAGGAAAAGTCGCCGATGCACTGGCCGTGAACCTGATAGCAACCGGTGAAGGTTGGCAGGTGACGCAAAACCAGAGCCTGGACGCAATCAGTGGCGACAATCCGCTGACCTTGCCCGGCGATGCAACCGGTATCCGCCTGCGCCTGGATGACAGCCCGCAAGCGCTGTTCCGTTCGGCCCTCGACGATTTGCTGAGCTATCCCTATGGCGGCGTCGAGCATACGGCCAGCCGTCTGTTGCCGCTGAGCATGGCCTATCCGATCCTGTCGTCGAACCCGCAAGTCAGGGATCGCCTGCGCCTGATCATGCAGAACAGTCGCTTGCGACTGGTGCAAATGGCCGGTCCTTCGGCGAGCTTTACATGGTGGGGTTATGACGTTGAGCCGGATGCATTCCTGACCGCCTACGCCTATTACGCCGACTGGCACGCCAGCAAGGCTCTGGAGCTGCACCTGCCGCCGGAGCACTGGCAGCGGGTGCTGGAGGTGTATGCGAAGCAGGCCAAAAACACGCCTTTGCTCCAGCGTGCGCTGATCCTGTCGTTCGCCAGACAAATGCAATTGCCTGTCAACACATTGCTCAGCGGCCTGATGGATGATCTGGCGAAAGCCGGTGAGGGCCCTCAGGCGAACCTGCTGGACAGTGGCGAAGACAGCATGGTCATGAGTGCCCCGGATTCTGCACTGGGACTGGCGGCGGCGCGTGCGCTCACCGCTTCCCTGGCCCGGCAGTCGAAGGTGACGTTGCCTGATGCTTTCAGCCGCCAACTGCCGGATGCGCAGCAACGTCTGGCGGTCAGTTCCCAGCCATTTGCCGAAGCCTTGAACCTGTCGCTTCAAGGCTTCGATCAGGGCCGCGCTCACGCCTTGCTGCAACGTCTGCTGCCACAGCAATCGACTCTGGAGCGTGCCCTGGCCCTGAGCTGGTTGCAGCGAAGCATCGAGCAGGCTTCGCCCACCATCGCTCTGGCGCCGGGTGAAGGCTGGAAGAAACGATATGGCGACAGCGGTGAAATGTACTGGATCTGGCAGGGGGCTACTCCTGTGCCTGCCGTATTGTCGTTGTCCGGGACCCAGGAGCGTCCGCTGCGGGCCTTGCTGAGTTATCAGACCCGGCAACCGGCAATCGATCCGATGGCAGTGACCATCACCCGTCGCCTGTCGCGCCTTGTACCGGGTGACGAAGCGTTCAAGTTCAGCCTCGAAGCGGTCGATGGTAAACCCTTGTCCAGTGACAGCCTTTACCTCGACGAGGTGATCATCACCAGCAAGGCCGCCAAGCCGCTGCGCTACGGCATGATCGAGGTGCCGCTGCCACCGGGTGCGGATGTGGAGCGTACCACCTGGGGCATCAAGTTGCAGGGCAAGGCCGGTACCGAACCGACGGCGCTGGAAAAGGCCCGCTTTGAGCCGGGGCAAATGGCTTACGCCATTCCGGTGGACGCCCTGAGCGGCGAGTTGCGGGTACGGCATCTGGTGCGCTTCTCGCAAAAAGGCCAGTTCAAGCTGCCGCCGGTGCGTTTCACTCAGGTCTATGCGCCGCAGAATCAGGCCCTGGAAACGAAACCCGCTTATGGTCAGGTCAAGGTCAACTGACATGATCCGGCGTCTGTCATGGCTGGTACTGCTTTTGCTCCCTGCGCTGGCAACCGCGCAGGAGGAGCCCTTGCAGATGGGGTTCAAGGGGGAACTGCTGTCTTTGAACCAGACCCGACTGCTGTCGCGAGAGCCGTTGCCTGCGGATTTGCAGACGCATCTGGGCAGCCTCTGGAAACTCTTTGTCTACGCATGGCTGGTGGACACCGGCGCCAGTGAACCGGCCTATGAGTGTCGCGGCCAGTCGAAAGAGGAAGTGTATTGCTGCACGACCGGTGGCAAGGTCGAGCGCGATCAGGCTCTGGTGAAATCCTGTGGTCTGTACTTCGAGCCGCAACGCCTGGCCATCTCCGAAGCTGACTGGCGCTCGTACTGGCAAGCACGCAAAGCCCCGCAATGGCTGCTTGGCCTGCAGTCGTTGCAGCCTGCTGCACAGGTGCCCGTGGCCGAACTGCTCGGGATGCTGGCGGTGTTGCCTGCGCAGGAGCAGGCGAGGCGGGTATTGCTGGATGTAGTGCTGAACGCGGCTGACGGCAATGTTGTGGGCGAGCTGGGCGGCCGGTTGCGGGTGAAAACCTGGAGCTGGTTCGAGGATCGCGATAGTGGGGTGCGTCAGGGCGGGTTTGCCGGCTGGACAGTGGATGGCACGCCTGTCTGGGCCCAGGGGCGCGGCACCAGCCAGACGGTTTTGCGCAACTACGGCGAGGCCATCGCTTCGGTCGTTCCAGCAGGCTGGCCTGCGGAGCCGGGGCGTTGTGTCGAAGTGAACCTGTTTTCACGTTATCCGGTGGAGCGCGTTCTTGCCCCGGGCCGTGCTGTGGAGTCGGGGCCTTTGCTGGGGGATTATCGCGTCGAGTTCGCCAATGGCAATCAACTGGATATACACAGCGACGGCGAACTCTTTCTGCTGAAGGACAAGCTGGTCGCGCGCCTGGACCGTGAGGAATACGTCGCCCGCGTGCTCCAGCGTGAAGCCTCGGCCAATCCGCCCGAAGCGGCCAAGGCCCTGGCCGTCGCGATTCGCACTTACCTGTTGCAGAATGCCAGCCGTAACGGCGAGTGTCTGGCCATCGATGACAGCAGCAATCGCCAGCGCGTCGCCCCACGCCCGGCCTCTGCGGAGTCCCGCCAGATCGCGGCCTGGACCAGTGACCTGGTGGTGGCCGGTAGCAACATCACCTATCACTCCACTGAGCCTGGTTCCGACAAACTCTCCTGGCAGCAAGCTGTGGATCAGGCCGAGGCCGGTCAGCGTTACGACGCCATTCTGTTGCACGCATACCCGCGCACCAGTCTCAGTCGCTGGGACAACCCGGTCGCATCCTGCCGGGCGCTTCCAGCCGCCCAGGACTGGTTGCAAAACCAGCGTCGGGGTTGGCGTCAACGACTCGAAAGCGAAGCGGGCTACAACGAAGTCAGCACATTTGCCGTCTGCCAGCTGGCTTTCGGCAACCCCTATGTCGACCGTGAACGCAAACGTATCTACGTGCGTGGCGTCCTGTCACTTCAGGACCGCCTCGACCTCACCCATGAATACCTTCACCTGGCCTTTGAAGCGCACCCTGACGGTCAGGATGAAACCTATATCGAAGGTCTGGCCCGGCGTCTTTTGCTGGAATAGATCCCTGGAGTGCTGTGATGCAGAAAATGATTCCATGCCTGCTCTTGCTGTCCGTTGCCCTGGCGGGATGCGGCCCCAACGAACTGGTTTCCAGTCTGCCTTCGCCCGATGGAAAGCATCACGTCGAAGTTCGCCGATGCCCTGAGAGCGGGTCCATGACATGGGGTGAAAAGCTACAGGTTTCCGTTCTTGACGTTGGCGTATCGGCAGCATGCCAATCCGCCGTGGAAGCCTGGGCACAGTTTGATATCGACACCCCCGAATCTCCGAAACCCGATCAGTTACAACTCCAATGGGCGAGTGATAGCGAACTCAGAGCCTGGTATCCGGGGTTCAAACCGGGTGATGGACCCCGGAGCTGGACTTACAAGCAGAACACACCGGTCAAGGTGATCTTCCAGCCTAAAGAATGATCTGTGGCTTGATGGATCAGTCCAGAGGCTGATTTCAAAAAGCAGGTGGCTGGATCATAAGTGACACACGAATCTAGGGCTTGGGGGCAGACGTACGTAAGGTGCTCAAGGCCATCCAGCCGAGCAGAGCCACGCCCAGCACCAGTACGGCCCACAAACCAATGCGTTTCCAGTCGATGCTGCTCTCGGCGGCCTGTGCCAGCCTGACCGGTTCGTTCATCGGCTCGGCGCTGCTCAGGCTGCTCATCTTCCGGGCGTTGTTGTCCGGGATCAGGGTGGCCAGCGGCAGGTTGGCAGGCTTGGCGCTCGGGTTGCCGATCGCCAGTGAGAACGGGCCGTTGCCCCGTGCCAGAAACACGACCTGAGGCGCCTGTACGGCAAACCGCAAGGAAGGTGGCTGGCTGCCCAGACCGCCGCCGCGTTCATCCACTTCAAGTTTCAACTGGCGCACGACTGTGCCGGAGGCCTGTATTTCATCCTGAATCACGTCCTGACCATTTTGTGTCAGACGGTAAAGCAGGCCGTTGCCCAGCGTCTGCCACGTGCTTTTGCTGTCCGGTCGTCCGTACAAGGTGCCGGGCGCCAGGCTGTTGGCCTGGGCGATATCGAGTTTCAGGCGCTCGACGGGCAGGGCTGCGGGCAATTGCCAGAGGTAAGTGCCGGGTTTTTCAAGGCTGCCTTCCAGCGGTTGCGACCAGGTGAGAGGCACTTGCGGTGTGTCGCTGCTGACGCTGAGCAGTTGCGCGGAAGTCAGCGTCGGCGCGCTGTCTGGCGTATTCCACAACAGGCGCAGATAACGCGCCTTGCGGCCCGGCAGATTGACCTGGCGCTGTTGCACCACATCGTTGGCAAACGACAGGCGTGCGACCTGGCCTTCACCCCAGGCTTGCCAGTGTTGCAGGTCATCGCTGGCCTCGATGCTGAAACGCTGGAAGCCTTCACGCTCGGTGCTCCAGTCCAGAATCAGTTGTTTCAGGGGCTGCTTGATGGCGCTGGTGTCCAGCAGCCAGCCGCGCAGCACTTCTTCGCCCGCTTCAATGGCACCTTGCGGCTGCACTTCGACCAGCGTGCCGCTGGCACTGCGTTCAACACGGATTTTGGGGGGGCTGTCGGCAGCGTCTGCGCTGTTGTACAGCGGGAACCATTTGACTGAAACCGGCGCCGGTTCCTGCCGTGGCTGAATCGGGTCATAGGCCAGCGAATAAGCCTGAGCCTGGCCTTCACTGTTGAAGACCCGCAAGTCGCCCAGAGCACTCTGACGCGAGTTGAGCTGCACGGTCAGTGGCAGTTCGATGCGATACCAGGGGCCGCCGCCGTTGAGTTTCAAAGGCGTGTGGCTGGCAAAGTCGGCCGGGTTGTCCTGAGCGCTGGCGAGGGGCGAGCCCAGCAGGGCCAGGCTGCACAGCACGATCTTGAACAGCGGTTGATGACTCAAGAAGGCAATCCTCATGATCAATGTGTTTGCGTAGTGTTTGACGGTTTTTTCGGTGGAAGCGGGGCGAAGTAACCCACCACCAACAGCAGAACGCCAACACCGATGAAGGACACGATGCGTGCCATGCCTCCCCGGTCGCTCAACTCGACCAGGAACAGTTTGGCGACCACGACGCCGATCAACAGCGCACCGGTGATCCAGATCTCACGCTGGCGGCGAATATGGCCGCCGATCATCAAGGCCAGTGCCATCAGGGTCCAGACGATGGACAGCACCGCCTGATCCAGCATGGGGTCGATTTCGTGCCAGGCCCAATGCCAGGCCGTGCGCAGCACCATGGCGGTAACCAGAGCGAACAGCGAAGCGCCTGCAATGATCACCGCCAGCCGCTCGGCGCGCGGTACGGTCATTGCGAGTTGTGGCAGCTTGTTGCGGGTCCAGTTCACTATCCCCAGCAGGGCGAACGACAAGGTCAGATCGAGCGGATTGAGCAAGGGCACATAAGGCAGAGGTTCGGCGTAGCCACGGCTGTAAGAGTTGGTCAGCCAGAACCACGCCAGCAGCAATAGCGCCACGGGCAGTGCGGCCCACACGCGATAAGCCCTGGCATGGTCGGTCACCGGCCAGATCCAGGTTCTGTTGGAGGCCATTGCAAGCAGGTACAGACTGGGCAGCAATGTGCCCATCGCGTTCCACGCGCTGTTAGGGGCATTGGAGCTGACCAGCATGTCTATGCCGTAGAACAGCTCAACGCTCAGGATGAAGAGGGTCAACCAGCAACCCAGAATATGGGCCAGTGACTGCGCCTTGCGGGGCAGGAGATCTGCCAGGCGGCGCAGGGAAAACAGATGCACGGCCAGCAATGCGCCCCAGCCCACCCAGGCCCAATGGGCAAAAAGGTGATAAGTGTCGGTCATTGCGCTGATCAGCAGGACCCAACTGACGGGTGTCAGCCACAGGCTCAGCGCCGCCAGCCCGCTCCAGCGCCAACGCAGGGCCAGCAAGGTCCATATGCCTATGCTGGCGGCCACCGACAGCAGCAACCAGGTCGGGAACAGGGTGTGCGACGAGAAACGCATGAGCGCGATGACACAGGCCAGACCCCACCACAGGCTGCCCCAGACCAGCAGCATGCCTGACAGCACGTTGTCCTTGAGGTAACGCAGAGTCTTGATGCGATGGACGAACAAGGCACTGAGCAGGGCGACGAGGGCGATGATCATTGGCGTCCAGAAATCGCCTTGCAGCTTCAGGGAGTACCACTGGAACATCTGATGGATGAACGCCAGCCCCGCAGCAACCTGCAACAGCAAGCCAAAGCCGCGTGCCAGCACGCGTTGCTGACGCAGGCCCAGCCAGAAAATCGCCGCACCCTCGATGGCCCAGGCGCTGGTGGTCCATTGCGCGCCAAGCCCCAGCGGAATCGCCAGTGTCGCGAACACGACGCCCAGTGCCAGGCAGGTTTCCACCAGCAACAACGCACGACCCGGTGCCCGACCGGAAAGCAGGCGAGCGATGCCCATGTACAGCAGGCCCAGCGCCAGCGCGCTGAAAGCGGTGCCGAATTCCATGTCGCGGGTCAGCGCATATTGCAGGCCGAAGCCTGCGAGGGGCGTACCAAACAGCAGCGTGCCATCGACATAGTCGCCCTGACGCCTGGACCAGCGCAGCATCGATTCGCGGCTGTCATCATCGGGCGCATCATTGCGTTCCTGCAGTTTGTGCCGGGCGAACAGCAGGCCGATGGCCAGGTACATCAGGAAGAACAGGATCAGGAACGGTTCGACACTCCAGAACAGCTCCGGCTTGTACGAGCGCAAGCCCCAGGCGAAACCGATGCCGAAGGTCCCGACAAAGCCAATCAGGTTCAGCAAGCGCCAGGCCTTGAGCCAGGCAATGGCGAAAATCCCGGCATTGAGCAGGGCAAAGTAACTGAACAGCATGACATGGCTGCCCTGGCCGGTAGACGACAGGATGGGCGCTGCAAAACCCCCAATCGTGGCGGCGCAGGCCAGCGCCAGCGAATTTTGTGTGACGGCCAGCATGGTCGAGAACAGCATGACCGCCACCAGCAAGACAAAACCCAGGCTCGGGTCCAGCAGCTCATGCACCCGAATGGCACCCAGGACCGTCAGGTACAGCACGCCGACTCCGGTGCCTTGCATCATCAAGGCGAAGTTGGCGTTGCGTTGACGCAGCCACCAGCCCAGGCCGAGCAACGCCATGGCGCTGGCGGCGACGCTTGCATAGCGGGCCTCGATCGGCACCACGATGCCTTCAGTGGCATAGCGCAGCAGGAACGCCAGCCCCATGAACAGCACCACTGCGCCAACCCGCAGCACGGTATTGCCACCCAGCAGCCAGTGTTTCGCAGCCTCGAACGCAGTGTTCAGCGGGTTCGGCCGTGCAATAGGTTGAGCGGTCGGTTTGATGTCAGCTTCAGGTTGCGCAGCAGCGGGTAATTCTTCCGGCAAGTCCCAGAGCAGTTCCGGCCCGCTGTCCTGGGTCGCGACAATAATCGTATCGTCAGGAAGCGGCGTCGTGGCCTGTGCCGCTTCAGGCATGGCGAGGGGCGACTCCAGGCGCGCAAGGCGTTGCTGCAGGGTTTCGATCTGTTCTTTTTGTCTGACGGATTCTGTGCGCAGACTTGCAACTTGCTGCTTCAGCCAGATGCCCACAGCCAGGAGAGCGAGGGACAGGCCAAAGAACCAGGCATAAGGCGGGTTCTCGACAAGGTATTCAAACGTTTCCAGCCCGATTTCCAGAAGAGTGAGCAGCACGCGGCGACATCCTTTTAGACCAGGAACCGCTCACCTTCGAGCGTTTGGCGATAGTTGAAATGATAGTACTGAACAGCCGGATATGAATTGACGCATTGCACAGTCAATCATTGTATTGAGCAACTTAGAGTGATTTCGAGCCTGCTTGAATAGTACACCTGTACTATTTTCCGACCACCAGCTAGACCGTATAACGGCCTGCGCACTTCTTGTAGCGCCTCATCCAGAAACGGAAAAACCAGTCTGTCGTAACAACTAATGGAGTTTGGGATATGAGGTTCCTGATAATTGTTCTGTCGGCCCTGACGCTTGGCGGGTGTGCCAATTCACCTCTGGGAAACCTGCTGTATAACCAGCGTTTTCAGACGACGGATGACGTGCAGGCGTCCTGGGTAGGTTCGTCCCTGGACGATTTGATCATGTCCTGGGGGACGCCGCAAAACAGCTTTCCAATGGCGGGAGGTGCAGCAAGCATGATTTCTTATGAGTATGTCTGGCTTGCAGGCGCGAGTGGAGATAACCCCAGATATTCCCGATGTGTTCAACGCTTCCTTGTTGAAGGGGGCATTATTACCAAATGGGGCATATCCGGAGGCTGTCCGAAACAACCCAGGAACGCCAAGTCCATTCCAGACACGCCCGTGCCCAAGCCGACACTGTAAGCGTACAGCGCGTATATCCATCAATAACCTGTTAGCCTATTCCGCCGCTTTATCAGACGATGCTTTATCCTCGCCAAACGGAATTTGAATGCAGACTTCACCGCTTTTACCACTCCCGCCACGACCCGTGGTCATTTTGGGTTCCGGGCACGCTTTGCCCGAACGGAGGGTCACCAGTGCCGAACTCGATGTCGAGCTGGGCCTGGTGGCGGGGAGTGTGGAGCGCATCAGCGGCGTGGTCCAACGGCATGTCGCCAGCCGTACCGAAACCGCCGCCAGCCTTGGTGCCATTGCGGCGCGTCATGCCTTGCGTGCGGCCGGTGTCGAGCTGGAACAGATCGACCTGATCGCCTGTGCCAGCGGCACCATGGATCAGGGCCTGCCGTGCAACGCTGCCTTGCTGCACCGAGAACTGGGGCTGGGCCAGTCCGGCATTCCAGCCATGGATATCAATGCCAGTTGTCTGGGCTTTCTCGCCGCCATCGATACTTTGTCATGGCCTCTGATTGCCGGGCGTTACAGGCGCATTCTGCTGGTGTGCTCGGATATCGCTTCGTGCGGTCTGGACTGGCAGCAGGTCGAAGTCGGCGGGATTTTTGGCGATGGCGCTGCCGCCGTGGTGCTGAGTGTCAGTGATGGTGGGTCGAAAATCCTTGCCTCCAGCCTCAAGACCTTTTCCGAAGGCGCGCACCTGTGTCAGATCCCTGCCGGTGGCTCGCGTTTTCACCCACGCCGTATCGATATACCGTTCGAGCCGCTGACCAGTTTTGCCATGCAGGGCAAGGACGTGTATCGCCTGGCGGCCAGGCACTTGCCCACGCTGATGGATGAACTGCTGACCCAGGCCGGGCTGGCTCAGGATGACATCCATTGGGTCATCCCTCATCAGGCCAGCCAGCAAGCGCTGCACCATGCGGCCCGACGCCTGGGCTTTGAAGCGGAAAAGGTCATCGACATCTTTGCCCGGCACGGCAATCAGGTGGCCGCTTCGCTGCCCACTGCGCTGGACATCGCCATTCGCGACCAGCGTATCCTGCGCGGCCAGACGCTGATGCTGATCGGCACCGGCGCGGGCCTTTCGCTTGGCGGCATGATCCTGGAGTACTGATGAAAGTTCTGGTTACTGGCGGCACTGGGTTCATTGGCCGACATATCGTCTGGCGACTGGCCTCCCGGGCCTTCGAGGTGCAGTTCAGCGGTCGCAACCCGGCGGCAGCCGCTGAAGTCATTCACCACAGCCCCGGTGCTGTGAGCTGGCTTCCCTTGCAGCATGGCACGCCTGAGGCGGCCAATACACTGGGCGAAGCCGCCCGAGGCTGTGACGTCATTGTCCATTGCGCGGCATTGTCTTCACCCTGGGGAACGCCGCAAGCCTTTGCCCAGGCCAATCTGGACTCCACCGATGAAGTGCTTCAGGCCTGTCGCATTAACGAGGTGAAGCGTCTGGTGCATCTATCGACGCCCAGTCTGTACTTTGCCTTTCGTGATCGTCTGGACATTCGCGAAAACGATCCGCTGCCACCCGCGGTCAACGAATACGCCCGCAGCAAGGCACTGGCTGAAACACGTATACATGAAGCAGGGCTCGCCGAAGCTGTGATCCTGCGCCCTCGTGCGGTCTTCGGTCCTTGGGACGGAACGTTGTTGCCGCGCTTGCTGCGGGTCATGCAGCGTGGACGAATCCCGTTGATGCGTGGCGGCCAGGCGCAACTGGACCTGACCTGCGTCGACAATCTGATGCATGCCGTGGAACTGAGCCTGAGCCAGCCGCTGCCCAGGGCCGTGTGCACCTATAACGTCAGTAACGGCACGCCACTGGCTTTCGAGGATTTGCTGCAGCGTATCGCCGAGCAGTTTCGCCTGACTCTGCGCACCCGGCATTTGCCTTGGCGACTGGTGGACACCGTGGCGCGGGTGCTGGAAGCCCGCGCCCGACTGACGGGCAGCGGCGAGCCCTTATTGACCCGTTATGGCGCTGGCGTGCTGGCATTCAGTCAGACCCTGAACCTCGACGCCATTCGCAACGAACTGGGTTACCGCCCCGTCATGACTCAGGAAGAGGGCATTCGCCAGCACGCTCAGTGGTGGCTGGCCCGGCAAGGAGCACAAGGTTGAGCCGTACCGTCAGCCTCAACGTATTGCGCGCCGGTTGGTGCCGACACCTGGAATGCATGGCCGATCGTGGCGGGCGCATTGCTCCGACCCGTTTCCCTGCATTATGCGGCCTGATTCGCCACCCCGATGCGGGCTGGATACTCTACGACACCGGTTACGCCGAACACTTTTTCAAGGCGACCCAGGCGCTGCCCGAGCGCTTGTATCGCAGTGCGGTGCCGGTGCAATTGCCCGCGCAGGAGCAACTGCTGGCTCAACTGAACGAGTTTGGTATTCACCCGGATGACATTCGTACCCTGATCATTTCCCACTTCCACAGCGATCACATCGCGGGGCTGAGGGATTTTCCCAAGGCATCGTTCATTGCGCTGGATGCCGACCGCCGACAGATCGAAAGCCTGCGCGGCTCCCGCTGGCGCGCCACACTTGGCGGTCACTTGCCCGGATTATTGCCGGAAGATTTCGGATCGCGGGTGACTCTTGCCGACCACTGCAGGAAGGTTGCGCTGCCCCAATGGATGACACCTTTCAGCCAGGGCCTCGACTTGCTGGGCGACGGCAGCCTGATCGGCGTGCCGCTGCCGGGACACAGTGAAGGCCAGCTTGGCCTGTTTATCCCCGATGCCGATGGGCGTCCGGTGTTTCTGGTGGCCGACGCCTGCTGGTCGGTTCCCGCCTGCCGCGCCGAGCGCCTGCCTGCCTGGCCCGCGCTGCACTTTGTCAGTCACGATGCCAGGCAATACCGCCAGACCTACAGCGACCTTGGCGCCTTGATTCGTCGAGAGCCTGCCGTAGCGGTGCTGCCGTCCCATTGCACCCAGGCCTGGGAGGCATTCGCTCATGAGCAGTGAAAAGCTGATGGGGGCTCTGCGCAGTGTCCTGAGTTTCATCAACAGCCGCTACCGGCTGCGCTTCACCCGGCGCGAGCAACTGGAAGCCTGGCAGGCCCGGCAGTTGAAACATTTCCTGCAACAGGTGTTGCCCAAGGCGCAGCGTTTCAAAGGTTTGCACATCACCGATCTGGCTGACCTTCCCTTGATGGACAAGGCCACTCTGATGGGCGACTTTGCCGGGTTCAACACCCGCGGCCTGAATCTGGAACAGGTCTTGCCCATTGCACGTCAGGCAGAAGAATCAAGGGATTTCAGCCCGACCCTGGGCGATATGACGGTGGGGCTTTCCAGCGGCACCTCCGGCAATCAGGGCGTGTTTCTGGTCAGTGCACTGGAGCGTCAGCGCTGGGCTGGCATCCTGTTGGCGCGAACCCTGCCGCGTCGCTTCCTGCCGCGCTTGCTGTGCTTTTGGCGCGAGCCCTTGGGAATTGCCTTTTTCCTGCGCGCCAACAGCCGTCTCTACACCACCTTGTCCAGTCGCCGTATCGACTTTGCTTTTCACGACCTGACCCTGGGCCTTGAGGCATCGTTTGAACGCCTCAATGCGCAGAATCCCGATGTGCTGGTGGCTCCGGCCACTGTATTGAGGGGGCTGGCCGAGGCCATGCGGAGCGGACAATTGACGATACGGCCCACGCATATCCTGTCGGTGGCCGAAGTGCTCGAAAGCGATGATGCCGATGCCGTGCTCAAGGCCTTCGGTGTCGCACCGCAGCAGATCTATCAGGCCAGTGAAGGTTTTCTGGGTTACACCTGCGAGCAGGGCACCTTGCACCTGAACGAAAGCCACCTGCATATCGAGCCGCAATGGCTGGATACCGGGCATACGCGCTTTCAGCCGATCATCACCGACTTCTCCCGGCGCACGCAGATGATCGTGCGTTACCGGCTCAATGACATTCTGCGTGTCGCCCAGGCACCTTGCCCTTGCGGGCGAGTCGAGCGGGCGATTGCGGCTGTCGAAGGCCGTGCCGATGACATTCTCTGGCTGCCCAGCCTTGCAGGCGACCGGTTGCAGGCGCTTTATCCCGATGTCATTCGTCGCGCCTTGCTGATGCATGGCTCAGCGCTTCAGGAATATGAAATCCATCAGCAGGGTCTTCACTGGCAAGTCAACCTGCTGGCCCGTGATGATTACGCCAGTTTGTGCCAGGCACTGACCGACAGTGTTCACGCACTGTGCACTGACCATACTTTGCAGCCACCCGAGTTGAGCTTTGGCCATTGGCAGGCGCCACCGCCACATGCCAAGCGTCGACGTCTGAAACTGTTGCAATTGCCCGAGGGCCTGCCATGCGCGTACTGATTCTCGGGGCGCGTGCGCCAGCCTGCCTGGAATGGGCGCGGGCTTTTGACGAAGCCGGATGGAGCGTCATGGTTGGCGACTCACTGGGCCAGCCACTCAGTCGTTTCAGCCGCTCGGCACAGCATTTCGTGCGCCTGCCGGAGCCAAGGCAGGATCCGGCCGCCTGGATCGAAGCCCTGGCGAAAGTGATCGAAACCCGGCGCATCGACCTGCTGCTGCCCACCTGCGAAGAAGTGTTCTACCTGTCCCACGGTCTTGAGCGGCTGGCACCGCTGTGCCGTGTTCTGACCAGTGACTTTGCACTGTTGCATCGCCTGCATCACAAAGGCCAGTTCGCCGCCATGACCCAGGGCTGGGCGCTGGCGGCTCCCGAAACCCGACTGCTGACGGATCGTCAAGCCGTGCTGGCACTGGCAGCTGAAGCAGGGCAATGGGTATTCAAACCGGCGTATTCGCGTTTTGCCTCCCAGACCCTGATTCGCCCGTCGTCCAGTCAGTTGAGCAAGGTTCAACCCGACAACGCATCACCCTGGGTGGCGCAGCGGTTTATCGACGGGCAAGAGTTCTGCAGTTTCAGCGTGCTGATCAATGGCGAACTGCGCGCCCACAGTTGCTACCAGCCATGCTACCGCGTGGGCCGTGGCTCGGGGATCTACTTCCAGCCGGCCGCGCCGCAAGCCGTGCGCCGGTTTCTGGAACAGTTCGGCCAGGAAACCGGCTACACCGGCCAAGTGGGCTTTGACTTTATCGAGGATCGCGAGGGCCGGTTCCATGTGCTGGAATGCAATCCGCGAGCGACCAGCGGCGTGCACCTGTTCGACGATCAGCGCAGGTCCCTGGTGAGCAGCCTGAGTGAGGCATCCGGGAAGGTGCTTGAGCCGACGGGCGATCCGCGCATGATTGCACTGGCCATGTTGTTGCTGGCAGCCCCGCAACGGCTGTTGAACAAGGCATTCTGGCGCGATTACAACGCGGCCCGGGATGTGATCGTGCACAAGGGCGACTTCTGGCCGTTGGGCGCGCAAGTGCTGAGCCTTGCAGAAATCATCTCCCGCTCCGTTTCCCGACGCTGCGGTCTGCTGGCAGCCTCCACGGCGGATATCGAGTGGAACGGTCAGGCGCTGAGCGAGCGTCCGCGATGAAGCTGCTATTCCCGGAACAACTCCTCAGCGAGCAATCCAGCCCGGACGACAGCCATGCCCGGCACTACGTCCGCGCCTGCGCCACCGCTGGCCTGATCGGCAATGTCAGCACCCGCATGGCGCTGCTCGACACCGGTACTCAGGAGTTTCCGGTCAGCATCAACGATGGCAGTGAACCTGACGATAACTGCTACGTGGTTTCACCCCGCACGGCCTACAGTGGTTATGCACGGGAAGAGCTCAAGCGCCTTGGTCGACCCTGGCTGACGTGGCCATTGCAGTTGCTGACCCGAAGCGTTGATCTTTTACTGAAGTCGGCCAGGGTCGACAGGCTGGTGCAGGTCAACAACTGGCTGCTGTCCACCAATCTTTATCCTGCACAGTGGAATGTCGCCGAACTGTCGGCGATCAGCGCCTTTTTGCAGCAGGCTTTTCCGGATCACGCCTTATGCTTTCGCTCCATCAACGACTTCAGCAACAGGGAATTGCGCAAGCATCTGCAGGCTCTCGGCTACCTTAGTATTCCCAGTCGCCAGGTCTATCTGTTCGATGGCCGGGCAGGGGACGAGGCTGAATTTCTCAAGCACCACAACGTGGGTATGGACACCACGCTCTTGCGACGTGCACCCTACGAAGTCGTGCCGGGATCAGTGCTGAGCGACGCTGATTTTCAGCGTATCGAACACCTCTACAACCTGCTTTATCTGGAAAAGTACTGCATCCTGAATCCGCACTACAGCGCCCGCTGGATGCAGCACGGTCAACGCGAAGGCTGGCTCGACATTCGCGCCTTGCGCAACCCCGAAGGACGTATCGACGGCGCGTTGGGCTGGTTTGCCAATGACACGACCCTGAGCACTCCCATCGTGGGTTATGACACGGCACTGCCGCAAAAGACGGGGTTGTATCGGCAACTGACCTGCCTGTGCCTGCTGGAAGCGGCCAAACGGCATCAGGTATTGAATTTCAGTTCTGGTGCCGCCGGGTTCAAGCGCTTGCGCGGTGGTCAGCCGCAGATCGAATACAGCCTGGTTCACGTTGCCCATCTGTCCCGGGGCCGTCGGCTGGTGTGGACGTTGCTCGGTTTTCTGCTGCATGGCATTGGCGTGCCTCTGATGAAGAAACTCAAGTTATGAATCCTCTTGCCCAGTGGTGGCCGGTCGCGCTCAGCCACGAATTGAAGAGCACGCCTCTGGCGTGCCAGTTATACGACACGCCGCTGGTGCTTTTCCGGGCTGATGACGGGCGCGCCGCTGCGCTGCCGGATCGCTGCCCGCATCGTTTTGCGCCCCTGAGCGCGGGCAAGGTCCGTGGCGGGCAGATCGAATGTCCTTATCATGGTTGGCGATTTGCCGCTGACGGACGTTGTACCCGCGTGCCCGGCACCGAACATGCGCCAGGCAGCAAGCCGCTGCTCGACAGCCTGGCCAGTTGCGAAGCCCATGGTCTGGTGTGGGTCTGCCTGAGCGGGCAACCTCCTGCAATGCCGCCGGTTGCGCCTGCCGAACAAAAGCAGCAACTCGACACGTTCTGGATCACGGACAGTGTGCAGTGCTCGCTGCAGGACGCTGCGGAAAACTTCCTCGACGGGTTCCATACCCATTTCGTCCACGCCGGCTGGATACGCCACGACCTCAAACGGCAGAAAATAAGTGCCCGGGTCCGGCCACTGGCCGATGGCATTGAGGCGCTGTACAGCGAGGAAGGCAAGCAGTCAGGGCTGATCTCGCGACTGTTCGAGGGCGAGCGGGGCAGCAGCATGGGCCGCTTCCGGCTGCCGGGCCTGGCGGAAATCGAATATCGCGACCGCCGCGACGGCCTCAGCCTGCTTGCCAGCGCCTGGCTGACTCCGTGTGGCGATGGACAACTCCGCGTGTTTGCCCGGATTGCCACGGCACAAGGCTGGCTGCCGGCTGCGATCAAACGTCTTGTTCTGCAAAAGGCGTTTCGGGTCATCCTGCGCCAGGACCGACAGATCCTCCAGCAGGTCAGCGCCAATCAGCGACGTTTCCAGGCATTTCCTGCGAGGCCGCTGGATGGCCCGCAGGATCTGCTTGGCCCGGGAATCCGGCGTTTGCTGGAACATGGACAACCGTTGGTTCTTGAAGAACGGCAATTGGATATCTGGCTTTGATGGTGCACTTCATTCGCGAAGATCCCGGCGCAAAAAAAGCGTCCCTGAGGACGCTTGAAGATTCACCTTTACCAAAGGAGCTGTAAGGCCATAAAGGTGAATTTTTACAACTCTGTTTTCAGCCTTCCGACTTCTTCATCTGTTCAGCACGAGATGTCTTTTCAACGCTGACAAGTGGTGAGGTTTCATTGCGGTTCTGTTCGTTGAACCGCACTTCTTGAGCAATGCGCATGTTATGAGCGGCCTGGCTTGCACGCTCACTTCCGTCTTTAGCGAAAGCAGCAGTAGTGGACAGTGCAACGGCTGCAAAAACCATCGACTTGAGCAATTTCATGATCATGACCCTCTGTATGGCTTGATGACTGATACCTGAGCAGCGTGCAATCGCTCCTGAGGACATGAGGGTGATGATACGGTGCGGATGCTAACGGGAAGGTGAGCCGATTATTACAATAGTGTTAGAAAAGGTATGATTGCGGAATACTTTAATAACGAATAAGTGCAGGGTGTAATATCAATGAACCGGCTCGCTGCGCTTATATGAAACACCTGTTGTAACGTCTTTGCTTATTTATGGATTATTCGACGGAAGTATTAAACTTCCTGGCTCGCCTTCAGGTCACTGGACTAAGCGCAGACGTCTTGCGTGTTCTGCCACTGACTTCAAGGACTACCACCATGATTCGCGATGACCGTATTACTCCGGGCGCCGACCCCGCCTATGTCCATCAGGATGCTCATACCATTGCGCCAGTGCTTAAGCGTATTTCCTGGAGTGCGATACTGGCCGGTGTCGTGCTGGCCATGGTTGTTTCATTGCTCCTGAACCTGCTGGGCACGGCTATCGGCAGTGCCAGCATCGATCCGATAGAAGAAGCCAATCCCATGTCCGGGATCGGCACCGGTGCCGGTATCTGGCTGGTCGCCAGCTCCATGATCTCCCTGTTCGTCGGCGGTTGGGCTGCAGGGCGCCTGGCTCAGCGCGAGGGCGCATTCCATGGTCTGCTGGTGTGGGCCAGCGTTTCTCTGATCACTGTCTATCTGGTTTCCAGCGCTGTCACGGGCGTGGTGCGCGGTGGGCTGAATCTGGCGGGCAGCGGCATGTCTGCACTGGGCAGCGGCATCGCTCAGGTCGCACCTGCACTGGGTGACAGGATCCAGGAGCAACTGCGTGCGCAAGGTATCGATTTCAACCTCAACGATATCCGGGGTGAAATCGAAACGGCCATGCGCCAGACCGGCAAGCCGGAACTGAACCCCGACAATGTTCGCCAGGAGGCCGAATCCGCTCAGCAGGACGCGCAGAATACTGCCCGACAAGGTGCGCAGAACCCTCAGCAGGCCGATGAGCAACTGGGCAGCCTGATGGATCGCATCAAGGAGAAGGGTGATCAGGTCTGGGATGCAGCCGACCGTCAGGCCATGGTCAATCTGATCAAGGCCCGTGGCAACAAGACCGATGAAGAGGCCAACCAGATCGTCGATCAGGCCCAGGCCAGCTATCGCGAGGCTTATGCCAAGTATGAGGAATTGAAGGCCCAGGCCGAACAGAAAGCCCGTGAGGCCGCCGAAGTGACTGCCAAGCGGGTTTCCCAGGCTGCCTGGATACTGTTGATCACGATGGTGATTTCCGGTCTGGTGGCCGCAGGTGCCGGTGTATTGGGACGTCGTACCCAGCCGCCCGTCAAGGCGGTGGTTTCCTAACCCGGAGTTTCAGGCTGAAGGCTCCCGCGCAGTGTGCGGGAGCACGCTCAGATCCAGCGATCGTTCTCGGCAGTCATGTCGCCCGTATGCTCGCCGGTATTGATGACGCCACGGGGCTCGACCAGCAGAATCCTGGCTTCCCGCGCCGCACAAGGCTTGTGCTCGACACCTTTGCCGACCACATACATTTCTCCCGCTCCCAGCGTGACCTTGCCATTGCGCAGGTGAATCTCCAGCTCGCCTTCAATGACGATAAAGACTTCATCCGTATCGGCATGGCTATGCCAGATAAACTCGCCTTCGACCTTGACCAGCTTGAACTGGTAGTCGTTCATCTGCGCGATGACCTTGGGTGTCCATTGCTCCGAAAACAGGGAAAACTTGTCGGCAAAGTTGATGGCCGTTGCAGATACTCCATTCACAGAAAACCCTCGCTTCAATCCAGAGAATGGCGGCCTGGCGTTTGTTGCGCCAGGCCGCCGGTGCTGCTGGAAGTTATAGACGCTTCAAGGCCAGAGTGATGGCCTCGCCCAGTGCACTGACGTAGGGCGCAGTTACCAGCGTGTTGTGCTCGCCGCGCAGCGGAGTGATCTGCACACGGTCGCCCTGCAGCTCGCTCCAGCCCAGTGCCGCATCGACGCGCTCCTGATCCCTGGCGGTAAACAGCGATACGTTCACCGCCGTCACCGGGCTGACATAGGCATCGACCGCCTGACGGATGGCATGGGCCACCTTAAGGTGAGTGCGCAGTGACTGAGCGTCGATGTCTTTGCCCAGCTCCTGCGGCAGCAGGTCATTGGCCAGGCACAGCACAAGCATCTGATCGATCCGGTTGGCGGCGGCATGGGCATCCAGCTCATGCCTGATGCTTGGCTCAATCCTTTCTGGCAGCCACTCCAGCAGGAACTGCGTTTCGCTGATCGGTTGCCCGGCAGGCGCCGTCTTGTGGACCGAGGTGTCGATAATCCCCAAAAACTCGACGGTTTCGCCTGCGGCAATGGCCTGATGCGCCATTTCGTGGGCGATCAGACCGCCAGCGGACCAGCCTGCAATCCGGTAAGGCCCCTTGGGCTGCACGGCGCGAATCGCTGTCAGGTAGCTGGCGGCAAGTGCCTGGATCGTGGTCGGCGTCTTTTCACCGGCTGCGAAGCCACTGGCCGCCAGCCCGTAGACCGGCATGTCGATATCCAGCTCCGGTGCCAGGTCCCGGGCGTATTGCACTTCGCCGCCCAGCGGGTGGACCAGGAACAATGGGCGCTGGCTGCCGTTGCGACGGATCGGTACCAGATTGTTCTGTGCTGCCTGACCAGCCTTCTGGTCCAGCGTCCGGGCGAAACCGGCCACGGTGGGCTCGACAAACAGATCGCGAACCGCGATGGTCTTGCCCAGCACCTTGCGCAGCCTTGAGGTCATTTGCACGGCCATCAGAGAGATGCCGCCCAGTTTGAAGAAGTCATCATGGCGACTGATCTGCTCGGTCTTGAACAGTTCCTGCCAGATGCTTGCAATGGCCAGCTCCGTATCGCCTTGGGGGGCTTCATAAGGCAAGGCTTCTGCCTCCTGTGCATCCAGTGCCAAGGCCGGCAGGTGCGGCGCGGAATCGGCACGCACCAGTGCTGGCAACTGCTCCAGCAGCTTGCCGACCGGCTGCCGCGCATCAGCGACCAGATGCTCCAGGTTCAGGGTGAACAGATCGAGAATGTTCTGCACCGTGGCGGTATCGAACAGGTCGCTGGCGTACTGCATGCTGCCGTATAGAGTGCCCTGGTCTTCGGTGAGGGACAGTGACAGGTCGAACTGGGTGGTGTGATGAGCACTTTCCAGCGACTCGATCTCAAGACCCGGCAGCGTCAGGGGGGCTGGAGGCGTGTTGTTGAGGCTGAGCATCACCTGGAACAACGGGCTATGGCTCATGCTTCGGGTTGGCTGCAACGCGCTGACCACTTGCTCGAAAGGCAGATCCTGGTGATTGAAAGCCGCCAGGGTCAGGTCCCTGATACCGACCAGCAACCGGGAAACGCTCGTCTCACGCTCGGCCTTGACCCGCAAGGCCAGGGTGTTGGCGAAGAACCCGATCAGAGGCTCCAGCTCGGTACGCTGGCGGTTGGCAACCGGTGTGCCGACCACCACGTCGTCCTGACCGCTGAGGTGAGTCATCAGGGTCGACCAGCCGGCAAGCAGGGTCATGAACAGGGTGGTGCCCTGTGCCTGGCTGAAGGCACGCAACTGTTCGCTCAGCCCGTCGGGCAAGGCGAAGTCGATGATGCCGCCGGCATAGCTCTGCACCGCCGGACGAGGCCGGTCGAGTGGCAAGTTCAGCAAGGCGGGTGCTCCATGCAGATGCTTGTGCCAGAAGTCGGTCTGGGCCTGCAGGGCTGCACCTTGCAACCACTGCCGTTGCCAGACGGCGTAATCGGCGTATTGCAGCGGCAAGGCTGGCAGCGGGTCCTTGTTGCCTTGGCTATAGGCGTTGTAGAGCACGCTTATCTCGTGGGCGAGAACGCTGTTGGACCAGCCGTCCGAGATGATGTGGTGCAAGGTGATGAACAGCACATGCTCGTTATCGCCAGCCTGTACCAGACAACCCCTGAGCAGCGGTCCGTTGCACAGGTCGAACAGAGTACTGGCATTGGTTTCGCCCAGTTGCTCGATGGCCTGTTGCCGTTCCTCGGGCAATAACTGACGCAGATCATGCCGCGTCAGCGAAAAGCCACGGTCCGCAGGTGCGATTTTCTGTTCCGGCTGGCCATCGACCAGTGCAAACGAAGTCCGCAGGTTTTCATGGCGGGCCACCAGACGGTCAAGGGCGGCCTGCAAGGCATCGGGGTTCAGTTGTCCACTCAGGCGCAGGGCCACTGGCAGGTGGTAGGCGGCACCGGCTGCCGGGTCCAGATGATCCAGGAACCACAACCGTTGTTGCGAGAACGACAGGGCGAGCTTTTCCTTGCGGTTGGCCAGCGGGATGGTCTGGCTCTGTTCGGATGATGCTGACTCCACTCGTGCTGCAAGACCGCGTACAGTCGGGGCGTCGAACAGCTCACGCAAGGTCAGCCGGGTGCCGAGCTTGCGGCGCAGCCTGGAGAGCAATTGCACTGCCAGCAAGGAGTGGCCACCCAGTTCCAGGAAGCCATCGTTACGGCCGACTCGCTCCACATGCAGCAAGTCCTGCCAGATTTTGGCAATGGCTTCTTCCACCTCGCCCTGTGGTGCCTCATAGGCACGGCTGGCCAGCGATTCCTGACCCGGAGCGGGCAGGGCGCGACGGTCGAGCTTGCCGTTGGCAGTCAGTGGCATGGATTCCAGTTGCACGAAGGCGCTGGGCACCATGTACTCCGGCAGACGCTGGAGCAGCAGGGCGCGTAATTCCTCGGCAGAAGTCGGCTCACCACAGACGTAGGCCACCAACCGGCTGCTGCTGGCTTCGCCCGGATTGTCCTCACGGGCAATTACCACCGCTTCACGCACCGCTGGAGAAGCCAGCAGCGCGCTTTCGATTTCGCCCAGTTCGATACGGAAGCCGCGAATCTTGACCTGGAAGTCGTTGCGTCCAGCGTATTCCAGGCTGCCGTCGGCTTTCCAGCGACCCAGGTCGCCGGTCTTGTACAAGCGAGCCTGCTGCTCTCTGGAGAACGGGTTGCTGAAGAAGCGTTCAGCGGTCATTTGCGGATTGTTCAGATAACCGCGTGCCACACCGGCGCCTCCGATATGCAGCTCGCCGGTCACGCCCACCGGCACTGGCTGGCCACGTTTGTCGAGCACCAGCACTTGCATGTTGGACAGCGGCTTGCCGATGCTCGGGCGCTCGCCCAGTTCGCTGATCAAGCCCAGCGAGGCGTCGACCGTACATTCGGTCGGGCCGTACATATTGTAGAAATGAATGTTCCGGCTCTGGCGCAGCTTGTCCCAGGTTGCTGCATTCAGGGCTTCGCCACCCAGCAGGACGCTGACCGGCTGGTAGCTGTGACGTTCCAGCAGGCCAGCCGCCAGCAGGGTATCCAGTTGCGAAGGCGTGGAGTCGAAAGCATGGACCTGATGCTTCTCGAGGAAATCCAGCAGTTCATGGCCATTGGCACGAATCAATGGCGGAATGATGATCAGACGGTGACCGAAGAACAGCTGGGCGATGCCCTTGATGGACATGTCGAAGTAGAACCCGGCATTGAGCGCCACATTGGCTTGTGGCGGGCAATGGGCGTGAGTGGTCCGTGCCATGACCTGGCTGAAGTTGAACACCGAACGGTGCTCGACCATCACGCCTTTGGACTGCCCGGTGGAGCCGGAGGTGTAGATCACATAAGCCAGGTTTTCGGCGGTCAGACCGAGGTCGGCAGGGTCGATGTTCCTGTCGTACTGCGGATCGTTATCGACCGATGCAAGGTCATGCTCGTCGAGCAGGATCAGCGCCGGACGGCAGGACTCGGCAGGCAGGTGAGCGACCAGAGCCTGCTGGCAGAGCAATGCCTGAGCGTTGCTGTCCTTGAGGATAAAGGCGATACGGTCGGTCGGGTGATCGGGGTCGATGGGCACATAAGCGCCGCCAGCCTTGAGCACGGCGAGCAGAGCCACGATCATCTCGATACCGCGTTCCGCGCAGATGGCGACCCGTTGTTCCGGCTGAATGCCGTGGGACAGCAGACGCTGGGCCAACTGGTTGGCCCGACGGTTGAGCTGGGCATAGGTGAGCTGTTGTTGCTCGTGAACCAGAGCGATGGCATCCGGTTGAGCCTGAACCTGCTCCTCGAACAAGGTCTGCAGAGGGCGAGGGCTGCCAAAGTCGCTGGCGGTCTGGTTGAAACCGTTCAGCACCAGTTGGCGCTCTGCCACAGGCAGGATGTCGAGGGTATCGGCCAGACGTTGCGGTGTATGTTCCAGCGCTTCCACCAGCACAGTCACCGCTTGTGCCAGATAATCGGCAATCCGTTGCGGGTCGATACCGACCACGGTCTGGGAGGTCAGCGAGATTGCACCGTTTTCAGTCGCCACGGCAATTTCGATCGGATAGTTGGTGTGGGTTTCCGAAGCCTCGAACTGGATACCGTCCCACTTGTCGAATTCAGCGATATTGCTGCCATCGGCAGTGATCATCTCGCCATGACGGCAGTTGAGGATGACGGTAAACAGCGGCATCGAGGCATCGACCGCACTGCAACGCTGGGCCAGGGCCAGTGAAGCCTGTTCGTGGGTCAGCAGCTCGCTCAATTGCTGATAGGCATCCTGGACGATGTCGTTGACGCTTCTCTGCTCCAGTCGAATGCGCATCGGCAGGGTGTTGATGAACATGCCCAGTGCCTGGTCGGCACCGCTGGCACCCTGGGAGCGGCCCGACAACACTGTGCCGAATACCGCATCGTCGCGTCCGCTGGTGGCCGCGACCACTAGCCCCCAGGCCGCATGGAACAGCACGGAATTGGGCACACCACGGATTTTGGCCACGCGGTGAACGGCTGCGCTGACCTCATCGCTCAGGTAACGGATGGCCTTGGTATTGCCGGCACCGCTGCTCTGAACATCCAGCACGCCATAGGGCGCAGTAGTTTCGTCCACGTCGCCCAGCAGTTTACGGAAATAGGCTTCGTGCTCTTCCTGGGAAACCATGGCCGCCTTGGCAATGAAGTTCCGGTAAGGATGGGACGGCGGCAGGCTGTGACCTTCGCCATGCAGGATGGCGTAGATCTCCGACATGATCAGGCGCAGGGTCACGTTATCGCTGATCAGGTGGTGATCCAGCAGCGCCAGCAGCCATTGCTCCCGTGTTCTGTCCCAGGTCATGTAGGCCGCGATCAGCGGCGCCTGTTGCAGATCCAGACTCAGGGTCTGGGTGTCGGTGTGTTCATGCAGCATCTGCAACGGATCGGCAGCCTGGCTGCTGTCGAGCACATTCACCGGCAGCGTTGCCTGGCGCTGCACGATCTGCACCGGTTTCGGCAGGCCGGACCAGCGCAGGGCCGTGCGCAGGATGTCATGGCGATCGATCACGCTTTGCAGCGCCGCCAGAAACTCGTCCAGACGCTCGCGTTGATCGAATTTCACCACGGTGCGCATCAGGTAGGCATCGCCCTGGTTCTGCAACAGGTGGTGGAAGAGAATCCCTTCCTGCAGTGACGACAGCGGGTAGATGTCTTGGACATTGCCGGCACCGCCTGGCACGTCGGCCACAATCTGCTCGATCTCCGCTTCGGTGAGCGTGACCAGTGGCAGCATGTCTGGAGTGATGTCCGTGCAGCCGTCAGGGATCAGGTTTGGCGGGATAGAAGCGCTGACAGTCCCGGTATCGGTGGACAGTACCGCCGCCATGGCTTTGAGTGTCGGTGCGGCAAAGACGCTGCGCACATCCAGCACGATTCCGCTCTGGCGCAGGCGCTCGATCAGGCTGATCACCAGGAACGAATGCCCGCCCAGCTCGAAGAAGTGGTCTTCGCGACCCACTCGTTCGATACCCAGCAGCTCCTGCCAGGCCGAGGCCAGGGCAATTTCCAGCGCGCCTTCGGGTGCTTCGTACTCGCGGGTTGCCGTTGCGGTGCGATCCGGCGCGGGCAGTGCGTTGCGATCCAGCTTGCCATTGGTGGTGAGCGGCCAGGCCGACAAGGGCATGAAAGCGCTCGGGATCATATGCTCGGCCAGGGTACTGGCCAGTTGCGAACGCAGGGCCGACGACTCCAGCGTCGCCTGTTCATGGGCGATCAGGTAAGCCACCAGACGTTTATCACCGGGCGCATCTTCACGCACGATCACCACGGCTTCACGCACGCCGTCGCAGGCTTGCAGACGGGATTCGATTTCGCCCAGCTCGATACGGAAACCACGAATCTTGATCTGTGAATCGTTGCGGCCTACGTAAACGACCTGGCCATCGGCCCGGTAACGCGCCACGTCACCGGTACGGTAGAGGCGTGCCTGGGGGCTGGCGGAAAACGGATCGGCGATGAAACGCTCGGCATTCAGCTCGGGACGATTCAGGTAATGGCGAGCGACACCTGCGCCGCCAATGTAGATCTCACCTTCGACCCCGACGGGCACCGGCTGCCCGAAGGCATCCAGAATGCGCAGGCACAGGTCCTGCAGCGGTTCGCCGATCAGGCCGTTATCGCCTGCATCGATTTCAGCCTGGCTGACGGCATGAAAGGTGGCGTGCACAGTGATTTCGGTAATCCCGTACATATTCACCAGTCGGGTGCGGGTCAGCGGCGTGTTCTGCGTCCAGGGGCGCAGGGTACGAACGTCCAGGGCTTCGCCGCCGAAAATCACCTCCTTGAGGCTGTGTGTTTCGCCACTGCGCCCGGCGGCTTCGATGAACTGGCGGAAGGCGCTCGGCGTCTGGTTCAGCACAGTGACCTGCTCACGGCAGACCAGTGCATGGAAGTCGTCCGGCGAGCGTGCCAGTTCGGTGGGCACGATCACCAACTTGCCGCCGTAGACCAGGGCTCCCCAGATCTCCCAGACCGAGAAGTCGAAGGCGAATGAGTGGAACAGCGTCCAGACATCGTCGCTGCCGAAACTGAAACTGTTTTGCGTTGCATCGAACAGCCGAGCCACATTTCCGTGCTCCACCAGCACGCCTTTGGGCAGCCCGGTAGAGCCGGAGGTGTAAATCACGTAAGCGAGGTGCTGCGGGCCAAGGTCCGGCGTCGGGTTGCGGTCCAGGGTCGCGTCCGTTGCCGTTCCGGGACTGGTTTGCGGGTTGAGCTCGATCAGCGCAATATCGGGACGAGCGCCCAAGGCATCCAGGCTGGCGGGCTGGGCCAGCAGGGCCACTGGCTGGCTGTCTTCCAGCAGATAATTCAGGCGTGCCTGAGGGTAGGCCGGGTCCAGTGGCACATACGCCGCACCGGCTTTCAGCACACCGAGAATGGCGCACAGCATGTCCACGCCACGTTCGGCGAGAATACCGACCCGATCGTCGGGTTTGACGTTCAGCTCCAGCAATTGCCCGGCGATGCGGTTGGCCCGACGGTTGAGTTCCTGATAGCTGACCTGACGTTCGGCGAATTGCAGTGCAATGGCGTGCGGCTGTTGTTCCGCCATTTGCTCGAAGCGCTGATGAATCAGGGCAGGCGTGTTGAAGCTCGCCACAGGCGGGCGCAGTGACGGATGCGCTTCTCGCTGGGCTGGCGTCAGCAGCGGCAAGGCCATAACCGGTTGTTCGCTGTCTCTGACAAAGGCCTCCAGCAAGACCTGGAAGGATTGCGCGAAGCGCTCCACGGTTGCGCGGTCGAACAGGTCGGTGGCGTACTGAATGGCACCGCCCAGTTCCCCGGTGTTTTCCGCCAGGGACAGCATCAGGTCGAACTGCGAGGTTTCCTGAGCCTGATTCAATGCTGTAAGAGTCAGGCCTGGCAGGTTCAGCGGGCCATCGTCCGGGGTGTTGTTCAGGGATAGAGCAACCTGACACAACGGGTTATGGCTCAGGGAGCGAGGCGGTTGCAAGGCTTCGATCACATGCTCGAAAGGCACCTCCTGACGTTCATGGACCGCCAATAGCGTATCCCGGACTTGCACCAGCAGTTGCCCGACGCTCGGGCTGTCCTGCAATTGCACCCGTACCGGCAGCGTGTTAACGAAAAAGCCGATCAGGGATTCGACCTGCGCATTGCCACGGTTGGCTGTCGGCACGCCGATCACCACATCGCGCTCGTTGCCCAGCCGTGCCATCAACACCGACCAGGCGCTGAGCAGGACCATGAACAGCGTGACGTCGTGTTGCTTGCAGCAACGTTCCACCTGGGCCAGTAACTGCGGGCTCAGTGCTAGTGGCACATCGGCACCGCGATAGCTTTGCAGTGCCGGTCTTGGGCGGTCGGCAGGCAGGGTCAAGAGGGTCGGCGCGCCACTGAGGTGTTCGCGCCATTGTTCAAGCTGGCTGGTCAGTTGCGGGCCAGCCAGGGTTTTACGCTGCCAGGCGGCATAGTCGGCATACTGGATCGCCAGTGGTTCCAGCGAGGGCGTATTCCCCTGGCTGAGGTTTTCATAGAACTGTGCGAATTCCTTGACCAATACACCCACGGACCAGCCATCGGAAATGATGTGATGCTGGGTGATGTGCAAGCGGTATTCGTCATCGGCCAGGCGCACCAGGCTGCCGCGAATCAGCGGGCCTTGCTGCAGGTCGAAAGGTGCTGCCGCTTCGCGCTGGGCGATACGTGCCGCGCTGGATTGCGCTTCCTCGAAAGGCAGGGCGCGCAGGTCGTGTTCGGTCAGACTGAAACCGCTGTCGGTGGCGGCAATCACCTGAACCGGCTGTTCACCGATACGCTTGAAGGTGGTGCGCAGCCCTTCGTGACGCGCCACCAGATGATCCAGTGCCGCTTTCAAGGCCTGAGTGTTCAGGTCGCCGCGCAATTGCAGGGACGCCGGCATGTGATAAGCGATGCTGGCATTGGGGTCCAGTTGATCCAGGAACCACAGGCGCTGTTGAGAGAAGGACAGGACCAGCGGAGCTTCACGGTCGACGGGCTGAATGTCGGCAACTGTGGACGGGGCCAGTGTGCGGATGACCCTGGCCAGTTCTTCGACGGTAGGATGGCTGAACAGCTCACGCAGCATCAGTTCGCCGCCCAGCACCTGACGGACACGTGACACCAGTTGCGCGGCCAGCAACGAATGACCGCCCAGCTCGAAGAAGCCGTCGCGACGACCTATGCGCTCGACTCCCAGCAGTTCCTGATAAATCTGTGCCAGTGCCTGTTCGGTTGCGCCCTGCGGCGCTTCATAGCCGCGCTCGGACATTGAGTCCACACCCGCAGCGGGCAGGGCGTCCTGATCCAGTTTGCCGTTGGCGGTCAGTGGGTAGGCATTCAGGCTGACAAAGGCGCTGGGCACCATGTAGTCCGGCAAGGTCGCACCCAACTGCTTGCGCAGGGCCGCCACTTCAATCGCAGCGCCCGGCTCGGGAATCAGGTAGGCGATCAGGCGTTTACCCTGGCGGGCATCGTCGCGGGCCAGTACCCGCACTTCATGCACGCCGTCGCAGGCCAGCAGTTTGGCTTCGATTTCCCCCAGCTCGATGCGGAAACCACGAATCTTGACCTGCGCATCCATACGGCCCAGGTGCACGATTTCGCCATTGCTCAACAGTTTGCCCAGGTCGCCCGAACGATACAGGCGCTCGCCAGGGCGCAGCGGGTCGTTGATAAAGCGCTCGGCAGTGAGTTCCGGGCGATTCAGATAGCCACGGCCCACACCCAGGCCGCCCACACAGATTTCCCCCGGTACGCCCACCGGCAGCAGGCGCTGTTTGCCATCCATGACGTAGGTCACAGTGGTGGGGATCGGCCGTCCCACATTGGAAATGCCGACGTTGATGTCGTCGGCCTTGATGTGCTTGAAGGTCACATGCACGCAGGTTTCGGTGATGCCGTACATATTGACCAGCGCCACCTCGGGGAAAGCGCCATGGAACGCTGCCAGACGGTTCACTTCCAGGCTTTCGCCACCGAAGATCACGTATTTCAAGGCGCGCAGAGCGGTTTCCTTGTGTCCGAGCGCCGCTTCGCTCAGTGGCAGGAAGGCCGAGGGTGTCTGGTTGAGGACCGTGACCTGCTCGCGTTCGAGGAAATCGAGGAACAGCGCCGGATCGCGGCGCTCGGGTTCCGGCACCAGCACCAGACGCCCGCCGTGCAGCAAGGCGCCGAACATTTCCCATACCGAGAAATCGAAGGCGTTGGAGTGGAACAGGGTCCAGACATCGTCGCTGCCAAAGGTGAAAGGGCTGCGGCTGTTGTGCAGCAGGCGTACCACGTTGCGGTGTTCCAGCAAGGTGCCCTTGGGCTGGCCGGTGGAGCCCGAGGTGTAGATCACGTAGCACAAGTGTTCCGGCGCCGTGAGGTTGTCCAGGTTGGCGGCGGTGCTGCGTTCTTTGTCCGACGGGGCAGGATCGAAGACTTCAAGGGCCGTGTCCGCTAATGACTTGGCGGTGTCTGCCCGGGCGATGATCTTGCGCACGCCGCTGTCTTTCAGAATGTAGGCCATGCGATCGGCAGGCGAGGCCGGGTCGATGGGCACATAGGCCGCGCCGGCCTTGAGCACGGCCAGGGTGCTGACAATCATGTCCAGCGAGCGGTCCAGTAGAATGGCGATCAACTCCTGGGTAGCGACCCCGCTGGCACGCAAGCGATGGGCCAGACGGTTGGCCCGCTCATTGAGGGCTTTATAGGTGAGCTGGCCTTCGTCGCTGTTGACCGCAATGTGCTCCGGTGTAGCGAGAACCTGCGCCTCGAACAACTGATGCAGCGTTGCATTCGCCGGGTAAGCGGCTTCGGTGTCGTTCCAGTGCAAGGCCTGGAGGAGTTTTTCCTGTTCATCCAGTAGCGGGATGTCATCCACCGCCTGTTCGGTATCGCCCGCAAAGGCGTCCAGCAGACGCACGAAATGCTGCATCAGTTGCGCGATGAAATCCTGATCGAAGAAGTCGGCGTTGTAGGTCATATGACCCTGCCACTGAGCTTCGCTGGCGACGATCAGCAGGTGCAGGTCGTTCTTGCCGTAACCCAGGCTGGTTTCCAGGGTGCGAACCCCAAGGCCCGCAACCTGTTCAGGCGTCTGGCGAGCCTGCTCGAAGTTGAACAGTACATCGAACAGCGCGGTGCGGCTCATGTCCTTGTCGGGGTTGATGGCCAGTACCAGTTGGTCAAACTGCATGTAGCGGTGCTTGTGGGCCTGGGCCAGTCTGGTCGCGGTCTGGGTCAGCAGGCCTTGCAGCGAGGTGTTTTCATCACAGGCACCGCGCAGCACCAGCAGGTTGCCGACCGGGCCGACCATGTCTTGCAAGGCCTGGTCTTCACGGCAGGCAGCGGTGGTTCCGACTACCAGTTCGTCGTGCCCGGCATAACGACGCAGCAGGGCGGTGAATGCACTCAGTGCCAGGCTCTGAGTGGAAACCCCGGCACGGCGGGCAACGGCTTCCACGGCCTTGACCTGCCTGGCCGTGAACTCGAAAGCATGAGTGGCTGGTGTGAAGACATGAACCGCTGCACGTGGCCGGTTTAGGGGCAGTTCCATGGGCTGCAGCTTGCCGCGCAATTGGTAGGCCCAGAACGAGCGCAGGGATTCACGGGTCGCGGCAGGCAACTGACGCTGCCATTGGGCGAAATCGCGATAGGTGACCGGCAGGTCTGGAAGTTGCGGCTCGCGCTCCGAGCAGGCGGCGTCATAAAGCTCCAGCACGTCGCGCTTGATGATCTGCATCGAAGCCCGGTCGGCCAGCAAGTGATGAACCGTAATGGCCAGCACCGACTTCCGGCTTCCGTCCTGTACCAGCGTCGCCCGCACCAGTCCGCCGCCGTCCATGTGCAGCGGTTGCGCTGCATCTTCCAGAGCAATGGCGGTGCATTGACCGGTTGCGGCTTGCAGGCAGTTCAGGGGCAGTGCGGCCTTCGTTTCAAAACGCTGCCAGGCTCTGGCGCCATCGCTGAGGACCCGGCAACGGAGGATTTCATGGCGGGCCATCAGGCTATTGAGGGCCGTTTGCAGGGCGCTGTTGTCGATCTCTCCGTCTAGCTCCAGCAACAGCGGAATGTTGTGGTAGATCGGGTTGGCGGCATACAGATAGCCGGTTTCAAAGGTGTCGACGAACCAGATACGTTCCTGGTGCCAGGACAGTGGTGTTTCCAGTGCATCGTGGCCGGTCGGCTGCACCTGAGGCAGATCGAGATCCGGGTCCAGATCAATTGCGCCTACTCGGGTCTGTGGCGCATCGGTGAAATAGCGCAGCACCCGCTCGAAGCGTCGGGAAAGCCGTTCGATGGTCGATGCGTCGAACAGTACCGTTGAGTAGGACAGGCTGCACACCAGTTGCTCACCGCCCTCATCGATGTGCAGGGACAGATCGTGCTGGGTGTCTTCCTGGCGCGAAGACAGGAACTCCAGAGTCAGGCCCGGCAGGCGCAGCTGTTCCGAGTCGTTGCCGGCATTGGTGTAGAGCATGGTCTGGAAGATCGGGCTGTGGCTGGCACTGCGCGGTGGCTTGAGCGCTTCCACCACCAGATCGAATGGCGTGTCCTGATAGCTCGACGATTCCAGCATCAGGTTGCGCACCTGGGCCATGACTTCATCCAGGCTCGGGTCAGCCTGCAAACGGACACGCAACGCCAGGGTATTGGCAAAGAAGCCGATCAGCCCTTGTACATCCTGGCGGTCACGATTGGCGGCAACGGTGCCGATCACCACGTCCTGCTGGCCGCTCATGCGGGTCAACAGCACGGCCCAGGCGGCCATCAGGGTCATGAATGGCGTCGCGGCGCGCAATTGGGCAAAGGCACCGATTGCGCGAGACAGCTCCTTGGGCAGAGCGAATTTCAGGGTGCTGCCTTCATGGCTTTGCACCGGCGGACGCGGCCGGTCGGTGGGCACCGTCAGCAGGGCTGGCGCGCCGCTCAAGTGATTGCGCCAGAACTCCAGATGTTGCGCTTGGAGGTCGCCATTCATGCGCTGGCGTTGCCAGGCGGCGTAGTCGGCATACTGAATCGACAAGGGCGGCAGAGGATTGGGCTGGTTGCCGACAAAGGCTTCATAAAGGGTCGAGAACTCCCGGACCAGCACTTCAATGGACCAGCCATCGGAAATGATGTGGTGCTGGGTGATCAGCAGCAGGTGTTCTTCATCGGTCACTTGCAGCAGGCGACCGCGAATCAGCGGCCCCTTGAGCAGGTCGAAAGGCTCCGCAGCCTCGGCCTCGCTGAGCCGGGTGGCACTCAGGCGTGCTTGTTCAGGGGGCTGGCCGCGCAAATCCTGCTCCACCAGCACAAAGCCGCTGTCGGCAGCAGCGATGACCTGCACCGGTTGTTCGCCTTTCTGTTCAAAGGTCGTGCGCAGGCTTTCGTGGCGCGCCACCAGATGGTCGAGTGCAGACTTGAGTGCTGCTCTGTCCAGCGTGCCGGTCAGGCGCAAGGCCGCGGGCATGTGATAGGCAACGCTGGCGGTGTGATCGAGTTGGTCGAGGAACCACAGGCGCTGCTGGGCGAACGACAGTGGCAGCGCGGCGCTGCGGTCTGCCGCTTCGATTGCATCCTGAGGCGCACGCTCTGTACGGCTGGCACCGCGTTGCTGGAGCAGGCGCAGCAGGGCAGCGCGTTTCAACAGGTCGAGACTTTCGTTACGGTCGTTCAATTCAGGCATCCTTGGAGACAATAGCGAGCAGGTCGCTTTCAGAGAGCAAAGCCAGTTCCTGTTCGAGCGCGAGCAGGTCGTCGGCGTCGTACAGCGCCAGTTGCAAGGTGTTGATGTGGTCGGCCAGGGCCATCAGCGAGTTCTGTTCAAAAAGAGTTCTGAGAGGAATGTCGACGCCGGTTTCCTCACGAATCCGCAGACTCAGTTGCACCGCTGTCAGGGAGTGGCCACCCAGCTCGAAGAACGAGTCATTGCGACCGATGCGCTCAACGCCGAGCAGGTCGGCCCAGATGGTCGCCAGCAATTGCTCGGTTTCGCCGCTGGGTGCCTCATAGGTGCGCTGGGCAAAGGCTTGCTGATCCGGTGCTGGAAGCCGTGCGCGATCGAGCTTGCCGTTGGGGGTCAATGGCATTGCATCGATGATCACGAAGGCGCTGGGCAGCATGTATTCGGCCAGTTGCGGCGCGAGCTCTTCGCGCAGGGCCGTGGCACTGAGTAACTGACCGGTCTGGGCGACCACATAGGCAACCAGTCGCTTCTCGCCGGGTATGTCTTCGCGGGCAATGACTGCGGCTTCCTTGATTCCGGCACAACGACTGAGCCGGGATTCGATTTCTTCCAGTTCGATCCTGAAGCCCCTGACCTTGACCTGAAAGTCGTTACGGCCTATGAACTGCAGGTTGCCGTCTGCCAGGTAGCGGGCCAGATCGCCGGTTTTGTACATCCGCGCATCGGCTTCGTCGCTGAACGGGTCCACAAGGAAGCGTTCGGCATTGGTGGCTTCCAGGTTCAGGTAACCGCGAGCGACCCCATGACCACCGATGTAAATTTCCCCCGCGACACCGAAAGGCACCGGGCGCAAGTGCGCATCCAGCAGATAGAGGCGGGTATTGGCCATGGGCTTGCCGATGCTTGTCGGCGATTGCAGATCCGGATCGCCTGCTGTTTCGCCGACATACGCTGCGGTGCAGGACACGGTCGCTTCGGTAGGGCCGTAGGTGTTCACCAGTCGGGTGTGAACCGGCCGGATCTGCGCCCATTGCTCCAGCTTCTGTGTCGACAGTGCGTCGCCGGTCACGTTGATCAGCCGCACGTTGCCCAGGCAGGCCAGTGCGCGCTCCGGCTGTGGGTGCCAGTTGCCGACCAGGCTGTGCCAGTGGGCCGAGGTCATGTGCAACACCGTTGGCGCGGATTCGCTGCTCAGGCCGTCAGTGCCGAAAATGTCCGGGGTCGGCATCAGCGTGGCACCTGCCAGCAAGGCCGGGAAAATCTCCTCGACTGACAGGTCGAAGTTCGGCGAGTTCTGCTGCAACACAAGGTCGCCTGATGTCAGCTCGAACAGGCTGGCTGCGTCCAGGCTGTAATTGACCAGGCTGCGATGCTCGATCATTACGCCTTTGGGCAGGCCGGTCGAACCCGAGGTATAGATCACGTAGGCCAGGTTTCTGGAACTCAACGCCAGATCCGGGTTGTGCTCCTGTGCGGGGCTGTCCTGTGCAATGGATTCGGCGTCGATCAGCAGTGTCGGGATCGACAGTTCAGGCAGTGAGTCAAGCAGTTCTGCCTTGCTGAGCAGGACCTTCGGTGCGCTGTCGGTGACGATATGTGCCAGTCGCTCGGTCGGGTAGTTGGGGTCCAGCGGCACATAGGCACCACCGGCCTTGAGAATGCCGAGCATGCCGATAATCAGTTCAGGGCCACGCTCCTGCAGCAAGGCAACCCGATCATCCGGCTGAAGACCTTGCGCCAATAACTGATGGGCAACGTGGTTTGCCTGACGGTTGAGTACCTGATAGCTCAGGCTCAGCTCGCCGGCCTGCACGGCAATGGCCTCGGGCTGGCGCTGCACCTGGGCTTCAAAGAGCTGGTGGATAAGGGCTTCTTGCAGGTAAGGAACCTGGGTCCGGTTGAGTTCGACCAGCACGCGCTGGCGTTCTTCATCCGGCAGCAGGTCCAGATCGCCCAGCTCGGTGCCAGGGCTGTCCGCCAGAGCCTGAACCAACAGACTCAAGGCTTTGAGGGTCATGTCAGCGATACGCTGAACACCGATGACCGGCACGCATTGCAGGGTGAGTTTCAGGTGCTGCGGATAGTCGTCCACCGACAGCGACAGCGGATAGTCGCCATTGTCCACATCGGTCAGGACCCGAATGCCCGGCCAGTCCGCCAGTCCATCAGCCTGTGCGTGTTGGCGGTAGTTGAGCAGGCCGGTAAACAGCGGGGTGCCGGTTTCGATGCTGCTGCAACGCTGGGCGGTGGTCAGTGCTGCCTGTTCATGACCCAGCAGCTCACTCAGGTCCTGATGCGTTGCGCTGATCAATTCCTGGACGTTGCGTCCTGCCAGTTGCACGCGCACCGGCAGGGTATTGATAAACATGCCCACGGCACTTTGCGCCCCGGCACCGCCTTGCAGCCGGCCTGACAGCACGGTGCCGAACACCACGTCGTCGCGGGCTGTACAACGTGCCAGCACCATTGCCCAGGCTGCATGCAGGATCGTGGCAGGCAGCACGCCACGGTTTCTGGCCTGGGTGCGCAGTTGTCGGGTGAAGTCTTCGTCCAGGGTCAGGATGTGATTCTGAAGATCACTCTCTACCTCCAGCACGTCGAATGGTGCCGTCGGGCTGTCCACGTCTGCCAGACGCCGACGGAAATAATCCTCGTGCAGTTCCACCGGGCTGGCCAGGGTCTGGGCGACAAACTCGCGGTAATGCTGTGGCTCAGGCAACAGGTCGGCGTCGCCCTTCATGATGGTACGGATTTCGTCGAGGACGATGCCCAGGCTGACATGGTCGTTGATGATGTGATGGTCGAGCAGCGTCAACAACCAGCTTCCCGTATTCCGGGTGACATGGGCATGGATCAGTGGTGCGTTGCCCAGGTCGATACGGAGCCGACTCGGGTCAGTGGCGTGGTCCAGTTGCCCACGAATGTCGTCGCCCGTGAAGTCCAGGTTGCTGACGGTCAGTTGCGCTGTGCGTTGTACCACTTGCAACGGCTGCGGCAGGCCGTTCCAGTGCACCGAGGTGCGCAGGCTGTCATGGCGGTCGATGACCTGTTGCAGGGCATCCAGGAATGCATCGAGGGTGGCCCGCTCGCTGAACTCAAGAACCGAGCGCACCAGATAGGTGTCGCCTTCCTGGCCCAGCAGGTGGTGGAACAGAATGCCCTGCTGCAAAGGCACCAGTGGGTAGACGTCCTGAATATTGGCCGCGCCGCCGGGTATCTGACTGACGATTCGGTCGATGTGCGACTGGCTGAGTTCTACCAGCGGCAGCAGGTCCGGGGTCAGTTCCGTGCAACCGTCCTTTATCGGGTTGGCCGGGGTCTCGAATTGCAATACGTTGCCGTGCTGCAGGGTTGCGGCCAGTTCATGCAGGCTTGGCGCGGTGAATACGCTGCGCACGTCAGCATTCAGGCCCAATTGACGCAGGCGATCAATCAGCGTGACCGCCATCAGCGAATGACCGCCCAGCTCGAAGAACCGGTCATGGCGACCGACTTTCTCCAGCCCCAGCAGTTCCTGCCAGAGCGTGGCAAGCAGGATTTCGGTCTCGCTCTGTGGCGCTTCGTCCCGGCGGGTGGCGAAAGCCTGCTGATCGGGGGCCGGCAATGCGCGGCGGTCGAGCTTGCCGTTGGGGGTCAGCGGCAAGGCATCCAGTTGAACGAAGGCGCTGGGCACCATGAACTCGGGAAGTCGTTCGAGCAGTTGCGTGCGCAATTGCTCCACGACCAGCGATTCGCCGCACAGGTAGGCGACCAGTTGCAGGCCTTTGGTCTGTCCCGGGCTGTCATCTCTGGCCAGGACCACCGCCTGACGCACGCCCGAACAGGCGGCGAGGGCGTTTTCGATTTCACCCAGCTCGATGCGCAAGCCCCGGATCTTGACCTGATCGTCGTTACGCCCCAGGAACTGCAAGGTTCCGTCCGGCAGCCAGCGACCCAGGTCGCCGGTGCGGTACATGCGTTGTCGATCTTCACTGAACGGGCAGACCGGGAAGCGCTCGGCGCTCATTTGCGGCTGGTTGAGGTAGCCACGCGCAACCCCGGCACCCGCGATATACAGCTCACCGACCACGCCGGTGGGCAGCGGCTCGCCATGGCGGTCGAGGACGTAGACCCGGGTATTGGCCAGTGGCCGTCCGATGCAGCGGTTCGGGGTGTCCTGTGGCCGGACTTCAGCCGCAGTCGTCACGATGGTCGCCTCGGTCGGGCCGTAGGTATTGAGCAGTCTCGGGGTATGACCGGCGCGTGCAAACCACTGCTGAACGGCCTCGGTGCTCAATTCTTCGCCGCCGATGACCACCACCCGCACATGCTCGGGAATCGGCGCTTTCTGGTCCTGAGCCAGCTGTTGCCAGAAGCGTGTGGGCAGGCTCACCACATTCAGACTGTTTTCTGCACACAAGGCCCAGAAGTTGCTGGCGTAGGTGAGCCAGGCATCGCTGCGCAAGACCAGCGTGGCACCGCTGACCAGTGCGCCGAAAATCTCTTCGGTGGAGGCGTCGAAGTTGACCGAGGCGAATTGCAGCGAGCGTTCACCCGCGATCAGGCCGGTCAGCCCGCAGATGGCCTCGACTTCGTTGCGCAGGCCCGCATGTTCAAGCATTACGCCTTTTGGTTTACCGGTGGAGCCGGAGGTGTAGATCACATAAGCCAGGTTCGATGCGCTGAGGCCCAGTGCCGAAGCATCCGGGTTGCTGTCATCGAGCGTGGTCCAGGGCTGGAACTCGTCATCCAGGGCAATCACTTGCAGGTCGGCGGGTAACTCGCCCAGACGTTGCAGGGCACCGTGCTCACAGAGCAAGGCCCGCGGCGTGCTGTCGCTCAGCATGTACGCCAGGCGCTCGGCAGGGTAAGCCGGGTCCAGCGGCACATACGCCGCACCTGCCTTGAGGATCGCCAGCAAAGCGACGATCAGGCGCGGGCTGCGCTCGACGGCCAGTGCCACCCGGTCATCGGGTTGAATACCGGTGGCCAGCAGGTAATGGGCCAGGCGGTTGGCTTCGGCGTTCAGTTCGGCGTAGCTCAGGTGCTGATCTTCAAAGATCAGTGCCAGTTCGTCAGGCTGATTGCGGACCTGCTGCTCGAACAGTTCATGGATGCAGGGATTGCCCGGCAACGGCCGCTCGGTTGCGTTCCAGCCATGCAGCACTTGTTCGCGTTCTTCCTCGTTGAGCAGCGGCAGGCGGCTGACCGCTTGCAGATCGTTACCCAGCAGGCCTTCCAGCAAGGTCTGGAAGTGGGACATGAAACGGGCGATGGTGCTGTCGTCAAACAGATCGCTGGCGTATTCCACGCTGCCGGTCAGGTCGGTGCCGTCATCGGTCAGGGACAGCGACAGGTCGAACTGGGTGCTGCGGTGCTCGTAATGCTCAGCGCTCAGCGTCAGCCCCGGCAGTTGCAGAACCGGTTCGGCGTCGCCGTTCCTCAAAGCCAGCATGCTCTGGAAGACCGGACTGTGGCCCAGGCTGCGTTCCGGGTTCAGGGTTTCCACCACATGCTCGAAAGGCAGTTCCTGATGGCTGAAAGCCCCAAGCGTGCTGGCTTTCACTTGCTCAAGCAGTTGCGTGACACTTGGTTCGTCGTCCAGCCGTACACGGATCGCCAGGGTATTGACGAAGAAGCCGATCAGCGATTCGGTTTCCTCGCGTTGCCGGTTGGCGACCGGGGTGCCGACCACAATGTCGGTCTGTCCGCTCAGGCGTGACAGCAATGCTGCCCAGCCCGCCATCAGCGTCATGAACAGGGTGTTGCCATGACGACGGCTCAGGGCGCGGAGCCCGGATGTCAGCTCGGTGGGCAGCACGACGTTGTATTGCCCGCCTGCATGGCTCTGGACCAGCGGACGAGGGCGGTCGGTAGGCAGTTCGAGCAGGGTCGGTGCGCCCTGCAGATGCTGCTGCCAGTAATCTTTTTGCGCCTGAAGGCGTGAACCCGACAGCCACTCCCGCTGCCAGACGGCATGGTCGGCGTACTGGATGGCCAGAGCAGGCAGCGGATCGGCCTCGTCCTTGGCGAAAGCATTGTAGAGCGCGCTGAACTCATCGATCAGCACGCCCATGGAGACACCGTCGGAAATGATGTGGTGCAGGGTTACCCAGAGTCGATGCTCGCTATCGCTCAGGCGTACCAGATGAGCCCTGAACAACGGGCCTTTGGCCAGATCGAAAGGCTTGCTCACTTCCTGTGCGGCCATGTGTTGCAGGGCTTCGTTGTCCAGCGCCTGGCTGATCGCGGTTTCGCTAATGGTGATGCTGTCTGGTGCTGCAATACGCTGAAGTACTTGTGTGCCATGGCGCTCGAAGGTTGTGCGCAGGCTTTCGTGGCGTTCGATGATTCTGTCCAGCGCCTGTTGAAGGGCATTGCGGTTCAGCTCACCGTTCAGGCGCAGCAGTGCCGGAATGTGATAGGCAGCACCGGCGCTGTGGTCCAGTTGGTCGAGGAACCACAGACGCTGCTGGGCCAGGGACACCGGCAATGGCTGCTGCCGATCCGCCAGAGGAATGGGTTGCGAGCGGGAGTGATCGGCCTTGGCGACATAGGCCGCCAGTTCCTGCAACGAGGACTGGGCGAACAGCGTGCGCAGATCGATTTCAACACCCAGTTCGGTGTGCAGTCGGGCCTGCAACTGAACGCTCAGCAGAGAGTGGCCGCCCAGTTCCAGGAAACCGTCATTGCGGCCGACCTGATCGACGTGCAGCAGCTCCTGCCAGATTCTGGCAATGGCCTGTTCCACTTCGCCCTGTGGCGCTTCATAGGCACGGCTGGCCAGGGAATCCTGACCCGGAGCGGGCAGGGCACGGCGGTCGAGCTTGCCGTTGGCGGTCAGCGGCATGGCGTCCAGTTGCACGAAGGCGCTGGGGACCATGTATTCCGGTAGGCGCTTGATCAACCGTGCCCGCAGTTCTTCGGCAGAAGTCGGTTCGCCACAGACGTAGGCCACCAAGCGGCTGCTGCTGGCTTCGCCCGGGTTGTCTTCACGAGCAATCACCACGGCCTCACGCACCGAGGCAGAGGCCAGCAGCGCGCTTTCGATCTCGCCCAGTTCGATACGGAAACCGCGGATCTTGACCTGGAAGTCGTTGCGGCCTGCATATTCCAGGCTGCCGTCGGCTTTCCAGCGACCCAGGTCGCCAGTCTTGTACAGGCGGGCGTGTGGATCACTGGAGAACGGGTTGGAGACAAAACGCTGTGCAGTCAACTGCGGGTTGTTCAGGTAACCGCGGGCCACACCGGCACCGCCGATATGCAGCTCGCCGGTCACGCCCACCGGCACTGGCTGGCCACGCTTGTCGAGTACCAACACTTGCATGTTGGACAGCGGCTTGCCGATGCTCGGGCGCTCGCCCAGTTCGCTGATCAGTCCGAGGGATGCATCCACTGTGCATTCGGTCGGGCCGTACATGTTGTAGAAATGAATGTTCCGGCTCTGGCGCAGTTTGTCCCAGGTTGCGGCATTCAGGGCTTCACCACCCAGCAGGACGCTGACCGGTTGATAACTGCGACGCTCAAGCAGGCCAGCCGCCAATAGGGTATCCAGTTGCGACGGTGTGGAATCGAAGGCATGGACCTGATGTTTTTCGAGGAAATCCAGCAGTTCATGGCCGCTGGCACGGATCAGCGATGGAATGATGATCAGGCGATGACCGAAGAACAGCTGGGCGATGCCCTTGATGGACATGTCGAAGTAGAACCCGGCATTGAGCGCCACATTAGCCTGTGGCGGGCAATGGGCGTGGGTAGTACGCGCCATGACGTGGCTGAAGTTGAACACTGAACGGTGTTCGACCATCACGCCTTTGGACTGCCCGGTGGAGCCGGAGGTGTAGATCACATAAGCCAGGTTTTCGACTGTCAGGCCCAAGGATTCAGGGTCGAAGTTCTCGTCGTATTGTGGGTCGTTGTCGATAAGTGCCGGGTCATGCTCATCGAGCAGAATCAGCGCCGGGCAATAGCGTGTCGCAGGCAGGTGAGGTGTCAGGGCTTTCTGGCACAGCAACAGGCGAGCGGCACTGTCCTTGAGAATAAAGGCGATGCGATCGGCAGGGTGGTTGGGGTCGATCGGTACATAGGCGCCGCCGGCCTTGAGCACGGCCAGCAGACCGACGATCATCTCGACGCCACGGTCCGCACAGATGGCGACCCGTTGTTCAGGCTGAATGCCGTGCACCAGCAGACGCTGGGCCAACTGGTTGGCGCGGCGGTTGAGCTGGGCATAGGTGAGCTGCTGTTGCTCGTAAACCAGAGCAATGGCATTGGGCTGTGCCTTGACCTGCTCCTCGAACAGCACCGGCAAGGGGCGAGGTGTACCGAAGTCGCTGGCGGTCTGGTTGAAACCGGTCAGCACCTGCTGGCGCTCGGCTTCGGACAGGATGTCAAGGGTTTCTGCCAGACGCAGCGGCGTCTGTGCCAGAGCTTCCACCAGTGTCGTGACCGCCTGAATGAAATAGCTGGCGACCCTGTGGGGATCGACGCCAGCGGCTGTCTGGGTGGTCAGGGAGAATCCTTGGCCCTCATCGGCCACTGCAACTTCAATCGGGTAGTTGGTGCGTGCTTCGTTGCTGAGGAAGCGCACGCCATTCCATTGCAGTACGGCTTCGTCATTGGCCAGGGACCCGCCATCGGTCTGATGGCGATAGTTGAGCAGGGTGGTGAACAGCGGCAGGGACGCCGGAACACCGCTGCAACGCTGGGCCAGCGCCAGGGAAGCCTGTTCGTGACCCAGCAACTGGCCAAGATCCCGGGCCACTTCCCTGACCAGCTCTTGAGTGCCTTGCCCGGCAAGGCTGATACGCACCGGCAGGGTATTGATGAAAACCCCCAGCGCCCGTTCGGAGCCGGACGAACCTTGCAGTCGACCCGACACCACCGTGCCGAACACCACGTCGCTCTGATCGGTGCAGCGGGCCAGAACCTGTGCCCAGGCGGCGTGGAACAACACGGCCGGTGTCATGCCCTGACGGCGGGACTGCTCGCGGATGGCCTGTGCCAGTTCCGGCTCCAGATACTGGCTGATTTCGCTGACGTCAGCTCCGTCGCCTTGTATATCAAGCAGATCGAAAGGCGCGGTCGGTGTATCGATGACTGCCAGGCGTTCGCTGAAATAGGCTTCGTGAATCTCTGGTGTACTGGCCAGGGTCTGGGCAACGAAATCACGGTATGGCAGCGGCACCGGCAACTTATCCCTGCGATCCTGCATGATCGTCTGGATTTCTTCGAGAATGATGGCAAGGCTGACGTGGTCACTGATCAGGTGATGATCGAGCAATGCCAGCAGCCAGCGCCGGGATTGCGGATCCTGGACGATCCGGGCACTGAGCAGCGGAGCCTTGGTCAGGTCCATGCGCAGGTGGCGCGGGTCGCTGGCCTGTTGCAGTTGTTCAAGGGCTGTCGAGTTGCCTTTGAGTACCAGTGTCTCGACCGGCAAGGTGGCCTGGCGCTGCACGATCTGCACCGCTTGTGGCAGACCGCTCCATTGCACGGCACTGCGCAGGATGTCGTGGCGGTCGATGACCTGCTGCAAGGCATCGAGAAAGGCATCCAGGTGGGTACGGTCGTCGAACTCGATCATCGAACGCACCAGATAGGCGTCGCCTTCATGCCCCAGCATGTGGTGATAGAGAATGCCCTGCTGCAGAGGCACCAGCGGGTAGATGTCCTGAATATTCTCTGCGCCGCCCGGCACGCGCCGGACGAGGGTATCGAGTTGCGGCTGGCTCAATTGCACCAGCGGCAGCATGTCTGGTGTCAGCGCCGTGCAGCCATCGGGAATCAGGTTCGCCGGGGCGACGAACAGCGAGTCGCTGCTGCCGTCGATGGCCTTGGCCATGTCCCGCAGCAGTGGGGCACTGAAGACCGCTCGTACATCGGCCACCAGCCCTTGCTCACGCAGGCGCTCGATCAGGCTGACGGCTTTGAGTGAGTGTCCGCCCAGGGCGAAGAAGTGATCGTTGCGACCGACCGCTTCAACGCCGAGAACTTCTTGCCAGACCTGCGCCAGCAGGGTTTCGGTGGCACCTTCCGGCGCTTCGTGTACGCGATTGGCGTAGGCATCGGCGGTGGGCTCGGGCAGCGCCTGACGGTCCAGCTTGCGGTTGGCGGTCAGCGGGAAGGCCGACAGGCTCATGAACGCAGCGGGCATCATGTATTCAGCCAGCAGCGGCGTCAGTTGCGCGTGCAGTTGTGAAGCATCGATGCTCTGGCCTTCATGGGGAACCACATAAGCCAGCAGGCGTTTTTCACCTGCGCTATCGGCGCGGGCAATGACGGCCGCTTCCTTGATCCCCGGCAGGCTGCCCAAACGAGCCTCGATTTCCCCCAGTTCGATGCGGAAGCCTCGTACCTTGACCTGGAAGTCATTACGGCCCAGGTACTCGATGCGTCCATCCGGCAGGTAGCGGGCGAGGTCGCCGGTCTTGTACATCCGTGCATTCGGCTGATCGCTGAACGGATCAGCCAGGAAGCGCTCCCGGGTAACGCTATCCAGGTTCAGATAGCCTCTGGCGACGCCATCGCCGCCAATGAACATTTCTCCCGAAGCGCCAAAAGGGACAGGCTGTTGTTGCCCGTCCAGCAGGTAGATCCGGGTATTGGCCATGGGGGTGCCGATGGTGGCATTGCCGCTGGCTTCGCTGGCTTCGGCAGAGCCCTGAACATAGGCGGCGGTGCAGGACACCGTCGCCTCGGTAGGGCCATAGGTATTGACCAGCTTTACATGGGACGGGCGGATGCCTTCCCACTGCTGCAGCTTTTGTGCAGATAACGCATCGCCGGTCACGTTGATCAGGCGCACGTTTTTCAGTTGTCTTTCGGCCAGGGCAGCATTCAGGTGCCATTCGCCCACCATTGTGTGCCAATGGGCGGCGGTCATGTGCACCATGGTCGCGACTGGCTCGTCGTCCTCCTGGCGGGTACCGAACAGGTTGCGACTCGGTTTCAGGGTTGCGCCTGACAGCAGGGCCGGGAAGATTTCTTCGATGGAAAGGTCGAAGTTCAGGGTGTTCTGTTGCAGCACAGTGTCCCGGGTGCTCAGTTTGAACAGACGGGCTGCATCGAGGCTGTAGTTGACCAGCGCACGGTGTTCGACCATCACGCCTTTCGGGTTGCCTGTGGAGCCGGAGGTGTAGATCACATAGGCCAGATGTTCGGGCCGCAAATCGGTAATGACCGGATTGTCATCGCGGCCCGTGATGGGCTCGTCCAGCAGCACCAGCGGAATCGTCAGTTGTGGCACGCGCCCCAGTACTTCGTGCTGGCTGACCAGCACCGAGGGCGTGCTGTCTTGCAGCATGTAGGCAATGCGTTGCTCAGGATAATCCGGGTCCAGCGGCACATAGGCTGCGCCAGCCTTGAGGATACCCAGCAGACCCACCACCATTCGTGCGCTGCGTTCTACGCAGATCGCCACCCGGTCGTCTGGTCGGACTCCGAGGCCGATAAGATGATGGGCCAGGCGGTTGGCCTGCCGGTTGAGTTCGCTGTAACTGAGACGCTGGCCCTCGAAAGCCACCGCCAGTTCATCGCCGCGCAGGCCGGCCTGATCCTCGAACAGACGATGGATAGTCTGGTCGTGAGGGTAGGGCGTGCGGGCGGGGTTCAGATCCTGCAGGACCTGCTGACGCTCATTGGCGTCGAGCAGGGCGATATGTTCCACGACGGAGCTGTCGTCGGCGGCCATGGCCCTCAGGACGCGCTCCAGGTAACCGAGATAACGCTGAACCGTGGCTTCATCGAACAAGGCAGTGGCGTATTCGAGGTTGCCGCTCAGGCGCCCGTTGTCTTCACCCAGATCAAGGGACAGGTCGAATTTGGCGATGTCGTTCAACAGGCCCAGGTCTTCCAGTTGCAGCTCGCCCAGTGCGGCCTGGCCGACGCCAGTGTCCTGCCAACTGAGCATGGCCTGGAAGATCGGGGTGTGAGACAGGCTGCGGAATGGATTGACGATTTCCACGACCTGCTCGAAAGGCAGGTCCTGATGACGCTGGGCAGCCAGGGTCTGGGCCTTGACCCGTGCCAGCAGCGATCCGACATCGGGTTGCCCCGAGGTGTCGACACGAATCGCCAGGGTGTTCACGAAGAAGCCGATCAAGGGCTCGACTTCGGCACGGGTCCGGTTGGCCATGGGCGAGCCGATCACCACTTCGTCTTGGCCGCAAAGGCGGCTGAGCAATGCAGCCCAGGCGCTCATCACGGTCATGTACAGGGTTGTGCCGTGACGTTGCCCCAAGGTCTTGAGTGCCTGGGTCAGCTCTTCGTCAAAGTTCACCGGCAGGCTGGCGCCGTTGTAGTTCTGCTCCGCCGGACGTGGCCGGTCGGTGGGTAAGGTAAGCAGAGCTGGTGCGTCGGCCAGGGTTTCCTTCCAGTAGCGGCTTTGCTTCTCCAGTACTTCGCCGGTCAGCCAGCGGCGCTGCCATGCGGCGTAATCGGCGTATTGCAGCGCAAGCGGCGGCAAGGGATCGACATGGCCCTGGCGCAAGGCGTCATAGAGCGCTGCCACTTCACGGGTCAGCACACCGATCGACCAGCCATCGGAGATGATGTGGTGCAGGGTCACCAGCAACACATGTTCGGTTTCACCCAGGCGAATCAGGGTGCCACGTACCAGTGGGCCGCGCTCCAGATCGAAAGGTGCCAGAGCTTCCTGACGAGCCAGAGTCTGCATTTGCAGTTCTACATCGGCCTGACCCGACAGGTCGATGCGTTTCAGGGTAAAGCCTGCACCCTTGGCATCGATGACTTGCACTGCCTGCTCGGTGGCATGCGGCACGAAACGTGTGCGCAATACTTCATGACGCTCCACCACACGGTCCAGAGCGTTTTGCAGTACTGAAGCATCGAGTACGCCGCGCAGGCGAAGGCCCGCCGGCATGTGATAGGCCTCGCTGGCACCTTCCATCTGTGCCAGGAACCACAGGCGCTGCTGGGCGAAGGACATGGGCAGGTCGGCGTCACGGTCAGCCAGCGTGATGTCCGGCAGGCTGCTTTTACCGGCGCTTGCTGCCATTTTTACCAGATCAGCGAGGGTCGGGTGGGCAAACAGCTCGGCCAGATCCAGCTCGATGGACAGTTGCTGGCGCATCTGGGAGATCAGTTGAATGGCGAGCAACGAATGGCCGCCCAGCTCGAAGAAATGATCCTCGCGTCCTACCTGTTCAACCTTCAACAGGTTTTGCCACAGTTCGGCCAGGGCGCTTTCCAGTTGGCCCTGAGGCGCTTCATAGCGTCGGCTGATCACGTCGCTCGCGGTCGGTGCAGGCAGCAGGCCACGATCCAGCTTGCCATTGCCGGTCAGCGGCAGGGTTGCCAGGCCGACATAAGCCGCAGGCACCATGTAGGCGGGAAGCTGGGCCTGGAGGTGATCGCGCAGCTCACGGATATCCAGTGGCGAGTCGCTGGTCGAGGTGAAATAGGCCACCAGACGTTTCTCTCCTGAGGCCTCGTCGCGGGCCAGTACCACGGCTTCCTTGATGGCCTCGTGCAAGGCCAGCTTGGCTTCGATCTCGCCCAGTTCGATACGCTGGCCACGGATCTTGACCTGGAAGTCGTTGCGCCCGATGTACTCCACCGCGCCGTTATCCAGCCAGCGGCCCAGGTCACCGGTCTTGTACAGACGGGCATCCGGGTCAGTGGAGAACGGATCACGGACAAAGCGTCCGGCGCTCAGTTCAGGCAGGTTCAGGTAGCCACGGGCAACCCCCACGCCGCCAATGTTGATCTCTCCAGCCACGCCTACAGGTGTCGGCTGATCATGGGGGTCGAGGATGTAAATCTGGATATTGGCGATAGGTCGGCCAATGGGCACGCTGTCGCCTTCGTCGCTCGGGAGGCACTGCCATGACGTGACGTCGATGGCCGCTTCCGTCGGGCCGTAAAGGTTATGCAGCTCGACCGGTGCCAGTTGTTCCTCGAAACGCTTCTGCAAACTGCGAGGCAAGGCTTCGCCGCTGCACAGCACACGACTCAGTGCGCTGAAGCCCTGGTTGTCGCCATGCTCCAGGAACACTTCCAGCATCGAAGGGACGAAATGCAGCAGGGTGATGTTCTGTTCGCGCATCACCTGGGCCAGATAGCCAGGGTCCTGATGGCCGCCGGGGCGGGCCATGTACAAATGAGCACCAGTGAGCAAAGGCAGGAAGAACTCCCAGACCGACACGTCGAAGCCGAAAGGCGTTTTCTGCAGTACACGATCGGTTTCATTGACCCGGTATTCGTCGCGGGCCCAGAGCAGGCGGTTGACTACGCCGCGATGTTCGTTCATCACGCCTTTGGGTTTGCCGGTAGAGCCGGAGGTATACAGCACATAGGCCAGGTGCGTGGCTTCAAGGCCCAGCAATGCCGGGTTCGGGTTGGTATCCGGGAACGCAGAGCGGTCGACATTTTCGTCCACCAGCAGCACGGAAATATCTGCACGGGCGACGTCATCCAGCAAGGCCTCGCAGGTCAGCATCGCCACGGGAGAGCTGTCGTCAAGCATGTAGTCCCGACGGTTGTCTGGCAGGTCCGGATCTATCGGCACGTAAGCACCACCGGCCTTGAGGATTGCCAGAAGCGCCACCACCAGTTCGTTGCTGCGGCGCAGGGCCACGGCGACTCGGGAGTCCGGTGTTACGCCTTGCTTGATCAGTTGATGGGCCAACTGGTTGGCGCGTCGGTTAAGCGTTTCGTAGCTCAATGACTGGCCGTTGTGATCGCTGACCGCAGCAGCGTCAGGCGTACGCTCGACCTGTTGCTCGAACAGGCCATGGATCAGTTCGTCGCGAGGGTAATCATGCCGGGTCGCGTTGAAGGTATGCAGCACGCGATCCTGCTCGGTCTGCGGCATGATCGGAAATTGTGCGACAGGCAGTGCGTGGTGTTCGATAAGCGCTTCGAACATCGACACCATGCGGCCTTGAATGATCTGGACTTCCTCCCGAGTGAAGAAGGCGGTGTTGAAGTTGAAGTCCAGGTAAACGTCATCCGAGGCATGGTAGTCACGGACGAAGATTGCCAGTGGCAGACGTTCGTAACCGTTGTCCTGGGTAAAAATCTCGGTTTCCTGACCGCCCAGCGTTGCGTCGCCATTGAGGCTTTCAAACGAGATCGATATGTCAAACAACTGCCGACGACCTTCCTGGGCCAGCTTCAGGGTGCGGTTGAGCTCGGCAATCGGGAAGCGCTGGTGTCGATAGCAACGGCGCAACTGGGCCGCCGTGACTTGCATCAGATCCACAAGCGAAGCCTGGGTGTCGACTTCCAGGCGGATCGGGCTGACCGATGAGAACATGCCCACAGTCGCTTTCTGCCGGGCATTGGTGCGGTTGTGTACCGGCATGCCGATCACGATGGAGTCGACGCCGGTGGTGCGGCAGAAATAGGTGCTGATGACCGTCATGAACACGTGAGCCAGGGACAACCCCTGGCCTGTGGCGAACTCGGCAAGATCGTTGAACAGCTTGCGCGGCATCATCGTCTGCACCTGGGCGCTCGGTGCAATGCCGCTGCCCGGTACTGCGAAACGCTGTTGCAGCAGCGGCGGTGGCAGCTCGGCGAAGACTTCCTGCCAGAACGCCCGGTCCCGCTCGAAACGGCTCGATTCCAGGTAGCCACGATCCTCTTCGAGGAAAGATAGATAGGAAGGACCCTGGGCCGGATCGTCTTCGCCAATCAGCAACCCGTTATAGGCCTGTTCAACGGCGCGACCCATGAGCATGACGCTGATGCCATCGGTCATCAGGTGGTGATAACGGGTCAGCCAGTAATACAACTGAGGCCCGCAACGGACCAGACGAACGCTCCAGAGTACGCCGGTCAGCGACGGGAAAGGGCGGCGAAACTCTTCACGCAGGTACGCCCTGGCGACTTTCTCAGGATCCTGCTCGTTGGAAAAATCCACCACTTCCAGCGCTACATCGACCTGAGGCAGAACCCGCTGGCAGGCCACTCCGTCCTGCACGCCGAAACTCAGGCGCAGGGAATCGTGACGTTCCACCACCAGCTGGATGGCCTTCTCGAACAGCGGCACGTCGATTTCGCCACGGATCTCCATTGCCATGCCGATGTTGTAGTAGGGCAATTCGGGATGGGCCATTTGATCGAGCCAGATACCTTGCTGTACGGAAGCGAGCCCGTACGACGGGGTTTCTTGTTCAAGCATCTGGGGAGTGGACGAGGCCATGTCGGATCACCTGTATCGCGCAGTCAGTGAAGGCTCGTCTACGGGCGGTGGGCAGCCAGGCTGTAATGCGGACATTACCCATCGGCGTGACGAATCATGAGGTTCGGTCAAAAAAGTCGTCTCGGCGGTCGCTGTCGGTGAACCGGCTTTTCGAGAGAGGAATGCGCAAGCGAGCAAACCATCTCGTGCCTGGGTTCCGGGCGCTTCCGGGGAGCCATGGCTGAAAATTAGAGGAACGCTTGCTCACTGTATGTCGCCGGAAGTGGGGACAAACGCCAGGCGCTTCATGGGGGAACGATGTACCCGATTACGGTGGCAGACAGTCTGTGGTGGTGGCAGGCCAAATGGCTTTATCGCCCTGCATTCGCGTGGCGAAAGGCAAATGACCTCACCTGAAGGTCTTCCAATAATTGCTGATGAAGGAGGCGCCATGCGCCCGTCGTTTTATGAAGCCTGCCGCTTCCCGCAACTTGAAAACCTGGCCAGAAACTGGGAAGTGATTCGTGACGAGTTTCAGGCTCTGAATGCCCCGACCCTCGAAATAAATCGCGTCAACAAGTCCATCACCGAGCTGTTCGAGGAACTGACCGAGCACGTCAATAACGGCGGCGAGTACGGCTGGCTCTGGGGGTGGGGCGACAACGATCAGTTGATGACCAACTGGACCCAGTACGCGCTGGTGGCCTACGACCAGCCCATTCCCTATGCCCGGGAAAAGATGCCACGTACCCTGGAGTTGCTGAGCAACACACCGGGCATCAAACTGTGTGCATTGCTGCGCCTGGAGCCCAATGTCTTCCTGGGCACCCACTCCCACGGTGGTACCTGGGAAGAGGGCTTGCTGCACATGCAGCTGACCATCGATGCGCCTGTCGAGCAGAATTACAACTACCTGAACGTCAATGGCCAGTTCAGCCAGAGCGTCAACGGCAACCTGGTGGTTTTTGACGGCTCACTCGATCATTTCGCGGTCAACGCATCGGGCGGTGTTCGCACGGTGATGTACATGGAGTTCTATCGCGAACAGCATATGGTGTGAGTGGTAGGAGATCACCCGCTGCCTCGGCGCCGCGCTGTCGCGCAGCAAAGAGGAGCAGGTGTTTCCAGATTCATGGTTCGGCTTGAGGCCGTCTTGCGCCTTTACGGCGCGTCACTTTGGTTTCGGTAAAAGTAACCAAAGCCACTGCTCCGGTTCGGCCCCGCCACAAGACGGGGCCGAACCGGAGCGGATGGTTTTCCCCCCCTTTTTGCCGAAACAAAAGGGGGCCGCCGTAAAGGCGGAACATAAATACGGTTGTGATTTAAGTCAGTGCGGGTTCTTCCAGCTCTTTCATGAAATGAAACGCGGTAGCGCACGAGCGTGGGGCATGCTCGAAAAACGCCAGGTGGCTGCCATTCTCTTCCACATGCAGACGTGCCCCGTCGATGCTCTGGGCAATGTGTCGTGAGCCGCCAATATGCGTGGTCTGGTCGCTGTCGCCAGCCACCACCAGTACCGGCATGACGATCTGGTCGAGCAGCCCGTTCAGGTCCGTCTTGTTCAGTGCATCGTTGAGTTTCGAGTAGCGGTAGAACAGCTCCGGATTGGTGTACGGAAACAGCGCCACATGGGCAATGGGTTCCGGGGTGGTGACCAGCGTGGCCTGATCGACGAACAGCATCTGCAGGTCGCCTGCTTCGTTGCGGTCCGCTGCGGCGGCCTCCATCAACCACTCGAAATTGCGCTGGTGGGCCGTGCGCAGGTTGTCATCGGCCAGGTTGTAGTCGCCATGCCAAAGGCTCAACGAACGCACCCGCTCACTGTTGGCAGCGGCCGCGCACAGGGCGATGGCCGCGCCGCCACAGATTCCCATCAGGTGCGCGCTGTCATGGCCAAAGTGATCCATGACGGCGAATAGATCAGCCACCTGGGCATCGGCATCCACTTGCAGTCGATCGAAGTCGATGCAGGCACCAAATAGCCCGCGAGTCTCCCAGGCCATGACGAAATAACGCTCGCCCAGCGCCTGGAACCATTCGCGGCAGAGTTCGAAAGGCAGGCCGCAGGGCAGGGCAAGGACAATCGGGGCCAGTTGCCGGTTGGCACTGGCGTAAGTGTTCAGCAGGACGCCGTCGCGAGTGATCAGGCTTGATCTCGCGATACCGGGCAGAGGAGGGCTGAAGTCGAAATCCCGGATCAGCGCCTGTTGCGTCTGATCCGGCTCCGAAGCGCCGAACAACTCGTAATTGAAATCCAGCGCAGCGCTGACTTTCCTGCTGATGAACAATTCGAAGGAGGACAGTTCTGCAATCGCATCGTGGTGATATTCAAGATGTCGAATGCCCAGGCGCTCGAAAGCCTGGTTGACTGCCTTTTGTGTTGCTGCTACGCCGGGGCCGGCGATGATCGAACGATCATCCTCGGCCCCGAGGAAGCCGATACGAATCGGCTCGGGGAGGTGGGTCGCCAGATGCCGGAGCATCCTGACTGCCTCGCACAGGCGCGTCGCCGCGTCGGTGAAATTGGACATGGTTAAACGCTCCTTACCAGACATATCAGACATATGTGGTGACCTGCCGCCTCAATTGCCGATGACTCAGTCTTCCCTGAACTTCTTGCCGCGGGTGGTTTCGGTTACCAGGCGGTTGTAGTCAGGAGTGGTATCGCCGATGACCTGCACCGCACCGTATTTTTCCAGGCTGATCTTGCCGCCGTATTCCTCGATGTGATCGGAGTCCGGGTAGACATGCACGAAGGACGGCACATAACGGGAAGCGAAGCCCATGCGCATTTCCTGGCTTTCGCCGCTGTGCGGATACGAGGCGTGCATCAGGGTCGACCAGAAGATGATGAACTGGCCTGCTTTCATCTGGATCGGCACGGCGCTGGCTTCGTCAGGCTTCCAGTTCTCGTCGATCTGCAACTGGCGATAGTCGTAGCCGAAGAAACCACGGCGTACACCCTCCTTGACCAGCGAGTTGGAGGTTTCCGGCGAGTAGCTCATGCGCTTGGTTTCGTCGTAGTTCATGCTGTTCTGGGTGCCGGGAATGAACTGCAGGCAGCCGTTGGCGATGCTGACGTCGGTGAAGGCTGTCCATACAGTGATGGTGCCGCCGAACTCTTCATTTTCAGGCCAGATGATCTGTGGCTTGCCCGAGGCGTTGGCGAAGGTGTCTGCCTGGTGCCAGTCGGTGCCTTCATCGCCCGGGTATTTCGGGAAGAATTCGGTACGCCAGCACAGTACGTCCGGGCCCAGAATGCTTTGTATGCGGTCGCAGATTTCCGGACGGCCGATATGCTCGGCAAGGAAGTCATCATCAAGGTGGCGGTCGTAGTTGGCGATGTTGGTGCCGCCGGAGATCGCATCCAGATCCTGATAGGCCGCATGGCTGCGATCCAGCAGACGCAGGCGCAGGCGTTTCCAGGTTTCCTTCATTTCGTCCTGGTCATAGGCCGTGAAAGGACCGATGAAACCGTTTTTTTCGAATGCGGCGCGTTCTTCCTTGGAAAGGTGGAATCGCTTGATTGCTACTTCAGACATGTGCGTGTTCCTTTTCGGTCAATGAGCGTTGGCAAGGGAGGTGCGAATGCTGTCGGCAAGAACCTTGGCAGTGGCTCCGTTCGCGAGAGCGCCAGGGTTGAGGTCGACCTTGTAGTGAGCCTTGAGCAGGCTGAGGGAGCGGATCAGGGCCAGCGAGGTACCGCCGTGATCGAAGAAATCGTCGTTCAGGCCAATACCCTTGAGGCCGATGTCATCGGACCAGACCTTGAGTACATGCAGCTCCTGTTCCGACAGGTTGCCCTGCTCGGTTTTGGCAAGGGAGTTGCGAATGCTGGCGGCAAGAACCTTGGCAGTGGCTCCGTCCGCAAGAACGCCGGGGTTGAGGTCGACCTTGTAGTGAGCCTTGAGCAGGCTGAGGGAGCGGATCAGGGCCAGCGAGGTACCGCCGTGATCGAAGAAATCGTCGTTCAGGCCTATGCCCTTGAGGCCGATATCATCGGACCAGACCTTGAGTACATACAGCTCCTGTTCCGACAGGTTGCCCTGATCGGTTGTGGTGCTGGTGTGCTCAAGCGGCGAAGGCAGTTGCTGTTTGTCGATCTTGCCGTGGGCGGTGACTGGCAGTGTCGCCAGACCAATGTAAGCCGAAGGACGCATGTAGTCCGGCAACTGTTGTGCGGCCAGTGCCGCCAGCTCGCTGCGCAGTTCCTGAGTCACCGTCTGTGAACCATCGGAAGGAACGACGTAGGCCACCAGTCGCAGATCGCCCTGACCGTAGTCATAGGCGGTAACGTGACTGGCGGAAATGCTCTTGCTCGACTGCAGGGCGGCTTCGACTTCGCCAGCCTCGATACGGAAGCCGCGAACCTTGAGTTGCTGGTCGCTACGTCCGGCGTAGAGGTATTCGCCATGCTCGTCGAGCTTGAGCAGGTCGCCGGTGCGATAGGCACGGATGCCGCTGCCTGGCAGGGTTACAAAGCGCTCGGCCGTCAGGCCCGGGCGATTCAGATAGCCCAGGGTCAGCCCGGCGCCTTCGATATACAGCTCGCCGATTTCGCCTGTGTTCACCGCTTGCTGTTTTTCATCCAGCAGGTGCAGGGTCCAGCCATCCAGCGGTTTGCCTACAGACACGGTGGCCGATGTTTCAAGGTCCTGAGCGCGTACCCGTTTGTGGGTCGTATGCACGGTGGCTTCGGTGATGCCATACATGTTGATCAGGGCTGGCAGCGCGTCACCATGACGTTCGACCCACGGACGCAGTACGGTCGCCGGCAATGCTTCGCCACCGAATACCACGTAGCGGAGCGACAGACGTTTGCTGGCCTGACTGTCTGCTTCGTCAAGACCGCGGAAGGCCGACGGCGTCTGGCTCAGGACGGTGACCTGATTGCTGATCAGCCACTGCCTGAAGGTTTCAGGTGAGCGGGAGATTTCGTAAGGCACGACGGCAACCTGGCCACCGTGGGCGAGAGCGCCCCAGATTTCCCAGACCGAGAAATCGAAGCCGATGGAGTGGAACATCGACCAGATATCGTTGTGAGTGAAATGGTAAATGCGTTGGGTGCTTTCCAGCAGGCTGCTCACGTTGGCATGGGTTACCAGCACACCTTTGGGTTCGCCCGTGGAGCCCGAGGTGTAGATCACATAGGCCGGAGCCTGAGACGCATCGGCGCTGCTGGCCTTGAACTCGCCAGGGCTCTTTTCTGCAAGCAGCTCGTTCAGGAGCAGCACTTGCAGTGAAGGCGTCTTGGGAATGCTGCACAGATTACTGGTGCTGACGATCAGTTGCAGACCGCTGTCCTGAACGATGTGCTCGATGCGTTTTGCAGGGTAGGCCGGATCGACCGGGACATAGGCACCGCCGGCCTTGAGAATGGCGAGCAGGGTAATGACCAGATCGACATTACGCTCCAGGCACAGGCCGACCAGACTGCCGTCCTTGACGCCGCGTTTGCGCAGGCTGGCTGCCAGCGCCGAAGATGCTGCGTCGAGCTCTGCGTAACTGACGGCTCGGGTTTCATCGGATAACGCTGTTCTTTCGGGAAATTCTCTGGCCCTGGCACTGAACAATTCGTGCAGCAAGGCGCCGGGTCGCAGTGGGGCTGACAGCTTGTCTGCCCTTTCGCCTGTCGGGTTGATCGGCATGAATAACACTCCTGTTTGATCACAAGTTGCAGTGCGCTGGACGCATTCGAAACCAGGTTCTGCAGCCCGTACCGAAGAGTTGTGAGGTACTTGCGAACCGCTCGTATTTGCGCAGCGGAGGCATTTCAGCACCCATCCCGCAAAGGTGTCTGTCGAGGGAAATGGGGACAGTCGGTGACACAGCGAAAGGGCCGCAATGTCCCTGATTGCGGTGACAGACAGGCATGTCCTGCGATGCTTACATGCTGGCGCAAAGCGTGCCGGCAAGGGAGGTTTCTCGAACGGGCACGACCCTCGATATTCATCGCCCGGGAGTTATGCATGAACCTTGAAACCATCGATTTGCCTGCTGGTATGCAGCCGAAAACTATCGAGTCATTGCGCTGGCCCGACAGCCACGGTGACAAAAAGGTGCGCCTGTCGCTGCTGGATCCCGCCAGCAGCCTGCCAGTGGTGATAGAGCCTGCCGAAGCCGGGCTGGAACCGCTGGCCTGGGCCGCAGAAAACCGTGAAAGCATCGAAGCACTGTTGTGCCGACACGGAGCGATTCTGTTTCGGGGTTTCGGCCTGGATAGCGTGCCCCTGTTCGAGAGTTTTGCCGAAGCATTGTCACCGGGCTTGCACGGCGGGTATGGCGATCTGCCGAAGAAGGAGGGCGGTCGCAATGTGTATCGCTCCACGCCTTATCCCGAGCGGGAAATGATCCTCTATCACAACGAAAGCTCACACCTGGAAAGCTGGCCACGCAAGCAGTGGTTCTACTGTGAGCTGCCCTCGAAAGTGGGTGGCGCCACACCGCTGGTGGACATTCGCCAGATGCTGCTGCAACTGCCTGGCGAAGTGGTCGAGAAGTTCGAGCGCAAGGCGTTGCGTTACATCCGTACCTTTACCTCGGGCGTAGAACCCAGCTGGCAGAGCTTCTTCGGCACCGACAAGCCCGAAGTGGCAGAGGCCCGCTGTCGCGAACAAGGTACGGCGTTCGAGTGGCTGGATGCCGACACCCTGCAGATTCACACCCATTGCCCAGCGGTCATTCATCACCCTGTCACCGGCCAGGCGGCCTTTTTCAATCAGGTCCAGTTGCATCACCCGTTCTGCCTGGGTGAGGAAATGCGTGAAGACCTGTTCGACATGTTTGGTGAAGACCGCCTGCCGCGCATGGTCAGCTACGGCGATGGCACCCCGATTGAGGATGACGTCATGGCGCTGGTCGGCGAGGCCTATGAGGCTTGTGCTGTGCGGTTCCAGTGGCAGAAGGGTGACCTGATCATGCTGGACAACATGCTCGCGGCACATGCCCGTGACCCCTATGAAGAGCCGCGGCTCATCGCTGTGGCCATGGGTGAGATGACCACGCGGGACGCTGTCTGGCCGAGCAAATGATTGGCGCTTGTACTCGGAGTCCGGGACAGCCGCGAGCTGACGCGTCCGTACACTGGCTGTCCTGATCTTTCACTGTTTTTCCCGAACGTGCTGGCGCCCATGCGTCAGCGATTGGTAATCGGTACTGCCATCTGGCCCGTCCATCCAAGGATATTGAGCAATGAGCAACGAGCAAGAGAAAAAGCCCAGTCCGGGTTCGATCATGCGCCTGTTATGGCGCAGCCATCCCTGGCTGACCCTCTTTACCCTGGTGACCGGTGTCATCAGCGGGGTCGCTTCGATTGCAGTGGTCAACGTGATCAACCAGGCCATCCACATGGAAGGCTCGCGGACCCATGTGTTGTACTGGTTTATCGGCCTGAGCGCCGTCGCGTTCATCTTTCGCAATGCTGCGGCGTTCTTTCCGGCTTATGCAAGCATGCACATCATGACCCGGCTGCGCATCGCGCTGTGCCGCAAGATTCTGCGCACGCCTCTTGAAGAAGTGGACAAACGCGGCCCGGCCAATGTGCTGACCATGCTCACCAATGACATTCCCCAGCTCAATACCACCCTGGTCGTGATGCCTACGGTGCTGGTGGAAACCACGGTGTTTCTGTTTGGTATCGCTTACCTGGCCTACCTGTCCTGGGTGGTGTTTGCGGTGACGTTGTCACTGATGTTCATGGGCGTGGTGCTTTATCTGTATTTCTTCAGCAGTGGCGTGAAGGTGTCGAGCCGGGTGCGTGACGAATTCACCTCGTTCAACGAATACACCCATGCGCTGGTATTCGGTCTCAAGGAACTGAAGCTCAACCGCATCCGCCGTAACTGGTTCAGTCGCTCGGCCATCGACGCTTCCTCGACCCGAGTGGCGCGTTTCAATTTTATCGAGCGGGTCTGGTTCACGGCCGGTGACAACGTGGGGCAACTCACCCTGTCGATACTGCTGGGCTGTTTGCTGTTCGCCGCGCCGAAAGTGGCAGCCCTGGACCCCTCCGTGCTCACAGCCAGCATTCTGGCCGTGCTCTATATCATGGGGCCGCTTTCTCTGCTGGTGACCGCCATGCCGATTCTGGCCCAAGGGCGTGTGGCAAGCAGCCGGCTGGCGGACTTCGGCTTTAGTATCAATGACAAGCACCCACAGGTTGTGGAAGCGGACGTGCCCAAATTGCTGCACTTCCCGCAGAAAGCCTGGAATACCATCTCGCTCAAGGGCATAAAGATGGATTACCAGAATGCCGATGCAGGTTCGGGCTTTGCCCTGGGGCCTGTTGACCTGGATATTCATGCCGGAGAGCTCATCTATATCGTCGGCGGCAACGGGTGTGGCAAAAGCACCCTGGCCAAAGTGCTGTGCGGCCTCTACATCCCGCGCCAGGGCCAGGTACAGCGCGACGGTGTAGACGTTACCGACAAGAATCGGAGCGATTATCGAGACATGTTCTCGGCGGTGTTCTCTGACTTCCACCTGTTCAACCGCCTGATCGGTCCTGACGAGAAGGAAGCGAGTACTGCGCTGGCGCAAAAATACCTGACAACTCTGGGGCTGGCGGACAAGATCAAGATCGAAGGGCACGGTTATTCGACGCTGAAGGCACTTTCCTATGGCCAGCAGAAGCGCCTGGCGCTGGTCTGTGCTTACCTGGAAGACCGACCGGTCTACGTCCTCGATGAATGGGCTGCGGATCAGGACCCACCCTTCAAGCGATTCTTCTACGAGGAACTGCTGCCTGACCTGAAACGCCGTGGCAAGACGATCCTGATCATCACCCACGACGATCAGTACTTCCAGCTGGCTGACCGCATCATCAAGCTGTCCGACGGCCAGATCGCTTCCGATGTTCACTGCGGTATTCGCGACAAGCAGGCCTGAGGCTTGCGACTCTTTGGCCCCGCCTGATGGCGGGGCTTTTTTCTACCGGGTACAACCTGTGGCTGTCGTCAGGTGCCGCTGCGAAAGAACGATTTTCTGAGCACTACCACCATCAACAGGCTCAGAAGCAGCATGCCCACAATCAGTGCCGGGAATGATATCCACCACGGGAAACCCGCCGTGATCATGCTGAACTCAGACATGCCTCCGATACCGGCGATCAGGTTCAGCGGCAGGAATACCACATTGACCACGGTCAGGTTGCGCAGTATCGAGTTCATGTTGTTGTTTGCCATGTTGCCTCGGGCGTCCATGAGCGTGGCGAACACGGTGGAATAGATTCTGGCCTGTTTGTAACACTGATCGTTCTCGATTATCAGGTCGTCCAGCAACGCGATGAAATGAGCGGGAAACCCCTGTTTCTCGGCGTGATTGTGCAAGCGTTCAAGGACCGCGCCATTGCTCTGAATCGCGTTGATGTAATAGATCAGGCTTTCACTGAGATTGAACATGTGCAGCAGGTGCTGATTGTTCAGAGACGTGTCGAACTTCTTGTGCAGTTCTCGGGCGATCAGCTTGATCACCCGCAAGTGTCCCAGATAGTGGTGCACGCTGTTGAACAGCAAATCGATCAGGATATCGAGCGGGTTTTTCAAGGGGCGATGGGTGCCCCCTGCACTGAGCAGTGAATTCCCCGCAGAAATCACCACCAGGCTCTCGGGTGAGAGCATCAAACCGAAGGACGACACCTCGAACGTCATGGCCGCTGTGCCCGAATAGCTTTCCGGCCGCTTCCAGATCAGAAAGAGCTGACCATCATGGAATTCGATTCTGGACACCTCGTCAGGGTCCAGCGCCGAATCCAGCATATGGGCGTCGACCTTGAAGGTGCGATGCAGAAAATCCCGCTCCTGCGCTGTAGGGTCCGTGCATAACAATAGCGGCGCATCCTCGGCCGTTGTTGCGTGTAGCGCCCCGGCATCGAGGCTATAGCTTTCAATCATTCTGGCGTCTCTACTGCAAAGGTTGATTAACCATGGGCCTGATGCTTGAGCTCTAGACGACGGACGAACTCCTCCAGTATCCGGTCGTATAGCTGGTCCTGAATGCAGGCATCCTCGATCCCGGCATCCAGGTTGGGGTTATCGTTTACCTCGATGACCACCAGACGCTTGTCGGTTTGCTTGAGGTCGACGCCATAGAGTCCGTCGCCGATCAGACTGGCGGCGTCCACGGCCAGCTTGACCACATCCGGGGGTACGTCTTCGATGGGGACTGTTTCGCACAGGCCATTGACTTCGCTGCCTTGAGCCTTGTGGTTATAGATTTGCCAGTGCCCTTTGGACATGAAGTACAGGCAGGCATAGAGAGGCTGACGGTTGAGCACGCCGATACGCCAGTCGAACTCGGTGTAGAGGTATTCCTGAGCCAGCAGCAATACCGAATGCTCGAAGAGTTCGGCTGCCGCTTTGGCGAGTTCGGCCTGGTTTTCTACCTTGATCACGCCACGGGAGAAACAGCCGTCCGGGATTTTCAGTACCACAGGAAACCCCAGGCGTTCGCCCACCTGTTCCAGATCGTGTAGTCGATCGCGATAAAGGATCTCGGTCGCGGGCATGCCCAGATTGTGTTTGTTGAGCAGGTCTGTGAGGAAAACCTTGTTGGTGCAGCGCAGGATCGAAGCCGAGTCGTCCATGACCACCAGGCCTTCGCTCTCGGCTTTCTTGGCGAAACGATACGTGTGGTTGGCCACGCTGGTGGTTTCACGGATGAACAGTGCGTCGTATTCGGCCAGCCGCGCATAGTCTTTCTTTTCGATCAGCTCCACATCAATGCCAAGGCGCTGACCTGCATCGACGAAACGCTGAAGGGCCAGAGGATTGGAAGGTGCCAGGGCCTCTGCCGGGTCATGGAGAATGGCCAGGTCATAACGGGATTGGCGTTGTGAAACAGGCTGACGCCAGATGCGCCGATTGAAGGTGTCCAGCGCATGGGCAAAATCGTGTTGCTGTTCCTCCCGCAGCTTGTGCAGGGCTCCTACCTTGATTCCGGCGATATGCCAACGCTGGTTCTTGATGAACTCCACTTGCAGGATGGGTGCGGGAAAGGTGTCGAACAGCTGTTGTGCCAGACCTTGCAACGCTATCAGGTCGGTTTTGCCGAAATGAAAACTCAGCGTAAACCCTTCGGTTTCGCCATAGGGGTGATCGGCGATGGCGTTATCCAGTACGCGGTCCAGGTCTTCAAGTGCCAGGCCGTAGAGCGAGCGCTTTGTCAGTTCGCTGATGGTCTTGACCGAGGGGATGACTTTATGGCCCCGTGCTTCTGCCAATAACGAGCAGTAGTAACCGTGCCCAAGGTATTTATAGTTGCGGCACAGGTTGATGACTTGAACTTGCCCGCCGGGGTTTTTATAGCGTTTGTCTTCAAGGTATTCCTGGGCGGTTACTATACTTTCGCTGGGTAAATAATCGAGCCAGTCGTCACGGCGCTCGACAATAACCAGTAACTTGCTAGGGGCAAACAGTGCGGTCGGGGTTTCTTTCGTTGAAGGTAGATTGAACTCGACCTTTGGTAATATTTCCATTACGTTTGAATACACCGAAACCATGATAAAGGGGGCCTTTGCCGTGTAAGTGTTTTCTATAAAACATGTTTTGAGCAGGTCTGTCCTTTGTCGTTACGCTTTATTTACGGTAAAACCATGAATGTTAACTACCGCTTTGCTGTCGCCGAAGATATTCCGGCTCTTGAACTTCTGGAGAATCAATGTTTCGAGCAGGATCGACTGTCCCGACGCAACTTTCTGTGGATGATTCAGCGTGCCCACGCCCGGTTATTGGTCGCCGAAGACGATCAGGGCCTGATGGGGTATGCACTGGTGCTCTTTCATCGCGGCACCTCGTTGGCAAGGCTGTATTCACTGGCGATTGACAGCCGGGCCAGGGGAGCGGGTCTTGGACTGGCACTGCTTCAGCAGTCAGAGCAACTGGCCATTGAGCACGAGTGCGCGCACCTGCGTCTTGAGGTCCGCCCCGACAACCCGGCAGCTATCCGTCTCTACGAGCGTGCGGGTTACCGGCTCTTTGCCGAAGTGGACGATTATTATCAGGACCATGCCCGTGCGCTACGTTATGAGAAGCGTATCGTTTTGCCGGTTGCAGGCAGCGTCATGGCGGTTCCGTATTACTCCCAGACAACCGAATTTACCTGTGGCGCGGCGTCATTGCTCATGGCCATGAAGGCCCTCAATCCGGATCGAACCTTTTCCCGGGACGAGGAAATTCAACTGTGGCGCGAAGCCACGACTATTTTCATGACCTCCGGTCACGGCGGTTGCAGCCCCCATGGCCTCGCACTGGCTGCCTGGCGACGCGGGTTCGATGTACGGCTGCAAGTGAGTCGCACAGGGCCGCTGTTTCTGGATGGCGTACGTCGCGAGGACAAGAAGTCGGTCATGCGCCTGGTGCATGACGCATTTTGCCGGGAGCTGCAAGCCAGCGGGGTACAACAATCCCGGTCTGGCCGCCTGGACCTGCCACGGATTTTCACCGAGGGCGGCGTCCCCATCGTCCTGATCAGCAGCTACCGGCTGACACGCTCCAAGGCCCCGCATTGGGTGGTCATAACGGGCTGTGATGAAGACTTCGTGTACCTGCATGATCCCGATCTGGACCATGGTCGATACCGTCAGCGCCTGGACTGCCAACACGTTCCCTTGACGCATCAGGAGTTCGAGCGGATGAGCGTATTTGGCAAAGATAAAGTCAGGGCCGCATTAGTGCTGTTTTGAATGTCTGGCGATATAGAAATGGACACAGGCGCATCCTTATCAACGGTGCGCCTGTCACGTATCAGGACGTTTCGCTTTTGATTTAGCGTGGTTTGTTCTTTTTGGAGTAACGTGCGCCAAGAAATTCAAAAAGGAACGAAGCAAATCCAAAGAGCCCGATCATTATGATGATCATGAAGCCCAGGTCCGAGTTTTCCATTATTGATCTCCCCGCAGAATGTGAAGCCTGGAGGGTAATGCAAGGACGGGGGATAGCAATTATCTATACGGAGTCTTTACGGGAGTGTGGTGTTTTATTCGTCAAAAGATATACGGGGGTAAGCAGGCGTTATAGGCGTAATGCCGATCAGTTAAGGTACAAGCAAAACGTTTGGAAGGCAGCTTGCTGGCGAAAAAGGCCTGTGAAACCGGCAGATATTCTGCGCCTGTACACTGAAGTCGCCAGCAAGCGGCCTCTCACAAAGTGATTTATGAGCTTAACTGATCGGCATTACACGACATCCCCCTCAACCCCCCTCATGCTGCCTGCGATAAGCCCCCGGCTGTACCCCGATCGCTTTATTGAATGCCCGGGTAAACGCCGCAGTCGATTGATACCCCACGGCAGTCGCCACTTGCTCAACCGTCTTGTTCGCCTTGAGGAGCTGACAAGCGTGGCGCATGCGCAGGGCGAGCAGGACCTGGCCCGGTGACTGGCCGGCCAGTTCGTTGAAGCGTTTGAAAAAGGCCGAGCGTGAAAGGCCGGTGCAGGCGGCCATGCTTTCCAGGCCCCAGGATTGCTCCGGGTGTTCGATCATTTTTGCCAGCAGGCCTGCAAACGCCGGGTTTCTGGCCAGTGCAACCATGCCGCCCAGTGCCGGGTTGTCGGCAACGTGCTGACGGAGCACATACAGAAACAGCAGGTGGCTGAGGCGTTCGAGGATTGACGAGGAGGGTGCCGGTAGCCGCTGGCATTCCTGCAGGATCAGCTGGAACAGGCTGCGAGCGGCATCGGAGGACGGTTCGTCAGCGCGCAGTATCAGCCAGTCGGGCAGGGCTTCGATCAGCAGTGACGACAGGCCTGACTGGAAATGGAAAAAACCGCAGACCAGCCCGACGCCATCGGCTGCACTGCTGTTGAGGGCCTGCATCTCTATACGCGGCTGGCGGCGGGCGTCTTCGGGTTGTGCCTCGTTCGACAGCCGATAGTCCAGGTCGCGCAGCAGAAACACCGCATCGCCTGTGTCGAGCCGTTTTGGCTGTTCATGCCCTTCGATATGCAGCCAGCAATTGCCCTGAACCACTAGATGGAAACTGGCCCGCGCCATGCCATGGGTACTGGCATGCCAGCCGCCGCAGTAGCGACCCACGTGGAAGAGGTTGGCATCCAGCTCAAGGCTTTCTAATAACCAATCGATAACAGGACTTGATGAAATCATCTAAGGGAAACACTCAGGAGCAAGTAATTGCGACTTTAGAATATGGATTGAAATTCTTATAACCAACAGACTGGGACCCATCTTGTATCAAGGAGTCCACTCCATGTCTCGTGTCACTGTTCACTCCGTGCAAAGCGCTCCCGAAGCGGCCAGGCCCTTTCTGGAAAAGGCCCAGGCGACTTCCGGATTCATTCCTAACCTGCTTGGCGTGCTGGCCAATGCACCTGCGGCGCTGGAAACCTACCTCACCGTTTCGGGGCTCAACGCCAAGGCTGAGCTAAGTCTGGCCGAAAGGGAAGTCGTACAACTGATTGCTGCCACGACACATGAATGCAGTTTTTGTGTGGCAGGCCATACCGCAGTGGCGCTCAACAAGGCGAAGCTGCCAAGGGAAGTCGTCGATGCCCTGCGTGAACGTGGCGAGTTGCCTGAGGAAAAGCTCGAAACACTGGCTGACTTTACCCGCGCCGTCATTGCGACTCGCGGCAATGTCAGCGACAGCACTTATGAAGCGTTCCTGGCCGCCGGTTATAGCCAGGGTCATGCGCTGGAAGTGATTCTGGGTGTCAGCCTGGCGACCTTGTGCAATTTTGCCAATGTCTTTGCCAGAACACCGCTCAACCCTGAACTGGCCCAGTACCAGTGGCAAGGTCCTGAACATTAATACGCGGCACGGGAGAAACATCATGCTCGACTCCGAATCAGGCCGATGGCTGGACACACATGCCACTGCGCTTGACCTTGGCAGCCTGGACCCGGAACAGGTGCTGGCGCAACTGGTGGCCGGAGATGTGCTGGGTGTGGGGATTGATGCGGCTCAAGGGGGCAGAGGCGGTGACCTGAGCGATGCGGTGGAAGCGGTTGCAGAAGTCGCCGGTCATTCCTTGGCCGCGGCTTTCGTGTTGTGGGGCCAGCGGGCTTTTATCGAGTATTTGCTGCACAGCCCCAATGCGGCATTGCGTCAGCGTCTGTTGCCGGATTTGCTCAGTGGTGGTCTGGCGGGAGCCACCGGCCTTTCCAATGCCATGAAGTTTCTGTCGGGCATCGAGACGTTGCAGGTCAGTGCCCGTGAACAGGCTGGCAACTGGCAATTGAACGGCCGCCTGCATTGGGTCACCAACCTGCGCAAAAGCGGGTTTGTGGTGGCTGCTGCCATTGAGCATGAACAGGGCGGCAAGCCGTTTATCCTGGCGATTCCGCAATCGGTCAGCGGTTTGCAACGCACGGACGATCTGCAATTGATGGGGTTACAGTCGACCAACACGGCGGCCCTGGATTTCAAGGATGTCCAGTTGAGCAACGACTGGCTGCTGCATGGCGATGCCAGGCAGTTTCTGCCAGCAGTGCGGCCGGCGTTTCTGGGGTTGCAATGCGGGATGTCGATTGGTCTGGCACGACGTGCCCTCAAGGAAGTCGACAGTCATTTGCAGGGTTCACGTTCGGTATTGCGTGGCGAGCTGGACGAATACCGGCTCCATTTGGAGAGCGCGGTGAGTGATCTCAAGCGCGGCTTGCTCGACGGCCGTTTCCTGACCCAGCCCGCTGCCTTGTTTCGCTTGCGCATTGCCTTGGCCGAGTCTGCCGCCAATGCCGTGCAACTGGAGCTTCAGGCCAGCGGCGGCAAGGCTTTCCTGTGTGAATACGGCAGCGCTTTTGCACGGCGCTGGCGCGAGTCGGCCTTTTTGCCGATTGTCACGCCAAGCCTGGTACAGCTACGTGCCGAGCTGCGCCGACACGCCGGGGAAAACGCCGCATGAGCCGACTCCTGTTGCAGGCTTCAGCCATCGTCCTGGGGTACGAACGGGACAATGGCTGGCAAAACGTGCTGGAGAACTTTGACCTGCAACTGGCCAAGGGCGAGATCGTGTCCATTCTTGGGCCGAGCGGGGTCGGCAAGTCGAGCCTGTTGCGCGTACTGGCCGGTTTGCAGGTCCCTCGCGAAGGCACGGTGAGCCTGCTTGGCGAACCGCTGCAAGGTCCTCATCCACGAGTGGCGGTGGCTTTTCAGGACCCCAGCCTGTTGCCGTGGCTGAACCTTGAAAAGAACGTCGCCTTCGGTCTGGACTTTGCCCGTCAGCCGCAACTGACAGACAGCGAGCGTCAGGGGCGTATCGATCAGGCCATTGGCGAAGTCGGCCTGGAGCACGCTCGCAGCTATTACCCGGCGCAGCTTTCCGGTGGCATGGCGCAACGTACAGCATTGGCACGCTGCCTGGCACGCCAGCCACAAGTTTTACTGCTGGATGAGCCCTTCGGTGCGCTGGATGAAGTCACCCGTACCGACATGCAACAACTGTTGCTCAGGGTGATCGCCCGGCATGGCACCGCAGCGTTGCTGATTACCCATGACATAGATGAAGCGCTGCTGCTTTCCGACCGCATCCTGCTACTGGGCAACACCCCGGCGCGGGTTCTCGGCGAGTGGCGTATCCAGTTGCCTCAGCCTCGTGCCGAACTGGTAGATGAACTGGGCGCTCTGCGTATCGATATTCTCAAAACCCTTCGGCGGGCGAGCCGCAATCCGCAACGTCACCCTCAATCGCTGGATTTGCCGGAGAATGGCCATGTGCCTGGACGATTTCACTCACACACGTCGTGACTTTCTGAAACTCAGCGCCATGCTGACCGCAGCCGGTGCCTTGCCGTTGCTCAACAGCCTGGAAGCGAGGGCGGCTGCTGAGCCGGATGCCCCCGTTCGCATTGGTTACTTGCCTATTACCGACGCCACGCCGTTGCTGGTGGCTCACAACAATGGCCTGTTCGAGGCCCAAGGCGTCAAGGCCGAACGTCCCGTGCTGCTGCGCAGTTGGGCGCAGGTGATCGAGGCCTTCATTTCCGGTCAGGTCAACGTCATTCACCTGTTATCGCCAATGACCGTCTGGGCACGTTATGGCAGCAAAGTCCCGGCCAAGGTGGTTGCCTGGAACCATGTGGGTGGTTCGGGCCTGACCGTTGCGCCGCAGATCAACGAGGTTCGACAACTGGGCGGGCAGACGGTGGCCATTCCGTTCTGGTACTCGGTGCATAACGTGGTGTTGCAGAACCTGCTGCGCGACAACGGCCTGGTGCCGGTGAGCAAGGCGGCCACTGCCACACTGGCCGCCAACGAAGTGAACCTGATCGTGCTACCGCCTTCCGATATGCCGCCAGCCCTGGCGAGCAAGCGGATTGCCGGTTACATCGTCGCCGAACCGTTCAATGCCCTGGCCGAAGACCTCAAGGTCGGGCGCATCCAGCGCTTTACCGGCGACCTTTGGCGCAATCACGCCTGCTGCGTGGTGTTCATGCACGAGCATGATTTGAACAACCGCCCGGAGTGGTCGCAAAAAGTGGTCAACGCCATCGTTCAGGCTCAGGCCTGGACCCGGGATAACCGAGCCGAAGCGGCGAAGCTGCTCTCCAAGGACGGCGCCAACCGCTACACGCCGCATGCGCAATCGGTGCTGGACCGGGTGCTTGCGCCACAGGCCAGCGAGCGACAGGGTTATCTGGCCAGCGGTGCCATCCAGCATACGCAGTGGGACGAACATCGCATCGACTTCCAGCCTTATCCGTTCCCTAGCTATACGGAAGAACTGGTGCGTCGCCTCAAGGACACCCTGATCGAAGGCGACAAGGGTTTTCTCGCTAATCTCGATCCAAAGTTTGCAGCACGGGACCTGGTGGACGACCGCTTTGTGCGCAACAGCATCGAGGCCAGTGGCGGCCTGAAAACCTTCGGGCTGGCGAATAACTTCGAGCGTACCGAGGAGTTCGGCTTTTGAGCGAGGTGAAACGTTCAACCACCGGGCATGCGCTTTTAGGCCTGTCCGGTCTGTTATGCCTGCTTGCACTCTGGTGGCTGGGCGTCAGCGTCTTTGGTGAAACGGGTGGTCTGTCAGAGCGATTTTCGCCGGAGTCGACCTTTGCCAGCCTGTGGGAATTGCTCGGGCGGGCTGAGCTGTACGAACACATAGGGGTGAGCCTCAAGCGTATTTTCGTCGGGCTGCTGCTGGCGCTGCTGATCGGTGTCCCGCTGGGCTTGCTGATTGGCGGCTCCCGGACGCTGGAAGCGGCAACCAATCCGGCCTTTCAACTGCTGCGCATGATTTCGCCGCTGTCGTGGATGCCGGTGGTGGTGATGCTGATGGGCGTTGGCGACCAGCCGATCTACTTCCTGCTGACCTTTGCCGCCGTCTGGCCGATCCTGCTCAATACCGTGGCAGGTGTACGCCAGCTTGATCCACGCTGGCTGCAACTGAGCCGAAGCCTCAGCGCCACGCGATGGGAAACCCTGCGCAGGATCATCATTCCAGGCATTCTGGGGCACGTACTGACCGGCACCCGATTGTCCATCGGCATCCTGTGGGTCGTGCTGGTGCCTTGTGAAATGCTCGGTGTCAGCGCCGGGTTGGGCTACTTCATCCTCGATACCCGTGATCGACTGGCGTATTCGGAGCTGATGGCCATGGTGCTGATTATTGGCGTGCTGGGGTTCATGCTGGATGCGGCGGCGCGGGGGCTGCATCGACGGTGGGCGCATTGAGGGGGCAGCCCACCTTGTGTGAGGGGGCTTGCCTGCGACGCTATTTTTCCGGCTTCACAAACCTCAACGTAAACCTGTCCGACTCGCCAATCGCCACATACCTGGCCTTGTCCTGCTCACCCAGTTTCAGCGCTGGCGGCAGTGTCCAGACGCCCGCAGGGTAATCCTTGGTGTCTTTCGGGTTGGCGTTGACCTCGCTTTGCGCTTCCAGCGTGAAACCCGCATCGGTAGCGAGTTTTACGACGTAATCGGTGGGCAGGTAGCCGCTTTTCTTGATGCTTTCCAGGTCGGTGCCGTCTTTGGCGCGGTGGTCGACCACACCCAGCACTCCGCCCGGTTTCAGGACCTTGAAGAAGGCCGCGAATGTTTGCGGTGCATCATCGGCAAGTACCCAGTTATGCACGTTGCGGAACGTCAGGACCCGGTCGGCCGAGGCGGGTTTGCCGAAGACGGGTGTCTTTGGATCGAACTCGATGAATTCCGCTTTGCCGTAGCGCTCTGGATCGGCCTTGAATTTCTGCTTCAGACTGTCGGCAGCTTTCTTGTAATAGTCACCCGAGGAGGGCGCTTGCAGGGCTGCAATGTAATGCCCGTGTTCCTTGAGCAAGGGCGCAAGAATCTCGCTGTACCAACCGCCACCGGGCGTGATTTCGATCACGATCTGGTTGCTCTGCAAACCGAAGAACTTCAAGGTTTCCTGCGGGTGACGATGGCTGTCGCGCACACTGTTCTGTTTGGCTCGCCATGAACCTTCCAGCACGCTCTTGTACTGCGTATCGCTGATCGAGGTATCGGGTGCAGCCGCCTGGCTGAAGGATGAAGCGAGAAGGGTGGAAAAGCCTAAAGCAAAAATCCTGGCGTTCATGATCGTCCTTAAAATGCGTCTATGACCGGTATCGACTGTAATGGCAGATCGGTCTGGAAAATTAGACTTTGTGGCGCTAAGGATAGAACCGGGCGGGTTGTACGGGCTGCGTCTTCACGCAGCCGGTGTAGGACCGGATTCATCCGGGAAGACATTCTTCCTGATCCAGGAGATGCAGTGGATTTACAGGCCGCTTCCCGGATAAATCCGGTCCTACAGGTGGCATCAGTCTTAATACCTCACTTCAAACCCCACATAAGCCCCGATTCCATCCCCCGGATACAGCGACGCCGTATCGGCCCCGGCCACGTTGTACTGCGGCGTCACTGCCGAGACATAGGCCTTGTTCGCCAGATTCTTGAGATCCAGTGAAACTTTCCAGTCGCCCTTGGGTGCTTCGTAGCCGATGTTTGCTCCCCAAATGGTGTATGAGGGCGCATAGAAGGTATTGGCGTAATCCACTGCGGTGCGCGAGGCTGATTGTACGTTCACACCGGTGTAAACGCCGCCGTGATGCCGGTACTGCAACTCGCCCTGGTAAACATGGCTCGGGATGCCGGGCAACGAGTTGTCGCCGAACGCTTCGTCGTTGCGGTAGTGGAAGTCGTTCCAGGTGTACACCTGACGCCAGCGTAACTGGTCACCCTGAGGGTTTTCCCAGAGCCGGGTATTGAGGCCCGCTTCCACGCCCTGGTGAATGGTCGGTGAGGCATTGAAGGCCCCGGTCACTGCTGCGGAGGTCGAGGTTGCGGCGATGAACTGGACGTTCAGCAGCTCATCATGAATCCATGAGCGATACAGCGCCAGGCTGCCGTCGAAGATCCCGGACGAGCCCTTGATGCCCACCTCGAAGGTATTGGCTTTCTGTTCTACCAACGTGCGGATATAAGGCGTGGTCGGGCCGGAGCCTGAGTACTCCCACGAAGCCGGTGGATCGATGGAGCGGCTGAAGTTGGCGAATACCTGCAGTTGCGGGTTGAGTTCATAACGCAGGCCGATGCGCGGGGCGATGCTCCAGTTGTCGTAGTCCTCGTGAGTGGCGAAAGTCGTGGTGTTGGGATTGACCGCCTGATCGATATTGACCTTGCGCCGCACATTGATGAATGACACGCCGCTGGTGAGCCACAGGCGATCGATCAGGTTGAGGTCATTGCCCAGGGAGATGACCCGGTCGGAGGAGTCCTTGTAGTTGACCTGCTTGAGCGGAACCTTCGATGCCGTCGTCGAATTGACCTCTCCACGCAGATGTTGGGTGGAGGTAAAGGCAATGGAGCTGCGGCTTTCATGGCCAAACCAGCTATCGATGCGCTCGTAGCTTGCAAGCAGGTTCAGGTCATGCCAGTCCCAGTAACTGGGGTTGCTCGGGCTGTTCGGATTATTGTTGTGGGCATAGTCGTGATAGGCGAAGCCCAGGGTCAGGCGTGCATCGTCGTCGAAGGTGTAGAGGGTTTTGCTGCCCAGCCACAGGCTGCCGGGCCTGCGGCTGCCAGCGCCACTGGATTCGGCCGTGGCACTGGCGTGTCTGGGGTTGTGCTTGATTGCATCCAGGGTGGTGGCGCTGGGGTCGTCGTGGAACTCGTCGCGGTAGCGCAGCATCAGGCGGGTTTCCAGTTTCGGGCTGAAACGATAACCCAGGTTGGCAACCACGCCGGAGCTCTTGGACAGGCTGTAGTCGCGATAGCCTTCATTGCGGTAATTGTCGACGTTCAGGTAGTAGTCCAGCGGGCCTTCCACACCGCCGACACTTAGCGTCTGCTTCTGGTAACCGTAGCTGCCGACCTCTGCGCGCAAGCGCAGGCCCGGTGCGGTATAGCCGCTGTGGTTGACGAAGTTCACCGCGCCACCCAGGGTCAATGCGCCGTACTGAAAGGCGTTGGCACCGCGCAATATCTCGGTGTAATTCACGCCCGAGGCATTGAGGAATTCATAGGGTGTGCCTCCTGGCCCTGTGATCGGCAGGCCGTCGAACAAGAACTTGATGCCTTCACGAAAGTAACCGGGCGAGGTGTTGGCACCGGAGCCCCGGATGGAGATTTTCGCCGCGTCGTTACCGCCAGTGGATTGCACAAACACGCCGGGCTGATAGCCAAGGGTGTCCTGCAGGTTGGCGGTGCGGCCTCTTGCTACTTCTTCGCTGTCGACCACGCTGGTGCCGCCGGGTACTTCGGCTAGCTGGCTCCTGGCGTTTTCGGCTTCAGACTGGCGGCTTCCCTGGACGGTGACGGTGCTCAGCGTTGAGTCTGCGGCACAAGTCATGGTTGGAATCATCAAGGCGCATCCCAGCCCCATTGTGAAAGAGGCGTGGCGGATGGCCAGACGCAATCGGTCCTGTTGTATAGCGTGCAATTTATGTCTCCCAAGTTCGTCGTTAAAAGGTATCGGCGTTCTATGGGCATAGTCAGGCCAGTCTTGGGCCTTGAGCAGGTTCTGTGCCAGATGTTAGATGCCCGTAAAGTTGGTGTTTGGACGTAGGTGTTGATAAAGAAGTGATTAAAAATCGTAAAGTTTGTCGGTGGGCTGTTGCAGGGTAAACAGTAGTGGTTATATGCATATTACGGATTGTTAGCGTGTATGAATTGCATCTGTTTACAGCGAAAACCCCGCTACGCCTTTTGATTCAGAGCCTTCGCAGGTTTTTCATGCTTCAGAGCCGATCAACTGTTTGCAGCGCAACATCAATCAGTCAGTTTGTACGGTTGTTCAACTTGTTAAAAGGTGTCTGTATAGAGAAAAACCACTATTAAATTGCTGGCACGACATCTGCACTGTGAACTTTCATAACGGTTGGCGCTGTTCAAAGTCGGTCAAGTAGTGGCCATTTGAATATCGGCCTGTCAATTAAGGAGTACTTGCCGTGCAGGCGATAAAACGAAAAAGCGGACGTTATTTACCCCATCTGAGCAGCGCCGCCAGCGTGCCGATTCTGCTGGCCTTGCTCGGCCCGTTTGCCCAGGCGGCCGATGAATCGGGTAGTACGACGCTGGGCAAAGTGACGGTTACCGGCACTGCCGCAAGCGAGGCGCAGAAGGACCGCAAGCGCTTGCAGAAGGTGGCCGGCAATACCGCAGTGGTCGATAACCGTCAGGTCGAGCAGGGCAAGGCAGGCAGTGCCGAGGATGTGCTTGCCCTGCAACCGGGAGTGTTCGCCCAGGCCACCAGTGGCAGCGGTGCCAACAAGATTTCCATCCGTGGCTCCGGCCTGAATACCTTCTATCAAGGTTATGTGCTGGGGACCAAGTTCCTCTTCGACGGTCTGCCGATCACTGGCCCCGGTGGAACCCAGGAAGACTTCCTGGACATGCAGGCCGTGGATCACACTGAAGTGCTGTATGGCGCCAATGCTTCGGAATATGCAGCCCTGTCGCTGGGCGGTGCGATCAATTTCGTCAGCAAGACCGGGCGTACCGATCCGGGTAATTACGCCCGTTTCGAGGTCGGCAGCTACGGTTATCGCAAGCAGCAGTTGAGCACTGGCGGCGTGGTCGGTGACAGCGATTACTACATCAATATCCAGCACAACGAGCGTGACGGTTATCAGGACCATGCCTCCAACGAGGCCCGTGGTCTGGCGGCCAACTTCGGGCATGTGTTCAGCCCGAAACTGGAGACGCGCTTTTTCCTCAAGTACCGGGAAGAGGACCTCATCAACGGCAATACCCTGACTCGCCAGCAGCTCAAACACGACCCGCGCAGCAACCTTGTACCCACCGGACGCCGCAAGGACGGCACCACGTTTCTGGCCAACAAGACCACTTACACTTTCGACGATGGTGGCAAGCTTGAAGTGGGGGCGGCCTACAACAATTACCCATTGCTCAACGGCTGGCGCTACGCCGTTGAGCCACAGGACTGGCGTTCCAAGGATATAAACCTGACCCTGCGCTATTTCCGTACCGGCGACAGCTTTTTCGGCTTACCCAGCGACAGCAGCATCATCTTCAGTAACACGCGGGCCTATCTGGCCGACGTCAAATCCCACAGCGCCAGCACCGGCACCCAATTGCAGGAAACCAACTACACCGGCTCCCGGGACACGGTGCTGAGTTTTGGCAATGAGTTGCAACTGACTGACCGGCTATGGCTGTCTTCGGGGGTGTCGTTCATCACGATCAAACGCAAGGCCGAGATCGAGTACAGCACCCGCATCAACACCAGTGAATTTCCCGACAGTGTCGAATACACCGAGAACGACATCGCGCCACGTATCGGCCTGCGCTATCAACTGACGCCGGATTTCCAGGTGTTCGGCAATGTCAGCCGCAGCATCGATCCGCCGGTGACCTGGCAACTGGGCAGCACCGGCAACCCTTATCTGTTCGATGCCAGGCCGCAGAAGGCGACCACTTTCGAGGTGGGCATTCGCGGCAGCAAGGGTATTTTCGATGGCAGCCTGACTCTTTACCGTTCCTGGGTTCAGAAAGAGCTGTTGACCGTCGTGGTGCAGCAAGCCACTGCGACTCAGGATCAGCTCACCGCCACGTCTAATGCCAGCCCGACCATTCACCAGGGCATTGAGGCCGGCTTGAGCGCGCTGCTCTGGTCGGGTGCCAACGGCGACACCCTTGACCTGCGTCAGGCCTACACCCTCAACGATTTCCACTACCGCCACGACGACACCTTTGGCGACAACGAGCTGCCCAGCCTGCCACGTCATGTCTATCAGGCCGAACTTGCCTATCGCCAGCAAAGCGGCTTTTACGCCTCGCTCAACCTGCGTGCCGCGTCGAGTTACTACGTCGACTACGCCAATAGCTGGCAGGCACCGTCCTACGTGCTCTGGGGAGCCAAGGTCGGCTATCAGGCACCGAGCAAGAAGTGGGAGGTCTTCGCCGACCTGCGCAACCTCACTGACGAGCGTTACGCCACTGCCGCCAATACGGCCTACAACGCCAATGGCCAGGACTCGGCGAATTTCTATCCGGGTGACGCTTTCTCGGTGACGACCGGGGTGGCGTTCCGGTTCTGAACGCCGTTATCCATGAATGCAAGGAACTGCCATGAGTCATGAGTCTGAACTGCCTATTACCGATGCTGAACTGGAAGCGCGCTTCGCGCCGATCATTGCGCGGATTGCCGCGGGCGCCGTAGAGCGCGAGCAGCAACGCCAGCTGGCCCATGAGCCGGTTGGCTGGCTACGTGAGGCCGGGTTCGGCGCGTTGCGGGTTCCGCGCCGATATGGCGGGTGGGGCGCAAGCCTGCCACAACTGTTGCACTGGCTGGTGCGTCTGGGGGAAGCCGACTCCAACCTGCCGCAAATCCTGCGGGCGCACCTGGGTTTTGTCGAAGGACGGCTGTCATCCCGTGAAACCAGCTCCCAGGCCTACTGGTTCGCCAAGGTGGCCGCAGGCGAGTTGTGGGGCGCTGCGATGGCTGAACGCAACGACAGCTCCAGCAACACCGTAGCCTTGCAAGCGCGAGTGCCTGGAGATGCCAGCGCGGGTTATCACCTGGACGGGCAAAAGTACTACTGCACCGGCACGCTCTATGCCGACTGGGTGGCAGCCATCGCCAATGAGGGTGATGACGTTGTCAGCCTGTCTGTGCCGACCAGGGCGCAGGGCGTCGAGGTGCTGGATGACTGGGACGGTTTTGGCCAGCGCCTGACCGGCAGCGGCACCACACGCTTTAATGCCGTTGAGGTGCCAGCAGAGCACATTCTGCGCCGCTTCAAGAAAGGCGAACTGCGCGCCGAGTCCTACCTGACGGCTTTTTATCAGACCGTGCACTTGGCAACCCTGGCCGGTATCGCACGTGGCGTGCTGGCCGATGCCGTGGATTTCGTGCAGGGCCGCACACGAGCCTTCGGCATTCCTGGTCAGTCCCGACCGGTCGACGATCCGCTGGTGCAGCGGGTCATCGGTCGCCTGTCGAGCCTGGCCTTTGCAGCTCAGGCACAGGTCACCGCCATCGGCCACAGCCTGCAAGCCGTGTACGAGGCCGAACAGGCAGGTGTGGTTGTCGAGCAGCTTTATACCGAAGCGGAAGTACAGACCTATCAGGCCCAGCAGATTGTTCTGGCCCAGGTGCTGGAAGCCAGCACGTTGCTGTTTGAAGTCGGAGGGGCCTCGGCCACCAGCACCCGGCGCAATTTCGACCGGCACTGGCGTAACACACGCACCCTGGCTTCCCACAACCCGGCGATCTACCGCGAGCAGGCGCTGGGCAATTACTACCTCAACGGTGTCAGCCCGACAGCGGCCTGGCGAGCATTGCATGCCAAGGCTGATGGGCAGGGCGCTGTCGACGAAGCCAGCGCGGTCTGAACGCCATTCAAGGAGAGCGCTATGCCCAAACAATTGCACGTCAACCTGTTCGAGATGAACTGCGTCAGCCATATCACTCATGGCATGTGGGTTCACCCGGACAATAACCGCCATCGCTTCAACGATCTGGACTACTGGACCGAACTGGCTCAACTCTTGGAATACGGCACTTTCGACGGGGTGTTTCTGGCCGACGTGGTGGGGGTTTACGATCGCTTTCGCAATGGCCCGGAAACTGCCCTTCGCGAAGGTTTGCAGGTGCCCAGCAACGATCCGATGCTGCTGGTCCCGGCCATGGCAGCGGTAACCCGTGAGCTGGGTTTCGGCGTGACCTTTTCCACCACCTACGAGCCGCCGTTCAGTTTTGCCCGTCGCATGAGCACCCTGGATCACCTGACTAAGGGCCGGGTTGGCTGGAATATCGTCACGTCCTACCTGCCCAACGCTGCCCGTAACTTCGGGCTGGATCAGGAAGTGCCCCACGACCATCGCTACGAGATCGCCGACGAATACCTCGACGTGCTCTACAAGCTGTGGGAAGGCTCTTGGGACGACGATGCGGTGATTCAGGACCGTGAGCAGCGCATCTACACCGATCCGGCCAAGGTGCGTTATATCAACCATGTCGGTGAACACTTCAAGGTCGCCGGCCCGCACCTGTGCCAGCCGTCGCGCCAGCGCACGCCGGTGCTGTTCCAGGCCACGGGTTCTGCGGCAGGTTCGGCTTTCGCGGGGCGACATGCCGAAGTGGTGTTTACCGGCGGCATCACCCACGAAGACGTGCGGCGCAATATCACCACCATGCGCCGCAACACCGAGGAGCAGGGCCGTGATCCGGCGGGCATCAAGTTCATTGTTCAGGCGGGGGTGATCGTCGGGCGCACCGATGCAGAAGTGTCGGCCAAGCTCGACAGCTATCGACGCCTGATCAGCGCCGACGGCGGTATGGCCCACGCCCAGATGGGCATAGACCTGAAGGCGTATCCACCCCATGAGCGACTGTCCAGCATCATCAAGCGCGGCGATATCGGCTGGGGCTCGCTCAACCGTTTTGACCCGGATACCACGGTGGGTGAAATGCTTGGCAGTTTTTCCGGGCTGCAAGAGGATCGCTACTTTGTCGCTGGAACTCCGCAAGTCGTCGCCGACGAGATCGAGCGCTGGCTGGATGTGGATGGTATCGACGGCATCAACCTGCGCCAGTACCTGTCGTTCGAGACTGCCCGGGATTTCATCGACCTGGTGGTGCCTGAACTGCGGCGGCGCGGTCGTTTTCGTGAGCGCTACACCCCCGGCGAAACCTTGCGCGAGCGGCTGTTCGGAGCAGGGCAGGCGCGCTTGCCAAACAACCATCCGGCAGCGCGCTACCGCGACCCGGCAGCATTGAGTCAGCCCTTGCAGCCGCTGCGCTTTGCGGCGGCAGAACCGTCATGAACCCACAGTCCGCGGCTGTTGCAACAGCAACAGCCCATGGACATTTTGTTGGTCATTCACCACTGGACTTTGTTTTTAAGTCAATTAATTCAATGGTTTGAGAGTCGGCACGGGACCTGCAATACCCCGGTAACCGCCTATGCAAAGCCATCGGACCTGTCATCCCCGGGAGCGATCTTGAAATTCGATATCCGTCCTTTTATCCCTTTATTTGCCGCCTCGACATTGGCCCTGGCGTTGACTGGCTGTGAGCGTGCCGAGAACGTCGCGACCCAGAGCGATCAGCCGGTGCATGGCGGTACGCTGGTATACGCCACTGACCGCGAGCCCACCTGTCTCGACCCTCATGTGGCGGGCGACATGCCCCAGGTGTTCGTCGCCCAGCAGTATCTGGACTCGCTGGTGTCCATGGACAGCGAAGGCCGGATCGGTCCCTGGCTGGCAAAGAGCTGGGAAGTCTCGGCCGATGGCCTGCGCTACACCTTCCATTTGCGCAATGACGTGCATTTCACTGACGGCACGCCATTCAACGCGGCAGCCCTGAAGGCCAACCTCGAACACATTACCAACCCCAAGACCCAGTCCAGCACCGCCGGTGGCTACATTCGCCAGTACCGCAGCACCGAGGTCGTGGATGACTACACCGCCATCGTGCATCTGGCTACGCCTTATGCCGCGTTTCTGGAAGTACTGGCCCAGGGTTTCCTGGGCATTCAGTCGCCCACGGCGCTGGCCCGCAGCCGCGATGCCAACTGCGAAAGCCCGGTGGGCAGCGGGCCGTTCAAGGTGGTCAAGTGGGAGCGGCAGAGCCACGTCCAGCTGGCCCGTAATCCCGACTACAACTGGGCACCGCCCACGGCTCGCCATCAGGGGCCGGCTTATCTGGAAGGTATTGTCTGGAAATTCATCCAGGAGCCTTCGGTACGCTTTGCCTCGCTGCAGGCCGGTGAAGTGGACGTGATCGAGGCTTTGCCACCGGAGTCCCATGAAGCGGCGCGGCGCAATCCTGACTTGAAACTGATCATCTCCCAGCGTCCGGGCAACCCTACCAATGGCACCTTCAACATTCGTCGCGCGCCCTTCGACGATTTGCGGGTGCGCGAGGCATTTGTGCGTAGCGCCGATGTCGAGGGCGCGCTCAAGAGTGTCTATTTCGGCGAGTTTCAAAGGGCGGGCGGTCCGCTGAGTGTGGCGACGCCGTTCTACAGCCCCGACTTCGAGCGTGTTCAGGACTACGACCCGGCCCGCGCCGACCGATTACTCGACGAGGCAGGCTGGACCGGTCGTGACGCCGAGGGTTATCGCACCAAAGACGGCAAGCGTCTGCGGGCTGTCGTGCTGATCGGCTCACGTACGCCACCGTCGGAGGTGACCTTGTGGGAGCAGGTCCAGGCGACGACCCGTCAGGTCGGCATCGATCTGGTGATGGAACAGATGAGCGACGTGCAGTCCACGGCGCGTCAGGCCGCCTGGGATTACGACATCCGCATCGGCTACTGGAACACCAATACCCCCGATGTGCTGCGGATCATTTTCAGTTCTGCGTTTGTACAGCCTGCCGGGGTTGGTGGCTATCACCAGAACACCGCCGGTTATGCCGATCCCGGATTCGACGCGCTGATCGAAAGCGCTCTGGCCACTCAGGACCCCGAACAGCGCCGCACGATTTATTACGAAGCCCAGAAGCAGATCGCTGCGCAATACCTGGAGCTGACCACTTATCCGCAAAGCACCCGGTTGGGCATCTACAAGACCGCACACGGGGTGCGCCTGGAGCCGTCGCTGGCGGTGACTTATCTCTATGACTCATGGGTGACGAAATGAGTGCAAGCGCAACGTCTCTGGATGCGGTTGATCCGCGTCGCCAACGCCTGACTGCTCTCGGGCGCCGTGCTGCCATTCGTCTGGCGGGCGGCGTGCTGGTGCTGTGGGCCGTGGCAACCCTGACTTTTTTTGCCCTGCGCTTGATGCCGGGCGATCCGGTACTGGCCATTCTCGGTGGCCCGAGCGGCAACCCGACAGCCGAAACCATCGAAGCCACGCGCCAGGAATACGGCCTCGACAAGCCGTTGCCGGTTCAATATGCGGTCTATCTGGGCCGCTTGCTACAGGGGGATCTGGGTAACTCCTATTCCCAGCATCAGCCGGTGACCCGCGTGCTGGCCGAGCAGGGCGGTGCGACGCTGGAACTGACCCTGGCCTCACTGGCGCTGGCCTGGGTGCTGGTCCTGTTGTTGACGGTCATCACTTCCGGGCGCGGGCGACTGATCGGTGGCGCTGCGTCATTCGTTGAAACCCTGAGTGCCGCCTTGCCGCATTTCTGGCTTGGGGTAGTGCTGCTGGCCGTATTTGCCTTTGGTCTGCGCTGGTTTCCACCGGCGGGTAGCGACAGCCTGGCAAGTCTGGTGCTGCCTGCGTTCTCTCTGGCCATTCCGCTGGCGGGCTTCATTGCTCAGGTCACCCGTGAGTCCCTTGAAATGACACTCGATCAACCTTTCGTGCTGACAGCCCGCACCCGGGGGTTGAGCGATCTGGCGGTGCGCTTCAAACACGCCTTGCGCCATGCGCTGCTGCCGGGCGTGTCGCTTTCCGGCTGGGCTATCGGTGCGTTGATCAGTGGTGCGGTGGTCTGCGAGGTGATCTTTTCCCGTAAGGGGGTCGGTCGCCAGTTGTATCAGGCAGTACAGGCCCAGGACTTGCCCTTGGTGATCGGCATCAGCCTGGTGGTGGCTGCCGGCTATGTACTGGCCAATATTCTGGTGGACCTGCTTTATCAATGGATTGACCCACGGCAACAGGAGCCGAACTCATGAGCGACCTGACTCTTGATCAGACCTTCGGCCCGCTGCACCGTCAACGGCGTTTGCACCTTCCACCTTTGGGCGCAAGCCTGGCGTTGCTGTTTCTTGCCGCGCTGATACTGGCGGCACTGGCACCGCAGTTGTTCACCCGCATCGATCCACTGGCCATCGTGCCTCGCGAGGCGTTTCAGGCGCCGGGCTGGGCGCACTGGCTGGGAACCGATCAGTCAGGGCGTGACATTTTTGCCCGGATTGTCTATGGCACCCGCGAGAGTCTGTTTATCGGTGTGGCCGCCACGGCACTGGCGATGAGCATTGCCATTGCCCTCGGGCTGCTGGGCGGCCTGGGTGGTGCGCGGGTTGATCGCTGGGTGGGCTGGCTGCTGGAAGTGCTGTTTGCCTTTCCGAGCCTGGTGCTTGCCTTGTTGTTTGTGACGGTATTCGGCAGCGGCATCGGCCCGTTGATTGTTGCCACCGGGCTGGGGGCTGCGCCCGGTTATGCCCGAATGGTTCGCGGTCAGGTTCTGGCCGTGCGCAATGCCGGCTATATCGAAGCGGCGCGGGCGCTGGGGCATCCGACTTCGCGCATCGTGCTGCGCCAGTTGCTGCCCAATGCCATGCGCCCATTGGTGGTGACCCTGACCATGGGCGTTGGTCAGGCGATTGTCTGGGCTTCGGCACTGAGCTTTCTCGGTATGGGCGCGCAACCGCCAGCGCCCGAGTGGGGAACCATGTTGTCCATGGGCCGTGACTTTATCGCCAATGCCTGGTGGCTCACGTTCTTTCCGGGCCTGTTCATTGTGTTGACCACGTTGTCTACCACCGTGACCGGCCGCTATATCCAACAACGTCTGGAGGGTAGCCTGCCATGAGTGACAAGACCTTGATTGTCGAAGGCCTGAGCATCGCCTTTGAAGGCCGCAACGTGGTGCGGGACTTGTCCTTTACGCTGGCACCCGGACGTTGTGTGGCGCTGGTGGGCGAGTCCGGTTCCGGCAAGAGCGTCAGTGCTCGCAGTCTGGTGGGCCTGGCGGGCAGTCGCGCTGAAGTGGCGGCGCGGCGGCTGAGTTTTGGTGAGCACGATCTGCTGGCTCTCAGCGAGCGTCAGTGGCGGGGCGTGCGTGGCAAGGACATCGGCTTTGTCCTTCAAGATGCGCTGGTGTCCCTCGATCCGTTGCGTCCGGTGGGCAAGGAAATCCTCGAAGTGCTGGAAACCCATGGTTTCGGCAATCGGCAGCAGCGTGGCGCACGTGTGCTGGAGTTGCTGGAGCGGGTTGGTGTGCCAGATGTTGCGTTACGCGCCCGCCAACGCTCCGGGCAGTTGTCCGGTGGCTTGCGCCAGCGGGCGTTGATTGCCAGCGCCCTGGCCATGGACCCTGCGCTGGTGATTGCCGACGAGCCCACTACCGCGCTGGACGCCACGGTGCAGGCACAGATTCTTGAAGTCTTCCAGCAGATCAAGGCCCGTGGCGCTTCCTTGCTGATCATCAGCCATGACCTGGCGGTGGTGGCGCAACTGGCGGATGACGTGGTGGTGTTGCGCCATGGCGAAGTGGTCGAGCAAGGGCCGATGCTGCAAGTCTTGAGCAAGCCGCAACATCCTTACACACGTGAGTTGCTGGCCGCCGTGCCGTCCGAACACCCTCGCGGGAGTCGCTTGTCTGGAGTGACACGCCCGACATCGCCCGTCAAAAGTGGCGAAGCGGGGCACGTGTTGTTGCAGGCTCAAGGCTTGGGCAAGCGTTATCTGGGGCCTGATGGCCAGCTTCGTCAGGTGGTACAGGACGTCGGTTTCGAGCTGCGCGCCGGGCAGACCCTGGGCATTGTAGGCGAGTCCGGTTCGGGAAAGACCACGGTAGCCCGCATTGCCCTTGGCCTGTTGCAACCCGATGCCGGGCAAGTGCTGTACCGCGGCCACCCCTGGAACCTGCCTGGCAATGCCATCGATGAAAAACGGCGGCGGCCACTACGGCGTGAAATCAGCGTTATCTATCAGGACCCCCTCGGCTCCTTCGATCCTCGCTGGAACGTGATGCAAATCCTTGATGATGCATTGCATGTTGCGGGCGTCGAGGTAAGCCAGCGTCCGGCGCGGATTACCCATCTGCTGGGGCAGGTGCGATTGCCGCCAGAGCTGGCCCTGCGACGTCCTTTGCAGTTGTCCGGTGGCCAGCGTCAGCGTGTGGCCATTGCCCGAGCGATTGCCAGCGAACCGAAGCTGATCATCTGCGACGAACCGGTGTCGGCGCTGGATGTTTCGGTACAGGCACAAGTGCTGGATCTGCTGGCCGATCTGCAACAGGAACTGGGGCTGGCCTATCTATTCATTTCCCACGACCTGGGGGTGATTCGTCACGTCAGCGACAACGTGCTGGTGATGCGCCACGGCCAGGTCGTCGAGCTGGCTCCGGCGGAGCAGCTTTTCACTCGGCCCGCCCATGAATACACCCAGCGTTTGCTCGGTTCGGTGCCGTGCCTGCCCGGGAGCGGCGCGGAACTGGTGGTACCGCCGCTGGACCCGGAACACGAAGCTTTCGACGTGTTCGATGAATCACGTCTCTGGAAAATCGCCATCTAGGCTGAGGACTGCCCATGACCACGTTTCAACGTTTTACCCCGCAGCCGCCTGCTGCCAGCGTCAGCGAACTGCAAGCCCGCATCACTGCGCTGCTGCCAGCCATCGGCGCCGGTGCGGCACAGCGTGAACGCGAGCGGCAATTGCCTTTCAAGGCCATCGCCCAGCTTGCTGCTGCCGGTGTGTATACCGTGCGTATCCCTAAAAGCCATGGCGGCCCTGGCGGCAGCGTACGGGATGTCATCGAACTGCTGTTGCGCATCGCTTCGGTGGACTCAAACGTCGCCCAGGCCCTGCGCCCCGGTCTTGCCTTTGTCGAAGGGCTGCTGGTTTCCACAACTGAAGATGCCGAGGCCGAGCGCCAGCGCTGGTTTGCCCGTTACCTTGAGGGCGCGGTAATCGGCAATGCCGGTTGGGAACTGGGTGGAGCCAATGGGGCGATTGCTGCACGGCTGGTGCGCGAAGGAGATCATTACCGGGTCAATGGCAGCAAGTTCTACAGCACCGGTGCATTGTTTGCCGACTGGGTCAGCGCGGTGGCGCTGGATGAAGACGAGCAGCCGGTGTCGTTCATTCTGCCTCGTGATCGCGAAGGCTTGGTGCTGCTGGATGACTTCGATGCCATGGGCCAGCGTCTGACGGCCAGTGGCACGACTCATCTGCAGAACGTGAGGGTCGAGGCCAGCGATATTCGTACCCGCACGGTGGAAGAGGGCAAGCGCACTATCGTCACGCCGTTCCTGCAACTGTTCCTGGGCACGGTGCAGGCCGGTATCGCACGTAATGCACTGGACGACGCGATCCGTTTTGCCAGGGAGCATGCACGGCCGATCAAGCACAGCAGCGCCAGTCGTTCGGTGGACGATCCCTATGTGGAATTGGCCGTGGGCGATATTTCCGCTCGGGCCTACGCTGCCGAAGCACTGGTGCTCAAAGCCGCGGAAGCCATCGATCGGGCCTGGGCTGCGCAACGGGCGCATGCAGACGTCGAACAGGCTGCCGTGGAAGTCGCGCAGGCGCAGTATCTGGTCGCTGAACTTGCGCTCAAGGCTGCTGAAACCTTGTTTGATGTGGGCGGGGCATCGACGACAGGCCGCAGCCATAACCTTGATCGCCATTGGCGCAATGCACGCACCGTGGCCAACCATAATCCGCGACACTGGAAAGCAGCAGTGGTGGGAGCCTGGCAGCTCAAGGGCACAGAGCCGCCGACCTCAGGGTTGTTTTGAGTTTTAATACCCCGTCGCGGCCAAGGCCCCTCCCTCATAATCCGTTGGAGGGGCCTTGGCCGCGACGTAATATCAAATCACCCGCGCATCATGCAGTGACTCCAGCGCCTGGCTGCGCAGCTTTGCCAGGGTTTCGTCTCTGCGGTCGCGGGGGTAGGTGAGAGGGACGGTCAGTTCCCTGATGACGGTGCCGGGGCGGTTGCCGATCACCAGCACCCGATGGCTCAGGTACAGCGCTTCATCGACATCGTGGGTCACGACCAGCAGGCCAATATGGTGACGTTGGGCCAGATCCAGTAGCAGGTCCTGGAGCTTGAAGCGAGTGAAGGCATCGACCGCACTGAAGGGTTCGTCCAGCAACAGAAGCTGCGGCTGGCCGTAAAGCCCGCGGGCAATGGCCACGCGCTGGGCCATGCCGCCCGATAACGCCTTGGGCAGCGCGTCGGCAAAGCCAGTCAGGCCGACTTCGTCAATCAGGCGGGTGACCCGGGCGCGGTCGTAATCCTTGTCCTGACTGAAGCCGATATTCTCGGCAACCGTCAGCCAGGGCATCAACCGTGGCTCCTGAAACACGAAACCCACCTCGTCGGGACGCTTGCGCAACTGTCCGCGAAAGTCCTGATCCAGTTGTGCAACCAGACGCAACAGCGTGCTTTTGCCGCAGCCGCTTGGGCCGAGCAGGCTGACGATTTCCCCCGGTTGCAGACGCAACTCAAGCTGACCGAGCACGGCGGTATCACCGAAAGCCTTGTGCTCGACATGCAGGTCCAGCAGATGCATCTGATCTGCCGTCGTGTGATGAAGCTGAGTCATGGTCGGGCTCCAGAGTCTGCGCCGTCGAAGGTGTCACGCCAGGCCAGCCAGCGTTTTTCCAGGCCAGCCAGCAGGCCGTCGCTGATTTTACCGAGCAGCGCCAGAACAATGATTGCCGCCAGCACCAGGTCTGGCCGAGACGTTTCCCGGCCATCGCTGAGCAGATAACCCAGGCCACGAGTGGCTGCGATCAGTTCGGCGGCGACCAGGAACATCCAGCTCAGGCTCAGGGCGCTGCGCAGGCCGGTGAACACACCCGGAAAAGCGGCAGGCAAGAGAATCCGCCGGGCCAGGCGCGTGCGGCTGAAACCATACATGCGCCCGACTTCCACCAGCTTGCGGTCGATATTGCGAATCGCTGCGACCCCGTTGAGGTACACGGGGAAGAACGCACCGATGGCAATCAGCGTGACCTTGGAGGTTTCACCAATTCCCAGCCACAGCAGCAAGAGTGGGACCCATGCCAGGCTTGGGATCGCCCGCAGGCTGGCGAAGGTCGGCTCCAGCCAGGCCTCGGCCTCGCGGCTGAGCCCTACCCAGGCGGCAAACAGCAACCCGAGTGCGGAGCCGATAAAGAAACCGGCCAGCACCCGTGACAGGCTCGCCCCGATGTGTTTCCACAACGCGCCATCGGCGAGCTGGAACAGGGTCTGCGCCACCTCGCTGGGAGCGGGCATCTGGTAGGAAGCGATCCAGCCCAGGCGCACCACGGTTTCAAGTAGCAGGATGATCGCCAGCGGCAAGGCCAGGCCTTTGGCCCGACGTCGCCACTGGAGCGCACGGCTGGCCGGGCGCTCTGCCGGACTAGCCCCGGCCAGGGCTTTGCTGGAAGTGCTCATCACTCAATACTGGCCTTGCCAAAGGACGGATCGATCAGTTGATCGATGACCTGATTGACATCGACACCGCGCTTGACCAGTTCTTCGGACACCAGAATCGGTGCGGCAGCCTTGGAGGCGGTTATATCCTTGTCGGTCAGTTGAGGCGCAGACAAGTCAGTACGGGTCAGTTGCAGCTTGGCAACATCCAGCGGCAGCTTGGACTCGTCAGCCAGCAGTTTGGCGAACTCTTCCGGATGGGCGATGGCCCAGTGACGTGCCTGTTCGTAGGCCTTGATCACGGCAGTGATGGTTTGTGGATGGGCCTTGGCGAAGGCCTCGGTTACGCTGATTACGCCATAGCTGTTGAAGTCCTTGTTGCGGTACAGCAGGCGCGAACCGGCCTGCAATTCGCTGGCGGCCATGTGCGGGTCAAGACCGGCCCAGGCGTCGACATCGCCTTTCTCCAGCGCGGTGCGTCCGTCCGGATGCTGGAGGTGCAGGAGTTCCACGTCATTCTTTTCCAGGCCCGCCTTGGCCAGTGAGCGCAGGGTGAACAGATACGGGTCTGTGCCCTTGGTCGCGGCGATCTTCTTCCCTTTAAGATCGGTCACGCTCTTGAGGGGCGAGTCCTTGCGCACCACCAATGCCGTCCATTCGGCACGGCTGTAGACATACACCGATTTGATCGGGCTGCCATTGGCCCGTGCCAGCACCGCCGAGAGGCTGGCCGACGATCCGAAGTCGGCGCCACCGCTGTTCAGGTACTCCAGCGAGCGGTTGCTGCCCTGGCTGAACACCCAGCTGACTTTTGAGTTCGGCAACGCCTTTTCGACCCACCCGAAGTGCTTGAGCACCAGGCTGACAGGCGAGTAGTAGGCGTAATCCAGACGCACTTCCTCAGGCGCATTTTCGGCGCGGGCCGACGGGTTCAGGGCCAGTGCCATCAGGCCTGAGCAGGCCAGAAGCTTCAGAGAGCGAGGGAGGCGGGGCAAGGCCAGATCAATCAGACGCATCGCGTGGTATCCAGTCAGGGTTGGGAAGTCATGACGCGATTGCAGGTGTCATGCCATATGCTGCAGGCCACGGCCCGTGGACGTTACACGCAATCTGGGCTGAAACGGGGCTGTGCAGCCGAAGGCATAATGCTGAACAACTGTTGCCTGGCGGACAGTTGCGGCTTCCACCACCACTCGCAGAGCTCTCGCTCAGGAATAAAAGGTCGGTGTCGGACGCTTGCCGTTCAAGGCCCAGTCGCCCAGCTCGTGCAGCTTGTAATCCAGCGGATCGTGCAGGGTCTGGGTGCGCAGGTTGCGCCAGAAACGGTCCAGTCGCAGGGCAGCATGTGTGGCCCTGGCACCGGTCACTTCAAACAGTCGGCTGCACAGATCCAGACCTGTGCGAGTCGCTGCGACCTTGGCGCTGCTGATGGACAGTGCCAGGTGAGCACGTTCTTCGCTGCTCAGGTCCGGTCCCTTGTTCCAGGCTTCGTCCAGTTGTATGCAGGCGCGCTCCACCAGGGCACGCACACCTTCAAGAGCCGCCCAGAATTCGCCGTAATGGCGCAAGACATAAGGATCTTCGCTGATGTCCCGGGTCAGGGAGGTGAACCACGGGCGACTTTCCTTGAGGGTGTACTGCCGGGCTTCCTCGAAGGCACCTTCGCTGATGCCCAGGAACAGGTTGGTGAAGTGCAACTGGGCAATCAGCGGACGCAGGCAGGCAAACGGGGTGCTCAGCGGGCCCGGATCGAGCAGCAGTTCCGATTCTTCGATACGCACCCGCTCGAAGGTTGCGCTGCCGCTGTCGGTCTGACGCTGGCCCATGTTGTCCCAGTCGTCGTGCAGGGTAATGCCGGTGCGACCGCTGGGAATCGCGGCAATCACCAGCTTGCCACCGGCATTCTCATCCACCGCCGACGCGATGAGCATTTCCGAGTCGCTGGCCCCGGAGCAGAAACTCTTGCGCCCGGAAAACTCACGCCAGCCGTCAAAGGTCTTCATCACGGTTCGGGTGTCCAGAGGGTTCAGCGCGTTACCCCAGAACCAGTTCTGCCGGGCTGTCTGCTCGAACCACGGGTGCCATTGCTCGGGGCTGGCAAACAACCGGACCGTGGCCAGCATCAGGTGGTGGAAGCCGAAGACATGGGCAATGGAACTGTCGACCCTGGCGAACTCACGTACCACGTCGAAGGTTTCCTGCCAGTTGGCACCCAGGCCACCAAAGCGGGTCGGGATACTCAGGGCCAGTAGCCCGCTGCGGCGCAGGGCATCGCGTTCGGCCAGTGGCGTTCCACCGTTCTTGTCGCGTTCGGCAGCGTTACTGGCGAAATCCGTCGCCAGATTGCGGGCCAGTAACAGAGGTGAAGCGAAGGAAGCGGACAGAGGAGAGGTCACAGGCATCCTCCTGCGCAGACAGACTCAAGCCCGTTGTCTGGCAGCATCGGGCAGGCTGTCGGGATAAAAGGGAGAGAGGCCCCACCTGAAACAGCGATGACCTTCAATAGTCCACTCATGTTCGATTCCTTTGTGATGAGGCTCCGTGATCAGAGCTGCATCGCTCAGGTGGCAAGTCCTGTGCCAGAGTGTAATGGGCTGATTTATATGGGGTTTATGAATGGAGGTGCAGTGGCGATGTTGTTTGAGGGCGTGCTCTGTTGTTCAGGTGTTGGCGGGGCAACAGTGGCTGTTTGATGTGGAGATTGCCCAGTGAGAGCGGATCGGGCGGCGCTCCCACTGGGTATTAGTGAATCAGGCCCCCGCCATCCACCTTGCCAAGCCATGCCGTCCACTGATGCCCAGCTTCACAGTGGCTCGCTTGAGGTAGGTTTCCACCGAGCTGGCCTTGACTCGCAGTCGTTGCGCCATCTCCGGCACGGTGCCCCCGGTCAGCAGGCCGAGGCAGACTTCCTGTTCGCGTGCAGACAAAATGATGGCATCCTGTGCCAGGCGACCGCTGAAAGCCTGGTGCATCGAGGCGGCTTCTGCTTCCTGCTCGGGTTCGACACGTGCCGTGCTTGCTACGCGAGTGACGGGTTGCGCGAGAAGTTGTGCATGGTGCTCGACCAGCGGCAGCAGTGTGTCGGACAGGCTCTTGAGCAGTGACAACTCGCTCAGTGAGAACGGTCGCAAGGTCGGCAGGCGATAGAAGCAGATGATCCATCGCTGCTCACCACGGCTCGAAACCAGATTGCACTGGTGAATCGTGTACTGCGGATTCTGCGTGTTCGAGGGGACCTTGAGCTGGATCAGCAGTGGTGCGTCCATCTGCATGACATTCTGCAGGAGTGGCGGACGCTGACTGTTGGTCGTCGGGAAGTCGTATTGCAGGCCGGCATTGCCGAGGTTGTTGGTCTGGCTGATGCAAGCCTGTGGGGCATCCAGGACCCACTCATTGAGATCAAGGCCGTGGACCGGGACCAATGCATCGACAAGTTGCAGCATCTGTCTGGCAAAGGCGTTGCTGCCGGTGCTGGAAATAAGCTGGCCCAGATGCTGATAAAAACGAGGGTCGTGACTGTGCTCAAGAGAGGTTGTCAGTTTCATACTTCTATCTTCCCTGATTCTGACCGTACTGATTAATAGTGGCCGATTCCTTATGTTGACGCCTGAATAATGACGCTGACGATGGTCTTATTCAATCCCAAGGGTTTGTACTGTGTCTGTAGTGGAAAACCGGGACAGGCGCATTATTGGATATGAACTTTATCTGACAAAGATAATCCCTTCGTTCGGTGACGAGCGGTCGAAACAGCTAACTGCGTGGGCCAGAGCGGCTGTCAAGATTTTTTTGAATGGTGGCTATACGCCATTGTAGGGGTTTTCTAGGACATACAGGTTTGGCAGGGCGGTGCTTGAATCCGCGGCTTAACTGCCTAGAAGGACCTGGACCATGTCAGCCGCCGATGTCTTCCCCCTAACCGCCGCTCAGCGTGATGTCTGGCTCGATCAGATCAGTCGTGGCGATTCTCCCCTCTACAACATCGGCGGCTACCTGAACCTCACCGGTCCCCTGGATCCGGTGACGTATCAGCGCGCTCTTGAACATATGGTTGCATCCCACGAGGGAATGCGCACCGTGTTGCTGCCGGGAGCCTCGGCAGATGGCTTGCCGTTGCAGACCTATGCCGAATCGATGCCTGTGCCGATGCCCTTGCATGATTTGAGCGACCAGCCAGACCCTGTCAGCGTCGCGCACGCGCTGACCCTTGAGTATATGCAGCGCCCCTGCATGCTGGATGGCAGTCCACTGTTCAGGTTCTGCCTTGTGCGCCTGGGGGAAGACCACCACTGGATGATCTGCGTAGTTCATCACCTGATTATCGATGGCTGGGGCTTCGGGCAGATGATCAAGTCCCTGGGCGAGCATTACACCGCACTGACTGAAGGCAGCCGTCTTGATTTCAAAGGCCCGGACTACCGCGACTTCATTCAGGAAGACGCGCGTTACCACGAATCGCCACGCTACGAGCGTGACAAGGCTTACTGGCTGGAGAAGTACAGCAACCTGCCAGAGCCGCTGCTTGTATCGCGCTACCACAACCGCCGTGCAACTGATCCGGCACCGTCCCATACCTGGGTACAGAACTTCCCGGAAGCACTGCACACGCGCATGAAGCAGTTCGCTGAAAGCAACGGTTCTACGGCGTTTCATGTACTGCTGGCAGCCTTGCACGTTTACTTCACCCGTACCGCACAGCGCGAAGACTGGGTGGTCGGCCTGCCATTGCTCAACCGTATCGGTGCGCGTTTCAAGGCGACCATGGGCCACTTCGCTCAGGTCAGTGCGGTGTGCATGACTTTTGACGGGCAACTGAACTTTGGCTCGCTGGTCAAGGAAGTGCGCGACACACTCAAGCGCGACTTCCGTCATCAACGCTTTCCACTGAGCGAGTTGAATCGCAACCTGGGTGTGGCCCGTGAGGAGCGTGGTCAGTTGTTCGAGGTTTCGGTTTCCTACGAGCAGGAAGACCATGAATATCGCTATGGCGAGGCTCAGGCACAGACGGTAAAAGTCTCGAACGGCTACGAAACGACGCCTCTTGCCATCCATTTGCGTACCAACAGCTTCAATGACAACGCCTGGCTGCACCTGGTCTATCACCGCGCCTGGTTTGAGGCCGGGGAGGCTGAGGCTATCGCCTCTCGCCTGTTGCAGGTGCTGGAACAGGCCCTGGAAAATCCGGAGCTGCGGGTCGAGGACTTTGACCTGCTGACGCCTGTCGAGCACCAGCAATTGCAGCGCTGGAATGCGACCGACGCGGCCTCTGCCAGCGAACAACTGATCCACAAGCGCATCGAAAATCAGGCTCAGACTCGCCCGGATGCCGTTGCGGCGGTCCATCAGGGAAAACACCTGACCTACGCCCAGCTCAACCGCAAGGCCAATGGCCTGGCCCAGCGCCTGATCGAACTGGGCGTGCGCCCGGATGATCGTGTTGCGCTGGTTGCCCGTCGTGGCCTGGAAACCCTGGTGGGCATGCTGGCAGTGCTCAAGGCCGGTGCGGCCTATGTGCCGGTTGACCCTGCGCATCCGCGTGAGCGCCTGTCCTACCTGTTGAGCGACAGCCAGCCGGTGGCGGTGCTGACCCAGTCGAATCTGCATGACCGTCTGCCAGAACTGAGCCTGCCGCTGATCGATCTGGACGGTAGCGACTGGGGGCAGGGTGCTCACGCTAACCCGCGGATCGCCAGCCTGAGCAGCGACAATCTGGTCTATGTGATTTACACCTCGGGTTCCACCGGCCAGCCGAAAGGCGTCATGGTGGAGCATCGCACGTTGTCTCATCTGGTCGACTGGCACTGCGAGGCTTTTTCGCTGGGTGCGGGTGGACACGCCTCCAGCCTGGCCGGTTTCGGTTTCGATGCCATGGCCTGGGAAGTCTGGCCGACGCTGTGCTCCGGCGCGACCCTGCATGTCGCACCCACTCAGGAAGGCGGCGAAGACATCGATGCCTTGCTGCAATGGTGGCGCGCCCAGCCTCTGGACGTCAGCTTTCTGCCGACGCCGGTGGCCGAGTACGCTTTCAGCCAGGAAGAAGACCATCCGACCCTGCGTACCCTGCTGATCGGCGGTGATCGCCTGCGTCAGCTCAATCGCGATCCGGGCTTTGCCGTGATCAACAACTATGGCCCGACCGAAACCACGGTGGTTGCGACTTCCGGGCAAGTGCTGGTGGGTGGCGCGCTGCATATCGGCGGCCCGATTGCCAATACCCGCACCTATGTTCTGGATGCGCGGTTACAGCCGGTGCCGGTGGGCGTGACCGGTGAGCTGTATATCGGCGGCGCGGGTGTTGCCCGTGGTTACTTGAACCGTCCGGACCTCACCGAAGAGCGTTTTCTCGCCGATCCGTTCAGTGGCGTTGCCCATGCGCGCATGTACCGCAGCGGTGACCTGGTGCGCTGGAACAGCGATGGCACTCTGGACTATCAGGGCCGCAACGATGACCAGGTGAAGATTCGCGGCATGCGTATCGAACTGGGCGAGATCGAAGCGGTCCTGGCCAGCCAGCCCGGCGTGAAAGATGCCGTGGTGCTGGTGCGCGATCAGCAACTGCTGGCCTGGTTCACCGAAACGTCTGTCGTGGACCCCGAAGCCTTGCGTCAGGCCCTGCGTGCCCGTCTGCCGGGTTACATGGTGCCGCGCGCCTTCACTTATCTGGCAGCCTTGCCGCTGACCAACAACGGCAAACTCGACCGCCGTGCCTTGCCGGACCCGGATCCTGCGTCATTGCTTGGCCAGGCCTATGAAGCGCCGCAAGGTCCAGTTGAGGTCGCCATGGCCGACATCTGGGCGCAGGTGCTGGATGTGGAGCGGGTCGGGCGTCATGACAATTTCTTCGAGCTGGGTGGCCATTCGCTGCTGGCCATCAATCTGGTGGATCGTCTGCGCAAGGCCGGCCTCAAGGCTGATGTGCATGTCTTGCTGGCCCAACCGACCGTAGCAGCCTTGGCGGCTTTTGAAGGCAACGAGGCGCAAACGATTGCTGTACCGGACAACCGTGTGCCGGCAGGTTGCACGCAGATCACCCCAGAGCTGTTGAGCCTGACCGATCTTGACCAGTCGGCTATCGACCGGATTGTCGCCACCGTGCCAGGTGGCGCCGCCAACGTGCAGGAAATCTACCCGCTGGCACCGTTGCAGGAAGGCATTCTTTACCATCACATCACTGCCGAACAGGGCGACCCGTACCTGCTGCAATGGCGCCTGGCTTTCGACAGCCTGGATCGTCTGCAAGCCTGGGCCGGTGCGTTGCAGCAAGTCATTGATCGTCACGATATCCTGCGCACTTCCGTGGTCTGGGAAGGACTGGAAAGCCCGCAGCAGGTGGTCTGGCGCAAAGCCGAGCTGACCGTGCAACCGGTCAGCTTCGATACCCCGGATGCAGGCGCCAGCGTCATCGAACGTCTGCAGCAACAGTTCGACGCCCGTCATCATCGTCTGGAACTGTCCCAGGCACCGCTGATGCGTCTGGTCCATGCCCAGGACCCGGCCAACAACCAGGTCGTGGCGATTCTGTTGTTCCACCATCTGGTGCTGGACAATGCGGCCATGGAAGTGGTCAGCAACGAGATGCAAGCCCTGCTGGCTGGCCAGTTGGTGGATCTGGCGCCACCCGTGCCTTACCGCAACTATGTAGCTCAGGTACGCATCGGCAGTGATGACGCCCGTCACGAAACCTTTTTCAGCGAAATGCTTGGTGACGTCGATGAGCCGACCCTGCCTTTCGGCTTGCAGGACGTGCGCACCGACGGCAGCGGCATCGAAGAGTCCCGTCTGGTACTCGACAATGCTCTTTCCCTGCGCCTGCGTGAGCAGGCTCGCCAGCAGGGTGTCAGCGCCGCCAGCCTGATGCACCTGGCCTGGGCGCGGGTTCTGAGCGTGCTGGCCAACCGTCGCGATGTGGTATTCGGCACTGTGCTGCTGGGTCGCATGCAGAGCGGCGAGGGGGCTGATCGGGCGCTGGGTGTCTTCATCAATACCTTGCCGCTGCGGGTCGATACGACGACTGGCGCGTGCGAAGCCGTGAAGAACGTGCATTCGCGGCTGTCTGCCTTGCTCGCCCATGAACATGCCTCGCTGGTGCTTGCCCAGCGTTGCAGCGGCGTCGCGGCGGGTTCTCCGCTGTTCAGCGCCTTGCTCAACTACCGCCACAGCGCCAATGTGAAGCCGCTTGACGGTGAAGGTGCATGGCAGGGTGTGCGTGTGCTGGGTGGTGATGTGCGCAGCAACTACCCGCTGACCTTGAGCGTCGACGACATGGGTGACAGTTTCGACCTGCATGTGCTGGCACTGGAAGGTATCGGTGCCGAGCGTGTGGTCGGCTGGATGCATAACACTGTGACGCAACTGGTGGAGTCCCTGGAGCAGGGATCGCTGGCGCCGCTCAATAGGGTGTCGATCCTGCAGGCCGAAGAGCGCCGCCAGGTGTTGGTGGACTTCAATGCCAGCGCGCAAGCCTTCCCCCAAGGCCAGACCGTGCATGCACTGGTCGAGGCCCAGGCCTTCCACAGGCCGGACGCGCCTGCCGTGGTGCAGGGCGATGAAGTCTTGAGCTACGCCGAACTCAACCGCCGCGCCAACGGCCTGGCCCATCATCTGATCGGGCTTGGCGTGAAGCCGGACGAGCGGGTCGCCCTGTGCCTGCGCCGCAGCCCCGACCGTCTGGTCGGCCTGCTGGCGATTCTCAAGGCCGGTGCCGCCTATGTGCCGGTTGATCCGGCTTACCCTGCCGATCGCATCAGCTACCTGCTGGAAGACAGCGCGCCGCGAGTGGTATTGGTGGATGCTTCGACCCGGGATCTGGTCGGTGATGTGGCGCAAGTGGATCTGGGCCAGGGCGCCTGGGATCAGGAGTTCCGCAGCAACCCGCAAGTGGCGGGCCTGAGCCACGAAAACCTGGCTTACGTCATCTATACCTCCGGTTCCACCGGGCAACCCAAAGGCGTGATGGTCGAGCACCGCACCCTGAATAACCTGGTTCACTGGCACTGCCAGGCCTTCAACCTGAGCGCCGGCAGCCATACCGCCAGCGTTGCAGGCTTCGGTTTCGACGCCATGGTCTGGGAAATCTGGCCTGCGCTCTGTGTCGGTGCCGTGTTACACCTGCCACCGGCTCATGTGGGCAACGAGCACGTTGATGAACTGCTCGACTGGTGGCTGGAGCAGCCACTTCAGGTGGGCTTCCTGCCGACTCCGGTGGCTGAGCAGGCTTTCCGTCGTCCGCAGCAACACCAGACCCTGCGCACCTTGCTGATCGGCGGCGACCGCCTGCGCCAGTTCGACCGCGATCCGGGCTTTGCCGTGATCAACAACTATGGCCCGACCGAAACCACGGTGGTTGCTACCTCGGGTCAGGTACGGGTGGGCGAGTCGCTGCATATCGGCGGCCCGATCTCCAACACCAGCATTTATGTCCTGGATGAGCAGTTGCAGCCCGTGCCGGTGGGTGTGAGCGGCGAGCTGTACATTGGTGGTTCGGGTGTTGCCCGTGGCTACCTGAACCGACCGGACCTGACCGAAGAACGCTTTATCGCCGACCCGTTCAGCGACGTGGCCCATGCACGCATGTACCGCAGTGGCGACCTGGTGCGCTGGAATGCCAATGGCACCCTGGACTATCTGGGGCGCAACGACGATCAGGTGAAGATTCGCGGCATGCGCATCGAGCTGGGTGAGATCGAAGCGGCTCTTGCTGCTCAGCCAGGCGTGAAAGATGCTGTGGTTCTGGTGCGCGGCGAACGTCTGCTGGCATGGTTCACCGAAACCTCGCCCGTGGAGACGGACGCACTGCGCCAAGCCTTGCAGGCCAGTCTGCCGGGCTACATGGTGCCGCTGGCCTTTATCCGTCTGGAAGCCTTGCCGCTGACCAGCCACGGCAAGCTCGACCGCCGTGCTCTGCCAGACCCGGATCAGTCCGATCTGGCCGCTCAGGTCTACGAAGCGCCGCAAGGCGAAGTGGAAGTCGCCATTGCCGAACTCTGGGCCCAGGTGCTGGGGCTGGACCGGGTAGGGCGCCACGATAACTTCTTTGAATTGGGCGGTCACTCGTTGCTGGCGGTCAGCCTGGTGGAGCGCATGCGCAACGCCGGTCTGAGTGCCGATGTGCGCGTATTGCTGGGCCAGCCGACGGTGGCGGCACTGGCCGCTTCGGTTGGCAATGGTCGCGAAATCACGGTACCGGCCAACCTCGTACCGGCAGGCGCCACACGAATCACGCCGGACATGCTGAGTCTGTCGCATCTCGACCAGCCGACCATCGACCGAATTGTCGAAACCGTCCCCGGCGGTGCTGCCAACGTGCAGGAAATCTACCCGCTGGCGCCGTTGCAGGAAGGCATTCTCTATCACTACCTGACCGCCGATCAGGGCGATCCGTACCTGCTGCAGTTGCGCATCAGCTTTGACAGCCTGGAGCGTCTGCACACGGTTGCCGATGGCCTGCGCAAGGTCATTGCCCGTCACGACAGCCTGCGTACCGCGATTGTCTGGGAAGGACTGGAGGTTCCGCAGCAGGTGGTCTGGCGTCATGCCGAGCTGCCGGTGGACGAAGTGCCTCTGGCGCAGATCGAAACCCAGGACAGTTCGGCACGGATCGATCTCAGCCAGGCGCCGCTGATCCGTCTGGTCTACAGCCATGATCCGGCCAGCTCGCGTTTGCAGGCCACGCTGCTGTTCCATCACATCGTGGTCGATGCCACGGCCTTGCAAGTGATGCGCGAGGAAATTCTTGCTCACCTGCGCGGCGAGCCACAACCCGTCGAGCCTTCGGTGCCTTACCGCAACTATGTGGCCCAGGCGCGCCTGGGTGTCAGCGAAGCGGAGCACGAAGCGTATTTCCGCGGGCAACTGGGCGATATCGACGAGCCGACCCTGCCGTTCGGCCTGCACGATGTTCAGGGTGATGGCAGCTCCATTGAAGAAGCTCAACAGACACTGCCCGATGATCTGACCCTGCGCCTGCGCAATCAGGCCCGGCAGATGGGCGTCAGCGTCGCCAGCCTGTTTCACCTGGCCTGGGGCCGGGTGCTGGCCAGCGCAACCGGCAAGGACCGTGTGGTGTTCGGCACGGTATTGCTCGGTCGCCTGCAAGGCGGCGCCGGTGCCGACCGTGGCATGGGCATGTTCATCAACACCTTGCCGCTGCGCATTGATCTGGCCGATATCGGCGTGCGTGAAGGGGCACGTGACACTCACGCTCGCCTCGCGGCGCTGCTGGGTCACGAACATGCTTCCCTGGCTCAGGCCCAGCGCTGGAGCGGTGTTGCTGCGCCATTGCCGCTGTTCAGCGCGATTCTCAACTACCGTCACAGCGCCGGTCAGGCAAAGCAGGATGCCCAGCGCGAAGCGTGGCGCGGCCTGGAAGTCCTGGCCAGCGAGAAAAACACCAACTACCCGTTGAGCCTCAACGTCGACGACCTGGGCGACAGCCTGCGTCTGTCGGTCACTGTCACGCCTGACGTGGGTGCCCGCCGTATCTGCGGCTATGTGCAACAGGCATTGACCGGCGTGGTCGAGGCCCTTGAGTCCCAGCCCGATCTGCCGTTGCAACACCTGTCGGTGCTGGACGCCGAAGAACGTCAGCGTCTGGTGGTCGACTTCAACCAGACCGAGGTCGATTACGATCTGGAGCACACCCTTCACGGTCTGTTCGAGAGTCAGGCTGCCCGCAAACCACAGGCCGTGGCGCTGCGTGGCGAAGGCGTACAACTGAGCTATCAGGCCCTTAACGAACAGGCCAATCGCCTGGCCCATCACCTGATCGGTCTGGGTGTGAAAACCGATGATCGGGTCGCGATCTGTGTCGAACGTGGCGTGTCCATGGTGGTTGGTCTGCTGGCCATCCTCAAGACCGGTGCCGCCTATGTGCCGCTGGACCCGAGCTATCCGCGTGAACGCATTCACTACATGCTTGAAGACAGCGCGCCGGCCGTGGTGCTGGTCCAGACTGCCACCCGCAAGCTGCTGGACGAAGAGCGCACGTTGCGTGTCGACCTCGACAACAACATCTGGGGCGCCCAGAGCATCGACAATCCGCAAATCGTCGGCATGAACCCGGACCACCTGGCCTATGTGATCTACACCTCCGGTTCCACCGGTACGCCGAAGGGCGTGATGGTCGAGCACCGTAGCGTGGGCAACCTGGTTCACTGGAGTTCGCAGGTTATTCCGTTGAAACCGGAAACTGCGCTGCTGCACAAGACGCCCATCAGCTTCGATGCCTCGGTATGGGAACTGTTCTGGCCACTGTGCGCTGGCTTGCCGCTGGTGCTGGCGCGTCCTGATGGCCATCGCGATCCGGCTTACCTGATGCGCTTGATCCGCGATCAGAAGGCCAGCGTAGTGCAGTTCGTACCGGCCTTGCTTCAGCAGTTCCTCGAACTGGAAGAAATCAGCCAGTGCACTTCACTGACCGACATCGTCTGCGGCGGTGGTGAACTGACCATCGCTCTGGCCGAGCGTGTACGCCAACGCCTGCCGTGGGCGCGTCTGCACAACGTCTATGGCCCGACCGAAACCACGGTGGATTCCAGCGCCTGGACTCTTGAGCCACACGAGCCTGTACCGGACAGCGCCTTGCCTATCGGGCGACCGATCAGCAACACCCGCATGTATGTGCTGGACGAGTACGACCAACTGGTGCCTCAGGGCGTCATCGGTCAGTTGCACATCGGTGGCTCAGGCGTCACCCGTGGTTATCTGAACCTGCCGCAATTCCAGGCCGAGCGTTTCATCGACAGCCCGTTCGTGGCTGGCGACCGTCTGTATCGCACTGGCGACCTGGTCGCTCAGCGTGCGGACGGCAACCTCGACTTCCTGGGCCGTAACGACGATCAGGTCAAGCTGTATGGCCTGCGTATCGAGCTGGGTGAAATCCAGGCGTGCCTGACCCGTTATCCGGGTATCCAGCAGGCCGTGGTGCTGGCTCGCGACGAACAACCGGGTGGCCAGCGACTGGTGGCTTACTACACCGGCACGCTGCTGCCGCTCGAAACCCTGCGTGAAGTGCTGCGGGCGCAACTGCCGGATTACATGGTGCCTGCGCTGTATGTGCATCTTGATGAGTTCCCCCTGACCCCCAACGGCAAGGTGGACCAGAAGGCTCTGCCTGCGCCGGGTGCAGACGCGGTATTGACCCGTCCTTACGAAGCACCGGAGGGCGAGACGGAAGTCCTGCTGGCCGAACTCTGGGCCGAACTGCTCGGCGTCGAGCGAGTGGGGCGACACGACAACTTCTTTGAACTGGGCGGTCACTCGCTCCTGGCGGTCAGTCTGACCGCGCGTCTGAGGCAGGAAGGCATTGAAGCCGATGTCCGGGCGTTGTTCGAACAACCTACGCTGGCCGGCTATGCAGCCATCACAGAGAGCATGGAGATTATCCTGTGAGCATCAACGAACTCTTGGCGACACTGAAGGCCAATGACATCAATCTGTCGGTCAAGGATGGGCAACTGGTGGTGCAGGGTAATCGCCGTGCACTGACCGACAAGGGCCTGGTGGAACACCTGCGCGAGCACAAGCCGGCATTGATCGAGCTGATCGAACAGGGCGAGTATCTGGCAACCAAACGTGGTGCTCCGACCTTGCCGGAAAACGGCATTCCAGCTGGCTGCACACGCATCACGCCTGAAATGCTGACCCTGGTGTCACTGGATCAGGAAGCTATCGACAGCCTGGTCGCGCATGTCCCCGGCGGCGCGGCCAATGTGCAGGACATCTACCCGCTGGCGCCCTTGCAGCAGGGCATTCTTTATCACCACGTTACCGCCAGTCATGGCGATCCTTATGTGATGCACGTGGAGTTCGCCTTTGCCGACCGCGCTCGTCTGGACGCATTCGCTCTGGCGCTGCAAACAGTGATCGAACGGCACGACATCCTTCGTACGTCGGTACATTGGGACGGGCTGGAAACCCCGGTCCAGGTTGTCTGGCGCAGTGCTCAACTCAAGGTCGGTGCCTTGTCGGCGCAAGCTCAGACCCTCATGGATCTCGGCCAGGCACCGCTGATTCGTCTGGTCTACGACGAGGCCGACCACGCCCTGGGCGTGAAGGCCGCTTTGCAGTTCCACCATATCGCCATGGACCACAGCGCCCTGGAAGTGGTGCGCCATGAAATTCAGGCTTGCCTGAGTGGGCAGGCCGGCCTGCTGGGTACTCCGGTTCCGTTCCGCAACTACGTTGGGCAGGCCCTGTTGGGCGTCAGCGAGAAAGAACACGAAACGTTTTTCCGCGAAATGCTGGGCGACCTCGATGAACCGACCCTTGCCTACGACCTGCAGGACCTCAGCGGTGATGGCGGCGACATCACCGAATACACCCTGTCTCTGGACCTCGAACTCTGCCGCCGCCTGCGTAATCAGGCGCGGACCCTCGGCATCAGCGTCGCCAGCCTGTTCCACCTGGGCTGGGCGCGAGTGCTGTCAGGCCTGACCGGCCGCCAGCGCGTGGTGTTCGGCACCGTACTCATGGGGCGTCTGCTGGGCGCCGAGGCGACCGAACGTGCTTTGGGTATCTTCATCAACACCTTGCCGATCCGTATCAATCTGGATGCGCAGGACGTTCGCACAGCAGTCAAGGCCACCCATCAGCGCCTGACCACCCTGATGCGCCACGAACATGCGCCGCTGGCTCTGGCCCAGCGTTGCAGCGGTGTGGCCGCACCGACGCCACTGTTCAACGCCTTGCTCAACTACCGCCACAGCTCTGCCCAGACCACAGGTGAAACCTGGCAGGGCATCGAAGTGCTGCACGCCGAAGAACGCAGCAACTACCCGCTGGTGGTGAGCGTCGACGATCTGGGCGACGCCTTCAGCTTTACCGCACAAACCACAGACGGCATCGACCCGCAGCGCACCTGTGCCTATTTTGAACGAGCCATGGAGCATTTGCTGGAGGCACTGGAACAAGCGCCACAGACGCCGGTGGATCGCGTAGACATCCTGCCTGCCGATGAGCGCAAGCGGCTGCTGGAAAGCTTCAATGCCTACCATCTCGATCAGGAAACCGTGCTGACCATCCATCAGCGCATCGAACGTCAGGCCCTCGACCAGCCGGACGCCATCGCCTCGCAAGTGGGCGATCAGCACCTGAGCTACAGCGAACTGAATAGCAAGGCCAATGCCTTGGCCCATCACCTGATCAGCCTGGGCGTGCGCCCGGATGATCGTGTGGCCGTGGTCGCTCGTCGTGGTCTGGAAACACTGGTCGGTTTGCTGGCCGTGCTCAAGGCGGGCGCGGGTTATGTGCCGGTGGACCCGGCTCATCCGGATGAGCGTATCGCTTATCTGTTGAGCGATAGCGCACCGGTGGCCGTATTGACTCAGCAAGCGTTGCTGGCCGGTCTGCCGCCATTGTCGGTGCCGGTGATTGCCTTGGATCGTCAGGATTGGTCCGATCATCAGGACAATCCACTGGTACACGGTCTGAGCGCCGCCAATCTGGCCTACGTGATCTACACCTCCGGTTCCACCGGCCAGCCAAAAGGCGTGATGGTCGAGCACCGCACCCTGAGCAATCTGGTTCACTGGCATTGCGAAGCCTTTGATCTGCACGCAGGCAGCCATACCGCCAGTGTTGCCGGTTTTGGCTTCGATGCCATGGCCTGGGAAGTCTGGCCGGCGCTGTGTGCCGGCGCGACCTTGCATGTGCCGCCTGCGGATGTCAGCAATGAACAGCTGGATTCGCTGCTGGACTGGTGGCTGGCGCAGCCGCTGCAGGTGTCCTTCCTGTCGACCCCTGTTGCCGAATACGCCTTCAGCCGCGATTTGCGTCACCCGACGCTGCGCACCTTGCTGATCGGTGGCGACCGCCTGCGTCAGTTCCACCGTGATCCGGGCTTTGCCGTGATCAACAACTACGGCCCGACTGAAGCCACCGTTGTGGCCACCTCGGGTCAGCTGTTTCCCGATGGCAGCCTGGATATCGGCAAGCCAATTGCCAACACCCAGGTTTACCTGCTGGACGAACATCAGCAACTGGTGCCGTTTGGCGTGGCGGGTGAACTGTATGTGGCAGGCGATGGCGTAGCCCGTGGCTACCTCAACCGTCCTGAAATGACCGCCGAGCGTTTCCTCGACGATCCATTCAGCGAGCAGCCGGGTGCGCGTATGTACCGCACGGGTGACCTGGCGCGCTGGAATGCCGATGGCACGCTGGAGTACCTGGGTCGTAATGACGATCAGGTGAAGATCCGTGGCGTACGTATCGAACTGGGTGAAATCGAAAGCCAGTTGGGTCAGTTGCCGGGTATCGAAGAGGCGTTGGTACTGGCTCGTGAAGACGAACCGGGCCAGCCACGGCTGGTGGGTTATTTCACCGAGCGGGCCGATAGCACGCCGCTGGTGGTGAATGACTTGCGTGCGGCCTTGCTGGAGCAGTTGCCAGCCTACATGGTGCCCAGCGCGCTGGTGCGTCTTGACGCCTGGCCGCTGACGGCCAACGGCAAGGTCGACCGCCGCGCCTTGCCTGTCCCTGATCGCGATGCGCTGTTCACCGGCGAGTATCAGGCGCCGGAAGGCGAGCTGGAAATCGCTCTGGCACAGATCTGGAGCGAATTGCTGCAAGTCGAGCGAGTAGGGCGTCATGACCGTTTCTTTGAGCTGGGCGGTCACTCCCTGCTGGCGATGCGGATGGTTTCTCAGGTGCGTCAGCGCCTGTCGCTGGAGTTGTCGTTGGGCGACCTGTTCGCCGACAGCGCCCTGGCTGCCGTGGCGCAATGCCTGGGCAATGCCGGCAAGAATGAGCTTCCACCCATCGAAGTGCTGCCGCGCAGCGGGGCGGTTCCACTGTCTTTCGCCCAGCAGCGGATCTGGTTCCTGGCGCAGATGGAAGACGCCAACAGCGCCTACAACATTCCACTGGGCCTGCAACTGACTGGCCAACTGGACACCCGCGCATTGAGGCGCGCACTGGAACGCATTGTTGCGCGTCACGACAGCCTGCGCAGCCGTTTCACTCAGGAAGACGGAGAAGCCTCGGTACAGGCCGCACCCGAAAACGTGGTTCCGGAGCTGACCTGGCAGGACTTGCGCGATCAGGACGAGCAGGCCTTGCAGGCCGTGGTCAAGGAGGAAGCCGAACAGGCTTTCGACCTGAACCATGAATTGCCGATCCGGGGTCGTCTGCTGTGCCTGGCCGAAGATCGTCATGTGCTGTTGCTGACCGTGCACCACATTGTTGCTGACGGCTGGTCCCTGGGTGTTCTGACCCGCGAACTCACCGCGCTGTACAAGGCATTCAGCCAGGGCCTCGATGACCCGCTGCCGCCACTGGCCTTGCAATACGCCGACTACGCCGTCTGGCAGCGCAACTGGCTGGACAGCGAAAGGCTGAGCAGCCAGGGCGATTACTGGCATCAGGCGCTTTCCGGCGCGCCAGTCTTGCTGACCCTGCCGACCGACCGGCCTCGTCCGGACCGTCAGGACTACAGCGGCGTCAGTCTTCCTGTGCGTTTCGATGCGCGCCTGAGCACCGAAATCAAAGCTTTATGCCAGCGCCATGGCGTGACGCCGTTCATGCTGTTCATGGGTGCCTGGTCCGTGTTGCTGGCGCGTCTGTCCGGTCAGGACGAAGTGGTCGTGGGTACGCCGGTGGCCAACCGTCGTCGTGCCGAGGTCGAAGGGCTGATCGGCCTGTTCGTGAACACCCTGGCCGTGCGTGTCGATACTTCGGGCGAGCCGGATGTCACTGAACTGCTGGCTCGCATCAAGACTCGCGTGCTGGAAGCTCAGGAACATCAGGACCTGCCATTCGAGCAGGTTGTCGAGCGCTTGCGGCCACCACGCAGCCTGGCCCATAGCCCGCTGTTCCAGACCTCCCTGGCCTGGGACGGCAGTCAGGGGCTGGAACTGCATCTGGGCGATCTGCGCCTGGAGCCGCTGGGCGATCAACCGACTTTTGCCAAGTTCGACTTGACCCTGAGCATGGGCGAAACCGACGAAGGTTTTGCCGGCGCCCTGGATTACGCAACTGCATTGTTCGATGCAGCCACTGCCGAGCGTTATGTGTCTTACCTGGAGCCTTTGCTGTGGAGCATGGTCGGCAGCGATCAGGCCGTTCCGGCACAGGCCGAACTGCTCAAACCCCAGGAGCGTCAGCGTTTGCTGGTGGATCTCAACGCCAGTGAGCAGGATTTCGTACTCGATCAGCCTGTGCAGGCGCTGTTCGAGGCTCAAGTCGCAAGTACACCGGATGCCGTGGCCCTGGAAAGCGAAGGCGTTCGTCTGAGCTATCGCCAGCTCAACGAGGCCGCCAACCGTCTGGCCCATCACCTGATCGGTCAAGGCGTACAGGCTGACAGCCGGGTTGCAGTCTGCCTGGAACGTGGCCCGAACCTGCTTATCGGTCTGCTGGCCGTGCTCAAGGCCGGTGGTGCCTACGTGCCACTGGATCCGGGCTACCCGACCGAGCGCCTGGCCTACATGCTGGCCGACAGTGGGGCCCTGACCTTGCTGGCGGATGCCGCGACTCAGGAGCGTTTTGCCGATAACACTCTGCAACTGGTGAACCTGGATGCCAGTACCTGGGCAGCGCAATCCGCTGAAAACCCGGTGGTGCCAGGCCTGAACGCCGACCATCTGGCGTACGTGATCTACACCTCCGGCTCCACCGGCACGCCGAAAGGTGTGATGGTCGAGCACCGTGGCCTGTGCAACCTGGTGCAATGGAGTTCGCAGTTGATTCTGCCAACCCCTGAAGGCGCCTTGCTGCACAAGACGCCTGTCAGTTTCGATGCGTCGGTATGGGAACTGTTCTGGCCGCTGTGCGCCGGTCTGCGTCTGGTACTGGCGCGTCCGGACGGGCATCGTGATCCGGCCTATCTGGCGCAGTTGATCATCGAGCGGCAGGTCAGCGTGGTGCAATTCGTACCGGCCTTGCTGCAACAGTTCCTGGAACTGGAAGAAAGCAGCCAGTGCAACTCTCTGACCGATATCGTCTGCGGTGGTGGCGAACTGACCGAGGCGCTGGCCCGACAGGTGCGTCAGCGCATGCCTGGCGTGCGCCTGCATAACGTCTATGGCCCGACCGAAACCACGGTGGATTGCAGCGTCTGGACCCTGGAGCCTCAGGACTCCGTGCCAGACAGCGCATTGCCTATCGGCCGCCCGATCAGCAATACCCGCCTGTATGTACTGGATGCCTGTGACCAGCCCGTGCCTCAAGGTGTGGTGGGCCAGTTGCACATCGGCGGTGCCGGTGTCGCTCGTGGCTACCTGAACTTGCCGCACATGCAGGCCGAGCGTTTCATCGACAGCCCGTTCGTTGCAGGTGACCGCCTGTACCGCAGTGGCGACCTGGTGCGTCAGCGTGCAGACGGCACTCTGGAGTTCCTGGGGCGTAATGACTTCCAGGTGAAGTTGCATGGCCTTCGTATCGAACTGGGCGAGATCGAGGCACGACTGGCCACCCATCCGGCCATTCGTGAAGCGGCAGTCCTGCTGCATAACGAACGTCTGGTGGCCTGGTTCAGTTGCCATGAAGGCCAGGAAACCCCGGGCATCGAAGCCCTGCGCGAATACGTGCTGGCCGGGTTGCCGGACTACATGGTGCCTTCGGCCTATGTCGCGCTGGCTACCTTGCCCCTGAGCCCCAACGGCAAGCTCGACCGTGCCGCCTTGCCGGAGCCGGGCGCACAGGCCGTGCTGAGCCGCAACTACGAAGCGCCTCAAGGCGAGACAGAAACACAGCTGGCTGCACTTTGGGCCGAGCTGCTGCATGTAGAAACAGTCGGTCGTCAGGACAACTTCTTCGAGCTGGGCGGGCATTCGTTGCTGGCCGTGACCCTGATTGCCCGGATGCGCCGCTTGGGCATGACCGCGGATATCCGCGTGTTGTTTGCCCAGCCGACTCTGGCTGCTCTGGCCAACTCCGCCGACAACAGCATCGGCAGCGAACTGCAAGTGCCAGCCAACCGGATTGGCGCAGATTGCCAGCACATCACCCCGGACCTGCTGCCTCTGGTAGCGCTGGAACAGGACGCTATCGACCGTATCGTCGCCAGCGTTCCCGGTGGTGCAGCCAACGTGCAGGACATCTATCCGCTGGGGCCGTTGCAGGCGGGGATTCTTTACCATCACCTGGCTGCAGGCGACAACGATCCGTATTTGCTGCAACCGCAGTTCGCCTTTGCTGACGAATCACGCCTCGAAGCGTTCAGCCACGCATTGCAGCGGGTCATCGAGCGTAACGACATCCTGCGTACCGCGCTGCTCTGGGAAGGTTTACAGGCACCGGTACAAGTGGTCTGGCGTGAGGCTCGTCTGAAAGTCGACGAGATTCCGCTGCAAGACCTGGCCAGCGCGCCACGCATGGACCTGACCCAGGCTCCGCTGCTGCATCTGGTGCATGCCCGTGATCCGGTCACCCAGCGGATTTCCGCTGTGCTGCGCTTCCATCACGTGGTCATGGACCACGTGGCCCTTGAGGTGCTGGGCCACGAGTTGCAGGCCATGCTCCTCAATGAAGAAGCACAGCTGGCGGCACCGGTGCCGTATCGCAACTATGTCGCTCAGGTCCTGCAAGGCCCGGGCGATGAAGCCCATGAAACCTTCTTCCGCGAACAGCTGGGCGATATCGACGAGCCGACCCTGCCTTACGGCCTGCCCGTGGCGGCTGGCGAGGGTGAACTGAGCGAAGCGCGACTGCCGCTGGATGTCGCCTTGTGCGGCAAGGTTCGCGAGCAAGCCCGGCAACTGGGTGTCAGCGCCGCAAGCCTGATGCACCTGGCCTGGGCTCAAGTGTTGGGCCAGTTGTCCGGCCGCGACAGCGTGGTGTTTGGCACGGTATTGCTCGGACGTCTGCAAGGTGGCGAAGGTGTGGAGCGTGCTCTTGGCGTGTTCATCAACACCTTGCCGCTGCGCATCGATCTGGGCGACCAGCCGGTACGTGACGCGGTACTCGACACCCATCGCCGCCTGACCGGCCTGCTTGCCCACGAGCATGCACAACTGGCCCTTGCCCAGCGTTGCAGTGCCTTGCCGGCTGGCGCGCCGTTGTTCAGCACGCTGCTCAATTACCGCCACAGCGCGGCACCTCAGGCCAGGGACGAGGCGGCCAGTACTGCCTGGCAAGGCATCGACGTGCTGAATGCCGAAGAGCGCAGCAACTATCCGTTGACCCTGAGCATCGACGATCTGGGCGAAACCTTCAGCCTGACCGCTCAGGCGGCACAAGGCATCGATGCCCAGCGAGTCTGCGGTTACCTACAGGAAGCCGTGGCCAATCTGGTCGAGGCGCTGGAGCAGCAGCCTGAAAACGGCCTGCAGCAGTTGTCGGTGCTGCCAGCGGCAGAGCGTCAGCGCCTGCTGGTGGGTTTCAATATCACCCGTCGCGATTACCCTCGCGAATTGCCGGTGCATCGCCTGTTCGAGCAGCGCGCAGCCGCGCATCCTCAGGCCGTGGCCACCGTGCATGGCAGTCTCTCGCTGAGCTATGGCGAACTGAACGAACGCGCCAACCGTCTGGCTCATTACCTGATCGGTCAGGGCGTCAAGCCCAACGATCACGTGGCCATCCTGCTGCCGCGTTCCATTGACATGCTGGTCGGCCAACTGGCCATCGGCAAGTGCGCAGCAACCTATGTGCCGCTGGACATCAATGCACCCGCCGAGCGTCAGGTCTACATGATCGAAGACTGCAAGGCTGTGTTCGTGCTGGCTCAGCGTGCTGCGTCGATTGACTCTGCCACCCCGCGCATCGACCTGGACCAGTTGGTTCTGGACGATCAGCCGGCCCATGATCCGGCTCTGGTGCAGAACTCCAACAGCGTGGCGTACGTCATGTACACCTCCGGTTCCACCGGCGCACCGAAAGGCGTGTGCGTGCTGCATCGCGGCATTGCCCGTCTGGTGCTGAACAATGGCTTTGCCGACTTCAACGAACAGGACCGTGTTGCCTTCGCTTCCAACCCTGCGTTCGATGCCAGCACCATGGAAGTCTGGGGCGCTTTGCTCAACGGCGGGCAACTGCTGATCATCGACCACCAGACCCTGATCGACCCGGCGCGCCTCAGCGATGCCTTGCGCACTGTCAGCGTGCTGTTCCTCACCACCGCGCTGTTCAACCAGTACGTGCAACTGATCCCCGAAGCACTCAAGGGCCTGCGCTACCTGATGTCCGGCGGCGAGCGTGCCGATCCGGCCAGCTTCCGCGCCATGCTGGAACATGGGCCGGGCCCGCGTCTTGTAAACGGCTATGGCCCGACCGAAACCACCACCTTTGCCACCACCAACGAAGTGCGTGAAGTGGCTGAAGGTGCCGAGTCGGTATCGATTGGCCGACCTATCGGCAATACCAGCATCTATGTGCTGGATGCCCATCAGCGTCTGGTGCCGCAGGGTGTTATCGGCGAGCTGTACATTGGCGGCGATGGCGTGGCGCAGGGTTATCTGAACCGTCCGGACCTGACTGCCGAGAAATTCCTCACCGACCCGTTCAGCGATGAGCCAGGTGCCACGATGTACCGAACCGGCGACCTGGGTCGCTGGCTGGAAGATGGCCAGCTGGAATGCCTGGGCCGTAACGACGATCAGGTCAAGATCCGCGGTTTCCGCATCGAACTGGGCGAAATCGTCAGCCGTCTCCACGAGCTGCCGAGTGTCCGCGATGCCGTGGTGCTGGCCCGGGAAGACGAGCCGGGGCGCGTGCGCCTGGTGGCCTACTTCACCCAGCATCAGGACGCCGAAGCCCTCACGTCCGAGCAGATGCGTACGGCCTTGCAGGCCAACCTGCCGGAATACATGGTGCCAGCGGCGTTCGTCGAGCTGGAAACCCTGCCTCTGACCGCCAACGGCAAGCTCGACAGCCGTGCCTTGCCTAAGCCGGATCGCTCGGCGCTGTTCGGCATGACCTATGAAGCGCCACAAGGCGAGGTCGAAATCGCTCTGGCACAGATCTGGGCCGAAGTGCTGCAGGTCGAGCAGGTGGGTCGCCACGATCACTTCTTCGATCTGGGCGGGCATTCCCTGCTGGCCATGCGCATGGTTTCTCAGGTTCGCCAGCAACTGGGTGTCGAGTTGCCGCTGGGTGAACTCTTTGCCCTGGGCGAACTGGCCGCTGTGGCTGCCGCCGTTTCCGGTATCGAACGTACCGAACAGGCGCAGATTCTGCCGGCCTCTCGCGACCAGTCGTTGCCGTTGTCCTTCGCCCAGCAGCGCCTGTGGTTCCTGGCGCAGATGGAAGGTGGCAACGAGGCGTACAACATCCCGATGGCCTTGAGCCTGCAGGGCGCACTTGATGTGCCTGCGCTGTCCCGTGCCCTGGCTCGTATCATCGAGCGTCACGAAACCCTGCGCAGCCGCTTTGTCGCCCTTGAAGACGGTGCAGAAGTGCTGTTTGCGCCGGTGTCCGATGAAGTCGTGCTGCCGGTGGAAGACCTGCGCCATAACCCTGAAGCCCTGGCTGAACGGGTTCGCACAGAAGCTGCGGCACCTTTCGACTTGACCCACGGGCCGGTGATTCGTGGCCGCCTGCTGCAAGTGGCCGACGATAATCACGTGTTGCTGCTGACTGTGCATCATATCGTCGCGGACGGTTGGTCCATGGGCGTGCTGACCCACGAACTGCTGGCTCTGTACCCGGCCTTGCGTGTGGGTGAGGCTGATCCTTTGCCGGCACTGGCGATCCAGTACGCCGACTATGCCGTCTGGCAGCGTCAATGGCTGACGGGCGAGCGTCTGCAACAGCAGTCCACCTACTGGCGTGAAGCACTGGGCGGCGCACCGACGCTGCTGATGCTGCCCACCGACCGGCCACGTCCGGCTCAGCAGGACTTCGCGGGCGGTAGCCTGGCGGTACACCTGAATGCAAATCTGAGCAGCGGTCTGCGGGCCTTGGCCCAACGTCAGGGCGTGACACTGTACATGACGCTGATGACGGCCTGGGCGACGCTGCTGGCGCGCCTGTCCGGACAGAACGATGTGGTGATCGGCAGCCCGATGGCAGGCCGTGGTCGCACCGAACTGGAAGGGCTGGTCGGCCTGTTCGTCAACACCCTGGCCGTGCGCATCGATACCTCGGGCGCTCCAACCGGAAAATCCTTGCTGGCACAGGTCAAGAAACGTGTTCTGGAAGCCCAGGACCATCAGGACCTGCCATTCGAGCAGGTGGTGGAGATCGTACGGCCGGAACGCAGCCTGGCTCACGCGCCACTGTTCCAGACCACCTTGAACTGGCTGGCAGGCGAAGGTTCGGTTCCGGCAATGGACGGGCTGATCGTCTCGCCGGTCGAGCAGGCCAGTCAGGTGTCCAAGTTCGACCTGTCGCTGAACCTGGGCGAGCAGGGCGAAACACTGGTCGGTACGCTGGACTACGCGCTGGCGTTGTTCGACGAAGCCACCGTGGGTCGTTACGTTCATTACTTCGAGCAACTGTTGCAAGCCCTGGTGGCCAACGAACAGACGGTGCTGGATCAAGTCACGCTGGTGGGCGAGCAAGAGCGTCAGTACCTGCTGGAGGCACTCAACGCTACAGGTCTGGAAATCCCGCAAGGTCAAACCATCCATGGTTTGATCGAGGCGCAGGCTGTTCAACGACCTGATGCCATCGCCTCGCAAGTGGGCGATCAGCACCTGAGCTACAGCGAACTGAATAGCAAGGCCAATGCCCTGGCCCATCACCTGATCAGCCTGGGCGTGCGCCCGGATGATCGTGTGGCCGTGGTCGCTCGTCGTGGGCTGGAAACCCTGGTCGGTTTGCTGGCCGTGCTCAAGGCGGGCGCGGGTTATGTGCCGGTGGACCCGGCGCATCCGGATGAGCGTATCGCTTATCTGTTGAGCGATAGCGCACCGGTGGCCGTATTGACTCAGCAAGCGCTGCTGGCCGGTCTGCCGCCATTGTCGGTGCCGGTGATTGCCTTGGATCGTCAGGATTGGGCCGATCATCAGGACAATCCACTGGTACACGGTCTGAGCGCCGCCAATCTGGCCTACGTGATCTACACCTCCGGTTCCACCGGCCAGCCAAAAGGCGTGATGGTCGAGCACCGCACCCTGAGCAATCTGGTTCACTGGCATTGCGAAGCCTTTGATCTGCACGCAGGCAGCCATACCGCCAGTGTTGCCGGTTTTGGCTTCGATGCCATGGCCTGGGAAGTCTGGCCGGCGCTGTGTGCCGGCGCGACCTTGCATGTGCCGCCTGCGGATGTCAGCAATGAACAGCTGGATTCGCTGCTGGACTGGTGGCTGGCGCAGCCGCTGCAGGTGTCCTTCCTGTCGACTCCTGTTGCCGAATACGCATTCAGCCGCGATTTGCGTCACCCGACGCTGCGCACCTTGCTGATCGGTGGCGACCGCCTGCGTCAGTTCCACCGTGATCCGGGCTTTGCCGTGATCAACAACTACGGCCCGACTGAAGCCACCGTTGTGGCCACCTCGGGTCAGCTGTTTCCCGATGGCAGCCTGGATATCGGCAAGCCAATTGCCAACACCCAGGTTTACCTGCTGGACGAACATCAGCAACTGGTGCCGTTTGGCGTGGCGGGTGAACTGTATGTGGCAGGCGATGGCGTAGCCCGTGGCTACCTCAACCGTCCTGAAATGACCGCCGAGCGTTTCCTCGACGATCCATTCAGCGAGCAGCCGGGTGCGCGTATGTACCGCACGGGTGACCTGGCGCGCTGGAATGCCGATGGCACGCTGGAGTACCTGGGTCGTAATGACGATCAGGTGAAGATCCGTGGCGTACGTATCGAACTGGGTGAAATCGAAAGCCAGTTGGGTCAGTTGCCGGGTATCGAAGAGGCGTTGGTACTGGCTCGC
>NZ_FYDI01000007.1:245088-340794 GCF_900187465.1 Pseudomonas sp. Irchel 3A18
TGGCACGCTGGAGTACCTGGGTCGTAATGACGATCAGGTGAAGATCCGTGGCGTACGTATCGAACTGGGTGAAATCGAAAGCCAGTTGGGTCAGTTGCCGGGTATCGAAGAGGCGTTGGTACTGGCTCGCGAAGACGAACCGGGCCAGACGCGACTGGTGGCCTATTTCATCCAGCAGGCCAATACAACGCCGACTTCTGTCACCGAATTGCGTGCCGAACTGTTGACTGTCTTGCCTGGCTATATGGTGCCCAGCGCCTTTGTGCGCCTGGCCGCCTGGCCTCTGACGGCCAACGGCAAAGTCGATCGTCGCGCCTTGCCTGCTCCGGATCGTGATGCATTGCCGGGTCGTGACTACGAGGCACCGCAAGGTCAGCTGGAAACCGATCTGGCCGAAATCTGGAGCGAGTTGCTGCAAGTCGAGCGAGTAGGGCGTCACGACAACTTCTTTGAACTGGGCGGTCATTCGTTGCTGGCGGTTACGCTGGTGGCGCGCATTCGTCGTCTCGGGCTGGAAGCCGATATCCGCGTGCTGTTTGCCCAGCCAACCCTGGCCGCTCTGGCCAGCGGCATCGGCAGCAGCCATGGCGTGCAAGTGCCGGCCAACCTGATCACGGCGGATTGCTCACGCATTACGCCGGATCTGTTGCCGCTGGTGACGCTGGATCAGCCTGCCATCGACCGTATCGTCGCCAGCATTCCTGGCGGTGCTGCGAACGTGCAGGACATTTACCCGCTGGGGCCGTTGCAGGCCGGTATTTTCTACCATTACCTGACGTCGGTTGAGGACGATCCTTACCGCTTGCAGGCGCGCTTTGCCTTTGCCAATCGCGAACGTCTGGACGCTTTCTGCTCTGCCTTGCAGCGCGTCATCGCCCGTAACGATGTGCTGCGCACCTCGCTGAGCTGGGAAGGTCTGGAAACGCCGGTACAGGTGGTCTGGCGCAATGCCGAACTGCCGGTGGTCGAAGTGCCGCTGGCCGCCTTGAGCGACGCCGAGCCGCTGAATCTGGACGCGGCACCGCTGTTGCGTCTGGTGCATGCCGATGATCCGGACAACCAGCGCATCGTCGCCGTGCTGCTGTTCCATCACCTGATCATGGACCACATGGCGCTGGAGCTGCTGAGCCACGAGTTGCAAGCCGTATTGCTGGGCCTTGAGGCGCAATTGCCTGAGCCGGTGCCGTATCGCAACTACATCGCTCAGGCTCTGCTGGGGCCTGGCGATGAAGCCCATGAAGCGTTCTTCCGCGAGCAACTGGGTGACCTGGACGAACCAACCTTGCCTTACGGTCAGGCGACGTTGCCGGGCGCGGATGTGCCAGGCGAAGCCCGTCAGCGTCTGGATGGCGCCTTGTCCCGTCGGGTCCGCGATCAGTCCCGCCAGTTGGGCGTCAGTGCCGCAAGCCTGATGCATCTGGCCTGGGCTCAAGTGCTGGGCCACTTGTCCGGTCGTGAAAAAGTGGTGTTCGGCACCGTGTTGCTCGGACGCTTGCAGGGCGGTGAAGGGGTTGAGCGCACCCTGGGTGTGTTCATCAACACCTTGCCGCTGCGTATCGACCTGGGTAACCAGCCGGTGCGCGACGTGGTTCTGCAAACCCATCGCCGCCTGACCGGGCTGTTTGCCCACGAGCATGCGCCGCTGGCACTGGCCCAGCGTTGCAGCGCCTTGCCAGCGGGTGCGCCTTTGTTCAGCGCGCTGTTCAACTATCGCCATAGCGCGGCACCGCAAGCTGCCGACGAAGCGGCCAGCACGGCCTGGCAGGGGATCGAGTTGTTGCAGGCGCAAGAGCGCAGCAACTATCCGCTGACCTTGAGCGTCGACGATCTTGGCGAGGATTTCGAGCTGAGCGCGCTGACCTCGGCGGGTATCGATGCACGGCGTATCTGCGCGTACCTGATCAACGCCGTGGAAGGTTTGATGGCGGCTCTGGAGCAGGCACCGCAGACACCGGTCGAGGCGCTGGGCATCCTGCCGGTGGCCGAGCGGGTCGAATTGCTGGAAGGCTTCAACGATCACCTGGCCGAGCATGAAACGGCACTGACCGTTCACCAGCGCATCGAGCAGCAGGCGGTTGTGCAGCCTGATGCCATTGCCGCGCAAGTGGGCGGTCATCACTTGAGCTACAGCGAGTTGAATCGCCGTGCCAATGCGCTGGCCCATCACCTGATCGGCCAAGGCGTGCGCCCGGATGATCGGGTGGCGGTGGTTGCCCGTCGCGGGCTGGAAACCCTGGTCTGCCTGCTGGCTGTGCTCAAGGCGGGCGCGGGTTATGTGCCGGTCGACCCTGGCCATCCGGACGACCGCATCAGCTACCTGCTGGAGAACAGTGAGCCGGTAGTAGTGCTGACTCAGCTCGACCTGCTGGCGCGTCTGCCTGAACTGCCGGTGCCGGTGATTGCCCTTGATCGTGCGGACTGGGCGGCCAGTCCAGAGAACCCGCTGGTTCCGGGCCTGACCTCGGCCAACCTGGCCTATGTGATCTACACCTCGGGCTCTACCGGCCTGCCCAAGGGCGTGATGGTCGAACACCACACCCTGAACAATCTGGTGGACTGGCATTGCCAGGCCTTCGACTTGAAAGCTGGCAGCCACACCGCCAGCGTGGCGGGTTTTGGCTTCGATGCCACGGCCTGGGAAATCTGGCCAGCTCTGTGTGCCGGTGCCGTGCTGCACATTCCACCAGCCGAGGTGGAAAACGAACAGCTTGATACGCTGCTTGACTGGTGGCTGGCTCAGCCGCTGCAAGTGTCCTTCCTGCCGACGCCGGTGGCCGAGTACGCTTTCAGCCGCGAGCTGCGTCATCCGACCCTGCGCACCTTGCTGATCGGTGGCGACCGCCTGCGTAACTTCAACCGCGATCCGGGCTTTGCCGTAGTGAACAACTACGGTCCGACCGAAGCCACAGTCGTGGCCAGTTCCGGGACCATGGAAGTGGGCGGCGTGCTGCACATCGGCAAGCCGGTGACCAATGCCCGTCTTTATGTGCTGAACGAACGTCAGCAGCCGGTGCCGCTGGGCGTGCCGGGCGAGTTGTACATCGGCGGTGCCGGTGTTGCTCGTGGCTACCTGAACCGTCCGGACCTGACCGCCGAGCGCTTCCTCGACGATCCGTTCACTGCGCAGCCGCAAGCACGGATGTATCGCACCGGCGACCTGGTGCGCTGGCTGGCCGACGGAACCCTGGAATACCTGGGCCGCAACGACGATCAGGTGAAGATCCGTGGTGTGCGTATCGAACTGGGCGAGATCGAGCAGCAACTGGCTCTGTGCCCAGGCATCGGCGAAGTCGTGGTCACCACCCAGCGTCTGGAACAGGGGGCGTTGCGTCTGGTGGCGTACTTCACCCGTCTGGACCCTGAACTCGACGGCAGCACCTTGCGCACCCATCTGTTGGGCCGCTTGCCGGAATACATGGTGCCAGCCGCTTATGTCGGCCTCGATGCACTGCCACTGACCCAGAACGGCAAGGTCGACCGCCGTGCGCTGCCGGTACCGAGCCTGGATGCCATGGCGACTGCCACCTATCAGGCACCTGCCACGCCGCTGGAAGAGCGTCTGGCCGAGCTGTGGGCCGAAGTGCTGGAAGTCGAGCGAGTAGGGCGACACGACAGCTTCTTCGAGCTGGGCGGTCATTCTCTGTCGGCGATCCGTCTGGTCAGCCTGATCCAGAAGTCTGGTGTGCCGCTGACTCTGGCCGAGCTGTTCCAGCATTCCAGTATCGCTGCGCTGGCCGGTCTGCTTGACCAGCGTCCAGCCGGGCCGACAGAAGCTGAAGAGGTTATTACCGTGCGTGCGGACGGCAAACAGCCGCCGTTGTTCCTGGTCCATGACTTCACCGGCCTGGATGCCTACTTCCCGGTGCTGGGCCGTCATCTGCAAGGCGACTTCCCGATCTACGGATTGCCGGGCATTGGCCTGGGTCAACCGCAACTGCGCACCATGGAATGCCTGGCGGCGCGTCTGGTCGGGCTGATTCGCGACGTGCAGCCACAGGGACCGTACCGTCTGGCTGGCTGGTCGTTCGGCGGAGTGCTGGCTTATGAAGTTGCCACGCAACTGCTGGGCATGGAAGAGAAGGTCGACTTCCTCGGCCTGATCGACACTTACGTGCCGCGTCTGACCGATCAGGGCAAGGCGCGCTGGCAAGGGCCGAACCTGCCGGAGCGGCAACTGCTGTCTCACTGCACCGCGCACTGGAAGGCTCAGGGCGAAGCGGGTGTTGCGCCACTGGCGCGTCTGGCTTCAATCCTGGAACAACCGGCCATACCGGGCTTCGAGGCGCTGCTGTTGCTGTGCCGTGACGAGCAACTGCTGCATCCTGAACTGGCTCAGGCCAGCGATCAGCAACTGCAGCACTTCCTTGAGCGGGAAGTGGCCCACGGTCACGCTCTGGCCCATTACCGACTGGAGCCCATCAGCCTGGCGGTGCACCAGTTCCGCGCCGAAGAACGTCCGATGGCGCCGACCGGAACCAGCGCGACCCTGGGCTGGGCCGAGGCCTTGCAACCCGGTCAACTGCACAGCATCGATGTACCGGGCGATCACCAGACCATGATGCAGGCTCCTCATGTGCAAGTGCTGGGTCAGGCCATCGCTCAGGTGCTGGCGGCGGAACCTGCCAAGGCTCCGGCAGCGCCTGGCTATCAGGCCTTGTTGGCGATCCAGAGCGGCAAGAACGGCAAGACTCCGCTGTTCTGCGTACCGGGTGCCGGTGACAGCGTCACCAGCTTTATCGGCCTTGTGGAGGCCTTCGGGCCAGACTGGCCGATTTATGGCCTGCAACCGCGTGGTCTGGACGGGCGCAGCGTTCCCCATAGCCAGGTCGAGGCTGCGGCAGACCGTTACGTGCAGGAAATCGAGGATTTCTATCCTCAAGGTCCGTTGCATCTGGTCGGCCATTCCTTTGGCGGCTGGGCGGCTCATGCCATGGCGGTGAAGCTTCAGGAGCGTGGCCGCGAAGTGGTTTCCCTGACCCTGATCGACAGCGAAGCGCCCGGCGGCGAAGGCGTGCTCAGCAAGCCTTACACCACCACGGCGGCGTTGAAGGAACTGATCGAGGCGCTGCAGATTTCCAGCGGCAAACGTCTGGACCTTGACCAGCAAGGCTTCACCGACAGCGATGATGCCACCCAGTTGCGGATGTTGCAGGAAGCCATGGTTCGTGTCGGCCTGTTGCCGCCACGCCTGGCGCCACAAGCTCTGTACGGGATCTTCCGCACCTTCGCCACGGCCTTGCGCACCGTTTACCTGCCAGGCCAGGGCTACACAGGGCCGGCCAGTCTGGTGCGGGTGACGGACACGCGCCTGGACGCCGAAGCCAACCTGATCGAGCAGGCCGCCATGGCTGTCGGCTGGCAGCATCTGTTGCCGCAACTGGCGATCTGGGATGGCCCGGGCAACCACTTCAGCATCCTCAAGGCGCCAGACGTCTACAGCCTCGCTGCATGGTGGTACGACAGGCTGACAGTCGGGGTCGAGGAAACGCTGTCATGAGGCCATGAAGAAAGGAGCTTCCCGCCGATGAGCGCGGGAAGCTCTGCTGCACAGAACACCGAAAAGTCAGTTAACGCCCCGTTGGGTGGGCGCGATCTTCAAGTATCAGTGGGCATCTATGAACAAGTCGAAATTGCGTAAGGTTGGATTGGGTACTGCCCTGGTATTGGTGGCCGGTGCCGTGTTGTATGCCATCGAAGCCCCGGCCAAGCCGCCGACCTACATCACCGCCAGGGTCGAGCGAAGCGACATCGAGAACGCCGTATTGGCCACGGGCGTGCTGGAAGGCATCAAGCAGGTTGACGTCGGTGCCCAGGTTTCCGGGCAGATGAAGTCGCTCAAGGTCAAGCTGGGAGACAAGGTCAAGAAGGGCCAGTGGCTGGCTGAAATCGACCCCCTGGTACTGCGCAACACCTTGCGTCAGGCCGAAGTGGACGAGGAAAAGCTGCAGGCCGACCGGCTCTCGGCCAGAGCCCAGATGAAACAGGCCAAGCGCCTTTATGATCGCTACAAGGAATTACAGACCGATCAGTCTATTTCCCGTCAGGACTTCGAGAATGCCGAGTCCGACTATGAAGTGCAGCAAGCCAACGTCAGCGCCCTGGATGCGCAGATCAAAAGCGCCCAGGTGCAGATCGACACGGCCAAGGTCAATCTGGGCTATACCCGCATCGTCGCGCCCATCGACGGCGACGTGGTAGGTATCGTGACCCAGGAAGGCCAGACCGTTATCGCCCAGCAACTTGCGCCGGTACTGCTCAAGCTGGCGGACCTGGACACCATGACCATCAAGGCTCAGGTTTCCGAGGCGGACGTGATTCATATCAGCACGGGTCAGGAGGTCTACTTCACGATTCTGGGTGAAGAGAAACGCTACTACGCCACGCTGCGCGGCACCGAGCCAGCGCCACAGGACTACCTGGAAACCGAAGGCAGCGGTTCGTCATCCAAGCAGAACTCGGCAGTGTTCTATAACGCGTTGTTTGAAGTGCCGAACCTCGATCATCGCCTGCGCATCTCCATGACCGCTCAGGTGCGTATCGTTCTCGACACCGCCAAGAATGCCCTGAGCATGCCGGTGGCAGCGCTGGGCAATCGCGATGCAGAAGGTGTCTACACCGTTCGTGTCCTGGACAAGAGCGGCTTCGCCCAGGAGCGCAAGGTTCAGACCGGGATCAACAATAACGTTCAGGTGGAGATCAAGAACGGGCTCGCCGAAGGTGATCAGGTTGTCATCGCCGATCCGTCAGCGACCGTGGCGGGGTCCTGAGCATGAACCAGAAGGTAGAGGTTGCAGCTCTTCACGAGACGACGATCGATACAGGCAGCCCGATTCTGCACCTGCAAGGTGTTAGCCGCAGTTTCATGGCCGGAGACCGCGAGTTTCTGGCACTCAAGCACATCGATCTGGCGATTCATGCAGGCGAGCTGGTGGCGATCATCGGTGCCTCGGGCTCGGGCAAGTCGACGCTGATGAATATCCTTGGGTGTCTGGACCATGCCAGCGGCGGCAGCTACAAGGTCAACGGCCAGGAAACCCGTGACCTCGATGATGAGGAACTGGCGGCGCTGCGTCGTGACCATTTCGGTTTCATTTTCCAGCGCTATCACTTGCTGCCGCACCTGGATGCCGTGCGCAACGTCGAGATCCCGGCTGTGTATGCCGGCAAATCCCAGGCGCAGCGGCATCAGCGTGCGTCAGAGTTGCTGACGCGCCTGGGGCTCAGTGGGCACCTGTCGCACAGGCCGAGCCAGATGTCCGGTGGGCAGCAGCAACGGGTGAGTATTGCCCGCGCCTTGATGAACGGCGGTCAGGTAATTCTGGCCGACGAACCCACCGGCGCCCTGGATACCGCCAGCGGCAAGGAGGTGATGAACATCCTTCTTGAGCTGCATGGCCTCGGCCATACAGTGATTCTGGTCACCCACGACCCCAAGGTCGCGGCCCACGCCGAGCGCATCATCGAAGTCAGTGACGGCGAGATCATCAGTGACCAGCGAACGGTGCAGAAGGCACAGGCTGCGCCCGAACCCGAGCCTCAGTTGCAGCATGAGGGCGCGGCCCGGCGCCTGGGTGTCAGCCTCGGTCTGTTTCGCGAAGCTTTCAACATGGCCTGGATCGCCCTGATTTCGCACCGCATGCGCACCTTGCTGACCATGCTCGGGATCATCATCGGTATCACTTCGGTCGTGTCCATCTCGGCCATTGGCGAAGGTGCCAAGCGCTACGTGCTCAAGGACATCCAGGCCATCGGCAGCAACACCATCGATATCTACGCGGGCAGCAACTTCGGTGACAGCCGGGCCAAGTCCATCGAAACCCTGTTACCGTCCGACGTCGCGGCGCTCAATCGGATGTATTACATCGACAGCGCTACGCCGGTGGTCGGTCGAAGCATGCTGGTGCGCTACCGCAACATTGACGTCGATGCCCAGCTCAACGGCGTCAGCAACCGGTACTTCCAGGTGCGCAACATCCAGTTGGCGGCAGGCATCACCTTCAACGAGCAGGATGCACGGCGTCAGGCCCAGGTGGTGGTGCTCGATCACAACACCGCTCAGCGGCTGTTCGGGCCGGGTGTAAATCCGTTGGGGAAGGTGATCCTGATCGGCAATCTGCCGTGCACGGTGATTGGCGTTACCAGCGATCACAAGAACCTGTTCATCGCCGGCAATACCCTCAATATCTGGATGCCTTACGAGACGGCAGCCGGTCGCGTGCTGGGCCAGCGCCATCTGGACAGCATCAGTGTGCGGGTCAAGGACGGCATGCCGAGCAAGCAGGTGGAGGAAGAGATCAAGGCCCTCATGCTGCAGCGCCATGGCACCAAGGACTTCTTCACCAATAACCTCGACAGCGTCATGCAGACCGTGCAGAAAACCAGTCGCTCGCTGACCTTGCTGTTGTCGCTGATTGCGGTGATTTCCCTGGTGGTCGGTGGTATAGGGGTGATGAACATCATGCTGGTGTCGGTGACCGAGCGGACCCGCGAGATCGGTATCCGCATGGCCGTCGGTGCTCGCCAGTCTGATATCCGCCAGCAGTTTCTGGTGGAGGCCGTGATGGTATGCCTGATCGGCGGGGTTATCGGTATCGCCCTGTCTTACGGGATCGGCTACCTGTTCACGCTGTTCGTCAAACAGTGGGAAATGGTGTTCTCACCGGCTTCGATCGTCACCGCCTTCGCCTGTTCGACACTGATTGGCGTGCTGTTCGGCTTTGTACCGGCACGCAATGCGGCAAGGCTTGATCCGATCGAAGCGTTGGCACGGGATTGAAAACCGCGTCCGAGGGCAGGTCCAGAGCTTCAGTTGGCTATGGAAATGCCTTCGGACGACGCGTACATCCAGCGCATCAGTGAATTGCGCCCGCTGATCCCCAGCTTGACGGCGGCGCGGCGCTGATAACTGCCCACGGTATTGACCTTCAGCGTCAAACGCTCGGCCTGCTCAAGGGCCGTATGCCCGGCCAGCAGCCCGAGACAGACCTGTGTTTCCCGCTCGGAAAGCGTCAGGCCGGTTTCGCGAAGGCGCTCGTGGAAGCGGTCTTCAAGGCTTTCAGTCTTGTTGGCTTCGGCCCTGGACAGGACAGCCTGCAAGGCTTCCACATGTTTCTCGAGGATCGAAAACAGGAACGGCGAGATGTCTTTCAACCGACGACGCTCGCCAGCGGAGAAACAAGGTGAAGGTGGCGCACGAAAGACCGTGATTCGGCAGCAGTAACCATTGGACTCCAGCGTCGGGTAAAGATGGACCGAGTCGGTGAAAAGGCTGAGGTTGCGCGGTGAAGTTACCGTTTCGTCAAACACCGCACGAGCGGAAGAATGCTCAATTTGCAGGGGCTGTGGCAGCGCGTGAAGATGTGCGGCATCGATTCCAAGCTGCGTATTGATCAGTTCCTGAAACGCACGTGAGAAATTCCGAGTACCAATACTGGCGATAACTGGGCCAATTTGCGGAAACAGGTTATGGGGCATTTTTTCATCCATGATGATGTAGCGGGACCCATTTTCGACGTCAATAAAGAGATCCCGGTCACGAATGTGAATATGCGTGATTGCTTGTATATACATTTTGAGGTAATGAATCGCCAGGCTTTTGACCGATGGCGATAGCGCGAGAGGACTTGATCTGTTGCGCGATAGCCCCATTAAATCAACAGCTTGTAGCTTCTATATGAAGTCGTTTTTAGCTTCCGGGAGCGAGGCTGTGTCTCAGATTTTGTACGCATCCTGTTACATGTTTACGACTTTGGCAGAATATACGTCAGGGTCTGCAGGCCTTGATAAAAAACGGCGCACAAGGGGGTTGTGCGCCGGCTGCCAACTGAGTGGCCAGTTTCGGACCTACAACTGTGAACCGATCAGCGCACCAGGCAAGGCTGCTTGTTGTTGAACGTCCAGTCTGGAATCAGGTACTGCATGGCCATAGCGTCGTCACGGGCACCCAGGCCCATGCCTTTGTAGACTTCATGGGCCTTTTGCAGAGCGTCCATATCCAGTTCGATCCCGAGGCCCGGCTTTTTCGGCACGGCCACAAGTCCTCCCTCGATTTTCAGCGGTTCTCTGGTCAGGCGCTGTCCATCCTGCCAGATCCAGTGAGTGTCGATGGCCGTGATCTGGCCAGGAGCGGCAGCCGCGACCTGAGTGAACATCGCCAGGGAAATATCGAAGTGGTTATTGGAATGCGAGCCCCAGGTCAGGCCCCACTCGTTGCACATCTGTGCCACACGTACCGAACCCTGCATAGTCCAGAAGTGCGGGTCGGCCAGCGGAATATCCACCGACTGCAATTGAATGGCGTGACCCATCTGACGCCAGTCGGTCGCGATCATGTTGGTTGCAGTGCGCAAACCCGTGGCGCGACGAAACTCGGCCATGACCTCACGGCCAGAGAAACCGTTTTCCGCGCCACATGGGTCTTCGGCGTAAGCCAGCACATGATGCTGGTCCCGGCACAGGCGGATGGCTTCTTTCAATGACCAGGCACCGTTCGGGTCCAGAGTGATGCGCGCCTCCGGGAAACGCTCGGTCAGGGCGGTGACCGCTTCGATTTCCTCATCGCCGCGCAATACGCCGCCCTTGAGCTTGAAATCCTTGAAGCCATAACGCTCGTAGGCTGCTTCAGCCAAGCTGACGATCTTTTCCGGAGTCAATGCTTCCTCATTGCGCAGGCGGAACCAGGCGTTATCGGCATCGGCCTCCGAGCGATAGGCCAGATCGGTTCGGGTGCGGTCGCCGACATAGAACAGGTAACCCAGCATTTCCACCGCATCCCGTTGCTGGCCTTCGCCGAGCAGGGCGGCCACCGGCACCTCCAGATGCTGGCCAAGCAGATCCAGCAGGGCCGACTCCACGGCAGTGACCGCATGGATAGTGATACGCAGGTCGAAGGTCTGCAGGCCACGTCCGCCGACGTCGCGATCGGCAAAGGCTGTGCGGACCTGCTTGAGCAGGTGCTGATAATTGCCGATGGACTGACCGAGCAGCAGGCCCCTGGCATCCTCCAGGGTCTTGCGAATGCCTTCGCCGCCCGGCACTTCACCGACGCCGATATGGCCGGCGTTGTCCTTGAGGATCAGCACATTTCGTGTGAAGTACGGGCTATGGGCACCGCTGAGGTTGAGCAGCATACTGTCGTGGCCCGCAACGGGAACGACCTGCAGTTCTGTGATGACCGGTGCGCCGTGTGTTGCCTGATTTGAAGTCTGAACAGTCATGAATCAAAGTCCTTTCTTGTTGTGAGTCAGCGGGGAGTGTGAGGCGCGGCTGGCGAATCGGCCTGTAGCGGCTTGTCTTCCAGCGGATCACTGATCCCTTTGAGATTGATGCGTTTGATATCGCCGACGATGAACAGATAGCTGATGGCCGCAATCAAGGCGTTGGCACCGACAAATACCAGCGCCATCTTGAACGAGCCCGTAGCGGCGATGATGTAGCCGATCACGATAGGCGTCGTGATCGAGGAGATGTTGCCGATGGTGTTGAACAGGCCACCGGCCAGACCTGCGATCTGTTTTGGCGAGGTATCGGACACCACCGCCCAGCCCAGTGCTCCGACGCCCTTGCCGAAAAAGGCCAGTGCCATGAAGGCGACAACCATCCAGTCAGCTTCGACGTAGTTGCAGATGATCATCGACATCGACAGCAGCATGCCGACGACAATAGGTGTCTTGCGCGCCACGCTCAGGGAATTGCCGCGACGCAGCAGCATGTCCGAGAACACACCGCCCAACACGCCACCGAGAAAGCCGCAAATGGCGGGCAGCGAAGCGATGAGCCCGGCCTTGAGGATGGTCATGCCGCGCTCCTGGACCAGGTACACAGGGAACCAGGTCAGGAAGAAGTACGTCAGCGAGTTGATGCAGAACTGTCCGAGATAGACGCCGGCCATCATGCGGTTGGTGAGCAATTGACGGATGTAATCCCATTTCGGACCAGCGTCGGTTTTCTTTTTCTTGTCATCGAGATCGATCAGGCCGCCGTTCTCGGCGATGTAGCGGACTTCTTCAGCATTGGCCAGCGGGTGATCCTTCGGGCTGTAGATGACCCGCAGCCAGATCATCGAGAACACGATGCCTATGGCACCCATGAAGATGAATACGTACTGCCAGCCGAAGCGGTAGACGATCCAGCCCATCAGCGGCGCGAACAGGGCCGTTGCGAAGTACTGGGCCGAGTTGAAAATCGCCGAGGCTGTACCGCGTTCCTTGGTGGGGAACCAGGAAGCCACGATGCGCGCATTACCCGGAAAGGAGGGCGCTTCAGCCAGGCCGACCATCATGCGCAGCAGGATCAGAACGACCACCGCTGTACCGACCCCGAACTCACCGATATAGCCTTGCAGCAGGGTAAACAGCGACCAGGTGAAGATGCTTGCCGCGTAGACCTTCTTGGAGCCGAAGCGGTCCAGCAGCCAGCCGCCGGGAATCTGGCCAAGCACATAGGCCCAACCGAAAGCGGAAAAGATGTAGCCGAGGGTGATGGAGTCGATGCCCAGGTCTTTCTGGATGCTGGACCCGGCAATCGAGATGGTGGCGCGGTCGGCAAAGTTGATCGTGGTCACCAGAAACAGCATGAGCAGGATCAGATACCGGGCACGGGTTTTCTTGGGTTCTTGCATGTATGACGCTCCCACTAGTTATTTTTATGCGGGTAGATAGGCGTGAGCAGGTTTTGAGTTCTTATACGTTGTCGTACAACGATAACGTTATCATTGTTCAGATAACGTTATCATTCAAGCCCAGTGCAGCATTTTTTTGAAAAAAGAGAGGGATCAGGTGCTGGCGCGTTCGATCAGCGAGAAGCCACTGTCGAAGTGGGTGATCGAGGTATCGCCTTCAAAACGGCGCAATAGAGCCTGTGCGACTTCATGACCCATCAGTGTGGAGTTGACGCTGATGGTCGACAGCGCCGGTTGCGCAAACCGACTATTGGTCGTATCGCCGAAGCCCAGCACGGCAATGTCCTGGGGAACCCGCAAACCCAACTCCGTGGCCTGAGCGAGTACCCCCATGGCTACGGTATCGGAACTGCAGAACACCAGTTGTGGGCGCTCGTGGCGTAACAGCAGACGTTTGAGGCCTTCGCGGCCCACTTCCCAGGTCGCGGGCAAAGGCAGCACCTCGACTGGCACTTCAGATAGGCCATGTTGCTCCAGCCGTTGAATCAGGCTGTTGCAACGGCGAATCCCGCGAGGATCGTCGACTGTGATCACCGAAAAGCGCTCATAGCCCTTGGCGACAAAGTGATCGGCCACAAACTCTCCCACCTTTTCATGGGAGAAACCGACCTGCATATCCAGCGCCGTGTCGCTCAGGTCCCAGGCTTCAACCACTGGAATACCGGCGCTGGCCAGCCGGGCGCGGCTGCCTTCGGTGTGCAGCGTACCGGTCAGCACGATACCGTCGGGGCGACGACCAAGAATGGCTTCAAGCAGAGACTCTTCCTTTTCAGGGGAATAGCCAGTAGGGCCAAGCAGCGATTGATACCCGGCTTCCGTCAGGCGATCCATGATGGCTTGCACGGCAATGGCGAAAATCGAGTGGGCAATGGTGGGCAGCAGGATAGCCACCAGCTTGCTTTTGCTGCTGGCAAGGCTGCCAGCCAGAAGATTGGGCACATAACCCATGGCCTTGACCACTTCCAGCACCCGTTCACGGGTTGCATCGCTGACCAGTTCAGGACGATTGACCGCGCGAGAAACCGTGATGGGGGAAACCCCGGCTGCACGAGCCACATCGATCACCGTGACCGGCACATCTCCTGTGCCCGTTGCATTGATGAGATCCCTTCTTGATTTTCTTGCCACGGGTGTCCTGACTTCGCTGGTCGATGAGTGGGAAGCACGCTGTTCAAGGCTTCCCCGAGGGTGGCGGGCAGTTTACGAAAGGATACAGGGCAGGGCAAACCATGCCGTGTGAAACCACCAACCAAATAAAGTATCGCTCGTGTAGGCGGATGATTACGATGATCAACTTTTAGGGAAACACGTTCAGTAAGGATCGGGAGTAGGGGAGCGATGCAGCAATCACTCATGGCCAGGGTAGCGGCCAGCATGGCATTCATGACTCTGGCGATGGGATGCACCCGGCCGCCAGAAGCTGAAAGAACCATTACACATCACGCGAGCTTTCAGGCGTATCTGCAAGATACACGGCAGGAAATTCGTGATCGGCGTCTTTTCCAGACTGAAAATCGTGACAATGAACTGGTGTGGAATGCGCCTTTCGAGATTCGTCCTGCCGCACCGTCCGGCAAGGCGCTGCTCTTGCTGCACGGGCTGGGTGATTCACCCTGGTCATTCGTTGACGTCGCTCAGGATTTCGCTGATCAGGGCTATGTCGTGCGTGTAGCATTGCTGCCCGGGCATGGCACCAAGCCTGAGGATATGATCGACATTCACCTGGAAGAATGGCAGCAACTTGTGCAGGAGCAGATTGCACTGCTGCGACAGGAGTTCCCTGAGGTTTACCTGGGAGGTTTCTCGACCGGCGCGAATCTGGCACTCGCCTATGCCATGAAGGATCCCGGCATCAATGGCCTGGTGCTGTTTTCGCCAGCCCTCCGTTCCAGTGCCACCTTCGATTGGGTGACGCCATGGCTGGCCCACGTCAGGACCTGGCTCGTCGCGCCCAACGAGACGCGCCCGCAGCAATCACCGGTACGCTATTACAACGTGCCCACCAACGGCTTCGCCCAGTTCTACCGCAGCAGCGTGGCGGTTCGCAGCCTTATAGAGCATGAAAACTTCGACCGGCCAGTGGCTATTGTCCTGACTGAAAAGGATTCGGTCGTTGATGTGCAGTATGTTCGAGAGTTGTTCAGTAGCCGCTTTACAAACCCTGCCAGCCGGTTGATCTGGTATGGCCAGGAAAAGGCAGGCGCACCGGACTCATCACGCATCCTGACCCGCACGGACCGACTGGCAGATGAGCGTATCAGCCAGTTTTCACACATGGGCATCCTGTTCTCGCCACAAAATGCGCTTTACGGTCGATCAGGAAAGCTGCGTTTCTGCTGGAACAGCCTGAATACCAGGGATGTTGCGCGCTGTGAGGCAGGAGAGGAGGTGTGGTATTCCGAGTGGGGCTATCGTGAGCCGGGCAAGGTGCATGCACGGCTGACGTACAACCCGTACTTTGCGTGGCAATCGCAGGTTATCCGGGGGGTGCTGGAGGCCGCGAAGCCGAAGGGGTGAGTCGTGGGAACGAATTCATTCGCGAAAGGCTTCACGAATGAATTCGTTCCTACAGGGTTTTTACCACCTGAAATTGACGGAAGTCACCAGTTCGCGCTCATCGCCGTAGCGGCAGATCGCAAATTCACAGTAGGTGTACTTCTTGTTCGTCACATTGTTTGCGTTGAGGGAAACATCCCAGTTCTTGTCGATCTGGTAGCTGGCCATGGCGTCGAACAGGAAGTAAGCCGGCATCTGCGACTCGATACCCGAAGCCTGGGTTGTGCCCTTGTAGCGAGCGCCGCCGCCAATCTTCAGTTGCGGAATGCCGAACAGGGCGAAGTTGTAGTCGGTCCACAGTGCAGCCTGATGGTACGGCGTATCTTCGCTGCGCTGGCCCACTTCCCCCGGAACCGAACTTTCGGTAATGCGCGCGTCGGTGTAGGCATAGGTGGCAATGACGCTGAATTGCGGCGTTACATCGGCCTTGGCTTCCAGTTCCAGTCCGCGGGAGCGCTGTTCACCCACTTGTGAGGCGTTTCCGGCAAGATCAAGTTTCAGCACATTTTTTTGGGTCAGCTCATAAACAGCGGCACTCAACAGGATATTGCTGCCAGGAGGCTGGTAGCGAATACCCATTTCATACTGCTTGCCTTCGGTCGGGGCGAAGCTCTGGGTCGGAGCATCGGCTACCGATACCGGGAAGAACGATTCACTGTAGCTGATGTACGGAGCCAGGCCGTTATCCGCCTGGTACACCAGGCCAGCACGCCAGGTGGTGGACTCGTCTGACTGGTGTCGTTTCACACCGCTTGCAAAGCCTTTCTGATCCTGATTGGCCCAGTCGTGGCGGCCGCCGAGCAGCAGTAGCCAGTGATCATCGAACTTGATCTGGTCCTGCAGATAGATGCCGCTTTGCAGGGTATCGATTTGCGAACCACGGTCAGCGCTCTGCGCCTTGTTCACTACTACCGGCTGCCCGTAGTTGTAGGTAGCAAGGTTCAAAGATGTCGAGTTTGCCCGGAAGTTATGCGAATCGTACGAGGCATCGTAGGTGTCGGCGCCGATCAGGAAGGTGTTTTCAACACCACCGATATTCCAGCGTGTCTCGACGTTGGTATCGCTGGTCAAGGCCCTGGAGCGTTCGTGACGGTCGCTGTACTGGCGGCGCAGCAAGCCCGTATTCGCCGAAGCATTGATAGCAGCTAAACCAGTCTGGATCTGCATATACTTCCACTTCATCTCCGCTTCGTAGTAACGCAGCTTGTTGCTGATGCGGATGTTGTCGTTGAAGTGATGCTCGAACTCATAACCGATGGCGGACATTTCGCCATTCATGTCGTCGTAACCGGGCTCACCGATGAAGTCGTGACGGCCAATGGTAAAGGGACCGTTGCCGAGGCCTTTGACGAGCTGATAAGGCAGGGGCGCGGAGAAGCGCGTGTCGCTTTTCTGGTGGAAAGCCAGCAAGGTCAGCGACGTGTCTTCATTGGGACGCCAGGTCAGGGCCGGAGCAATGTAGAGCTTGTCGTCATTGATATGGTCCTGCTGGGTGCCACTGTCGCGTTGCAACAGGGTCAGGCGGTAGCTGAGGGTATCGCTGTCGCCCAGTGGGCCGCTGAAGTCGGCCGTCAATTGCTTGCGATCATTGTTGCCGTATTGCAGGCCCAACTCATGAAGCGGGGTATCGGTCGGGCGCTTGCTGACACCGTTGACGAATCCGCCTGGTGACAACTGGCCGTACAGGACCGAGGCCGCGCCACGGATCACTTCCACACGCTCAAGGCCGTAGGGTTCCTGGACGCCGTCGTAGGAGTTGTTCTGCAGGCGCAGGCCGTCACGCAGTGAGCCGCCGGTGGCAGACTCTACGTCGAAACCGCGGATACGGAAACGGTCGGACGTGCGGTTGAAGCTCGATGGCTGGCTGGTGAAGCCCGGCGTATAGCTCAGGGCGTCGGCCAGGGTGTCGGACTTGCGGTCGTTGATTTCATCGGCAGTCACCACGGACAGCGACTGCGGTGTTTCGGTGATGGCCGCGTTGGTCTTGGTGGCACTGGTATTGCGCAGTGCAACCTTGCCGGCCAGCGGGGCAGTCGGGTTTTCCGGGGTGTCGGCGTTGATGTTGATATTGGTGAGTTGAACGGCATTCTTGTCGGATGCTTCATCCGCCGCGATTGCCTGCGTCGAGATGACGCCGCTCAAAGCCAGTGCCAGGGTGGTCAGGTGAAACACAGGAGGGCGCCTTGTGTAACGGTTTTCGGTGCTAACTGTTATTTTTCTTTCGAGCATCGAGGAAGTCCTTGGATGTACATTTTGACTTTCGGAATAGCCATTTGCCCTGAATCCTGCGCCATCAGTGGCTCAACCGGGCTGGTATCGACTGGCCATACTTTATCTGTAAATGATAAGGTTTTGCATTAAGATTTGTTGCTGAGGTACAGAATTATTTCATTTTCGACACATTCTGTGGCCCACTTATGCCCCTGATGTGACGACAGGATGAAAAACGATGCCGGGGCATTGCTCGACGGACGATTCGATCAGGCTCTATTGGGTGGGAGAAAGGTCATGCTGAAAGCCACCGGAGTGCGGCTGGGCTATGGCGAACAACTTGTGCTTGATGGTGTCAGCCTGGACATCCCCGAAGGCCGTTTCACGGCGTTGATCGGTGCCAACGGCTGCGGCAAGACCACCATGCTCAATGTGCTTGCGCACATGCTGCGTCCTGGCGCTGGCGAGGTGCAATTGTCCGGCAAGCCGCTGCGCCAGTATTCGCGTCGGGCGCTGGCGCAACAGCTGGCATTGCTGCCCCAGCGCACCACATCGCCAGCGGGCATGAGCGTGCGTGAACTGGTGATGCAGGGGCGTTTTCCCTGGCAGAGCTGGTGGCGTCAATGGTCCGGGCAGGATCAGCAGGCCATCGACCGCGCCATCGAGCTGACCGGTATCAACTCTCTGCTCGATCGTTCGCTGGCAACCCTGTCGGGCGGGCAGTTGCAGCGCTGCTGGATTGCCATGACCCTCGCCCAGGATACGCCGGTGATTCTGCTGGACGAGCCGACCACCTTTCTTGATATCGCCCATCAGATCACGCTGCTCGAACTGCTGGTGGATCTGCGCGAGCAGGGCAAGACCATCGTGGCAGTCCTGCATGACCTGAATCAGGCCGCACGTTACGCCGATCATCTGGTGATGATGCGTGGCGGTCGTTTGCTGGCCCAGGGCGCGCCTGCCGAGGTGTTCACCCGGGAAAACCTCAAGGCAGTCTTCGATCTGGATGCACACATCATCACCGACCCTTATTCCGGCGACCCGTTATGCGTCCCGCAGTCGAACCGAAGCAAGCCGCTGCCCGTGCAGGAGGCGATGTGAGTCACGGTCTACGGTTGCCGGTATGGCTGGGTCTGTTGATGGCAATCGCCCTGGCCGCACTGATTCATCTGGCAGTTGGCGCAAAGAGCATTCCCTGGCATGAAACCTGGCAGGCACTGGTTGCTTATGTGCCGGGCAATCCCGATCACAGTGTCATTCGTGGCAGTCGCCTGCCGCGCCTGCTGGTCGCGCTGCTGGTCGGTGCCAGCCTCGGGCTTGCCGGTACCATCATGCAGGCGGTCGGCGATAACCCGCTGGCCGATCCGGGGATTCTCGGTATCAACAGCGGCGCAGCACTGTTCGTGGTGTTCGGGCTGCTGGTGATGCCGGGCAACGATTTGTCGATGATTCCGTTATTTGCCTTTGCCGGTGCGCTGACGGCTGCCATCGGCGTCCTGTTGCTGGCGGGCAGGGGCCATAACCCGATTCGCCTGACGTTGTCGGGCGCCATGATTGCGGCGCTGTTCAGTGCGATCACTTCAATACTGTTATTGCTCGATCAACAAGGGCTCGACAGCCTGCGACGCTGGCTGACCGGCTCCATCGGCGTGACTGGCGGCACCATGCAGGCCTGGGTCTGGCCTTATGTCTTGCTGGGCATGTTTCTGTGCCTGCTCAATGTGCGGGCCTTGAATGCTCACCGCCTGGGTCCGCAAGCGGCTGCTGGCATGGGCGTCAGCTTGTTGCGGATGCGCGTGTTCGGGCTGGCTTCGGTGGTCCTCTTGTCCGGGTGTGCCGTGGCGCTGGCAGGCCCCATCGGTTTTGTCGGGCTGGTGGTGCCTCATGCGGCGCGCCTGCTGTTTGGCGACGATTATCGTCGGTTGTTGCTGGCAGCCCCTTTGCTGGGCGCGCTGCTGCTGATTCTGGCGGACATCGCGGCTCGCACCGTGGTCAGTCCGTTCGAGCTCAACACCGGCATCGTCACGGCCCTGATCGGTGGCCCTGTTTTTGTCATCCTGGTGCTGAGGAAGGTCAAATGAAGCGCGCCGGACTGACCTTGCCCAGAGCCTTGCCGTTGCTTCCCTGGATTGCCCGACCCATCGACCTGATTTCGGTGGTGGTGCTGACAGGGGCTGTGATCGGGTTGGCCCTGTATGCGCTGACCGTGGGCAGTTTTTCCCTGAGTGTTGCTCAGGCCTGGCAGGCAGTCCTGGCGCCCGAGCAGGTCAGTCCGACAGTCCGCAATCTGCTCTGGGAGCTGCGATTGCCCCGTGTGCTGCTGGCCATCCTGGCGGGGGCGGCCATGTCCCTGGCTGGCCTGCTGATGCAGTCGTTGACCCGCAATCCGCTGGCAGCGCCCGGTCTGGTGGGTGTGGAGTCGGGTGCCAGCGTCACCATGTTGCTGATCATTGTGCTCTGGCCCGGGCTTCTGCCGCTGGAGCTGTATCCATTGGCGGCACTGGCGGGCGGTCTGGCCGTGGCGTTCTTTGTTGCGCTGCTGTCCTGGCGCCAGGGCATCTCGCCGTTGCGTCTGATTCTGGTGGGCGTGGGGCTTACTGCCATGCTCAGTGCCGTCGCCGATCTGCTGATCACCTACGGCAATATCGATCAGGTGGAGTCGGCCCTGATGTGGCTGGGTGGCAGTCTGCATCGGGCCGGCTGGGCGCAGGTCAACAGCCTTGGGCTCTGGTTGTTGCTGGCGGGTGTGCCGTTGTTGTTCTGCCATCGGCAGTTGAACCTGCTGCAACTGGGGGAAAAGGTTGCGCTCAGCCGAGGCTTGAATGTCACGGGTGTCATGATTGCCTTGCTGCTGTGCAGCGTCATGCTGACGGCGGCGGCTGTGGCGAATGTCGGTACCATGACTTTTGTCGGTCTGGTGGCTCCGCATCTGGCGCGGCAACTGGCGGGTGATCGCCATGGCGCCTTGATGCCCTTGTCGGCGCTGTTTGGCGCGCTGCTGGTTCTGGCTGGCGACACACTGGGAAGGGGCATCTTTCCACCCTTGCAGCTACCGGCCGGGCTGGTGGTCGCCATTATCGGTGCGCCTTATCTGATGGTCTTGTTGGCGCGTCAGCGTAATCGCTAAAAACAAATTGTCTGGGGGGAAGTGCGGGTGAAAGGAATTTTCCGGGGTGTGGCGTGCATGTTGTGTGTGCCTCTGGCATTGCTGGCCGTAAATGTGAACGCTGCAGAAACCAGGGTGTTCGAGAACAGCTTTGGCCGGGTCGAAGTACCAGTGGTGCCGCATTGCATCGTGTCGCTGCATGACTTCAGCCTGACCACGCAATTGCTGGAGCTGGGCGTCAAGCCCTGCGGCTCCACAGGCCGCAAGAAGCTGTTTTCCGATGTGCTGTTTCGCGGCACCCAGGAGCGTTTCGATGTGACGGGCATCCAATACATCGGCTCGCATCAGGCGCCCGATCTGGAAGCGATTGCTGCCTTGAAGCCCGACCTGATCATCGGATTGTCATATCACGCGGATATCAAGGAGAAGCTCAGCAAGATTGCGCCGGTGGTGCTGTTGCCTGCACGTGAAAGCGATATCAAGACCTACGCCAAGGAGCTTGCCGACCTGGTCGGCAAGCAGCAGCGTTACGCCGAAATGCTCGGTGAGTACCAATGGGTCGTCAAGGAGTTCAAGAAACGGGTCAAGGACCCTTCGCGAATGACCGTCACGACGCTTGAGGTCTACACCGATGGCTTTCAGTTGATCGGCCGTGGCGGCATGGATGATGTCATCGCCGATTTTGGCCTGGGACGTGTCCCGGCTTACAGCGCTGCACGGCAGAACGTGCCCTACAGCCTGGAGCGAATTGGCGACTTCAACAGTGATTTCATTATTGATACATATGAAGAGCTGCTAGATTCGGAGGCCAGCACGGCGGCCTTCCGGCAGTCGCCGCAATGGCAGAATCTGTTTGCGGTCAAGAATCGTCAGTTCCTTTATCTGAACCGCAGCCGCTATGCCGATACGATGCAAGGCCTGTTAGGTTCAGCCTATTTGCTGATGTCGCATATCGGTGAGCGGGAGAGCGTGCTGCAAGCGCCATAAGTTGTGTCAATTTTGATACAAATGTCATAAATGACAATCATTCTCTATTGATGTTGGTACTCGTTTGTATTAGTTTGTGCTCTCCAAAAAATACGCTTATCGGGATGGCGAGGGGTTCAAATGGAAACGGGTGTGGCGCGTACACAGGTTCAATCCATGGAGGTTTCCCAAGGGAGTGAACTGACCCTGCCGTTCATCTTTCAGGCGCCGGCTGCCGGCGATACCTGGCAAGCCCATCGCGAGCAGATCCAGCGGGTGGTCGAGGCTGAATTGCCCCGTGCCGGTGGTGTTCTGTTCCGAGGCTTTGCCTTCGAAGGCGAAGCCGACTTTGAAGCGTTTGCCTGTAGCTTCGGCCATGAGCTGCTGACCTACGACTACGCTTCCACGCCACGCACCAAACTCAACAACCGCGTCTACACCTCCACCGAATACCCGGCCCATCAGGTCATTCCGCTGCACAATGAACAGTCCTATTCCCTGAACTGGCCTATGAAGATCTGGTTTCATTGCGTGCAGGCGTCCCAGGTCGGCGGAGAAACCCCGATTGCAGACAGTCGTGAGGTCTATCGACAGCTTGATCCGGTCATTCGCCAGCGTTTTGCCGACAAGCGCCTGATGTATGTGCGCAATTACGGTAATGGCCTGGATCTGCCATGGCAACAGGCTTTCAGCACCGAAGACCGGGCGCAGGTCGAGCAGTTCTGCAAGGCCAGCAATATCGAATTCGAGTGGGATGAAGAGGGTGAGCTTTCAACTCGTCAGGTTTGTCAGGCCGTTGCCCGGCATCCGGTGAGCGGCGAGTGGGTCTGGTTCAATCAGGCGCACCTGTTTCACATATCCAATCTTGCACCGGCGGTACGCGAGACGCTGATTTCCATCGTTGGCGAGGAAGGCGTGCCGCGTAACGTTTTTTACGGCGACGGTTCACCCATCGAGCTGGAAGCTCTTGAGCATGTACGCGCTGTTCTCCAGCGCTGCCAGGTCAGTTTCCCCTGGCAGGCAGGCGACGTACTGATGCTCGACAACATGCTGGTGGCCCACGGCCGCTCGACATTCCAGGGCGCACGCAAGGTCGTGGTCGCCATGGCGGAGCCTGCTTCGGCAAGCTGAGCACTCTCATCTGGAAAGCTGTCGCAATAGACGGCTTACTTCGAACAAGTAGAAAAAGGACAACAAATGGATCGCCTGATGCATCGCTGCTGGCTGCGCGGAATTCGCCTGTCTATAGCCGAAGGCCAGTTAGCCATTGCCCACGGATCACAGGGCGCCTTGAACGATGAACTGGTAGCCGAACTGCAGGCCAAAAGTCCTGAGGTACTGCGCTGGTTGCAACAGCATCCCGATTATTTCGATGCCCGCCCATTGACGGATAACGAGCAGGCCCTCTGGTTTCTACAGCGTCTGGAGCCTGAAAACTGCGCCTATAACATCGCTTATGCCGGGCGTATCAAGGCGCAATTTGTCACCGATGATCTGCCCAAGCGCCTTCAGAATGCCTGGGGCACGGTACAGCAGCGTTACCCGATGTTGTGCACGGCCTATGCAGAGCGTAATGGCGAGCTGCTGCAATGGAGTCATCGTGAACAGATCCAGCCCTTGCAGCGTGTGGCATTGCAGGCCGCAGATGCCGATACCTTGCAGCAACACATTACCGGGCTGGCCGACAAGCCGTTCAATCTGGAAGCCGCCGAGGTCAGCCGTGTTGTCCTGCTGAGCAACTCTCAGGGCGACGTTACCGAATACAGCGTGTTGCTGGTGATTCACCACATCGCTGCGGATCTGGCCACGTTCTATACCGTGCTCAATGAGCTGTTCGCGTTGCTCGATGGTCAGTCGCTGGCTCCGGTAAATCCCGATGCGTATCGCGATTATTGCAGTGATCTGCATATTCGCAGCGAAGCGGCCGAACCTGCTGAACTGGCATGGTGGCAGGCGCAACTGGCCGAAGCCCCGGCCCTGGAATTGCCGACGGATTTCCCTTATGGCAGCAATCAGGCATTCAAGGGCGGCGAGTTGTCGGTGCGTTTCGATCCCGCTGCGACGGCCAGAATCCGTGCCGTCGCCCGAGGCTTGGGTGTAACGCCTTATGTATTCTGGTTCTCGCTGTTCCAGCAGTTTCTCGGCGTGCTGTCCGGGCAGGATGACTTCGTGCTGGGAACCCCCAGCGGCTGGCGTTTGCGCCGTGAACACCTCAACCTGCCGGGCTACCTGGTCAACCCGCTGCCGATCCGTTGCCGTCTGCGCCGCGACGTGTCCAGTGGCGAGTGGGCAAAACAGGTGGACGCCACCGTCAAACAGGCCCTGCAACACCGTCACTATCCGTTCTCGCGTCTGGTCAAACAGCTGGACCTGCCACGACAGATGGGCAGGGCGCCGCTGTTCCAGCATATGTTCACCCTCAACAAGGAGCGTATTGCGCCTTTCGAGCAGTATGTCGACCGTTTGCTCTCGGAGCAGCGTGGCGCAGCCCACGAGCTGAACATGGTGGTCATCGACGAGGAAGAAGGCTTCCTGTGCCGGTGGCGTTACAGCAAGGCGTTGTACCTGCATCAGACTGTCGAGCGTTACCGCGACCAGTTCGTGGCACTGGTCCATGCGGTGCTCGAACAGCCTGAAGTACCCTTTGCCGAACTCGACTGGTTGCCAGTCGAGCAGCAATCGCTGCTCAAGGGTGAAGGCACTCCGCTGGTCGTCAGCAATGCCTGGGAAGCCTTCACGCAACAGTGTGCGCTCAAGCCCCAGGCGATTGCGTTGCAGGATGAAAAGGGCACGCTCAGCTATGCCGAACTGGGCCGTGCCGTGGTTGCCCGTGGAGAGCGCCTGGGTCTGGATCTGGCTGGCGAGCGGATTGCCTTGTGCCTGCCACGCAGTCGCGAGCTGGTGATGCACATGCTCGCGGCCTGGCAGAGTGGAGCAACCTACTTGGTCCTCGATCCGCAATGGCCAGAGTCGCGCCTGCAGGACATCTGCCAGGACGCTGCACCCAAAGTGCTGGTGGGCGAAGGCTCGCGCCCCGAATGGTTGGCGGAGCAGGTGCGCTGGTTGCCAATTCCGACTGCGCCGTTATTCAGCGACGCGCCGCTGCGTGCTGCATTGGCGGCAGATATGACGGCTTACGTGGTGTACACCTCGGGTTCCAGCGGCAAGCCAAAAGGGGTGAAGGTCAGCCAGGGCAACCTGATTCATTACGTGACCGGTTGCCTTGAACGCCTGAATCTGAGCGCTGATGCCAGCCTCGCCAGCCTCGCCAGTTGCGCCACCGACCTTGGGCATACGGCCTTGTTCGGGGCCTTGCTCAGTGGTCGCCGTCTGCGCCTGCTGGCCGAAGAACTGGCCTTCGATGCCGAGGAACTGGCCGCCGTGCTGGAGCGTGAGCCCGTCGATCTGCTGAAGATCGTGCCGTCACATCTCAACGCCTTGCTGGTCGCCAGAGATCCGCAGCGCTTGCTGCCACGCCAGTGTCTGGTCACGGGCGGCGAAGCGCTGGGCCATGACCTGGTCAGCCGCTTGCGCACCTTGAAAACGGACCTGCGCATCGTCAACCACTACGGCCCCAGCGAGACCACGGTCGGTGTCCTGACCCATGAAGTGGAAGGCAGTGGTGCTGCGCCGTTAGGGAAACCACTGGCCAATGTTCAAGTCAGTGTTCGTTCTCCTGAAGGTGCGTTGTTGCCAATCGGCGTCAGCGGCGAGCTGTACATTCAGGGCGCAACCGTCGCACCGGGCTATCTCAGTGCCCCGGATGCGGATCACGCCCGTTTTGGTGAGTACGGCTATCGCACCGGCGACCGGGTCCGGATCAATCATCAGGGTCAGGTGGAGTTTCTTGGCCGGCTCGATGAGCAGGTCAAGATCCGGGGCTACAGGGTCGAGCCGGCAGAAGTCGCGGCCCAATTGCGCACCATTGCGCAGGTCAGCGATGTCCGGGTGCTGAACATTCCGACGCCGTTGACCGGCAACCGTCTGGTGGCCTTCCTGATTGCGCCGCCGGAGGCTCTGGCCGGCATTCAGAGCACTCTGCAAACGCAACTGCCTGACTATATGCAGCCAGCCCAGTGGCATTGCCTTGAGCGTTTTGCCTTGCTGGCCAATGGCAAGGTTGATCGTCAGGCATTGAAACATCTGAGCGAGCAGGCGCCGGTTCAGTCGTCTTCGGCAGAGCCGACAGGCAATCAACCCCTGAATGCCGTTGAAAGCACCTTGCTGGATATCTGGCGGACACTGCTGGGCAAACCCGAGCTTGGCCCGGACGACAACTTCTTCGCCCATGGCGGCGATTCCATTCTCGGCCTGCAAATCATCGCCCTGGCGCGTCAGCAACAAATTCTGATGACGCCCAAGCAACTGTTTGCCGAGCAAAGCGTGCGGGCCTTGGCGCGAGTGGCGCAGACACCGCAGAGCAAACTCGAAAAACGCCTGCTGGACATCGCCCGTGAAATTCTCGACAAGCCTGACCTGAGTGCCGACGACAACTTCTTCACGGCAGGTGGTGACTCGATTCTGAGTTTGCAGATCATCGCCAAGGCCAAGCAGCAACGCCTGCAACTCAAGCCCAAGCAAATTTTCGAGTTCCCCACCGTGCGCGGTTGGGCAGAGCAGGTAGTTGACCTTGGCGCGGCAAACGCAGGTGCTACGCCAAAGGCCCAGGAACCCACCACAGCCTTTGCCCTGACACCGATTCAGGAATGGTTCTTCGCTCAGCAGCAAACCCGGCCCGGTTACTGGAACCAGTCGCTGTTGCTGGCACTGGACGAGCCGCTGGATCAGGAACGCTTTACCCAGGCCGTTGGCGCGCTGCTCAAGCGCCATGCCAGCTTGCGGCTGATCTTCGAGGCCTCGGAAAACGGTTGGCAACAACGTTATCAGGCCTTTTCCGAAAAGCAGGTCGAGGCACTGCTGCACGTGGAGCAGGAACCTCTGAGCGAGGCCTTGCTACAACGCTGGCAGCAGGGTTTCAGCCTTGATCAGGCACCCTTGATCCGCTGGGTGTATTTCTCCCAAAGCCGGGAACTGCTGTGTACGGCCCATCACCTGCTGGTGGATGCCGTGTCCTGGCAAGTGCTGCTGGAAGAACTGGAAAGCCTGTACCTGCAACCCGACCTGGCTCTGCCAGCCGTCTCGGCGGGTTTCCATGTGTGGAGCGAAGCCTTGCAGCGCCATCGCAACGAACCCGAAGTACAGGCTCAGGTGGATTACTGGCATGAGCAACTGGTGGCTGAAGGCGTAGCCCTGGAGCAGACCAATGAATACGGCGAAAGCCGCACCCTGGATACACAACTGTCGGTTGAGCAGACGCAATGGTTGCAAGGCGATTGCCACTCAGCCTACGGCACCCAGGTCCAGGATCTGCTGGTGGCGGCACTGGCCGGTGTCATCGGTCAATGGCAAGGGCGCGAACGAGTCACCCTTGAGCTGGAAAGCCATGGCCGCAGCGGCTGGGAACAAGGCCCTGACCTGTCCCGTTCGGTGGGCTGGCACACCAGTCGCTACCCTCTGGCGGTCAAGACTTCCTGGGACCTTGAGTCCTCGATCATTGCGGCCAAGGAAGCTCTGCGCCGGGTCCCCGAGCAAGGCATCGGTTACGGCCTGTTGCGCCTCGACCCGGCCAATGAGCTGAAAGCGGCCTCGCTGCTGACCTTCAACTATCTGGGCCGTGTGGACCAATGGCTTGGGGCCTCGCGTCTCTGGCGTCTGGCCCGACCGATCTGCCCAGGCATGCGCGCCGACGATACCCGCCGCACCCACTGGCTGGATGTGACGGTGCTGGAGAACGAAGGACGGCTGCATATCGAATGGCGTTATGCCCCGCATGTTCATGATCAGGCACTGGTAAACGGATTGGCGCAGCAGTTTGTGCAGCAGATCGGCGCCTTGCTGGAGCACTGCCTGTCTCCAGCGGCTGGCCGCGCCACGGCTTCGGACTTCGCTGACTCAGGCCTGTCCGACGATGAATTCCTGGGCCTGCTCGAACAGCTTGAGCAGTGACAACCCTGCGTCCCCCATATTAAAGGTTCGGATACCGTCAGCATGAACGACAAGGTCAAAGCACTTTCGCGCAATATCGAAGCGATTTACCCGTTGGCTCCCATGCAGCAAGGATTGCTGTTCCACAGCCTGCTGCACCCCGGCAAGGGGATGTACCTGCTGCAATATCGCCATGTCATGGTCATGCCCGACCTCGATCTGGAAGCTTTCCGCCAGGCCTGGGCGCAGGTGGTGGAGCGTCACGAGTTGCTGCGCACGTCTTTCGTCTGGAAGCAGCAAAAGCGTCCGATGCAGGTGGTACACAAGCAGGTCGAACTGCCGATCACCTATGAAGACTGGTCGCACCTGAGTGAAGGCGAGCAACAGGACCGTCTTGAACAACTGCTGAGCGAAGAGCGTGCCCAGGGGCTGGACTTTACCAAGGCGCCCTTGATGCGGGTCAGGCTGTACAAGATTGCACCCGACACCTATCAGTTCGTGCGCAGCTATCACCATATCCTGATGGATGCCTGGTGCTTCTCGATCATCATGATGGACTTCCTCAACGGCTACCGCGCCGCCCAGAAAGGTCGCCGCCTGAACCTGCCGGCACCGCGTCCGTACCGCGATTTCATTCGCTGGCTGGAAACCCAGAAACCGGAAGACCATCAGGACTTCTGGCAGCAACGCCTGGCCGGTTTCGATACGCCCAACGAGTTTGGTTTTGGCCATGTGGGGCGTATCCAGGATGCCGCCGAGCCCGTCGAAGACTGCGTCGAGCATCTGACCCTCGAACAGACCCAAAGCCTGCAAAACACCGCCGCCCGCCACGGCATCACCCTCAACACCCTGGTGCAGGGCGCCTGGGCTTTGTTGCTGGCGCGCTACAGCGGTGATCGCGACCTGGTGTTCGGTATCACCGTGGCCGGGCGTCCGGTTCACTTGCAAGGTATGGAAAGCATTGTCGGCCTGTTTATCAATAGCTTGCCGCTGCGCTGGAGCTGGCAGCCGGACGATGCGCTGGGCCCATGGCTAAAAGCCTTGCAGACCGAGAACCTGAGCCTGCGGGAACACGAAAGCGTTTCCCTGGCCGAAATCCAGCGCTGGAGTGAAGTGCAGCGTCAGGATCTGTTCCAGAGCCTGTTCGTGTTCGAGAACGCGCCGATTGCTTCCGACCTGCGTCAGAGCCAGTTGGATTACCTCATCAGCGACATGGCCAACCGCACGCACACCAACTACCCCGTGACGGTGGTGATCGTTCCGGGCGAACGTCTGCATTTGCAACTGACCTATCAGACCGACTGGTTCCTGCGCGAAGAAATCGAACAGATGCTGCGCCACTTCCGTGCCTTGCTGCTGAATATGGGCGAAGCACTGAGCGCGAAACCCGAAACGCCTTTGCATCATCTGGCCATGCTCGATGAGCGCGAAATTGCCCTCCAGCATCAGGTCTGGGCCGGGGGTGGTCTGGCCGCCGATGAGCAACTGCTGCAACCCTTGTACATCGAGCGCTTGCAGCAACAGGTTCGCCAGACGCCTGATCGCGTGGCCATTGTGCATGGCGAGCAGAGCCTGACCTTTGATCAGTTGAACCGCGCCGCCAACCGTCTGGCCCGGCACCTGCGGGCCGTGGGTGTCAAATCCGACGACTTGATCGCAGTGTTCGACGAGCGTGGCCTGGATCTGGTAGTGATGATCGTCGCCACCCTCAAGGCCGGTGCAGGCTGGCTGCCGCTCGATCCGCGCAACCCGCCACAGCGTCTGGCCCAGGTGCTGCGCCAGAGCCGTACGCCTTTGCTGATCCATAGCGCAGGGCAGGGCGAGTTGGCGATGGAGGCCGTGGAGCTTCTGGAGCAGCCACTCAAGTCGGTGCTCTACGACACGTCGGTATTGAGCCGTTACAGCGATGACGACCTGAATATTCCGGTGCACGACAGCTCGCTGGCCTATTGCATCTTCACGTCCGGCTCCACCGGTACGCCCAAGGGCGCGATGGTGGCCCACGCGGGCATGCTCAACAACATTCTCGGCAAACTGCCGGGGCTTGGGCTCGATGCCCATGACGTGATTGCCCAGACCGCGCCGCAATGTTTCGACATCTCCGTCTGGCAAACCCTGGCCGGTATGGTGCTGGGTGCGCGTACCGTGATTCTTGGCGATTGCGTGGTGCAGAACCCCGACGATCTGGCGTCAGCCATTGAGCGGCATGGCATCAGCATTCTTGAAGCGGTGCCGTCGCTGATGCAGAGCCTGCTCGATGCAGGCCTGGACCGGTCGCGTCTGCGCTGGGTACTGGCCACCGGCGAAGCGCTGCCGCCAGCGCTGGCGCGGCGCTGGTTCGAGCGTTATCCCGCGATTCCGCTGATGAACGCCTATGGCCCGGCCGAATGCTCCGATGACGTGGCGTTCCATCCGTTGCGTGAGCGCTTGCCAGAGCAACGCATCAACGTGCCCATTGGCCGTGCCACACTCAACAATCGTCTTTACCTGCTCAATGCCGACCTGCAGCCCATTCCTGCCGGTGCGGTCGGAGAAATCTTCGTTGCCGGTGTGGGTGTCGGTCGCGGTTACATGGCCGACCCGGCGCGCACGGCGGCAGTGTTCCTGCCGGACCCGATTGCCAACGATGGCAGCCGTATCTACCGCACGGGCGACCTGGCGCGCTTCCTGCCCAATGGCGATCTGGAATACGTCGGGCGTACCGACCATCAGGTCAAGATCCGTGGCCATCGTATCGAGCTGGACGAAATCGAAGCCTGCCTGACCCGTTACCCTGGCGTCCGGGAAGCGGTGGTGGTGGCCCGCGATGACCAGCAGCGCTCCAAGGTGCTGGTGGCCTATGTGGTAGCCGATACCCCGCCGGGCATCGAAGCTTTGCGCGAGCATGTGTTCGGTAATCTGCCGCCGTACATGACGCCCAGTGCATTCATGTTCCTGGAGCGCTTCCCGCTCAATGGCAATGGCAAGATCGACCGCAAATCCTTGCCCGCGCCGGATTTTGCCGCGCAAAGCCAGGCCCGTTATGTGGCGCCAAGCAGCGAGCTGCAAGGCCAGATGGTCGAAGCCTGGCAAAGCGTGCTGGGGCTCGATCAGGTCGGCGTCGAAGACAACTTCTTCGAGCTGGGCGGCCATTCACTGCTGGCCACGCAACTGATCGGCCTGATCGGCAAACTCAGCGGTAAAGATCTGCCGCTGCGCGTGGTCTTCGAGCGCCCAACCATCGCCGCCATGGCCGACTGGCTGGAAAACCGCACCGATACCGCCAAGTCGTCGCCGACGCTCTTGCCGCGTCCTGAAAAACTGCCGCTGTCGTTTGCCCAGCAACGGCTCTGGTTCCTGCAACAGCTTGACCCGCAAAGCCCGGCCTACAACCTGGCCGGTGCAGTGCGGCTGACCGGTGATCTGCATATCGCTGACCTGCAAGCCGCCTTGCAGACCTTGCTCGACCGCCATGAAGTGCTGCGCACCGGGTTCATCAGCGAGCCTGAAGGCCCGAGCCAGGTGATTCTGGCCCGCACCGAGCTTGAGCTGCCATTGATCGACGTAGACAGCGAAGAAACACTGCACGACCTGCTGCGCCAGGATGCAATGACGCCGTTCGATCTGGAAGCCGCACCTTTGTTGCGCGCCAGGCTGTATCGTCTGGCACCCGAAGCGTTTGTCCTGTCACTGAACTGCCATCACATTGTTGCCGATGGCTGGTCTCTACAACTGATTATCGATGGTTTGTGCAAGCAGTACCGCAATCTTCGTCAGGGCCTGACCGAAGAGGCCCCGGCCGTATCGATGCAATACGCCGATTACGCCCTGTGGCAGCATCAATGGATGAGCAGCAAGGCCTGCGAACAGGAACTGAGCTTCTGGCGCGGGCAACTGGCCGGTGAGTTGCCGGTGCTGGAACTGGCGGCCGATTTCCCGCGTCCCGCCCAGGCCAGCCAGAACGGCGGTCGCGTCGAGCAGCGCCTGCCTGAAGCCTTGACCGCACGCTTGCGGGCCTTCAGTGCCCGTCACGGCTGGAGCAATTTTGTCCCGATGCTGGCTGCATTCCAGTTGCTGTTGCGCAGCCGCAGCGGTGAGGACGACATCATTGTCGGGGTGCCGGCTGCCAACCGGCATCATGCGGCGTTGCAGCCTCTGGTCGGCTGCTTCGTCAATACGCTGGTGTATCGCAAGAAACTGTCCGGCGAGCGCAGCCTGTTGCAATTGATGAGCGAGTTGCAGGCGTTGTCGGTGTCGGTGCAGTCCCATCAGGATTTGCCGTTCGATTACCTGATCGAGCAACTCGGAGTGGCGCGGCAAGTCAGTTATAACCCGCTGTTCCAGGTCATGTTCAACTACTTCCCCGGCAATGCGCTGGAGCGTTTCGAGCTGACCGATGTCATCGCCGAGCCACTGGACAACCGTCCGGACAGCGCCTTGTGCGACCTGCACCTGGATGTGCGTGACAGCGAACATGGCATCAGCCTGAGCCTGCAATACAGCAGCGACCTGTTCCGCGAACAGACCGTACAGATCATGGCCGGTCAATACCTGGCATTGCTGGATGCCTTGCTCGACCAACCGGAAAAAGCCTTGGGGGAACTGGTCTGGCAACCTGCCGAACGTGCCTTGGCACGGCTTGATGGCCCTGAAGTCGATGGCCATCAGGACATTCTCCAGGCCTTTGAGCTTCAGGTTGCCCGTCAACCCGACGCCATTGCCGTCCTGTCAGGCAATCAGCGCCTTACCTATGCCGAACTGAATCAGGCTGCCGAACGACTGGCAGCAGTGTTGCAGGCCCATGGTGTCGGTATCGAAGATTGTGTGGCATTCAGCTTGCCCCGCGATGCCCGTCTGCCTATGACCATGCTGGCCATCCTCAAGACTGGCGCAGCCTATGTGCCGCTGGCCGAAGACACGCCACCGGAACGTGGTCGTTACATTCTGGACGCTGCGCAACCCCGCCTATGCCTGGGCACTGCCGCGAGCCTGGAAGCGTTGGCTGAGTGGAACAGCGGCGTGCCGTTGCTGGATATCGACGCTCTGAACTCGACCGAAACACTCCGGACACCGGCATGGACGGCGGATCAACTTGCCTACGTGCTGTACACCTCCGGCTCCACCGGCAAGCCCAAAGGCGTGGCGATCAGCCGTGGCAACCTGATGAACCTGATGCTGGCTGTCGGGCACGTCCTGCCGCTGACCAGCCAGGACCGGGTCCTGGCCTTGACCACCGCGACTTTCGATATTGCCATTGTCGAACTGCTGCTGCCCCTGGCCCATGGCGCAAGCATTCTGCTGGCTGATCGTGAACAGGCCCGGGACCCGCAGGCCATCGATCAACTGCTGCTGGCTTCGCAACCGACCGTCATGCAAGCCACGCCAGCGACCTGGCGGATGCTGGTGTCTCATACCTCGCGCAGTTGGCAGGGTGTGCGGGCCATTTCCGGTGGCGAAGCCTTGCCCTGTGCGCTGGCCGAAGCCATCGAGGGCAGGGGAGCCAGGGTCATCAACGGTTACGGGCCGACAGAAGCAACGGTCTACAGCACCTTCGAGATCCGCAATGGCAGTGAGACTGGCGTGGAAGTGCCCATCGGGCAGCCTGTGGCCAATACCGCTGCCTATGTGCTGGATGCCGACCTGCAACCTGTGGCCGCAGGTGTTCCCGGTGAACTGTATCTGGCCGGTGCCAACCTGGGCCGTGGCTACTTCGCCGCGCCAAGACTGACCGCAGCGGCGTTCCTGCCGGATCCGTTCGTGGCCGGTGCCCGCATGTATCGCACCGGTGACCGGGTACGCCGCAACAGCAATGGCAGCCTGGATTACCTGGGGCGTCTGGACTTCCAGGTCAAACTGCGCGGTTTCCGTATCGAACTGGGGGAAATCGAAGCATTACTGGCGCGCATTCCCGGTATTCGCGAGGCGGCTGTCGTGCTGTCGGGCAACGGTGAAGCGGCGCGGCTGGTGGGTTATTACGCGGGCGATGCGCAGGATGAAACGTGGCTGCGCGAAACCCTTGGCGCACAACTGCCGGACTACATGCTGCCAGGCCAGTTTGTGCATCTGGACACCTTGCCGTTGAGCCCGAGTGGCAAGGTTGATCGCAAGGCGTTGCCGGAACCGCTCCAGCGCGACGGCCAGCGCGGTGTGCTTTCCGGCGAGTGGGAGCAGGAACTGGCGCGGCTCTGGGAGGAACTGTTGGGCAGCAGCGACATTGGTGCCGAGGATAATTTCTTCGCCTTGGGTGGCCATTCGCTGCTGGCGGCGCGTCTGGTGGCGCGTATTGCCGAACAGCATGGTCGACGCCTGCCATTGCGTACGCTGTTCGAGCACCCGGTCCTGCGGGATCTGGCTGCGCAACTGGCGACGACCCGTGTGGAGTCCGACGGCATCCTGCGTCCTTTCAAGGAGCCTTTGGCACCGCTGCATTTCACCCAGCAGCGTCTGTGGTTCCTGGATCGTTTGCAAGGCGATACCCAGGCTTATCATCTGTCTCTGGCCTTGCGTCTGGAGGCGGTTCTGCAACCGGCAGTGCTGGAGCAGGCCCTGACTCAACTGATCAGCCGTCAGCACAGCCTGCGCACGGTATTCAGCGACACCGCCGAAGGCGCACGCCAGCGTGTCGAGGATCAGGCAGCGGTGCAGGTGAGCGTCGAGCCGCTGGAAGTCGATGAGCATTCCCCGGCTTTCGCACAGACACTCAGCCAGGAAGCACAGCGCGCCTTCGATCTCACGGCCTCGCCGCTGTTCAGGGTCCGTGTGTATCAAGGTCAAGGCCGAAGCGTGTTGCAGGTCACCCTGCATCACATCATCGCTGACGCCCGTTCGCTGGAGATTTTCTTCAATGAACTGCAACTGATCTATCAGGCCATTCTGGAAGGCCGCAACGCTTGCCTGCCGCAACTGCCCTTGCAATTCGCCGACATTGCGGCCAGTTGGCAAGGCCCGGCCGGGCAGGCGCTGATCGAGTCGCAGCTTGAATACTGGCGCAAGACCCTGGCAGGCGAACCGCCGGTGCTGAACCTGCCGACCGACTTGCCACGCCCGGCGGAGCAAGGCTACAACGGCCAGCGCTTGCGCTTCAGCTTGCCCGCCACGTTGGTCGGTCAGTTGCGGGAAACCGCTCAAAGTCATGGCCTGACGGCGTTCGCCCCCTTGCTGGCGGCCTGGAAAACCCTGCTGGCCAGACACTCCGGCCAGCGTGAAATCTGGATCGGTCTGCCGGTCGCTCATCGCCATCAAGCCCATACCGATAACCTGATCGGCTATTTCGCCACCACTCAGGTCTTGCGCAGCAGCATTGATCCGCTGCAATCGGTCGAGCAGTTCTGGCAGCAACTGCAAGCCACACACCTGGCGGCGCAACAGCATGGCGACGTGCCGTTCGAGCGTTTGGTGGAAGCCCTGCAAGTGCGCCGCGACCTGAGCCATACGCCGCTGTTCCAGGCACTGTTCAACCTGATCCAGCGCGATGTCAGCGCATCGCTGGAACACAACTTTGCCGGCGTGCCGGTACAGCGCCTGAATGTCGAAAGCGACAGCGCACTGGTGGATATCGGTCTGCATATCGAGCAGCACGGTGAGGACTGGCAGTGCGTGCTGGAGTACAACACCGACCTGTTCCTGCCACGCACTGCGCAACGCTATGCCGACGAATACCGCAATCTGCTCGAAGGCATGCTGAAACAGCCTGAAGCACGTCTGTGGGATATCGATCTGGCCAATGATGATCACGCACTGGACGAGCGCCCATGGAACCTGCCAGCCCAGGCCCCGCAGCGCGAAGTGGACCTGATTGCCCGTTTCGAGCGGCAAGTGGAGCTGACACCTGGTGCGCTGGCTGTTGATTGCCAGGACCAGCAATGGACCTATGGACAACTCAATGCCCGTAGCAACCGCCTGGCCCATTGGCTGCGCGCTCAGGGTGTCGGCACCGATGACCTGATTGCCGTCTGCCTGACGCGCGGCCCGTGGCTGTTGCCAACCCTGTTGGCCATTCACAAGGCCGGGGCGGCGTACTTGCCACTGGACCCGCAACATCCGGCAGACCGCCTGCGTTTCATCATCGAACATGCGCGTCCGGTACGGGTGCTTGGCGAGAGTCTGAGTGCCGAGGCCTTGAACGGCGTCGATAAGGTTCTGCTCGATCAACTGGTGCTGGATGACTACAGCGCCGAGAATCTGGTGTTGCCGGTGAATCCGCAACAACGGGCCTATGTCATCTACACCTCGGGTTCGACCGGTACACCGAAAGGCGTTCAGGTTACCCGCGATAACCTGAGCAATCTGCTGGCCGGTCTCGACCAACAATTGCCATTGGGCGCTGACGATGTCTGGCTGGCCAGCACCACCTACGCCTTCGATATGTGCAAGCCGGAGCTGTTTCTGCCGCTGGTCAATGGCGCCGCCATACTGCTTGCGCGTCGTGAGCAGGTTGTCGATGGCCACCAACTGTTTGCCTTGCTGCGCCGCGCCACAGTGTTCCAGGCAACACCGGCAGGCTGGCAGATTCTGCTGGAAACCGGGCAGGCCGACTGGCCTCCTGTACGCGGCCTGATCGGTGGCGAAGCGGTGCCTGGAGAACTGGTGACCGAGCTGCGCAGCCGGGGCGTGACGCTGATCAACGCCTATGGCCCGACGGAAACCACCGTCTGGTCGACCACTCAGGCATTGCAGGAGGTGCCGAACGGTGTGGCCGATATTGGCTCGCCGTTGCTCAACACCCGCTGCTATGTCCTCGACGAAATGCTGCGCCCGGTGCCACTGGGCACCACCGGTGAGCTGTATATCGCAGGTTCCGGTGTGACCCGTGGCTATCAGCATGCTGCTGCGATCACGGCTGCGGCCTATCTGCCCGATCCTTATGCCAGCGAGCCTGGTAGCCGCATGTATCGCACCGGCGATCTGGTGCGCCGCCGCAATGATGGTCGGCTGGCCTACGTGGGGCGCAGTGACTTCCAGGTCAAGGTGCGGGGTTTCCGCATCGAGCCGGGCGAAATCGAATCGCTGCTGCGCCGCTACCCTGGCGTGGAAGAAGCCGTGGTGATGATCGATGCGCGCAGTCAGAGCCTGTTCGCCTGGCTGCAAACGCCGAGCCCGGTGGATCAGGCGGCATTGCGTCGCCATCTGGAGGGTGTATTGCCGGGCTACATGATCCCTGCCGGTTTCATCGAGCAGCCGCGTTTTGCCCTGAACGCCAACGGCAAGATCGATCGCAAGAGCCTGCCTGCGCCGCAACCGGTCGCGACTCAGGGAGTGGCGCCGCGCAACGAACTGGAACAGCAACTGGCCGAAATCTGGCAGGAACTGCTCGAAGTGCCGCAAGTTGGCGTATTCACCAGCTTCTTTGAGCTGGGCGGCCACTCATTGCTGGCGATGCGCTTGATGACCCGGGTCGAGAACCGATTCGGCATCAAGATCGAACTGCGCAGCCTGTTTCACAACCCGACGATTGCTGCGCTTGCCGAGCAGATCGAAAAACCCCAAGGGCCTTCCACGGATGAAGCCCTGGACGAAATGCAGCGTCTGCTATCAGAGATGGAAGAATAAGAATGAGTGGGATGACGCAACAAGCGTTCCTGGAGATTGCACAGCGACTGGCGTCCTTGTCTGCGGACAAGAAAAAGCTGTTCCGCCAGCGTCTGGCCGAGAAGGGCATCGATAGCTGGCGGCTGCCAATAGTGCCTGCCGTACCCGGCGAAGGTCAAAGCCTGCCGCTGGCCCAGGCGCAACGGCGCTTTCTGTCGGCTGAAGCCCTGAGCAGTCGTGCGCTCTACAACCTTTGCTCGGTGCTGCGTTTCGACCGCGACCTCGATGGTCAGCGTCTGCAACAGGCCATGCAGCAGTTGACCGACCGTCATCAGATCCTGCGCACACGCTACACAACTGATGCGCAAGGTCAGTTGCAGCCCCATTGCGAACCTTTGCAGGTGTCTCTGCCAAAGGTCGAGCGCTTGACACTGGCGGCGGCCGACTACGAGCAATGGTGTGCCGACGAATACGCACGCCAGCTCGCCGAACCCTTCGATCTTGCCCAGTCTTCACCCTGGCGCTGGCAGGCCTTCAGCGATGCGCAGGGCCAGTCGACCTGGCTGTTTTTCACCATCCATCACGTGGCCTACGATGCCTGGTCGGCTCAGCAGCTCACTCTGGAACTGGCCGAGGCTTATCGGGCGCTTGCACTGAATGAACCTGCCCGGCAACCGGAGCTGAGCATTCAGTACGCCGATTACGCGGCCTGGGAACAGGAGTGGCTGGACAGTGACAGTTGCCAGCAGCACATCGAGTTCTGGCGCACCCAACTGGCGGATGCCCCGGCACCGCTGGCCTTGCCTCTGGACCGCCCACGCCCTGCGGCCAGCCAGCGCCGTCATAGCGGCGCGGTGCTTGCCCGTGAACTTTCGCACGAACTGACGACAGCCGTCGAAGCCGCCATTCGCAAGCAAGGCGTGACGCTGTACATCTACGGTCTGACCGCTTTCAGTTGTCTGCTGTCCCGCTATAGCGGCGAAAACGATGTGTGCCTTGGCACTTCCGCCGCCCAGCGTGACCGGCCGGAACTGGTGCCCTTGATCGGCCCGTTGCTCAACACGTTGGTGATCCGCCAGCAGTTGCAGGACAACCCGGACTTCACAAGCGCACTGCTGCGCACCCGTGACACCGTCGCAGCCGCCTTCGATCATCAATTGCTACCGTTCGAGAATGTGCTGGAAAGCCTTGAGCGCCCACGTTCAAGCCCGCTGTTCCAGGTCATGTTCGTGCAGGTCGACTTGCCCGCAAGCCGCACCCTGGAACTGCCCGGTGTTGCGGTCGAAGTGCTTGACCCGCCGCAGCGCCATGCCCGTTTCGACCTGACGCTGCGCCTGGTGCGCACCGCCGACTCGCGCCTGCGTTGCGAGCTGGAATACAGCGACGAATTGTTCGAGGCCGCCACGGTCGAGCAAATGCTGGACGACCTGCTGGCGATTCTTGGGCAGGCTGCGAGCCATCCCCAGCGGCGTCTGGCCGAACTGCAACTGGTTTCGCCTGCGAGCGAACTGAGCGGTCCGGCATTGGGCTCGACGCCCTTGCCGCTGGACCGGCAAGTCCAGCACTGGGCAACCCATACACCGACCGCGCCGGCCTTGTGCAGCCTTGAGCAGACCATTGATTACGCAACCCTGGGTGCCGCCAGCCGGTCGCTGGCTGCAAAACTGGCCGGGCAGGGCATTGAGCCGGGTCATGTGGTTGCGCTGTGCATGCCTCGTTGCGCCGAGCAGTTGCTGGCGACCCTGGCCTGCTGGCAGCGCGGTGCGGTCTGCCTGTTTCTCGATCCGGCCCAGCCGCCGCAGCGACTTGCGCAACTGTTGCAGGACAGTGGCGCAAGCCTGTGGCTGACCCTGGCCGAAGCGCCTGAAACCGGTGTCGACATTGCGCGCCTTGAGCTGAGTACTGGCGACTGGTCGGCTGACGCGCCTGTGGATTCGGGCCAAAGCCTTAGCCAGCCGCAACTGCCTGCTTATCTCATCTACACCTCGGGTTCGACCGGTCAGCCCAAGGGCGTGCTGGTCACTCACGCCAATCTGGCGCATTACGCGACGGCTGTCGGCCAACGTTTGCAGGCAAAACCGGGCAGCCGTTGGGCGACCCTGGCCACCGTGGCTGCGGATCTGGGCCTGACGTGCGTATTCGCAGCCCTGAATGCCGGTGATCCGCTGGTGCTGCCGCCCGCATCCCTGACCTTCGACCCACCGGGCTGGGCTGACTTCCTCGACCAGCAGCCGGTGGACTGCCTGAAAATCGCGCCTTCGCATTTGCGCGGTTTGCTGGCACTGGACGATGCCCGACGGGTGTTGCCAAGAGAGGTGTTGATTCTTGGGGGCGAAGGCTTCGATCAGGCGTTGTTCACGCAAGTACGCGAACTGGCACCGCAGCTGCGCATCTTCAACCACTACGGGCCTTCGGAAACCACGATTGGTGTGATCTGTGGCGAAATTTCGTCCATCGATTCACTGGAATCGGGGCAGTACCTGCCTTTGGGTCAGCCATTGGCAGACTGTGAACTGCGCATTGTCGATGGCAATGACATTCCGGTTCCGCTGGGCGTGGCCGGTGAGCTGTTGATTGCAGGCCCACAGGTTGCACAGGGTTATCTCGGCCAACCTGAACTGACTGCAAAGGCATTCGGTTCTACGGCCCAGAGCCATAGCCAGCACCAGCGCTTTTACCGCAGCGGCGACCGGGTTCGCCTGGATCGCAACGGGCGTCTGGTGTTCCTGGGGCGTCAGGACGATCAGGTCAAGATCCGCGGTTTCCGGGTCGAACCGGGCGAAGTCAGTGCCTGGCTCAATGCCCGGCCACAGGTTCGCGAAGGTGCGGTGCTGGCACAGGAAATCAAAGGCCGGACACAACTGGTGGCGTATATCAGCCCCGCGCTGAGCGCTGAGGAACTGGCTGACGTGCAAGCCGAGGCCCGGCATCAATTGTCGGAGCATATGCTGCCTGCCCATTGGCTGACGCTGGACACACTGCCGCTGACCGCCAATGGCAAACTGGATCGCCGCGCCTTGCCGGAACCGGCTGAAACTGAAACAGCAAGCGCAGTCGCTCAGCCACCGACAGGTGCCACGGAGCAGCAACTGGCGCAGTTGTGGTGCCAGGTGCTGGGGTGTGCGCAGGTCGGGCGCGAGGATGATTTCTTTGCCCTCGGCGGTGATTCGATCCTCAGTCTGCAACTGATCGGCCTGGCATCTCGCGCAGGGCTCAAGCTGAAACCACGGGACGTCTTGCAGCATTCCACGCTGGCGGGCATGGCCCTGTGCATCGATTGCCGCCAGCAGCCGGCCTTGTCCACGGTTCTTGACGCCTTTCGCGAATTGCTTGAGCAACCAGGGCTTGGACCGGATGCCGATTTCTTTGCCGCAGGCGGCGACTCGATCCTCAGTCTGCAATTGATTGCCCGCTTGCGTAAGGCCGAACTGCGCCTGATGCCTCGGCAGTTGCTGGAAAATCCGACGCCTCGGCAACTGGCCGGTGTATTGAAACCTGTTGCAGCAAAGGCCGTTACGCCGCCAGTAGCCATTCAGGCAGCAGATCAACCGCAGCCCCTGTCCCATGCCCAGCAGCGGGTGTGGTTCATGCAGCAACTGGATCCGGCGCAAACCGCTTATAACGTCACTCAGTTGCTGGCCTTGCGCGGTGATCTGGATGTGCCGCGCCTGCAAAGCACTTGTCAGGCGCTGGTCCAGCGGCATGAAGCGCTGCGCTGCCGTTTCTTTGAAGAGCAAGGGCAGGTCTGGCAGCGTCTGGACGAGACAGGCACGCCGATCTTCAATGTGCATGACCTCAGCGGCCTGAGCGAGTCCGAGCAACAGGCAACCATCGCCAAGGCCGCCCGACGTGTCTTTGATCTGGTCAACGGGCCGTTGCTGGCCATCGATGTCTTCAGCATCGCGCCCGGCGATTACCGCCTGCTGTTCAATGTGCATCACATTGCCGTGGACGGTTGGTCCATGGGCTTGCTGGTTCAGGACTTTGCGCTGATCTATCAGGACCAGCCAACGCCTGCAACAACCGGTTTGCTGCCGTTCATCAAAGAGCAGCGGCAACGTCTGGACGGCGAGCAAGGCCAGCAATTGCTGGGTTATTGGCAGCAGCGCCTGCAAGGTCTGGGCAATGAACCTCTTGAGCTGCCCGATCACTGTCTGCGGCCAGCGGTGCAGGCCTACGAAGGTGCCCGTGACGAATTTGTCTTGCCGGGTGTTCTGAGCGCGGCAGTCGATGCACAGGCCCGAGCATTGGGTGTTACGCCTTTCGTGCTGTACTTTGCCGCTTACCAGATCCTGCTGTGGCGACATGCCGGGCGCACGGATTTCGCCATCGGCTTGCCGGTGGCCGGGCGTGAGTCGGCGGCCGGGCAGGCGTTGGTCGGCCTGTTCGTCAACACCCTGGCTCACCGTGTACAGATCGATGCCCGACAAAGCCTGCAAGCATTCATCACGACCCTGAGCGGGCAACTGGCCGATGACATGGCCCATCAGGAGTTGCCGTTCGAGCAACTGTTGGACACGCTGGATTTTGAACGCCATCTGGATCGCACGCCGGTGTTCCAGAACCTGTTCAACTACCAGATCGACCATGGCGATTCCCGCCGCTTCAGCCTGCCGGGTGTCAGCGTGGAATCACTGGCGCTGCCGGACGGTGTGGTCAGTGCCAAGTTCGACCTGACGTTCAACCTGTTCACCCACGGGCGTGGCGCCGCTGCCAATACCCGCCTGATTGTCGAGTACGCCACCGCACTGCTGAGTCCTGAAACCACTCAGCGTCTGGTCGAGGATTATCAGGGCCTGCTCGGCAGCCTGACCCGCCTTGATCTTCAGCAGAGCCTGTTGGAAGTGCCGCTGGGCTCGGTTGCAAAACTGGCCACCTCGGGCACGTCCATGGAGGTGCACTGCGAAGCGGATTTTGTGACGCGCTTTGAAGTACAGGCGGCCCTGCATCCCGAGCGCGTCGCGGTATTCAGCGCAGATCGGCGCTTGAGCTACGCAGCGCTGGATGCCCAGGCCAACCGGCTGGCCCATTGGCTGCTGGAGCAGGGCGTTGGTCACGAGTCGACAGTTGCCTTCTGCATGCCACGGGATGAAAGACTGCTGGTATGCATGCTGGGGATCCAGAAAGCCGGGGCTTCCTACCTGCCGCTCGATCCTGGCCATCCAGCGGCCCGTCAGGCGCAGATTCTCACCCGTGCGCAGCCACAATTGCTGCTCTGCGATGCGCGGGCTGCCGACTTGCCGGAGCCACTGCGCTGCTACCTCTGGGCCGACCTGCCGTTGGCACAGTTCCCGGCACAGGTTCCGGCGGCTGACAGAAACCTTCAACAACTGGCTTACACGCTCTACACCTCGGGTTCCACCGGGCAGCCCAAGGGGGTGCAGATCAGTCGCGGCAACTTTGCCAACTTCCTGCTGGCCATGGAGCAAGCGCTGCCACTGGACACCGTGCAGCGTTACCTGGCCCTGACTACCGTCACCTTCGATATCTGTGGCCTGGAACTGTGCCTGCCGCTGGTGCGCGGCGGTTCCGTGGTGCTGGCCGACGATGACGAGCGTCAGGACCCTGTGTTGCTCGCCAGTCTGATCAAGAACCAGTCCGTGGACCTGATTCAGGCCACACCAGCCACCTGGGCCATGCTGTTGCAGGGCGACCGTCAGGTGCTGGCCGGGCGTGTGGCGCTGGCCGGCGGTGAAGCACTGTCGGCAGACATGGCCACCGAGCTGCGTCAATCCGTAGCTCATCTCGTCAACGTCTATGGCCCGACAGAAACCACCGTATGGTCTACCCAGACCCCGATCAATGCGCTGCAATTACCTGTCGCGCCTATTGGCCGGCCATTGCTCAACACCCGTTGCCACGTGCTCGACGAGCACTTGTGCGAAGTGCCGACCGGTTGCGTCGGTGAGCTGTACATCGCCGGTGATGGCTTGGCCCGTGGTTATGCCGGGCAACCTGGCCTGACCGCAGAACGCTTCATTGCCGACCCGTTCAGCACCGATGGCAGCCGCCTGTACCGCACAGGGGATCTGGCGCGTTGGCAACCCGACGGGCAGTTGTATTACCTGGGCCGCACCGACGACCAGATCAAACTGCGCGGTTTCCGCATCGAACTGGGCGAGATCGAGGCGGTTCTGCTCAGTCACCCGAAACTGGTTCAGGCGGTCGTGGCCGTGCAGGGCGAGCATCTGGCTGCGTTCTGGGTGGCAGAGGCTGGCAGTTCACCTGACGAAACCGAGATCCGTGACTATTTGCAGGCGCGCTTGCCGGTTTACATGCTGCCGACGCATATGCAGGCACTGGAACAGTTGCCTCTTAACACCAACGGCAAAGTGGATCGCAAGCAATTGCCACGTTTGCAACTGGATACCTCTGCCAGCAGCACCGTCCAGCGTCCGCTATCGGCCAGCGAAACCTTGCTGGCTGAAATCTGGGGCGCAGTGTTGAAACGCCAGCAGATTCCTGCCGACGGTCATTTCTTCCAGTTGGGCGGGCATTCGTTGATGGCTGCCCAGGTGCGTGGGCGCTTGCGCGAGCAGGGTTTTGAAGTACCTCTGCGCTGGCTGTTCGAGACCCCGGTACTGGCCGAGCTGGCTGCGCGGCTCGAAGGCCAGGCGCGTGATCTGGATATCGGCTCGCTGGCGATTCCTCACGTCGATCAGCAAATCGCACAGCCGTTGTCTTCGGCGCAGCAGCGGGTCTGGCTGATGCAGCAACTGGATCTGGCCGACAGCAGTTTCAATATGGGCAGCAACGTGCGCTTGCGCGGAGAGCTGGACGAGCAATCCCTGCAACGCTCATTGCAGCGACTGGTAAGCCGACATGCCATCTTGCGCACCACCTATCACCAGCAGGGCGGCGAATTGCGTCAGCGGATTCATGGGGATCTGTCGGTAAAGCTGCAAGTGATCGACTCCAGTGAAGCCCAATGGTCGGCCGAGGCCCGCAAGGTTGCGTTGCGACCTTTCGATCTGGGCAGCGAGGCGCCTTTGCGGGCGGTGCTGTATCGCACTGGCGAGCAGGAGCATGTGCTGCAACTGGTCATGCACCACATTGCCTCCGATGGCTGGTCCGGCGCGGTACTGGTGGATGAGCTGATTCAGGGCTACGAAGCCTACAGTGCAGGCCTGCAACCCGCGCAGGGCGAACTGCCGATTCAGTACGTCGACTATGCCGTGTGGCAAGGCTCGCCTGCAGTTCAGTTGCGTCAGCGTGAAGGCCTGGACTTCTGGCGGCGCACCCTGGCGGGTATCCCGTCGCAAGTGCCATTGCCGTTCGACTTCCCGCGCCCGGAACGCGACACCGGTACCGGTGCAGCGCTGGACTTCCAGTTGTCGGCCTCCACGGTCGAGCGCCTGAAAGCCTTTGCCCAGGAAAGTGGTACTTCACCGTTCATGCTGTTGCTGACCTGTTATGCCGCCGTGTTGCAGCGCGAAACCCAAGGTCGAGATCTGGTGATCGGGACCGATGTCGCAAACCGCGACCATCCGGCTACCGAGTCGCTGATCGGTTTCTTCGTCAACCTGCTGGCCTTGCGTATCCGTCTGCAACCGGAACTGAGTTTCCGTGAGCAGGCGCAGCAGGTCCGGGAGCTTTGTCTGCAAGCATTCGCCTGGCAGGACACGCCGTTCGAGCGTGTCGTTGAATGCCTGGAACTGCCGCGTGTGGCCAACTTGCATCCGTTGCTGCAAACGCTGTTTGTCCTGGACAACACGCCGCGTCAGCAACGTCAGTTGGGCAACCTGCAGGTCGAGCCGCTGACCGGCGAGCAGCATCACTCCAAGTTCGACATGGCGCTGTTTGCCAGCGAAGACGGGGATGCGATCAGCCTGCGCTGGGTGTATCGCACCAGCCTGTTCCGCCCGGCCACGGTCGAACGCCTGCGAGACGCTTTCGAGTCGCTGCTGGACATGGCCCTCAACGCGCCTGAAAACCCTATCGATACCTTGATTCCGACAGTAAAGGGAGCTGCTGCAATGTCCACGGACAACCCGGTGCAACGCAAGATGAGCAAATTGGGCAAGATGCGCCAGAGCGCTTCTCCCGCAGCCCGTGAGCCCATCGAAGCCCGACCGTTGCGCGAAGGCTCGAAATTCCCCTTGCTGGTGACCCTGCGCGACCGTGAACTGGCCCCGGCCATCTGGGCTGAAGCCAACCGTGACAAGGTCGAGAGCTGGCTGCGCGAGCATGGCGGCATTCTGTTCCGTGGTTTCGACCTGCCGACCCCGGTCGATTTCGAGAGCTTTTGCCAGGCCTTGTGCCCGCAGCTCTATGGTCAGTACGGTGATCTGCCCAAGAAAGAGGGCGGCAAGAACATCTACAAGTCCACGCCATACCCCAAGGACCGGATGATCCTGTTCCACAACGAAAGCGCGCATCAGCATCGCTGGCCGCGTCGGCAGTGGTTCTACTGCGAGATTCCGGCCTCCACCGGTGGCGCGACGCCGATTGTCGACAGCCGCGAGGTCTATCGGGAACTGCCGGCCTGGTTGCAGGCGAAGCTGCGCAGCAAACAATTGATGTACGTGCGCAATTTCAGCACCAGCCTGGACGTCAGCTGGCAGCACTTCTTCCAGACCGAGGAACGTGCCGAAGTCGAGCGGATCTGCCGTGAAAGCAATATCGAGTTCCAGTGGCGCGGCGCCAACGACCTGCATACCCGTCAGGTCTGCCCGGCGGTGATTCTGCATCCGCTGACCGGCGAAGAGAGCTTCTTCAACCAGATCCAACTGTACCATCCGGCCTTTCTGGATGCCGACATCCGCGAGCAGTTCCTGCGCGATGGCGAAGCAACCATGCCCAGGCAGGTGTTCTACGGCGACGGCTCGGAGCTTGAAGAGAGCGCCATCGAAGCCATCAACGCTGCCTACGACCGTTGCGCCGTGCGCTTCGACTGGCAGCAAGGCGATGTGGTGATGCTCGACAATATGCTGGCGGCCCATGCCCGGGACCCGTTCGACGGCGAGCGAAAGATTGTGGTGGCCATGGGCGAGATTTATGGCCGTGATCAGGTAATGGCTGCCCCGGCGCAGACCGAAGAAACCCACGCAGAGTTGAACCCATGATGGACCTTGGATTAACGCTTTCACCGCAACAGAAACAGCTTGCCCAGGCCAACCCTCAGGCTTGGCGCTGGGTACGTATGCAATTGACAGGCGTACCCGCAGGCGCCGTCGAACAACGCCTGCGTGCCTGCCTGGAACAACATGAGGCCCTGCGCCTGCGCTATCAGCGCCCGGTCGGTGCCACGGCGCTGCGCCAGCGGGTTGCCGAACTCAGCGAGCTGCGCCTGGACTGGCGTCAGGCTCAGGTCAGTGATGGCCATGATGCACAAGGCTGGCTGGAGCAGGCTCAGCGTCATTGCCAGGCTGAACAGCCGGATGTGCTGGCCTGGCTGCTGGACGACAGCCTGTTGTTGGCGGTCCCTGTCTACTCGCTGGATCAGCGCAGCCTGATCCAGTTGCAGGAGCACTTGTTGGGCCGCAGTGCCGCGCTGGAAGCCGAGCCCATGCAGTACGGCGAATATGTCGAGTGGATCAACGGCCTGCAACTGGACGAAGACGCGGAACAGGGCGCGCAGTTCTGGCGCAATCTGGCTTTGCAGGATGTGCCGGGCATGCGCCTGATCGAACGCTATGGCATTGCCAGTGGCAACCATGCGCGGGTCAGCCTGGAACTTGCCCGTACAGTGCCGACTGCACTGAATGCGTTGGCCGAGCGCGAAGGCGTGGAGGTCGAGCAACTGGTACTGGCGGCCTGGGGGTCGCTGCTGGGCAGGCTCAATGGTCAGCAGCATGGCCAGCTTGGCTTGCAGCACGACCCTCGTGATGACTATGAAGAGCTGCAGGGCGCTTATGGCGTTTTCGAGCAAACCTTGCCGATGGTGGTGCAGCTCTCCGAACACAGCACCCTGGTCAATCTGGCCCGGCAACTGACCCGTCAGCTGGAAAACGCTGTCGAGTGGCAGGAATATGCAGGCCAGGCCCAACTGCTGCCGGAATGGCGCGCCAGTTTCCAGGCAGGGCTGAGAGTGCTGTACACGCCGCAACTGCAAGACCTGCAAGTGCTGTCTTTCGATACGCCGGTCGAACTGCACCTGCAATTGACCCTCGATGCACAAGGCAGCGGTCAACTGGCGCTGGCCTATGACTGCGGTTTGTACCGTGCCGAGCAGGCGCAGGTATTGCTGCGGCGCTTTGCCCATTGGCTGGAGCAACTGGTGCAGTCGCCCAACGGGCTGATCAATGGCTTCGACCTTCATTTGCCCGAGGAACTGCTGCCGGCACCGGCGCGTCCGGCTCTTGAGGCCGATCTCGATATCATCGCCACCTTGCGTACTCACGCCCGGACCCAACCGGATCGGCCGGCATTGCGCTATGCGGATCAACTATTCTCGTACGCCGAACTCGATGCCCTGAGCGACCGGGTGGCCGGCAGCCTGCATCAGGCTGGTGTGGGGCGCGAACAACGGGTTGGTCTTTACCTGCCACGCGGCGCACACATGCTGGTGGCGATGCTGGCCTGCTTCAAGGTCGGTGCCGCGTACCTGCCGCTGGACCCCAAGCAGCCACCGTTGCGTCTGGCCGGTATTCTCGACGACGCTCGACCGGCGCTGTTGCTGCATGGGGAAGACCTGCTGCCCGAAACGTCGCTCAGGACTCTGAGCTGGTCAGAAGCCAGCCATGGCCCGCTGTTCGAGACGCCGCAACCTGTTGCTGCCCAAGACCTGGCCTACGTGCTCTATACCTCAGGCACCAGCGGCAAGCCTAAAGGCGTGCAGATCGAACAGGCTCAGTTGCGCCATTACGTCACGCAAGTGACCCGGGCGCTGCAATTGCCTGAGGGCGGGCATTATGGACTGGTGTCGTCGTTGCTCGCGGACCTGGGCAACACTGTGCTGTTCCCGGCCTGGCTGCAAGGCGGGTGCGTGCATGTGCTGGAGCAGTCCACCGTGACCGATGCCCGGGCGTTTGCAGAAGAACTTCAGCGTCATCCGCTGGATGTCCTCAAGATCGTCCCTTCGCATCTTGAAGCCCTGATGGGCGAGCACGCCGCCGACATTCTTCCTCGCAAGGTCCTGGTGCTGGGCGGGGAACCCGTCGGTGAGCATTTGCTGAGCCGTCTGGCCGAGGCGAAACCGGCTTGTCGCCTGTACAACCATTACGGCCCGACCGAAACCACGGTCGGGGTGCTATGGCGAGCGATTGATCTCGATCAGGGCGTGGCAGGCAGTGCATTGAGCCAGGTACTGGGAGATAACCGCATCCATCTGCTCGATGAACAGCAAAGACCAGTACCGCCGGGACAGGCCGGTGAGTTGTGCATCAGCGGTAGCAGTGTCGGACGCGGCTATGTGGGGGATGTGGGCGGCTCTGCCTTTGGTATCGACCCGCTCAGTGGCCGTCGCCTGTATCGCACCGGCGACCTGGCCTTGCGTCAGGCTGATGGCGCACTGCGCATTCTGGGCCGCAACGATCAGCAAGTGAAGATTCGCGGTTTCCGTCTGGAACTGGCGGAAGTCGAACAGGCACTGCTGGCCCAGCCGGGCGTATCGCAGGCTGCGGTACTGCTGGATGGCGAGGGCGATCATGCGCGTCTGCTGGCCTTTATCGTCAAGGACGAGGCCGGTTCTCAGACAGCCGATCAACTGCGTGCCAGCCTGGCTCGCCAGCTACCGGACTACATGCTGCCCAGCGGTATTCTGGAGCTCAAGGCACTGCCACTGAACAGCAACGGCAAGCTGGATCGCAAAAACCTGTTGGAACGTGCCCGGCAACGCCTGCAAAACACGCGAGTGGCGCCGGTCGGTGAACTGGAAACTGCCATTCTGGCCATCTGGTGCGAAGTGCTGGGTGTCGACGACCTGGGGGTGACCGATAACTTCTTTACGGTCGGCGGGCATTCATTGGCGGCGATCAAGGTGGTTTCTCTGCTGCGCGAGCGTCTGTCGCTCAACCTGCCGACCAATCTGTTGTTCGAGCGCCATACCGTGCGCGACCTGGTGAGTGGCCTTGGCAATGGCGAGAGCCGTGGCCCCTGGAAAGTATTGACGCAAGCCGATGAACAGTCGCCAGCCTTGCTGCTGGTACACGGAGCCCAAGGGCATCTGCAGGCGTATCAGCCACTGGCGGACAATCTTGGCGCTCAAGTCTCGGTCTTCGGCCTTGCGGCTCTGGAAAAAGGCTGGGACGAAAGCGATATGGATATGCTGTTGCAGCACTATGTCGCGAGCATTCCCGCCGAGCTGAAACAGCGCCCGCTGGTGCTGCTGGGCTGGAGTCTGGCTTCGCGGCTGGCCTTGTTGCTGGTGCCGCACTTGCAGGCCAGCGGTTTTAACATCGCCGGGCTCGCCGTGCTCGATCACGATGCCCGGCGCAGTCTGGCGGGTGAGGGCGATGAGGCGGGGCAGTTGATTGCCGATTTTGCCTTCTATTGCCGCAGTCACGCGCAACCGATTGGCGAATCGCTACGGGAGCGCTTGACGAGCCTGCTGGCCGGTCATGACTATGCCGAAGGCGTTACCCTGTTGCTCAACGATCCTCAGGTGCGCTCGCATCTGCAATGGGAAGCGGCCGACGCAGAGCTGCTTGCACTGCTGGGGCAATATCGCTCGATCAAGACGCGCCTGTATGAGCAGACCTTGCCTGTCGTCGATGTGCCGGTCTGGGTGTGGCGTGGCAATGTCCATGCCGATCTGCGTGCCCAGTGGCAAGCGCATACGCAGCAGGCCGTTCGCCAATGGACGCTGGACGTAGGCCATCACGAAATACCTGGCGAACCTCGACTGGCCGAAAGCCTGTTGCCTCTACTGTTGGAAACTTCTGCCAAGGTGGTATCGGCGTCATGATTCTATTGAAAGAACTGCTGCATAACGCTCGGTGGCGCATTTTTCTTGCGGTGCTGAGCAGCGCCTTGAGTGCAGCGGCCAGTATCGGCCTGATCGGCTACATCAACCGCAGTCTGGAACAAGGCCCTGGCGATATCGGCCAGGCCTTGCTGATATTCGGCGGCTTGCTGATTCTGTTGTTTGTCAGCGGCATCACCTCGCAGTCGCTGCTGGTGCAGATCGGCCATCGTCTGGTCTACCAGTTGCGCCTGCGACTGGTGGGCAAGGTGCTGGGTACTGCGCTGGAGCGCATTGAGCGGCTGGGCAGCCCACGCATCTACAACGCGCTGACCAAAGATGTGACCACCGTCGCCACTGCCTTCAAGCAACTGCCGATTTCGTTGTACAACGGCCTGTTGTTGCTGACGGGGCTGGCGTACATGGCCTGGCTGAGCTTGCCGTTCTTCTTCCTGACGCTGGTGGTGATTGCCTTCGGGGTCGGCCTGGATGTGTTGCTCGGGCGCAAGATCAAGTCCCTGATGCAGGCGGTACGGCGCCAGGATGACCAGTTGACCGAACAATTCGAGGCCGCCATTCATGGTCGTTGCGAACTGGGCCTGAGCCGCGAGCGTCGGCATCAGCTCTATCAGCACAAGCTGGAGCCCATCGCACGGGCGTCGCTGGATGCCTCGGTGCGCGCTGATACCTTATGGGCAATCAACCTCAATTGGACGACCCTGCTGGTATTCGTGCTGATCGGTACGCTGTTCTTTCTTGGCCAGGGGCTTGGCTGGCTGAACCAGCAGGTGGTGGTGGGTTACGTACTGGCAATCATGTTCCTGCGCACGCCGATCTCGATGATCCTCGATGCCATTCCGGCAGTCATTCGCGGTCATGTGGCCTTGCAGGCCATCGATGCCCTGGCCCTGGGGGAAACGGTGCAGTTCACGACACCGGAGCAGGCGTCGCAGCCTTTTGAAGAACTGCGCCTGTCGAACGTGCGTTATCGCTATCCCGGCCAGAGTGACGAATTTGCCTTTGAACTGGGGCCGGTGGATCTGTCGATTCGCCGTGGCGAGCTGATTTTCATTGTCGGCGGCAATGGCAGTGGCAAGTCGACCCTGGCCAAGTTGCTGACAGGGCTCTACGTCCCCACTTCGGGCCAGGTTTCACTCAATGACGTGGTGCTCGATATCAGCACCAGCGAGTGGCATCGCGAGCATTTCGCCGCCATCTTTGCCGACTTCTATCTGTTCGCCGATGTGCTGGGCGAGGCAGGTAATCATGAAGGGCTTGAGGCTCGGGTGGATCATTATCTGGAGCGTCTGGGGCTGGCACATAAGGTCGAGTTCGCGGCCGGGCGCCTGTCCACCACATCTTTGTCCATGGGCCAGCGCAAACGCCTGGCGCTGTTGATGCTGATGATGGAAGGCCGTGAAGTCTTTCTGCTGGACGAATGGGCGGCGGATCAGGACCCGGTATTCCGGCATGTGTTCTACAACGACCTGCTGCCTGAGCTTAAAGCCGCTGGCAAGACGGTGATCGCCATCACCCACGACGACCGTTATTTCGATGTGGCCGACCGGGTCTATCGCCTCGACTACGGCCAGTTGGTGGATTACGACCGGGAAACCGAAAACCCTTTCCAGCTGGTGAAATAGTCAGTCCTGCTGCCTGCATTCATCTAGAGGGCAACTGCTGCAATAGCCGACACCGGGAAGCCGGTAGCGGATGCAGCAGATGCGCCTCAGGCGCAGGGGTTCATCTGCGCCGGTGTCGTGGTAGCGCACGGGGGCGAACAGCGGATTGCGTCGGCCGTCAGGGCGCAGGCGGGCAGTGAGGATTTCCCGGGCCGGTGCGGTGCTTTGCGGGCTGGCCAGCGGGTGAAGGTCGAGACGGCTGGTGACGAACTCGAAGGTGTTGCCGGCATTGCTCCAGAACAGCCGGGGCGATGCGCGGGTGACTTTGACCAGGGCGTCGATGACAGGTGTCAGGTGATTGTCGATCAGGTCATGAAAGCGCTCGAAGGCCGAGCAGGCTGGCAGAGGTTTTCCGGCATGGGCCAGATGCAGTGCCTTGGGTCTGGAGTCGTCACCCAGTTGCAGGCCGGTGTAGGCCAGGGCAAGCGGCAGTGCGGATTGTTGCAGCAGGCTGGCGGCCATTACCGGAGCCATGAAGGTGCTGAAGTACCACTTGGACCACAGCGATACCAGGGCAAGACGCTCATCGGTCTTGTAGCGCAGCAACAGGCCATTGACGAATGCACTGAAATGCTCGTGCTCGAAAAACAGGTCACCCGGAACGTCGGCCCGTGGAAGGCTGCGCAGTTGCAGTTTCTCACCGTAGTCGGCGAGGGGACCGGTGAACAGCGGAGCAAGGCTGGGAATCATCGACTCATCCGTGGACCGCTTGTTGAGAGCAGTTATCGTTCAGAGGGGCTGGAAGTATAAACAGGGCGTCAGCGTCTTGCGACTGTTCATCTTCGCCATCGGCGGTTGAGAGGGATGTAAAGGTAATAAAATATTAATGAGAATTGCTACCATTCGTAGTAATGTGTCGAGAATGTATCAAAATCTTGTTCAAGGAGAAAAACAATGAGTCTGGACAGTCCGGATACGCGCTTTCTGGTTGTAGTCAATGATGAGGAACAGTACTCGATCTGGCCTGACTATCGCAGTGTGCCCGAAGGCTGGCGCACCCTCGATGTTCAGGGCAGCAAGGAAGATTGCCTGAGCTACATCGAGAAAGTCTGGACCGACATGCGCCCGCTGAGCCTGCGTCAGGCCATGCAGGTACAAGGGCAGGGCTGATCGCCTGCGACCGTGTTTTCAATTTCAGGGATTCAATATGGAAAGCGTCCAGCCCCGCCAGGCATCCAGTGCAACCTTCACACTGGAGCAGTTTCGTCAGCAGGCACCCCGTGAACTGAACACCAATGAGTACCTGCAGCGTCAGGCTGCACGGGAGTCGAATGCCCGCTCATACCCGCGCCGCATTCCACTGGCGTTGCAGGAAGCTCATGGCCTTTATGTGCGCGATACTCAAGGTCAGTTGTTCATGGACTGCCTGGCAGGCGCGGGGACTCTGGCTTTGGGCCATAACCACCCGGTCGCCATCGAAGCCATGCGCCAGACGCTGGATTCCGGTTTGCCCCTGCATACCCTGGACCTGACGACACCGGTCAAGGATCGTTTTGTCGAAGACCTGTTCGCGGCATTGCCGGAAAACTTTTCCCGCCATGCGCGCATCCAGTTTTGCGGCCCTACCGGTGCCGATGGCATTGAAGCAGCATTGAAGCTGGCGCGTATCGCCACCGGACGCAAACCCATCATGTCGTTCTCCGGCGGTTATCACGGCATGACCTTGGGCACTTTGAGCCTGATGGGTAATCTGGGACCCAAGCAGGCGCTGGGTTCTCTGATGGCTGACGTGCAGTTTCTGCCGTATCCCTATGACTATCGCTGCCCGTTCGGTATTGGCGGTGAAGCGGGTATCGATGCCGGGCTGCATTTCATCGAACAGTTCCTGGGCGATCCGGAGTCAGGCGTGTTGCCTCCCGCGGCCATCGTGGTTGAAGTCGTACAGGGCGAGGGCGGTGTGATACCCGCGCCGGTGCGCTGGCTTCAGGGCCTGCGTCAGTTGACCCGCAAACATGGTGTGGCACTGATCATCGATGAAGTGCAGACCGGCATCGGTCGTACCGGCAAACTCTTTGCCTTCGAACATGCGGGCATCGAGCCGGACATTCTCGTACTGTCCAAAGCCATTGGCGGTGGCCTACCGCTGTCGGTGGTGGTTTACCGGGAAGAACTGGACACCTGGAAACCTGGCTCCCATGCCGGCACATTCCGCGGCAATCAGATGGCCATGGCCGCAGGCGCTGCGACTCTGCGCCATATCATCAGCGAAAACCTGCCGAGGCATGCTGACGTCATGGGTCAGCGCCTGATGAGTTCGCTGCGCCAGTTGCAGAGCGATTACCCATGCCTGGGTCAGGTTCGCGGTCGCGGCCTGATGGTCGGCGTGGAAATCGTCAGCGATACGCCGGGCGACAGCCGTGTGCCAGCAGCGGATACCGCACTGGCCCAGGCCATTCAACGCCAATGCCTGCACCTGGGTGTCATTCTGGAGCTGGGCGGACGCCACGGAGCGGTCGTGCGTTTCCTGCCGCCGTTGATCATTCAGGCCGAAGAAATCGATGTGCTGGTCGGGGTCTTCCAGGTTGCCCTGGACAAGGCGATTGCCGAGGTAAAGGGGCGGGTGTTGCACAGCGCGTGAGCTGTACAATGAATATTCAGCCAGCCTTCCGTGCTGGCTGAAATATCTCAAATCTTGCACCGCCCAGTGGCGATGAATCGACAGTAATGCTGCCACCCTGGCATTCAATGGCCTGACGACTGATGGCCAGCCCCAGACCGAATCCTCCCGTATCACGGTCGCGACTTCGATCCAGTCGATAGAACGGCTCGAATATATGCTCCTGCTCGGCGACAGGTATGCCAATCCCGTCATCCTCGACACTGATGACGAGGCCTTGCTCTGTCAGCATGGCACTGACGCGCACCACCTTGTTACAGTATCGAATGGCATTGCCGACCAGATTCTGCAGGGCGCGTGCAGTCAGGCGAGGATCAAGGGCAAAGTATCCTGCGGCATCCTCAAGGCACAGCAGTAACGTGAACCCCTTGTTTTCCTGTTCATCGATGAAGCCACCCAGCACGCTGTCCAGATACGTCTGCAGTGGCATTGCCTCGGGCAGTGGACGCTGGTTCGGTGATTTCAGGCGAGTGTAGGAAAGCAGTTCATCGATCAGGGAATCCAGCTCCCGGATGTGGCCCACCATCTGTTCAAGACGCAGCCTTGTCGGTGCCTCCAGGGGATCGGCCATGACCAGCGCCATGCCGAACTCCAGCCTCGACAAGGGGGTACGCAATTCATGGGATACCGCATTCAAGAGCTCCTGCTGCTGATTGAGCAGGCCTTCGATATCCTGAGCCATCGTGTCGAACACCTGGGCCAGCTCGCCAATGTTCGAGCGTGGTGAGATTTGCGTTCGCTCGGCCAGATTGCCGCTGCCCAGGGTCATCGCCGTACGCTTGAGCCGTTGCAGATCGCGCCAGTGAGGCCAGATCCATACCAGCAGACAGGCCAGCAATGCGGCACCGATCAGAATATTGATCAGCCAGTACATGATGTTGATGTCGACAGGCGCATCGGGCGCTACCAGTTCGACAACCGTATCCGGGGCGATCAGGGTGAGTGCTGTGCCCAGCTCGCCATAATTGTCCGAACGCACAGCATTCAGGCCTTGCTTGAGAGCGGTGCGCTCACGCTCCGACAGGCCTGGATTGTCTATGGAGACAAGCCTCAGCCGAGACGGGGCAAAATCGGTCCGCAGTTCGTTTTCCAGCGCTGGCCAGGCTTCTTGCGGTGTCTGATTGAAGCGTTTTCTGATTTGACTCAGCGTACCCTTGGCCTGATCCTGGTTATAGGTGATGGTTTGCTGGTTGAACCAGCTCAGCACAATCTCCGGGATCGCAAACAGCGCGACGCCATAGGTCACCAGCATGATCAGGTAAAGCCGAGCGAGCATCTTGAACATGGCGATCCATTATCTTTTGCGGGGAAGTGCGGAATGAGTTCGTGAAACCGGCCTGTTACTCGTCCCACTCCGAGCGACTGAGCAGGTAACCCTTGCCCCAGACCGTCTTGATTCTGCGAGGCTCGGCAGGGTTGTCTTCAAACTTGCGACGCAATTTGGAAATGGCGACATCGACCGAACGATCGATACCGTTGAATTCGATGCCGCGTAACTGCTGGATCAACTGATCGCGACTCAATACCTCTCCCACGTGGTTGGCAAGCACCAGTAACAGGTTGTACTCCCCGGAGGAAAGCTCGACATCCTGGTCGCGCCATTTCACTTGTCGCTCAGCCAGATCGATCAAGAGCCGCCCCAGGACAATCTGCTGGGCATCGTGACGAGTCTCGCTAGAAAGGCTGCGCCGCAACAGGGTGCGGATTCGCGCCAGGAGTACGCGAGGGTCACAGGGTTTTGCGACGTAGTCATCGGCACCTGTTTCAAGGCCGAGAATCTGATCGTCGTTCTTGTCCCGGGCCGTGAGCATGATGATGGGCAGAACGGGACTTTCGTCGCGCAACTGTCGACAGACATGCAAGCCATCGAGCCCAGGCAGCATGAGATCAAGGATGACAAGGTCGGGACGTAGACGATGCATGACCTCGAGCGCACGATCTCCCCGGTTGACGACCGTGACATCGTAGTCAAAGCGCTGGAGATAACTTGCAATCAGCTCTGCCAGCGCAATGTCGTCCTCGACAAGCATAATCCTGGTCATTGTTCAGGCCATTTGTGCAAAGGGGACAGCATAACCAAGGCATGCCGGATACGAGCAAAGCCTTAACACTTATTAACATCTTCCCAACACTTGTTTACATGCGCTGCGCAAGCAGTCTTTAGCATGGCGTTATCTTCAGGGGAGCGCCACAATGCCGTCTTTATTCCGTCTCGATCCAAGTCGTTTTCTGTTGTGTGCCTGTCTTGCCGCACTGACTGCCTGTGGCAAGCCCACGGCTGAGCCAGACATGCCGGCTCAAGTGAAGGTGGAAACAGTCAAGACGCGTCCCCTGATCATCACCACTGAACTCAATGGCCGCCTGGTTTCGCCACGGGTCGCCGAGGTCCGTGCCCGGGTCGCAGGGATCGTGTTGCAACGGGTTTACCGTGAAGGCTCCGATGTCAGGCAGGGCGATGTGCTTTTCCGCATTGATCCTGCCCCCTTTCAGGCCGATCTCGAAAGTGCCGAAGCGGCTTTGCGCAAGGCACAGGCGACGGAGTATCAGACTCGTCTGCAGGCCGAGCGTTATGCCGAGCTGACAAAGATCAGCGCCGTCAGCCGTCAGGACGCCGAAAACGCTCGCGCCAGCTTCCTGCAGGCCCAGGCCGATGTCGCCTCAACCCGTGCTGCGCTCAAACGCGCCCGGCTCAACCTCGATTATGCAACCGTCACTGCGCCCATCTCGGGGCGAATCGGTAAGGCGCTGGTTACCGAAGGCGCGTTGGTCGGGCAGGGCGATGCAACTGCTCTGGCAACCATCCAGCAGTTACAGCCGATCTATGCCGACATCAACCAGTCCACCCGCCAGATAAGCGAGCTGCGTCGCTCGTTGCAGCAAGGCGGATTGCAGCAGCTTGAGCCGGGACAGATTACCGCGACACTCATTCAGGAAGATGGCAGCCCATATCCGCACAAGGGGACGTTGCTGTTTTCCGACCTGACCGTTGATCAAGGCACCGGTCAGGTCACGCTGCGCAGTGAATTTCCCAATTTGAAAAATGAGCTGCTGCCCGGCAGCTTCATCCGCGTACAGCTTGATCAGGCTCGCACGGCACAAGGCATTACCGTCATTCAGCGCGCTGTACAACGTGATGCGGCAGGCAAGGCTCTGGTTCTTATTGTGGATGAGGGCAAGGTTCTGGAGCGGGGCGTTGAGCTGGGAGGCGTACAAGGCAATCGCTGGATCGTGAAGAACGGTCTGAACGCCGGTGACCAGGTCATCGTTTCCGGGCTGCAACATGTGCAACCGGGTAGTGCAGTCACCGTGCAGGAAGAGGGCGCGGATGCCCTGGCCCAGGAGCAGAAGTAATGGCGCAGTTCTTTATCGACCGGCCGGTTTTTGCCTGGGTCATCGCATTGTTCATTGTGCTGGCCGGTCTGCTGGCAATACCTCAGCTGCCAGTGGCCCAATACCCCAGCGTTGCGCCGCCTCAACTCGAACTGACGGCCACTTACCCTGGCGCGTCCGCCAATAGCATCGATGAGAGCGTGGTGAGCCTGATCGAGCAGGAGCTGAACGGCGTCAACAATTTGCTGTATTTCAGCTCCAGCAGCAGCCAGGGCACGGCGACCATGACCATTACCTTTCAGCCGGGCACCAACCCCGAGCTGGCCAAGGTCGATGTGCAGAACCGTCTGAAAGTCATCGAGCCGCGCTTGCCTCGTGCGGTCAGCCAGCAGGGCCTCCAACTGGAAGAAATATCCGCCGGGTTCCTGATGATCGCGACGCTGACTTCCACTGACGGTCGTCTGGACGAGATTGCGCTGAGCGACTATTTGACGCGCAACGTGATCAACGAACTCAAGCGCCTGAAAGGCGTGGGCAAGGCCCAGTTATTCGGCTCGGAACGTGCCATGCGCATCTGGATCGATCCGCAGAAACTGGTGGCTTTCAATCTGACTCCGGCTGATGTCAGCCAGGCTATTGCCGAGCAAAACATACAGGTTGCGGCGGGCAGCATTGGTGATTTGCCGTCCTCCACGGATCAGGAGTTGACCGCTACCGTCATGGTCAAGGGGCAGTTGAGCACGCCTCAGGAGTTTGCCGCGATTGTGCTCAAGTCGAACACCAACGGTTCAACCGTCACCATCGGCGATGTGGCCCGGGTTGAAGTCGGTGCCCAGAACTACAATTTCGCCACCCGTCTGGATGGGAAGGCATCGGTGGCCGTCGGAGTGCAACTGGCGCCGGCAGCCAACGCGATGAGCACCGCGACCCTGGTGCAGCAAAAGCTCGATGAACTCTCGCGCTACTTTCCGGCGGGTGTGAAATACGACATTCCTTACGATACGTCTCCTTTTGTGAAGGTCTCGATCACCAAAGTCATTCACACCCTCATCGAAGCCATGGTGCTGGTGTTCATCGTGATGTTCGTGTTCCTGCAGAACATCCGCTACACCCTGATCCCGGCCCTTGTGGTGCCTGTCGCCCTGATGGGCACCTTTGCCGTGATGTATGTGATCGGCTTCTCGATCAACGTGCTGACACTGTTCGGCATGGTGCTGGCAATCGGCATCCTGGTAGACGATGCCATTGTGGTGGTGGAAAACGTCGAAAGACTGATGGCCCAGGAAGGGCTTTCACCCAGAGAAGCGACGTGCAAAGCCATGGAGGAAATCAGCAGCGCCATCATCGGAATAACCCTGGTGCTGACAGCGGTCTTCATTCCCATGGCATTCATGTCGGGTTCGGTGGGGGTGATCTATCAGCAGTTCTCGATTTCCATGGCCGTTGCCATTGTGTTCTCGGCGTTTCTGGCCCTGAGCCTGACACCGGCTCTGTGTGCCACCATGCTCAAGCCGATACCTGCAAACTCGCATCACGAAAAGAAAGGTTTTTTCGGCTGGTTCAACCGGCGCTTCGAGCAAGCCAGTCAGGGCTACGAAAATCTGGTAAGCAAGGCAGTAGGGCGCATTGGACGCTACATGGTCATCTTTCTATTGCTGACAGGCATCATGGGGCTGCTGTTTGCCCGTCTGCCGTCATCGTTCCTGCCAATGGAGGATCAGGGTTATACCATCACCGATATTCAATTGCCGCCAGGTGCCAGTCAGCAACGCACCATTGAAGTGGCCAGGCAGATCGAAGCACACAACACCCGGGAGTCCGGTATTACCAATACCGTGATGATTCTCGGCTTCAGCTTTTCCGGTAGCGGGCAGAATGCTGCGCTTGCCTTTACCACGCTGAAAGACTGGTCCGAGCGAGCGGCTCAGGATTCCGCGCAATCCATTGCCGACCGGGCAACTGCCGTGTTTTCAGGTCTCAAGGACGCCATGGTCTTCAGTCTGTTGCCACCTCCCGTTGAAGGTCTTGGAACATCGGGCGGCTTCGAGGTCTGGTTGCAGGATCGCAGTTCACAAGGGTATGACGCGATGCGACAGGCTCGTGACGAGTTGTTGCGTCGAGCCAGCGACAGCCCGATCCTGCAAAACGTGCGCGAAGCCTCTCTGGCGGAAACCCCGCAAATCAATATTGACGTGGATCGCTTGCAGGCCCACGCCATGGGGGTTTCGTTCTCGGATATCGCCAGCGTGCTGTCGACCTCACTGGGTTCAGCTTACGTCAATGACTTCCCGAATCTTGGCCGCATGCAGCAGGTGATCGTGCAAAGCGAGGGAGATCGTCGGCAGCAGGTTGAAGACCTGTTGCGCCTGGAAGTCAAAAACCGTCAGGGGCGCATGGTGCCTGTTTCCGCATTCGCCACTATCAAGTGGACGAAAGGGCCAGCACAACTGACTCGTTACAACGGTTACTCGGCGATCAGTCTGTCCGGCGAGCCCGCGCAGGGGCACAGCACTGGTGATGCGATGGAGGAAATGGAGCGTCTGGCTTCGGGGCTACCATCAGGGTTTGCCCTACAGTGGACGGGGCTTTCCTTGCAGGAGCGCATATCCGGCGGCCAGGTGCCGCTGCTGCTCGGGCTGTCGATGCTGGTGGTGTTTCTGTGCCTGGCGGCGCTCTATGAAAGCTGGGCGATTCCTGCGGCAGTCTTGATGGTGGTGCCTCTCGGGATTATCGGCGCGGTGCTGGCTGTTACCTTGCGCGGCATGCCCAATGATTTGTTCTTCAAGGTCGGGATGATCACCATCATCGGACTCTCGGCGAAGAATGCCATCCTGATCATTGAGTTCGCGACGAGTCTTCATGCTCAAGGCATGGGCAGGGTCGAGGCCAGTATCCGGGCGGCTCGTCTGCGTCTGCGGCCCATCGTGATGACATCCCTGGCGTTCATTTTCGGGGTTGTGCCACTGGCGTTTGCCTCGGGGGCCAGCTCGGCCGGCCAGCAGGCGATCGGGACCGGCGTCATGGGCGGCATGCTCACGGCAACGCTGGCGGTGCTTTTCGTGCCGGTGTTTTTCGTCCTGATCATGGGGCTGCGTGAAAGAGCACAGCGTGTCTCGGCTGGTGAAGAATAAAGGGTTGCCCAAGTGTTTTCGTGGTGCTGTATTGAAAAGGATGAGCTGTCTTGTCGGGTAGAACTTTAAACCGCTGGCTGGTATTGCTGGCGGTCATGATGGCTTTCCTGCCGATCGTACTGGATCTGACCATTCTTCACGTGGCAGTCCCCTCGCTTTCCATGGCCCTGCAGGCAACCGGCACCGAGGTCCTGTGGATCATCGACATCTATCCGCTGCTGATGGCCAGCCTGTTGATCCCCATGGGGACACTCGCCGACAGAGTCGGTCATCGGCGCATGTTGCTGCTGGGGCTTGGCATCTTTTGTACGGGTTCGGTTCTTGCGGCATTTGCTCCGAGTGCCGCGGCCCTGATCGGGGCGCGTGCGTTCATGGCTTTTGGTGCTGCCATGGTCATGCCATGCACCCTGGCCATCGTTCGCCAGACGTTCAATGATGAAGGCGAACGGGCTATGGCGCTGGGCATCTGGGGTGCAGTCGCTTCCGCAGGAGCTGCCCTGGGACCGCTTGCTGGCGGGGCGCTGCTCGAGCATTTCTGGTGGGGCTCGGTATTCCTGATAAACGTGCCAGTGATGCTTGTTGTCATGCCTCTGGTGAGGGCCTATATCCCGATGCGTCTGCTATCGGCAGGCAGTAACGGAAAGTGGCCCATAGGCCAGGCCCTGATTCTGATCTTCGGCATCATGGCAACGGTATATGGCCTGAAATCCGGCTTCAGGACAGGCTGTTCCCTGTTGATGACGATTCTCTTCCTGGCATTCGGCATCCTGATGATGTGCTGGTTTGCACGTAAACAACTGCGCTCGCCCGACCCAATGCTCGACTTGAGCCTGTTTTCTGTTCCGGCGATCAGCGCAGGTGTTGTCATGTCACTGATGGTCATGGGAGCGCTTGCCGGGGTTGAGTTGATGCTCGCTCAGGAGCTGCAATTCGTGCTCGGGCAAACGCCTCTGGAGGCCGGAATTTTCATGCTGCCACTGATGATTGGCTCCGCTGTGGGCGGGCCACTGGGAGGCATGATTCTTCAGGCGACCGGGTTGAGACGGGTGGCGAGCTTTTCTCTATTGGTTTCTGCCGTATCGCTGTTGGGGCTGGCGCTTGCAGACCTGGGCAGCAACGGTGTGAGGGTCATTTTCATCCTGGCGACACTCGGACTGGCACTCAGCGTTGGCATGACAGCTTCTTCAGTCGCGATCATGAGCAATACGCCAGTCGAGAAAGCCGGCTCGGCCGGGGCTCTGGAGGCGACAAGTTATGATCTTGGCTCAGGGCTGGGGATCACGGTGTTCGGAATCATTCTGACGTCCAGCTATGAAAGATCGATCCGTCTGCCGGGTGACCTGCCCTTGAATATCGCCGAAACAGCAGGGCGCTCGATCGGCGAAACGATGATGGCTGCCAAGGCGCTGGGCGGGCATCAGGCGCAGCAACTCGTTCTGGCCGGGCAGCAGGCTTTCAGCTCATCACACAGTCTGGTTCTGCTCGCGGCTTGCGCCTTGATCGGTCTGGTGAGCATCGTCGTCTGGAAGCTGTTACGTAGCCAATAGACATCGGGAATAAACTTCGGCCGCCGATTACCGTCAAACCAGCTTCGTACGTATCTTCATATAAGGACGGAATATGCGGCAATTACGAAAGAAAGTGTCCCTGTTGCTATTGGGCAGCTCACTCTTGGCAACCAGCCAGATCATGGCTGCGGATGCGGCTTCGCCCATAACGGTGGTTGCCACCAGCCCTTCGTTTTCCACGCTAGTCGAGCCCAATGCGAAGGTGGAACTGCTCACCGACGGAGCAAAGTGGGCAGAAGGCCCGCTGTGCCTGCCAGATGGACGACTGCTCTGGAGTGACGTCAAGGCGAACAAAGTCATGAGTTGGGACGAGAAAAGCGGCGTCACGACCTTGCTGGATCCTGCTCACTATCAGAACGGGCGGGCACTGGATGCCGAGGGGCGCGTGGTTGCAGCCTCCCACGGCGAACGGGCAATCGTGCGTCAGGAAAAGGATGGCAAATGGCAAACCCTGGTCGAGAGATACAGGGGCAAACGCCTGAACAGCCCGAATGATGTCATCGTCGACAAGAGCGGCCATATCTGGTTCAGCGATCCGACCTTTGGCGTCTTGAACAAGGCAGAGAGTTACGGAGGAAAGCCGGAGCAGGGCGGTGAATACCTGTATCGCTATAACCCGCTGCTCAAGGAGCTGACGCGCCTCAAGGCACCGGGCCTTCATTCACCCAATGGCCTGGCCTTTTCGCCTGATCAAAGCCTGCTCTACGTCGCCGACTCGCAATTGGCCCACGACTTCAAGAACCCGAAGCTGGCCCACAAGATCATGGTCTATCAGGTACACAAGGGCGCACTGAGCAATGGCCGGACATTTGCCGAAATCACTCCGGGTATCCCCGACGGCCTCAAGGTCGACAGCAAAGGCAATGTCTGGAGCAGCAGCAAAGAAGGTGTCCAGGTGTTCTCGCCAAAAGGCGAACTGCTGGGGAAATTGCAGGTGGCTGCAGAGGATACCGGCAACCTTGCATTCTGCTCTGCGGGCTCACAGCGCTGGGCTTACGTGACGGCAGGTAACAAGGTATTGAGAGTGCAGACGCTGGTTGGAGGGAGTCAGGAGTAACCCGGGTTCGTCATCAAGCCTTTCTTTTCTCCATTGCTGTGTATGTATGCACAGCAATGGGGAAATACCCCTAGACATCTCCGGGTAACCCTGAGGATGGTCTTTTCATTACCTGTCACTTGTATGTATTCATCTGGTCATGACATTCAGTCATAACTACGGCACATGTTTGTCTGCATATTGCCAAGTGCCAGGATGCTGGCGACATCATATTGATATCATTAGTTCCCGTGCATAAAAATAATAATCGCAAGAGTTAGTGGTGGGTGCTGTTGATATATAGATGATTGCTAATTGCCATCATCTTACATGATGGTTCTCATCCTCGCAGAGAGTGGTTCGCCTGGATGGATATGTCGTCCGTTGCGATGTGCCGGATGGGGTTCCATCCCGTGTGGGCCGCACTGAGGCAGAGATGTGTGACATCAGCCTGGTATCATTAGTTCTCGCGATTTAAGAAAATCCCTACAAAAGATAAAGAAGTTTCGTCTTGCTGTTTAAGTACTTGCTAGTGGCCATCACCGTGAGTAAGATCCACGGCCTCAGAAGGTGGGATTCCCAATTAAACCAGGGGTTCGCTACCACTTCGCGCTGTCTTATGCCATTGCACTTGTAATGGCCATATTGGATGTGATCGTAATTGAAGGTCATGGATGTCCTACTCAAGTAAGCTTTCAGCTCATTACCTCGAACTCGCAAAGGCACCGGTTTGCGCCGAAAGCTTTGCGGGAGAGGACGTTCGCTTTTCAAGCGAGTATGAGGCTCTGGAAAGCGAGCTGAATAAAGCCCAATCCATGCACGAAAGCGGTCAGATCGACTGGCTGAAAATTCGCGAAAACAGTGAAGCTCTCCTTCGTACCCAGTCCAAGGATTTGCGCGTAGGCGCCTGGCTGACCTGGTCCCTTTATCAGCGTGAATCCTTCCAGGGGCTGTTGGCAGGTCTCGGGCTTTTACACCATCTTTGCGAGAATCACTGGCCCGAGGTTTTCCCGAGCAAGGCTCGTACTCGTGCCGCTGGCATCAGCTGGCTGGTGTCACGCCTTGAGCAGGTGTTGAACGAAAACGTTGCCATCAAAGAGCAACTGCCTCTGTTCCGCCGTCTGGTCGAGCACCTTGAAGGTCTCGACAATGCGTGCACCAAACATCTGGGCGATGATGCTCCACTGCTGTTGCCACTTTCCCGCCGCCTTAAAAGCATGGTCCAGCGCGCTGCCGACAACCAGCCGGAACCTGGCGTGGTGGGTGCAGCGGTTGCTCAGGTCAAGCAGGCCGCTACCCAGTTATTCACGCCCGGTGCGCCGATCGACAACGAGAAGGAGGCGCACAAGGCCCTGCGTGCCCAACAGGAAAACGCACGTCCGCTGTGCGCCTGGTGGCTCAAGCAGAAAGCCAGTGACCTGCGTGCCTTGCGCCTCAGCCGCACGCTGCTGTGGCTGCCTATCGATGCGGTTCCTGAGCGCAATGCCGAGCAGATCACCGCGCTGCGCGGGCTGCCGGCAGACAAACTCAAGGCTTATCAGGATCGTTACGACCAGGGCAAATATGCCGACCTGCTGGTAGAGCTGGAGGCCAGCCTGACGAAGGCGCCATTCTGGTTCGATGGTCAGCGGATGGTCTGGGAATGTTTGCAAGCCCTGAACGCCGAACTGGCCATGCGCGAAGTGGAAATCCACTTTGCACTGTTGATCCAGCGCCTGCCCGGCATTATCGAATTGCGTTTCCACGACGGCGCACCGTTTGCCGATCCGAATACCCGCGCCTGGATCAGCGCCAATGTCATGCCGCACCTGCAGACTGCCAGTGCGCCGCGCAAGGTTGAAGTTGCCGACATCCAGCCGGCCTGGGAGCAGGCCCTCGAAGATGTCATGCCGATTCTGCGCAAGGAAGGCCTCAAGGCTGCCGTGCAGATTCTCAAGCAGGGCTTGCAGAGCGCCAACGGCGGACGGGTAAAGTTTTTCTGGCAGTTCGCACTCGCGCGGCTGTGCTTCATGGCCAAGAAATACGAACTGGCCAGGACTCAGCTCGAAACACTCGACCAAACATTACAGGACTCAGGCCTGAGCGCCTGGGAGCCCGATCTTGCGCTGGAAGTGCTGCATTTACTGCATAGCTGCTACGAGTTGTTACCGCAGAACCATGCAGTGCGTGAACGCAAGGAAGAGATTTATCGCAGGCTGTGCCACCTCGACCTCGAAGTGGTACTCGAATAGGCCCCAGGGCCACAACCGCAAGGAGAAAAGCCATGGCCAAAGAAGGCTCGGTAGCCCCCAAGGAACGCATCAACGTCACTTTCAAACCTGCCACCGGTGGTGCACAGGAAGAGATCGAACTGCCGTTGAAGCTGCTTGCAATCGGTGATTACACGCACCGCAAGGACGAACGCAAGATCGAAGATCGCAAGCCGATCAGCATCGACAAAATGACGTTTGACGAAGTGCTGGCAAAGCAAGAGCTGAGTCTGACATTGAGCGTGCCGAATCGCCTTCAGGAAGAAAGCGACAATGAAGAGCTGGCCGTGCAGCTGCGCGTCAACTCGATGAAGGACTTCAACCCGGCCAGCCTGGTCGAGCAAGTGCCAGAGTTGAAGAAACTGATGGAACTGCGCGACGCGTTGGTGGCCCTCAAAGGTCCGCTGGGTAACGCGCCTGCGTTCCGCAAAGCCATCGAAGGCGTTCTCGCCGACGACGAATCCCGCGGTCGCGTACTCGGTGAGCTGGGTCTGAACGCCGAAGCCCCGAAAGCCTGAGCCTCTATCAGTCAAGGAAGCCAACACAATGAGCACTAGCGCAGCACAGCAAAAGAGCAACGAGAGCGGCGAATACAGCATTCTCGACAGCATCATTGCCGAAACCCGCCTGACACCGGACGACGAAGCCTACGACATCGCCAAGCGCGGCGTATCTGCCTTCATCGAAGAACTGCTCAAGCCGCAGAACAACGGTGAGCCGGTCAAGAAGGCCATGGTTGACCGCATGATCGCCGAGATCGATGCCAAGCTCAGCCGTCAGATGGACGAAATTCTGCACCACCCTGACTTCCAGTCCCTGGAATCGTCCTGGCGTGGTCTGCAATTGCTGGTCGATCGCACCAACTTCCGCGAAAACATCAAGATCGAAATCCTCAACGTCTCCAAGGACGACCTGCTGGACGACTTCGAAGATTCGCCGGAAGTGATGCAGTCGGGTCTGTACAAGCACATCTACACCGCTGAATACGGTCAGTTCGGTGGACAACCGGTTGGCGCGATCATCGCCAACTACTACATGTCCCCAAGCTCCCCGGACGTGAAACTGATGCAGTACGTCTCCAGCGTAGCCTGCATGTCCCACGCGCCGTTCATTGCCGCTGCCGGCCCGAAATTCTTCGGCCTGGAAAGCTTCACCGGTCTGCCGGACCTCAAGGATCTGAAAGATCACTTCGAAGGCCCGCAATTCGCCAAATGGCAGAGCTTCCGTGAGTCGGAAGACTCCCGTTACGTTGGCCTGACCGTGCCGCGCTTCCTGCTGCGCAACCCGTACGATCCGGAAGAAAACCCGGTCAAATCGTTCGTGTACAAGGAAACCGTCGCCAACAGCCACGAGCACTACCTGTGGGGCAACACGGCCTACGCGTTCGGCACCAAGCTGACCGACAGTTTCGCCAAGTTCCGCTGGTGCCCGAACATCATCGGCCCGCAGAGCGGTGGTGCTGTTGAAGACCTGCCGTTGCACCATTTCGAAAGCATGGGCGAAATCGAAACCAAGATTCCTACCGAGGTTCTGGTTTCCGACCGCCGTGAATACGAACTGGCCGAGGAAGGCTTCATTTCCCTGACCATGCGCAAAGGCTCCGACAACGCGGCGTTCTTCTCCGCAAGCTCGGTGCAGAAGCCGAAGTTCTTCGGCATCAGCGCAGAAGGCAAGGCAGCAGAGCTGAACTACAAGCTCGGCACCCAACTGCCGTACATGATGATCGTCAACCGCCTGGCTCACTACCTGAAAGTGCTGCAGCGCGAGCAACTCGGTTCGTGGAAAGAGCGTACCGACCTCGAGCTGGAACTCAACAAGTGGATTCGCCAGTACGTGGCCGACCAGGAAAACCCAAGCGCCGAAGTGCGTGGCCGTCGCCCGCTGCGCGCTGCCCAGATCATCGTCAGCGATGTAGAAGGGGAGCCGGGCTGGTACCGCGTCAGCCTGAACGTGCGTCCGCACTTCAAGTACATGGGTGCCGATTTCACCCTGTCGCTGGTTGGCAAGCTGGACAAAGAGTAAGGAGCAACTCATGACTGGATACGGCAGCCTTTTCGAACGCCTGAATGGCGACGCGGATCAACGCGTCGGATGGAGCCGCGAGGTTTCCGCCATGTCGTCCGTGGCTGCCCATCTGGCCAAGATGCTCAGCACCCGTGCGGGCAGCGTGCAAACGCTGTCCGATTACGGGTTACCCGATCTCAATGACATGCGCCTGAGCCTGCACGATTCCTTGAGTCAGGCACGCCTGGCCATCGAAAGCTTCATCGAAGCCTACGAGCCGCGCCTGAGCAACGTGCGTGTCATTTCCCTGCCGCGTGACAACGATCAGCTTCGCCTGTCCTTCAGCATCGAAGGCCTGCTGGAAGTTGATGGTTTCAAACGTCAGGTCAGTTTCGCCGCGCGCCTGGATGGTAGCGGTCAAGTGAAGGTCAACTAAGGAGACTCCGATGTCCGGTAAACCCGCTGCACGCGTATCCGACCCGACTGCTTGCCCTGTCTCCGGCCACGGCACCAACCCGATTGCCGCCGGTTCCGGCGACGTCTTCTTCGACGGCCTCCCGGCCGCCCGCCAAGGCGATGCCTCGGCCTGTGGCGGTGCGTTGGTGGGTGATCTTGCAACAACCGTTCTGATCAATGGCAAACCGGCTGCGACCGTAGGTTCGGTGGGTAGTCATGGCAACAAGGTGACGGCCGGGTCCGGGACGGTGATTATCGGGAATACGCATACGCCGGCTCCGTTCTCCGGACTTTCCGGTGCCGCTGCTGCGGCAGTCACCGCAGTCACCGCAGTAGCAGCAGCCACTTTGGGTACGATCGTAGATGCGCTTGTGCCAACCGCCATGGCCGACGAGAAAAAAACTCAACCTGACTATCAGCTTGGCCTGAAGTCTGGCGGTAATTCGATCCTCACGCCGCTGGAGGTGCCTGACTTCGATGAACTCAAGAAGGGGGCAACAAAGAATCGTGAGTTGATCGAGTTTGTAATTGAAAACCGCAAGTCCGCCGCCGACAACGTGAAGCTGGAGGTTCTGGACGGTGAGAAACTGATTTATTCCGAGCCCAATACAGCACCATTTCTCCCTAATGGTGAGCATGCCTGGCAGTGGGACGGCTATGACAGCACGGGGATTCTCGATACCCGGGTTTTGAAAAGCCCCAACCTTAAAGTACGGCTGACAGCGACTGGGGACGGAGAAACCCAGGTTGTCGATCTGAAACTCAAGTGTTCGGCTAACGAAGTGAAATGGGTCGACGTGCGTATCGACCGTAACGCCTTGACCGTTGAAACCGTGCTGCGCCCGAGCTTCTCCGATGGCGGCAGCTGCGGTTCTACACCGGGTTTGGCAGCAACACCGTTCAGTACATTGCTGGGTTGGGCCAAGGAAGGGATTGAGCTGTATTGGTCGCGTGATGGCTCGCGTGGTGCAGGTATCGCCAGTGGCATTACGACGAACAAGGGCGTTTACAAAGTAACTGTCAAGGCAGAAGTCAATACCCTACCAAAAGCTGGCGACTTTCCGCTTATTGATTCGCTATCAGCGGACTTCGGGCGTTCGACCAGTTTGGCTATTGCCAGAAAGGTTTATCACAACGCCGGCTATGCCTATGAGCAATTAGTTACTCTCCAAGGCTTGAGCGCGTTGACTGCAATAACCTCTGCAAAAGAAGAGTTTAAGGAAACTTCTGCTCATGAATTCGGACATTTGATTCTCAACGAATATGGTGGGGGCCTGATTCCTACCTACTCATGGACGCACAAAGACTCTTCCACGCTGATGCAAAACCCGAAGGAAAATCATCCAACTCCAGAATCGGGTGAAGTGGACGTGATGCATTACTTCAGCAAATACACCGTCTTGGCCTCCGAGTTACGGAGCCGTATGGTTGCTTCCGAACAGGACGTCAAAAGCTTGCTCTGGCTGGCAAGGATTGAATTCGATGATTAAAGTCGTCGGTTCCATCCTGCTCTTTACCTCTCTAACGAGCTGTGCTGCACAGCAGGTTTACAACAACCATGTTTATGTCAAGAACCGTTGCAGCCAAACACTAGAAATGAAGATTTCCAACAGTTCCAACCTGCATTCGCTGGAGCGCAACGTAAAGTCTGAAACAGACTCCCGAGCATTGGTGGCGAGTTTTGCTTCTTATGGGGAAGATGTGATTGGACAGATTCCGGACAACTATTTTCTGACAATAAGTGATGCGACTGGCACTAAAGTGGTTGACGGTGCCAGGTTGCGGCAGTACTTGGGTAATGTAGAAAAAGTCACTGAGGGTACTCAGCGTGAGTGGACGATCAATGATGTTTCGATCTGCCCATAGTTAGCATGTTGTTGCGATTGTTTATCGCATCATCAAATAAGAACTCAGTTGCATTTTTAATGTCCATCGCATCTTGAAAAACAGCAGAACCGCTTTTTCATGAGATCCACTACCAGGCAGGTAACCCGTGTCCTTTAACCACTACTACCAAAGCGAACTCACCGCACTGCGTCAGTTGGGCCGCCGTTTCGCCGAGCGTAGCCCGGCGTTGGCGCCTTTTCTGGGGCAGGCCGGGCGTGATCCGGATGTGGAGCGGTTGCTGGAAGGTTTTGCATTCCTGACCGGGCGTCTGCGCCAGAAGCTCGATGACGAATTGCCGGAGCTCAGCCATTCGCTGATGCAGTTGCTGTGGCCCAACTATATGCGGCCGCTGCCGGCGTTCAGTATTTTGCAGTTCGATCCGCTCAAGCGTTCAGGGCCTGCGTTGAATGTCGAGCGTGATACGCCCGTCGAGAGCGTGCCCAAGGATGACGTGCGTTGCCGTTTCCGTACCTGCTACCCGACCGAGGTGCTGGCGCTGGATCTGGCGGCACTGAATTACTCGGTGAAGGGCGACGGTTCGCTGTTGAGTCTGCGCCTGGAGATGAGTGCTGATGGTCATCTGGGCGAACTGGAACTGAGCCGTCTGCGCCTGCACTTCGCCGGTGAGCGCTATATCAGCCAGATGCTTTACCTCAGCTTGTTGCGCAATCTGGAAGGCATCGAGTTGATTCCTCTGGACGGAGCCGGCAAGCCTATCAATGGCGTCAACGACATTCCGATGGCATTCAAGATACCGGGCGACCGCGTACAGCCGGTGGGTTTTGCCGAGGAAGAGGCGTTGATCCCGTATCCGCTGAACACCTTCCGCGGCTATCGCTACCTGCAGGAATACTTCGCCTTTCAGGACAAGTTCCTGTTCGTCGACGTCAACGGCCTGGATATTCTCAAAGCGCTGCCGCAAGACACCCTCAAGCAGATGCGTGGCCTGGAACTGCGTTTCGATATCCGTAAAAGCGGCATCCAGCGCCTGCGTCCGACCCTGGATAACGTGAAGCTGTTCTGCACGCCCATCGTCAACCTGTTCAAGCACGATGCGCTGCCGATCCGTCTCGATGGCAAACAGGACGAGTACCTGCTTCTGCCAGCGGAATACGATCTGGAAAACTGTGGTGTGTTCTCGGTAGAAACCGTGACCGGCTGGAAGCCCGGTGGCCTCGGTTATCAGGAGTACGTGCCGTTCGAGTCTTTTGAACATGACCCGAGCTTCGATGTGCCCAATAGCCGTCCGCATTACAGTATCCGCCAGCGTTCATCCTTGCTGCATCACGGCCTGGACACTTACCTGAGCTTCGGTATCCGTCATACCGAAGCCCACGAAACCCTGTCTATCGAGCTGATGTGCACCAACCAGAACCTGCCGCGCAAGCTCAAGCTCGGCGATATCTGCGTGGCCTGTGAAGAGACGCCGGAGTTCCTGAGCTTTCGCAATATCACCCCGGCCACGTCGAGTTTTGCGCCGCCGCTGAACCGTGACTTCCTGTGGAAGCTGATCAGCAACATGTCGCTTAACTATTTGTCCCTGGCCGACGTCAATGCACTGAAGGTGATTCTGGAAACCTACGACCTGCCGCGCTACTACGACCAGCACGCGGAAAAGGTCAGCAAGCGCCTGCTGGGCGGGCTCAAGTCGATCAAGCATCAACACGTGGACCGGTTGCACCGTGGTCTGCCGGTACGCGGTCTGCGCACCGAACTGACCATCGACCCGGAAGGGTATATCGGCGAAGGCGACCTGTTCGTGTTCGCTTCGGTTCTCAACGAGTTTTTCGCGCTTTACGCCAGTCTCAATTCGTACCATGAGCTGCGGGTAAAAAGCACACAGGGAGAGGTGTACCAATGGACACCACGTATGGGCCTTCAGCCCCTGCTTTAAGCGGGCTGACCCGAAGTATACGAGAGTACTCGCTGTTTCAGGCCGTGCTGCTGGTCATCGACCGGCTGCGCGAGGCGCACCCGTACCTGAGCGAGGACGACCTGTACGACCAGCTGGAATTCCAGGCCAACCCGAGCCTGGGTTTCCCTGGCAGTGACGTTGATCGCGTGGAGTTTTTTGAAGAGCACGGGCAAATGCGAGCGCGCATGCGCTTCAACCTGATCGGTCTGGTGGGTTCCGGTTCGCCGCTGCCTGCGTTTTATGGCGAACAGGCGCTGGGCGACAGCGAGGACGGCAACCCGACCCGCAATTTCCTCGATCTGTTTCACCATCGTCTGCAACGGCTGATGCTGCCGATCTGGAAAAAATACCGCTATCGGGCCAGCTTCGAAAGCGGCGCGGTCGATGCGTTTTCTTCGCATCTTTTCGCCCTGATCGGCCTTGGTGGTGAAGAGATCCGGCGCGCCAAGGAACTGAACTGGAAGCGCCTGCTGCCATATCTGGGCTTGCTCAGCCTGCGTGCTCACTCGGCAGCATTGATCGAAGCGGTGCTGCGTTACTACTTCAAGCACGCCGAACTGACCATCGAGCAGTGCATCGAGCGTCGGGTGGAAATTCTCGACGAGCAGCGCAATCGTCTGGGTTGCGCCAACAGCATGCTCGGGGAAGACCTGGTGCTGGGTGAACATGTACGCGACCGCAGCGGCAAGTTCCGCATTCACATTCGCGAGCTCGACTGGCAGCGCTTTCACGAGTTCCTGCCAATCGGTTTCGGCTACCAGCCGCTGTGCGCGCTGGTGCGGTTCACCTTGCGTGACCCGCTTGATTACGACATTCGCCTGGTACTGCGCCAGGAAGAAATACGCGAACTGCGCATCGGTGAACAAAACGCCTGTCGCCTGGGATGGACCAGTTGGCTCGGCCGCGAAAAAGCGGACGGTGTGGTAACCCTGGGCAGCAAAACTCATTAAGGACAGATGACCCATGATCAACGTAGACCTGCAACAACTTATTCAGGCACTGGACGCCGAAACCCGTCGTGATCTGGAACGTTCGGCCGAGCGCTGCGTTGCCCGTGGCGGTAGCAAAATCCTCGTCGAAGACTTGTTGCTGGGCCTGCTGGAACGTCCCCAAGGCTTGCTCGCGCGCGCTTTGCAGGATGCCGAAGTGGATGCCGGTGAACTGAGCGCAGCCTTGCAGTCGCGGGTCGAGCACAGCGCTTCGCGCAACCCGGTGTTCGCGCCGGAGCTGGTGCAATGGCTGCAGGATGCGCTGCTGGTTGCCAACCTTGAGCTGGGCCAAAGCCAGGTCGAGCAGGCCGCACTGATCCTGGCACTGCTGCGCAACCCGATGCGCTATGCCGGTAGCCGCTACCAACCATTGCTGGCCAAGTTGAATGTTGAACGTCTGAAAGAGTTCGCTCTGTCCCAGAAAGAACAACCGGCCAGCGGAAAACCGGCAGTGCAGGGCGAGTCGCTGCTGGAGCGCTTCACCCACAACCTGACCCAACAGGCTCGTGACGGCAAACTTGATCCGGTACTGTGCCGTGACGGCGCTATCCGTCAGATGGTCGATATTCTGGCCCGTCGCCGCAAGAACAACCCGATTGTGGTCGGTGAAGCCGGTGTGGGTAAAACCGCCATCGTCGAAGGTCTGGCTTCGCGCATCGCCGCGGGTGAAGTGCCACAAGTTCTCAAGGGCGTAGAGCTTCTGTCCCTGGACATGGGCCTGTTGCAAGCCGGTGCCAGCGTCAAGGGGGAGTTTGAACGACGCCTCAAAGGTGTGATCGACGAAGTCAAAGCCTCGCCAAAGCCCATCATCCTGTTCATCGACGAAGCCCACACGCTGATTGGCGCAGGCGGCAATGCCGGTGGCTCCGATGCAGCCAACCTGCTCAAGCCGGCACTGGCCCGTGGCGAGTTGCGTACCATCGCCGCCACCACTTGGGCGGAGTACAAGAAGTACTTTGAAAAAGACCCGGCCCTGGCCCGTCGTTTCCAGCCGGTGCAACTGCACGAACCGACTGTCAGCGAAGCCGTGACCATCCTGCGTGGCCTGGCTCAGGTTTACGAGAAGAGCCACGGTATCTACCTGCGCGATGACGCCGTGGTGTGTGCCGCCGAGTTGTCTGCCCGTTATCTGGCAGGCCGCCAGTTGCCGGACAAGGCTGTCGATGTTCTCGATACCGCATGCGCCCGTGTGCGTATCAGCCTGGCCGCGGCTCCTGAGAGCCTTGAGCGCCTGCGTGGCGAGCTGGCTGAAGGTGGCCGCCAGCGTCAGGCGCTGCGCCGTGATGCCGAAGCCGGTCTGCTGATCGACCATGAAGCCCTTGATGCACTGGAAGCCCGACTGGAGGAAGCCCAAAGCGAAATGAGCGCTCTGGAAAGCCAGTGGACCGAACAGAAGCAACTGGCCGAGCGTCTGCTGGAACTTCGTCAGCAACTGGCCAAGGCCCGTGAAGCCGCAGCGGTCGAGCCGACCATCAGTGTCGAAGAAGACGCCGAAGGCACGGTCATCGAAACCCTGAGCAATGAAGCCGACGAAGCCCTGAGTGTCGAGACGCTGGAAGCCGAGTTGAACCAGACCCATAGCGCCTTGACCGCCGCCCAGACCCAGGAGCGTCTGGTCAGCTTCGAAGTCTGCCCGCGTCTGGTGGCCGAAGTGATCAGCGCCTGGACCGGTGTGCCGCTGTCGCAACTGGCCCGTGAGCACAATGCCAAGGTCACGAGTTTCGCCGTTGACCTGCGTACCCGCATTCGTGGTCAGGAACAGGCCGTACATGCGCTTGATCGTTCGATGCGCGCCACGGCTGCGGGCCTGAACAAGCCGGACGCACCGGTGGGCGTGTTCCTGCTGGTCGGTCCTAGTGGTGTCGGCAAGACCGAAACCGCGCTGGCGCTTGCGGATTTGCTGTACGGCGGTGATCGTTTCATCACCACCATCAACATGTCCGAATTCCAGGAGAAGCACACTGTTTCCCGCCTGATCGGTGCTCCACCGGGCTATGTCGGTTACGGCGAAGGCGGCATGCTCACCGAAGCCGTGCGCCAGAAGCCTTACTCCGTGGTGTTGCTCGATGAGGTCGAGAAGGCCGACCCGGACGTGCTCAACCTGTTTTACCAGATCTTCGACAAGGGCGTGGCCAACGACGGGGAAGGGCGTGAGATCGACTTCCGCAACACCCTGATCCTGATGACCTCGAACCTGGGCAGCGACCGTATCGCCGAACTGTGCGAAAACGGCGAGCGTCCGTCTGCCGAAGTGCTGGAAGAAACCATCCGCCCAGTCCTCAGCAAGCATTTCAAGCCGGCGCTGCTGGCCCGTATGCGCGTCGTGCCGTATTACCCGGTCGGCGGCCCGGTGCTGCGCGAGCTGATCGAGATCAAACTCGGTCGTCTGGGCGAGCGCCTGAACCGTCGCCAACTGGAGTTCACCTGGTGCCAGAACCTTGTGGATCACCTGTCCGAGCGTTGTACCCAGAGCGAAAGCGGTGCGCGCCTGATCGATCACTTGCTGGATCAGCACGTTCTGCCGCTGGTGGCCGACCGCCTTCTGGATGCCATGGCCACCGGTGAAAGCCTCAAGCGGGTTCACGCCACGCTTGACGGCAACGCCAGTGTGACGTGCGAGTTCGCCTGAGGTGGGTGTGATGTTCACTCAGGTGCCTCAGCCACTGGCCTATGCCGAAGCGTTGCTTGCGCAGTACGCTGAACTGTCGCGGGCGGCCAGCGGTGCCGATCTGCTGGGTGGCTTTGTGCGCGGGCTGGCCGGACTCAGCGGTTGCGAGCTGACTCAGCTCTACCTGCTGGATGCCACCAACACCTGCCTGGGCATGAATGCCGAGTGCCTTGATGGCATCCTGCAACCACGGGAAGCGGCGAGCTTGCCGGTTGATTACAGCGACGAACAGTTGCTGCAGTTCGCCCTGAGCCAGAATCGTGTGCTGTTCCTCAGTGAACTGAGCGGCAGCCTGCATGAAACCAGCTTCCTGCCGGCACAGGCCACGCCATGGCAGTCGCTGCTGTGTGTCCCCATGGTCACCCATCAGAAATCCGTCGAAGGCGTATTGTTGTGCGCGAGCCGTCGGCATGTCGACCTGCAAGGTTTTGCCGACTCACTCGGGCAGCTTGGCTCGTTTGTACTTGGCCAGTTGCATCTGATGCAGCGCCTGCGTCAGCCCACGGATGAGCTGCCCGTTGCATCGGCCCGCGTGCCCAATGCCAGCGATTACGGTCTGATCGGCAAAAGCGCAAGCATGCGCCGTACCTACTCGATGATCAGCAAAGTCCTGCACAGCCCTTATACCGTGCTGTTGCGCGGCGAGACGGGGACGGGCAAGGAAGTGGTCGCACGGGCGATTCATGACTTCGGCCCGCGCCACTCGAAGGCATTCATCGTGCAGAACTGTGCGGCATTCCCTGAAAACCTGCTCGAAAGCGAGTTGTTCGGCTATCGCAAGGGCGCATTCACCGGTGCTGACTTTGACCGTGAAGGGCTTTTCGACGCAGCCAATGGCGGCACCCTGTTGCTCGACGAAATCGGCGACATGCCATTGGCCCTGCAAGCCAAGCTGCTGCGCGTCCTGCAGGAAGGCGAGATTCGGCCGCTGGGTTCCAACGAGACTCACAAGATCGACGTGCGTATCATCGCCGCCACGCACCGGGACCTGTCGGTGATGGTCAGTGAAGGCACATTCCGCGAGGACTTGTACTACCGCCTTGCGCAGTTTCCTATCGAACTGCCGGCTTTGCGTCAGCGCGAAGGCGACATTGTCGACCTGGCTCGGCACTTTGCCGACAAGACTTGTGCATTCCTGCAGCGTGAGTCGTTGCGCTGGTCGGATTCGGCACTGACTCACCTGTCCAGTTATGCCTTCCCCGGCAACGTTCGCGAGCTCAAGGGCCTGGTCGAACGTGCCGTGCTGCTGTGCGAGGGCGGTGAGTTGCTGGCCGAACACTTTTCCCTGCGCACAGAAGCCATTCCTCTGGACAGCAGCCTCAATCTGCGCGAGCGCCTGGAACAGGTAGAACGTTGCATGCTCCTCGATTGCCTGCGCAAGAACGATGGCAACCAGACTCTTTCCGCGCGTGAACTCGGCTTGCCGAGGCGCACGCTGCTTTACCGCCTTGAGCGCCTGAATATCAATCTGGGTGATTTCAATGGGTAGGCAACAACACTCTTTTCCAATTCATCCGCTTCTAACAGCGCCCTCCGAAAGGTCCGGCGCTTTGTGCTTACTCCTGGAGACCCTCTGATGTCTGTTCGTCACTGGCAAGCCTTCCTGCTGACACTTGTCGTTCTATGCGGCCTTGGCGGCTGCAGCGGCAATTACAAATTCAACGACAACACCTATCGCCCATTGGGTGATCCTCAGGCGGTCAATCGCGGCAAGTGACCGCAAGGAGCATCATCATGGAACTGGTTTTCGAAATGCTTAACACCAAGCAGTTCGTGCCCACGGAGTTGTGCCAGAAGACCTTCAAGCAGGCTGGTGGCGTGATTGGTCGGGGAGAGGACTGCGACTGGATCATCCCGGACCGCAAGCGTCATTTGTCCAACCATCACGCGCTGATCAGCTATCGCGAGGGAACGTTTTTCCTGACCGATACCAGCAGCAACGGTATTCAGGACAGTGCCAACGGCGCGCGTCTGCGCAAGGGTGAAGCCGTACGTATCGAACACGGCAGTGTGTATGTCCTGGGTGACTTCGAGATTCGTGCGCGGCTGGTTCGTGACCCGGCCACTTTCGACGTGGAAGTCGGTCGTCCACAAGCGGCAGGCAGCATCATCCCTGACGATGCTTTCCTCGACCTGGACCCGCTGAACGCCCTTGACCAGCAGGAGCGTGTCTATTCGGAAATCGAGGAGTTGATCTCCCCGAACACCGCTATCGATGATGGACGGCAGCGTGCCGACTATGCCCGCATCGATATGGAAAGCCTGTTGGTGCCGGAACTGGTCGAGGTTGCGAAAAAGCCTGAACCTGCGCCCGCACCGCCACCGGTCGAGCGTCAGTCCGAGGCTTTCTGGGACAAGTTTGCTGTGGCTCTGGGGGTTGACCTCAAGGATCTCGATCACGATGCAAAAGAGGCACTGGCGCTCAATGCAGCCCGTTTGCTCAAGCAAAGCATCGGCGGTCTGCAACAGAGCCTGCGCACCCGCAGCGAGCTGAAAAACGAATTACGCCTGGCGCAGACCACGGTTCAGGGCAGTCAGAAGAACCCGTTGAAGTTTGCCGTCGATACTCGTGAAGCACTGGGCATTCTGTTGCAGCCAGGCAAGCCTGGGCAGTTGCCGGCCGAGCAGGCGATATCCCGCGCATTCCGTGATCTGCAGGCGCATCAGGTGGCTTTGCTGACCGCCAGCCGCGCCGCAGTTCGCGGCACCCTGGAACACTTCTCGCCGCAACAGCTCACCCTGCGTTTCGAGCGCGACAACAAACCGCTGATTGCCACGTCCGGCAGTCGCTGGAGAGCTTACGGGCGCTATCACCAGGCGCTGCGCCAGGATGATGACTGGAGCGAGCGTTTGATGGCCCGCGATTTCGCCCAGGCCTATGAAGAGCAGATTCGCCTGATTTCCACCCTCCACACCGATCACCAAGGATGATGCGCATGTCTCGCCGTATGACTGCTTTCTCTAAAACGCTGGCTGCGCTGACCGCCCTGGTGGTGCTGGCCGGCTGCTCAACGCTTTCGCCGTACTCCCATCTCACCAAGCTCAACCTGAAGCTGACGGCCAGTGATCGTTTGAACCCGGACCTCAACGGCCGTCCGTCACCGATCGTGGTACGCCTGTTCGAGCTCAAGCACCCGGTGGCGTTCGAGAATGCGGACTTCTTCAGCCTTTATGAGCGCGCCAAGGAGTCCCTGGCTCCGGACATGGTGACCAGCGAAGAGCTGGAGCTGCGTCCGGGTGAAACCGTCGAACTCAAGCTGACTGTGGGAGAGGGTAGCCGTTACGTCGGTGTCCTCGCGGCCTACCGCGACCTGCCGGAAACCAGATGGCGCTACACGCTTCAAGTTACTCCGCTGGCACTCACCGATGCCGAACTGGTTCTTGATCAGAACGGTATTCGCAACACCAATGAATCGCTCGCCAAGGCAGTCGACTGACCATGAACTCTCATAAAGTCATTTGGCAGGAAGGCATGTTGCTGCGTCCGCAGCACTTCCAGCACAACGATCGCTACTACGATCACCAGATGAAGACCCGCACCAAGCTGCTGGGCAGCTACACCTGGGGCTTCCTCAATCTGGACATCGACCTGCAGTTCCTCAATATGGGCAAGCTGGTGGTCAGTCAGGCCTCGGGGATTCTGCCGGACGGCAGCCTGTTCGAGCTGGGCGGCAACACGGAGCCGCTGGCTCTCGACGTGCCACCCAATACCGGTAATACACCGGTCTATCTGGCACTGCCGCTGGTGACCGGCAATCACATCGAGGCTCGTCGTCCGGAGCAGTCCGACGTGCTGGCGCGCTATACCGCGTACGAAGCCGAAGTGGCCGACTCCAATGCCGGCGACGACTCCGCCAGTCAGGTCAGCTGTGGTCGTCCCGATTTCAAACTGTTGCTCGGCGAGCAGCAGAGCGATCAGGCCTACGTGAAGCTGAAGATCTGCGAAGTGCTCGATACGACGCCGGACGGCGTGATCAGCCTCGACCCGGACTTTGTGCCGACTTACATCCAGGCGCACGCTTCCAGCTACCTGCTGTCATGCCTCAAGGAAGTCATCAGCATGCTCAGCCACCGGGGCGACACCATCGCCGACCGGATTCGCTCCAACGGCAAGGTGGGTGGCGCTGAAGTCGGCGACTTCATGATGCTGCAACTGATCAACCGCACCGAGCTGCTGCTGCGTCACTATCTGGGCCTGGAGCAGGTTCACCCGGAAGAACTGTACCGCACGCTGCTGACCATGCTTGGCGATCTGGCGACCTTTTCCAGTGACAGCAAACGCCCACGCCTGGACAGCCGTTATCAGCACAGCGACCAGGGCGCGAGCTTCCGCAAACTGATGGAGGCGATCCGCCAGGTGTTGTCGATGGTGCTGGAGCAGCATGCCATCGAGTTGATTCTGCAGGCGCGCCAGTACGGCATCATTGTCTCGCCGCTGCACGATCACACTCTGCTGGGCTCAGCCTCGTTCGTGCTGGCGGCCAGTGCCAACTGCGATTCCGAAGAGCTGCGTCATCGCTTGCCCGCGCACCTCAAGGTCGGCCCGGTGGAGCGTATCCGCCAACTGGTCAACCTGCACCTGCCAGGCATCAAGGTCAAACCCTTGCCGGTGGCCCCGCGGCAGATCGCGTTCCACTCCAACAAAACCTATTTCATCCTCGAACTCAGTTCCGAAGACCTGGCACAACTCGAGCGCTCCGGCGGCTTCGCGTTCCATGTATCCGGCGAATTCGCCGAGCTTGAACTGAAATTCTGGGCCATAAGGAACTGATCGACATGATCAAGGACACGGAATACAACCAGGACGACAAGACCGTCCTGCTCGACCGTCAGGGCCATGGGCCTGCATCGAGCCCGCTGACCGACTTCGCAGCGCCGCCACGCTTCGAGCAGCTTGAAGAGCGCATGATCTATGCAGCGCGCCTGCGCCCGGCCGAAGCGTTCAACATCAGCCTCAATTCGCTGGTGGCTGCTGGCTCCGAGCTGCTGTCTGAAGTGGTGCGACTCAAGCACAGTGACTCCCGCGAGGACCTGTACGCACTCAACGATCGACTGACGGCCGGGCTGAAACTGTTTGAAGTGCGCGCCTTGCACAACGGTGCCGAGAGCAGTCAGGTAATGGCTGCCCGTTATGTGCTGTGCACTGTGGTAGATGAAGCGGTTGTGACCACGCCCTGGGGCAACGAAAGCGAGTGGTCGCAGATGAGCCTGCTCAGCAGCTTCCACAATGAAACCTTCGGCGGCGAGAAGTTTTTCCAGTTGCTGGATCGCCTGTCGAAAAACCCGGTCAAGCATCTGCCCATGCTGGAACTGATGTACCTGTGCCTGTCCCTCGGTTTTGAAGGCAAGTATCGGGTCCAGGCACGGGGCATGCTCGAGCTCGAAGGCATCCGTGACGCCTTGTATCGCCAGATCCGTCAACTGCGCGGTGATGTACCACGTGAGCTGTCGCCCCATTGGGAAGGCTTGAACGATCAGCGCCGCAGCCTGGTACGCATCGTGCCGGTGTGGATGGTGGTGCTGTTTACCTTCGTCTGCCTGGTGGTGATGTATTCCGGTTTCGCCTGGATGCTGGGCGAGCAGCGCGACACCGTTCTGCAACCTTATCAGCCGTTTGATCAGACCGCGGTTCAGCCGCAGTCGCAGCCGTAATCAGGGACGCGTGATGAAGAATTTTTTCAAGAAAGTCGGCGCATTCCTGCGCAAGACATGGGTCTGGACGCTGCTGCTGGTACTGTTTGTCGCGTTGCTGGTGTGGTTCGTGGGGCCGCTGCTGGCGGTCAATGACTACAAGTTCTGGGAAGGCTCGACCTCCCGCCTGCTGACCATCAGCGTGCTGTTCCTGATCTGGGGCCTGACCATGGTCTTCGTCAGCTGGCGCGCCGGTGTTCGCAAGAAAGCGATGGAAGAGAGCGAAGACGGCCAGGATCGTCTCCGCCGCGAAGAGCAGATCGACGAAGAACAGAAAGAGTTGAAAGTGCGTTTCAAGGATGCGCTCAAGACCCTGAAGACGTCGAGCCTGTATCGCGGCCGTAGCGAGCGCTGGCGCAGTGACTTACCCTGGTACTTGCTGATCGGGCCACAAGGCAGTGGCAAAACCAGCTTGCTGGACTTCTCCGGCCTTGAGTTTCCGATCAACAAGATCGAACGCAAGCTGACCCGAGACACCCTGGGCACCCGCCACTGCGACTGGTACTTCGCTGATCATGGCGTGCTGATCGACACCGCTGGCCGCTACCTGACCCAGCCGGATGCCGAAGTCGATGGCAGTGCCTGGAGCACCTTGCTTGACCTGCTGCGCAAGCGTCGTCGCAATCGTCCGTTGAACGGCGTGCTGGTGACCATTCCGGTGGAAACCCTGCTACAGGGCAGCGAACAGCAACTCGAAACCCTGGCTCGTCAGGTGCGTGGCCGCCTGCAGGACGTGCATCAGAAACTGCATGTGGACGTGCCGGTTTATCTGGTGCTGAGCAAGGCTGACAGCCTGCTGGGCTTTGATGAGTTCTTCGATCAACTGACTCGCGAAGAAAGCGATCAGGTACTGGGTACCAGCTTCCGCAAAGAGCAGATTGGCACCGATGTGGCTGTGCTGCGCAACGAGTTTGAAGAACTGCTGCGTCGCCTCAACAGCCAGGTGATCATGCGCATGCACCAGGAGCGTGACACCCAGCGTCGTGGCCGCATCCTCGACTTCCCGCATCAACTGGGTCAGATCGGCGAGCGTCTGTGCCTGTTCGTCGACATGGCATTCACCGGCAACCGCTACCAGCGTGCCAGCCAGTTGCGTGGTTTCTACCTGACCAGCGCGCCGCACCTGACTGCGGAAATGGACGCCACCACTGCTGGTATCGGCGCCAACCTGGGCCTGAATGCTGGCATCTTGCCAACCCTGCGCAGCGGTCGCTCGCGCTTCATTCACCACTTGCTCAGCCGGGTGATTTTCCCTGAGGCCGATCTTGCGGGTCTGGACAAACGCGAACGCAGCCGCATCCATTGGGGCCAACGTGCGCTGTACGTGGGCGCACTGGCAGCACTGGGACTGTTCGGCCTGCTTTGGGCAAGCGGTTTCTCTGCCAACTATGAGCGTCTGGAAAACCTGCGCAACCTTGCTCAGACCTGGACCCAGCAACGCTCGGCTCTCAGCACCCGCGATGATGCCATGGCAGCGCTCAAGACCCTGGACACCAGCTACGCCGCTACCCAGGTGTTCCCGGCAAAAGACGATGTGAGCTACCACGAACGCGGTGGTCTGTATCAGGGTGAAGTCGTCAACCCGGTCGTCAAGGACGCTTACGATCGTCAGCTCGAAGAACAACTGTTGCCACGGGTCGCAACCCTGCTGGAAGGCCAGGTGCGTGCCAACACCAAGGACCGCGATCGCCTGCTCAACAGCCTGCGTGCGTACCTGATGCTGAACATGAAGGACCGTCGTGACGAGCAATGGCTCAAGGACTGGGTCGCGACAGAATGGTCCCAGCGTTACAGTGGCAACACTGCCGTACAGAACGGCTTGAACAGCCACTTCGAGCGTTTGCTCAAGCAGCCGTTCGTTTATCCCCTGGACGAGCAACTGGTGGCTCAGGCGCGTCAGATTCTGCGCAGCGAGTCCCTTGCCAACGTGGTCTACCGCATGCTGCGCGAACAGGCTCGCAACTTGCCGGAATACCGTCTGGACCAACACCTGGGACCACAAGGCTCGCTGTTTGTCGGCACCGACTACGTGATTCCGGGCTTCTACACCCAACAGGGTTACCAGCAGTATTTCTCGGTACAGGGCTCGATGCTGGTCAGCGATATCCTGCGTGACAACTGGGTATTGGGTGAAGGCTCTGGCCTGAGCAGCATGGATTTGCGTCGCCTGATGGTTGAGCTGGAGCAACTGTATTTCCGTGACTACGCCAACTATTGGGGTGAAGCGGTAGGCCAGGTTCAACTGCCGGCCATCAACGACTTTGGCGAGGGTGCCGAGCAACTGGCAGGCCTGACGTCAGCCAACTCACCGGTCATCCAGATGCTGGTGGAAGTGCGTGAAAACACCCGCTTCCCGGTGGTCGCGGAAACGGCAGAAGAAGCCGCTGCAGCTGCCGCGCAACTGGCCGACAAGGGCGGAAAACTCGGCAAGGTAGCAGCCGCTGCAGCAGGCAATGCGTCTGATGCTCTGGCGAAGAAACTGCCGGATACTGCACGCAAATCCCTGCAGAGCCGCTTTGAACCGCTGCACCGTTTGCTGGATGACAACAACGGCCCGACCGCTGACCTGACGCCAGCCCTGGCAGCCCTCAACGAACTGCAAATGCAGATGGCCAGCCTGGCGCGCTCCAGCTCTCCGGATCAGGCCGCGTTCGAGCTGGCCAAGAACCGCATGGGTGGCCAGCGTGATGCGCTGAGCAACCTGCGCACTGTATCCAGCCGTCTGCCGCGTCCGGTGGGTGTGTGGTTCAACGTCCTGGCTGAAGACACATGGCGCCTGGTGCTGCGTGATTCCTATCAGTACCTGAACCAGCGTTATCAGAACGAGCTGTACAGTTTTTACGGCAAGGCGATCAACCAGCGTTATCCGTTCAACGCGCACAGCGCCAGCGACGTGGCAATCAGCGACTTCCGTGAGTTCTTCAAGGCTCAAGGTATTGCCGATCGCTTCTTCGACAGCTACATGCGTCCATTCGTCAGTGGCGATCCGGGTAACTACCGTATGCGCACTGTCGACGGTTACAGCCTGCCGGTCTCCAAGGTCTACCTCGACCAGATGGCGTCTGCACTGGTTATCCGCCAGAGCTTCTTCGCCGATAACCCGGCCGAGCCGCAAGTGCAGTTCAAGCTGGAGCCTTACACCCTGGACCCGGCAGTCAGCCGTTCCGAGTTCAAGCTGGGCGACAAGACCATTGAATACCGCCATGGCCCGATCGTGCCTGTGTCGTTCAAATGGCCAACCGATGCCGAAGACGGGCGCACCAGCCTGGTACTCGACAGAATGGTCGGTCGCCCGCTGGGTATCGAGAAGAACACTGGCCCATGGTCACTGTTCCGTCTGTTCGACCTGATGCAGACCGAATACCTGACAGGGCGTGACGTATTGGTGCTCAAGGCCGACGTGGGTGGCCTGCGCGCCAACTACCTGCTGACCAGCCAGCGCACGCCGAACCCGTTCGACATGGGCGTGCTGCGTACCTTCCGCATGCCGGTGCAGCTCTGATGCTGGTAGCCAGCCCATGGCGCAGCGCTGCGCGCACCGATGCCGGCAAGGTTCGGGCGCGCAACGAAGATGCTTTTCTGGACTCCCCACAGCATGGGCTGTGGGTGGTCGCAGACGGGATGGGCGGTCATCAGGGGGGCGATATCGCCAGCCAGTTGATCGTCGCCAGCCTGGCGGAATTGCCGGTGCAGAATGATTTCAACGAACGACTCAAGGACATACGCCAGTGCCTGCACTGGCTCAATCGCCGTTTGGGGCAAGAGTTGACTGTCACCGCCGGACGCCACGACAGCATCATGGGCAGCACCGTTGTGGCGCTGCTGGTGGAGGGTAATCGTGCGGCCTGCATCTGGGCCGGCGATAGCCGCTGCTATCTGTGGCGCGGTCAGCGTCTGTATCAGTTGTCCAGGGACCACTCGCTGCAGCAGCAACTGATCGACGAGCAGAAAATGAGCGCGGAGCAGGCGCGGGCCTATCCTGGCGCCCATGCCCTGACTCGTGCAGTCGGGGCTGCAGAGCAACTGACCCTGGATGTACTGGAGCTGGAAGTGTATCCCGGCGATACCTTTCTGCTTTGCAGCGATGGCTTGTATCAAGGGCTCAGCAGCGATGCACTCGGCAATGCCTTGAGCCTGACTGCGCCGCAGATTGCGCTGGAGCGCCTGTTCGATGGTGCCCTGCGTGGTTCGGCACGGGACAACCTGACGGCCGTGGTAATCCGCCAATGACTGAACTCATGCGACCGATAGACGACTTGCTGGTGAGCGAGGAGCAGGACAGCAATCTGACCTACTTTGCCTTCGCCCAGTCGCACAAGGCAGACGCTGCGCCGGCGCCGACCCGTGCCAGCATCTCGGAGATGCCCGATCTGCTGGCAGGTCGTTACCGTATCGAGCGTTTGCTCGGTGCCGGTGGCATGGGCCTGGTCTATCGTGCCCGGGACTTGCTGAGCGAGCAGTTCGGCGATCCCGATCCTTATATCGCGCTGAAAGTCCTCAGCGAAGAATTTGCAGAGTCGCCGGATGCCAGCGCCTTGCTTTACAGCGAGTACGCCCTGACCCGACGCCTGCGCCACGACAACGTACTGCGCCTGCATAACTTTGAAGTGGATACTGACTGTCAGCGGGCCTTCATCACCATGGAACTCATGCGTGGGCTGACCCTGGACAAATTGCTCTGTGAGCGGCCTCTGGGGCTGCCGTGGAAAGAACTGCGTGACATCACACTGCCGTTACTCGATGCCTTGGCCTATTCCCATGCTCATGGCGTGCTGCATGGTGACATGAAGCCGAGCAACGTCATGGTCACAGAAGACGGCGTACGCCTGTTCGACTTTGGCCTTGGCCAGGCAGAGGAGGGTATCCTGCCCGGTCTGCCGCACCTGAGCCGCGAGCGATTCCATGCCTGGACACCGGGCTATGCCGCCCCGGAATTGCTCGAAGGCAAGCCACTGTCGGCAGGTGCCGATATTTTCGGCGTGGCTTGTGTGATCTTCGAGCTGGCGGGAGGCAAACACCCGTTTCGCCGTTTGCCCTCGACCCAGGCCCGTGACGAGCGCCTCGATCGTGAATTGCAAGCGCCGAAGAACTTGCCCAGACACTGCTGGCCAGCCCTGCGCGCAGCACTGGCTTTCGATGCCGGGGATCGAAGGATCACCGCCAAACAATTGCGTGACGCTTTCACCGTCACTTCGTCCTGGCAGCAGCGTCTGATGCCTTGGCGTAACGGATGACTACCGAACAGGGAGCAAACAATGTTCAACCCTTCCAACGAAACGCACTTCAGCCTGACCATCGAAGATTACGAGGGCGATCTGCAGGTGCTGTCGTTTACTGGTACAGAAGGCATCAGCCAGGCCTTTCGTTTCGACGTGGAACTTGTCAGCGAAAACCCTGATCTGGACTTGGAAAAGCTCCTGCACAAGCAGGCGTTTCTGGCGTTCGATCCTCAGGGCAGCGGCATTCATGGCCAGATATACCGTATCGCCCAGGGCGACGCCGGCAAGCGTCTGACCCGTTACATCCTGTCTCTGGTTCCGCAGTTGCAGTACCTGCACCACAGGACCAACCAGCGTATCTACCAGCAACTGTCGTCGCCCGAGATCATTGCGCTGATCCTCGAAGAGCACGGCATCAAGGGTAACGCCTACAGCTTCCAGCTCAGCCAGCAGTGCCCCAAGCGTGAGTATTGCGTGCAGTACGACGAAACCGACCTGCACTTTATCCAGCGCCTGTGTGAAGAGGAGGGGATTCACTATCACTTCCAGCACAGCGAAAAGCTTCATCTGCTGGTATTTGGCGACGATCAGACTGTGTTTCCCAAACTCGGTCAGCCAACGGCGTATGTACAAGGCAGCGGTCTGGTTGCCGACGAACCGGTAATCAAAGGCTTGAACTTTCGCCTGGAAACGCGCACTAGTCGTGTCACTCGGCGTGACTACGACTTTGAAAAGCCCGGCATACAACTTGAAGCCGCCTGGAAGCCCGCTGACGAAAGCACCGAGCCGGATCTGGAAGACTACGACTATCCTGGCCGTTTCCTGGACCGCGCCCGGGGTAAATTCCTCAGCCAGCGCGCTCTGGAGCGTCATCGCGCCGATTACCAGCAGGTCGAAGGCTGGGGCGACCAGACGACCCTCACCAGCGGGCACTTTCTGGAAATCTCGGATCATCCCCAGACCGAGTGGAACGACCTGTGGTTGCTGACCGAAATCGTTCACGAAGGCAAACAGCCGCAAGTGCTGGAAGAGTCGGTCACCAGCGACACCACTGACAACAAGGACGACTTCCATCAGGGCTACCGCAACCGCTTCCTCGCCACCCCGTGGGCCGTGTTCTACCGTCCGGCGCTGGAGCACACCAAACCCCGTGTTCTCGGCACCCAGACAGCCACTGTTACAGGGCCAAAAGGTGAAGAGATTCACTGCGACCAGTACGGCCGGATCAAAGTGCAGTTCCACTGGGACCGGGAAGGCCAGGCCGACGACAAGACCACATGCTGGTTGCGTGTATCCAGCGCCTGGGCCGGCGACCGCTATGGCGCTATTTCCATCCCGCGGATCGGCATGGAAGTCCTCGTCACCTTCCTCGAAGGCGACCCCGACCAGCCGCTGGTGAACGGCTGCCTGTACCACAAGGAAAACCAGGTTCCGTACCCATTGCCAGCCAACAAGACCCGCACCGTCTTCAAGACCCTCAGCTCTCCTGGCGGTGGCGGTTACAACGAACTGCGCATCGAAGACAAGAAAGGTGCCGAACAGATCTACATCCACGCCCAGCGCGACTGGGACGAAAACATCGAGCACGACCAGAAAATCCGCGTCGGCAACGAACGCCACGACACTGTAGAGAAAAACACCTACACCGAGCTCAAGGCCGAAGAACACCGCACCACCCACAGCGATCGCAAGGTCGAGGTCCGGATGGATGACCACCTCACCATCGGACAAAACCAGCATGTGAAGCTCGGTACTGCACAACTGACCAGCGTCGGCAGAGAAATCCACCTCAAGGCTGGTGACAAGATCGTCATCGAAGCCGGCACGGAACTGACGGCGCTGGGAGGCGGGAGCTTCATCAAGCTCGATGGCGGCGGCATCACCGTGATCGGCCCGGTAGTGAAGATCAATGCCGGCGGCTCGGCAGGGTCAGGTACGGGAATCGCGATCAAACCACCCGTGTTGCCGGGGGCAGCGGATAAGGACAAGGCGGGGAGTTTGATGGATCAGGCGTTGGTGAATGCGCCGCCTGAGAAGGTTAAGCCGAAGGCTTTTTTTGTGTTTTCTGAGTGATTGATATGAATAGTCTATTAAAGAAAAGACGCCTGCTGGCTGCGATGATTTTCGCTACATCAGGCCTTAGTCTTTTTCATGGTAGTGCCAGTGCATCTGATGAGTGCCCATCCGAGGAATTCACCACCTTCCTCACGGCGTTTTCTACTGCTCCGCAAGTGCAGCAGCGTTTCACGGCAAGTACGGTAACGGCTTTGGTGCTCAAGCCTGCGGCACAGGCTGAGCAATTTGAACCTCAGACTATTAAGGTGAGGAATACAGAGCTGGCTTTTCCACTGATGGCACCGATGGCTTCGGATAAGACTGAAGGCGTTGTCATTGAGAACGTGGACGACAGCCACGTCAATGTCATTGATAAGCGTGCCGGTAACAGCAATATCAAAATCTTCAACTTTACTCGCCAGACGTGCTGGGTGCTTGGGGGAATGGAAGACTGGTCGATCAGTGAGAAAGACCTGTTGGCAGAAAAAAGACCCGGTATGAGTCGTACTGAAAATTACTGCTATCAACGTGCTGATGCTTACTCCGGGCTAGCAGGGGCAGAGCAGTACCCGCTTACTACCGAATTATTTGAAGCGACTCTGGAAAACTATCTATGCGCTGCCGCCTCGGGTGATCCTGAAGCCAGCCTGGATGCTGCAAGTTTGAGTCTTTCTGGCATGGCTCCACAGTTGGAAACCGCACAGGTCGAGGCGCTTTTAAAAGCGGCTGCAACTACTCTTGCTGATGGAGCTGCGAGCTTGTCGACTTTTTACTGCTATGGCAATGACATTGCAGCCAACGGTGTATGCCAACATCCCGATCTGGCAGAAAAGGAGCTTGTTCGAGCTGCATCCATGGGTTCTGTCGATGCGATCAATTACCTGGGCTATGTCTTTGAAGACGGGAAATGGGGGACTAAAGATGTACCTAGAGCGATGGCTTGTTATCGTCTAGCCGCCGATAAAGGTAATCAAACCGCCGCTACTAATGTGCAGCGTCTGAAGACGCAGGCGGCTGACCTCACAATAGCCAGCCATTGCTATTAATTCTCAGGATGTAGAAATGACAGAGCCACTTGATTTAAAAAGCAGATACACCGGCGGCGATTATATTTACAAGATGGGTGGTAATGGTACAGCCCTATTTAACGGCAAAAAGGCGATTGATTGCTCTCATATGGTCAACCTGCTGCTGACAGGCGCTGGTTACAATATTCCGTATGAAGATACTCGAGTGATGAATAACTCGACCTATTACACGACCGTATTACCGCAAGATGTGAGAAAGGGAGATATCGCGCTCTGGATTAATATACCTCCTGTTCGTGGTGGTGTGGCACTATTTCATACAGGTATTGTTGAAGACTATAACCCTGTGACTCAGGGTGGAAAATTTTTCGGCGCTCAGAGTAGTGGTAATGCCACTGCGGCTTTTGGCCCAAGACCGCCTCTTAGTTACTATTGGCCAGTCCCGACGAAATTCCTGAGAGCAAAGGAAGAGTTCAGAACAGGGGGCTCGCCAGCACCTGCTCCGACCCCAGCACCAGCACCAGAACCGACTCCAGCACCTGCCGGGCCTGCGCCCTTGTTGAACTTTCAGTACCCGTTCCGCAAGGCTGACGGTAAGCAGTTCACCGACGTGGAAGACGTCTATAAAGCATTGGAGGGCGAAACATCTGGCCATTACCTGCTGGGTAGCAACAGGTTCTGGCATGGCGGAATTCATATCTCAGACAAAACTGCTCCACAGTGCGTACTGAATGAACCCGTACGCTGCATGGCCGATGGTGAGGTTGTCGCCTATCGCCTGAATCAGGATTACCTGGAGTCGACCTTCGGCGACAACGAGAAGAAGTTGAAGTACTCCAACTCCTTTTGTCTGGTGCGCCACGAATACAAATCAGCACCAAACCCGGAAGAAGGCCCCAACAAAGGTAAGCAGAACAAACTGAATTTCTACAGTTTGTACATGCATCTGTTGCCCTACGCACGTTACCCACTGGCCCCGGAAGAAACACCAAAGCCCGTCGTTACGATGAACGTTGGTGATTACAAGGCTTACGACAAGGCTCCCTGGGTAGAGGGTGCCCAGTCTTATGGCCTGATCAAGAAAGGCACAAGGTTGGAGATTATCGATCAGGCCAGCGAAGGCGTGAAGGTATACGCCAAGGGCAAGATTCTTGTCGGGTCGGTAAAAAGCGGTTCAAGTACGACACGTAACGCAGGCGATGAAATCTGGTTCGCCTACAAGGAAAACGACGCGCCTTATAAAAACTCCGCTGGCGACAAAATCTGGACAGCGGACAAGCTCGTTGAGCGTCTGCGCCCGAACTATTGGCAGGGTAAGGTAAAGGCGACTGCCGCCATCAAGCTCGATCTGTACAAGGATCCGGTGAATCCACAAAATGGTCAGCCAGCGGGAGACAAGTACAGCACCCAACTCAACGCCACCAGTATCGTAGAGTTTGAGAGCAAAGAGGTTCTGACTCTCAACGTGGGGGGCAAACTCCGCAGAATGGCGAAATGCACCTTGGTTAGTGGCGAAGTCGCTGGGGCAGGTACTGTACCGCCAAGTTTCTGGATATGTGTGGAAAACGAAGCAAGTTACAAAGTTGTCGAATGGACATCTCTGACCCCAAGCAGTTTCGACTCGGTTGAAACGGCCAGTACAGGCATCAAGGCAGGCGATCCTATTGGCTATCTGGGGCTGACCGAAAACCTCACAGGTGAAGAGGGAGGAATAAGCAGCAAGCATCAGGTACACGTCGAGATTTTCACCGCCGAAGCAGAGGTCAAGGAATTTCTCAAGAACATCGCTGGCTTGAAAACAGGCAAGCAGTATCTTTACCTGGCAAAAGACACGAAACTCAAGGTAAAAGCCTCTGCCACCGAAACTGCCCCCCTCAAGAAAGAACATGCCATCGATCTGGCCAAGGCACCTGTCATCAAGGAGAACAACGAAGACTGGTATGAAGTCAGCGTCGTCGATGACAACCAGACGCTGACCGGCCTGGTGAAAAAGACAGGTGCGCAGCTCATCACTCAGCATGACTGGGAGAAGTTGGGTTTTCAGATTGTCGAAGAAACCAACACTACAGCCGACGGTTTTCTCGATCCGGATGACATGCCGCCATTTTTCAAGGATCTTTTCGCTAAAATCGATAAAAACAATGATAAGGAGGTCAGCTCTGACGAGCTGTCAGAAGCCTTGAAAAACAAGGATACGAGAGATCAATGGTCGAGGCTGATTGCTTATCATCCGACGGAGTGGAAGGACAAGTCCGGTTCAGCGAAGTGGAGCAAGCTGGATGCGCTGCTGGAGACTTCGCCGAAAACCCTCAAGCATGAGAAAGAGCGTATTGACAAGTATGCTTTTTGGGATGACTTGTCTGGGAAGGCGGCGATAGGGTCGAGTCTGGTTTGGCATTTTCATCCTGTCGAGTTTATTACAATAATGAGGGCTAAGAAAACCTGTGACTGCAACGCCATTGTAAAGGTTACTCGCTGGATTTCATCGAGCATGACACATTATGGGCCATTACATACGGGTGATAAAGAGCTTGGTAGTGCTCCCCAATGGGATGAGCTGGTTTCAGGAGGAAAAATAACTGCGATCGAGAAAAAAATAATTGTTGTGATGTCAGGCAATGAGGCGAAAATCAATGGCGTACAAAGTTACGACAGTGAAGTGATCACTGCGGGCGCAATGCAAAAAACCATTAATATTTCTGGAGGGGGAGAATTACCTGCGCAGGTCAAAAAATTCAAAGACAAATACCCTGAAGATTATATCGAGTATTTTGAATCTAAGGGCTGGAAGCTTGATGAGACTGGAACTTCGCCAAAAATGTATTATCAAGGAGAAGCGCGCGCTAATGGTGCCAAGCTAGAAGGGCAGGCACTCAAGACCAACTTGAAAATTGGTTGCGGCGAGTCAACTTTTGGACAGGTAGTTAACTGTCAGCCGGTTTCAGTGATGGCCTGCGCAATCGCAAGTTCATCATACATAGAAATACAGATAATGGACTTTATAGATAGATTGCGAAGCGCCTTGAAAAAGAAACCCACTGGCTATAGTTTTACTGCCGAAGCTTTCTTTAAAACAGCTCTCGGTAGAGCAGTGGTGCTTGACCATGATATCAACAGGCCGGGCTATGTAAGTGATGACCTAGGAACTGCACTTAACGCTTTTTTCGCTCAAAACCCTACGATCAGCAAAAATATTGATACATGGGGAGCAACACATGACGTTCATGAAAGAAAGGTTCTTGATCTGTATGGCTCCGGCAGGAGAATGACAAACGCATCACTTCGATACAACCACCTAAAGGCAGAATTGTAATAATGTTATATCTCAGAAACTTCGGCGCAGGCCTATACTGCTTGCTCTCGTTGGCGGCTACTTGCAATGCGGCAGACCTTAGTTTAAAAGGTGCTGAAAACTCAGCTTTAAATTTTTCTTTATGGAATAAAGATTTTTCCGTTTGGAGTAAATTGGATTTTGCAAAGAACGGCCTGAGCGTCCCTTTGTATGATGGCGGCTCAAGCGCCTCGATAGGTTTGGGAGCAAACTCTACCGCCATCTCCCCGAATGGGAAGTATGCAATAATTCAGCGAACAGTATTTGGTGAGCTGCATGACTCTGAGAAAGTTACAAGTACTGAAAAAAATTACTGCGATATGATTTCCATGGACAGCGGGTGTGTACTTCTCTCTCGGCCAGCTGAAGCTTGCTCGGGAAGCTGGAAGGAGGGCACTTGGTCAACGGATGGTGGAGAAACTATAAAGCCACAACTGGAAACAATAAGCCCTAAGGAGTTGATAAAGTCGACTTCTGTTATAGGCGAAGCAGCTTCTAGGGCCGCAGCGATAAAAGATCAGATGTTTATGGGGGGCGACTCTTACATGAGCTGTTATTCCCCCGAAAAAAACACCCAAGCGTTAAATGATTTGGGGTTTTATCTGGCGCAAGCAGGGGATGATGCTTCTGCGCTTAAAATATATCGAGGCCTTGAATCTGTCGGCCAGCGCACAGTATTGATGCTGAATATTGCTGACTCTCTCTGGAATATGAAAAAAACCACTGAGGCTGTGGGGTATTACAAAAAATACACTGACGCAATGAATGCTGCCGGAAAAAGTAAAAAGATACCAATGCGAGTTTTTGAGCGCATAAAATAAAGCATGAAGACACTTATTTTAGCTGCCCTCGACCAGGCGATAAAAATATCTCAATTACAACCCAGGCTACAAAGCCTGGGAAAACATTAAAAGTAACAGGGCAAATATGATTAAGATTGCCGCATTATTATTGGGTGTTGAGGGCTCCATCTTAAGGCTTGGCTCATGGAATACAGGCCGTGCAGTTTGGGATGAGGCTGGCTTTATAAAAAACGATTCAAATTTTCTCTTATACAATAGAGCTTCGACAGGTTTGAATGTGAACTCTATCGCCACCATCTCCTGATGGAAAACATGTGCTCATCCAGCGAACAGTATTCGTTGAGTTGAATGACTCGGGACGTTGATTCGTGGCTGGATTCAGTGCGGTAACGTAGACGGCTGTTAACCAGAAGGGAGGTTATTTGGAAATAACCTCCTGAACACCATTACTGTGTCGAATTAAACCACTTCATCGATCAGCGAGGTTTTCACCGGCGTCACAGTAACCGGAGGGTTGGTCGGATTTTGCAACTGATCCCTGAGCTTTTCCAATGCTGCTTTTTGCTCATCGGTCAAGGGTGGCGGCGGGGTTGGAGAAACGGGCAGGGGAGTCGCCGGGCGAGTACCGCCGGGGGTCAGTATGGGCAGAGGATTGTTGGTTATTTGCATGTCACTACTTCCGTGAGTGAGGGTTGAACCCAGTGTAACGGCCGCTTTTCGATGAGCTTTAGAGCTGATCGACCCCAGTGTGCTCCAGGCGTTGTGAGCAATGGCCTGTGGGCATGCCTTATCATCTATCTCCAGTCAGGCAGGCTAAAAGAGAGTCACCGTATCCCCGGCAGTCACATTGGCAGTAGCTGTTGATATGCTTTAAAGGCTTGGCCATTATTCTGCAAAGAGATTAACTTCGCTCTTGTCATGTGCTTCCAGAATGACTTTCCTCAAGCCGAATGCAGCTCTTTTAATCCATACCGAAGATGGCCAACAGTATTACGAGCAATGCCTCCGAACCATAGAGGAATTGCGCGTCGGCGAGATCATGTTGGAGACTGGCCGTCGGGAGGTTGTCGCCAAGTTTGAGAGTGTCGCTTCCTGTGCTATTTGGGCGGTACTGCGTTGCGCCCATTTTGCTGGGTTTTGCTCGTGTGCATCCCTGGGCGGTGATGGAGTGCAACGTTGTTTGGCCTGACGCTCAGCACCTTTCATTACGATCACGTCTGGCGATTGACTTGCTGGCACTCGGGCTTCCAAGGATTTTGGAAAGCCAAGCGCCTTAGACCTGGATAGCACTTATGTGTGTGACCCTGGACGCCTTAACCAGGCGTGAGAGAAACCTTATCCACTTTTGCAATGCCCGATATTTGTTAGCTGCAGCTAACGACACGGGTTGTGATCCGCACAAAAGCTTGGTAAAAATTGTGCGTCGAAAGAGTGCAGTCCGGATGGTAGCCCGGTCAACGTTCCATGGAACGTCAACTCCTCCCGAAAGGGTATCCGCGACACCTTGCCCGGCTTGCCGGTTGTGGAGGTGTGCCTGCGGATTTCTCTCTTTGTGCAGCGCACCTTCTTACTAAAAGTAGGAAGCTCTCATGAAGCTCAATGGCAATACCATTCTGATCACTGGCGGTGCCACCGGCATCGGCTTCTCTCTCGCCAAACGCCTTGCTGAAAACAATACGGTGATCATTTGCGGCCGCAATGAGGCGATGTTGGCTCGCGCTAAAAATGATGTTCCAACGTTGATCCCATATGCTTGCGATATTGCCGACACGGAAAGTCGTCGTGCGATGGTGAAATGGCTTAAGGATAACCACCCAAGCCTCAACGTTGTGATCAACAATGCAGGCGTTCAAAACCAACGTGATTTCAACAGCGACCCGCATATGGATACGCTCGATGCCGAAATCGCCGTTAACTTTACGGCTCCTGTCCACCTGATTGCGGAGCTGCTGCCGAGCTTTAAGCAGCAAGAAAACGCTTACGTCATTAACGTCAGCTCTGGTCTGGCATTCTCGCCTATGGCTGACGTGCCGGTGTACTGTGCGACCAAGGCGGCTATCCACTCCTGTTAGCGCTGATTGAAAACTGACCCACCCTGCCGATTGAAAATTGACCCAGGATGGATTGCTGATTTTTGCCCCAGCAATTGTGAATAAGCTTAGCAGCAGTGTGCCGATTCAAGACGCATCAAGC
>NZ_FYDI01000017.1:0-109435 GCF_900187465.1 Pseudomonas sp. Irchel 3A18
CCACCACTTCGTTGAGGATGACCTGCGCCGCCACCCCGTTGTTCATGTTCGGGTTGCCGACGATGATCCCGCCCAGTTGGGTCGCGCCGGTCTGCTGGGCAATGTTGTTGAGGATCAGGCCCTGAGCATCGACGTTGTACTGCTGGAACTGGTTGTGCGACAGCCCCGTGGCATTGGGCGTCGCGATATTGACGATCGGTACGCCATTGCCCGCCTGCGCCAGACCGGTCCCCGCCCCACTGACCACAATCCCGTCGGCCTGTGCCCACATCGGCTGCCAGAACATGGCATTGGCCAGGATCAGCGCAATGCCGCGTTTGGGCAGGCCCCAGAAGTGTTCACGTTCTTTCAGGGCAGCAGAAGGCTGACGGGCAAGAAAAGCCAGTTGGCGGACGTCCATGTGGGCGGTCTCGAAAAAACGGGTTTAGAGGAAGAAATCCATGCGCAGGTAGACCGGCGCTTCGCGCTCGATCTGGTCAGCCGGGCGTTCCAGGGAGTGCGCAAAGGTCACGCTGAGCGCCACATGCTGGCCACGGGTAAAGGCTTCAAACGAGTTGCTGGACAGGCGACCGTGCGCTTCGCCGTTGTAGCGGTCATTGCGGATCACGCCCTGGTCGTAACCGGCCGCCGCGCCATACTCGCTGAACACAGGGTGCAGCCAGTCCAGAGTCACCGGGCGCGTCAGACGCAATTCGTTGCGCCAGTAACCGCCACTGTCGCCGGACAGAAACTGGTCCTTGTAACCACGTACCGAGGAGGATCCACCCAGGCTCATCCGTTGCGGACTGAACAGGACATCCTCGCTGCGCTGGCCGGTGGCCAGGCTGGTGAAGCTGAAGTTTTCGCCCCAGAGCTGAAAGGGTTGCAGGTAGCTCAGGGTGCCGGTGTATTTGCGATAGCGGGCATCGGCTTCGCCGGGGCCTGGATGACCATTGTCCTGGGCATCGAAAGCGCCGGTGCCTTGTTGCATGCCCAGATCGAGGTTGACGAACGCAGAACCGATCCGACGCCCATGGTTGATACCGAACTGGGCTTCGCTCAGGCGATTGCTGCTCAAGGCCAGCTTGCTGTCTTCGATGTAATTGTTGGTGCGCAGATAGGCCAGCCCGGTACTGAGGGAAGTCTTGCTCACAGAATCGCGATGGATCACACGCTCGATGCGCAACTGATGATTCTGGCTGTCACCGGTCTGCTTGAAATTGAAGCCGTTGGCCTGGGCCAGCGAGCGATATTCGCTTTCGCTGTAGGTATAACTCAACGTCCACCAACCCCACGGCAGGCTGTAGGCCAACATGTGGTTTCTGGAGGTTTTCTGGTGATCGCTGATGCCATCGTGACCGCCGCGCAGACTCAACTGATCCGCCAGGCCCAACGGGCTGTCCCATTCCAGACCGGCGTTCCACTGCTGTTTACCCGTGCTGCGCTGGCCTTCGTTATTGCGCGACAGGTTCGCTCGCCAGGGTTTCTGCGGGGTGTTATTGACCAATACGTCACTGCCGCCGACGGCCTGGCCCGGTGTCAGCTCCATCTGCGCCTTGTTGGACGGCAGGCGATTGAGCTGATCAACCATCTGCTCGATCTCGCGCAGGTTCAGTACGCCGCCTTCACTGCCTGGAAAGGTCATGGCCAGCTCACGCGGGGTCAGGCCGCTGCCCTCACCACTGCGCAGGTTTTCCATCTTGCCTTCTACGACGAGGACTTCGAGATGGCCCTTGGACAGATCCTGCTGCGGCAGGTAGGCACGGGTCGTGACCCATCCCTTGTCGATGTAGTGATCGGTGACGGCCTTGAGTACATCGTTGAGCTGGGCAACACCCAGGCATTCGCCCAGAAAGGGCTTGAGCAGGGTTTCGCGCTCACCGGCCGACAATGAATCGGCGCCCTTGAGTTCGATGACGTCAATTCTGAAACAGCGCGTATCGACCGGAGCCTCGGGGGCTTGGGGGGCTGGCTGAGCGCCGGGTAAATCCTTGAGCTCTTCCAGACGGCGGCGCTGCTCTTCGAGCAATCGGTCCTGACGGTCGCGGATCAGATCCTGCTCACCGGGGGTCGGGGCAGCCAGGGAAACAAGGGGAGTGACAGCGAAGAGAACAAGCAAAGCTGTTCTGGAGGCGTAGGAGTACACGGTGCGTCCCTGCAATATCATATTGATATCAAATTCGGCGCGATTGTAGATTGACATCATCATGGCGTCAATTTTTTGTACCTGCCGTGTATCAGATTTTCTACACCCCTTTTTTGCCCTGTCATTAATGACGGACGGCCAACAAATACCGCGAACCCCGTCACCCTCCCCGGCTCTACCGAATGCGGGCATTGCCCGGCACGGAAAAGATGGAAATCCGCAGTCGTCGAATGGCTCATCCGTGCGTATCCCCATTAACGTCACAACGAGGACGAACACATGGCTACCCCACAGGAAAACCTTATCGATTGGCTGCGTGATGCCCATGCAATGGAGCAGCAGGCTGAAAAGATGCTCACCGCACAGGCTGAGCGCCTGGAACATTACCAAAGCCTCAAAAGGCGCATCGAGCAGCACATCGAAGAGACACGAGGTCAGCAACAACGTATCAGTGAATGCCTTTCCCGGTATGACGAAAGCCCTTCCACCCTGAAGGATCTGACTGGCAAGGTCATGGCGTTCGGTCAGGCGGTAGGTGGCTCGATGATGAGCGATGAGGTCGTGAAAGGTGCGATGTCGGGATACGTGTTCGAGAACGTGGAAATCGCGGCTTACACGGTATTGATCGAAGCTGCGAAGGTGGCGGGAGATCCTGAAACCCAAAGGGCCTGCGAGGAAACGCTTCAGCAGGAAGAAGCCATGGCGAAATGGCTGCTTGAACACCTTCCTGAAATCACGGCAGCCTTTTTGGCTCGCTCCAGAAACCCCGATCTCGAAGCCAAGAAGTAAACGTAAGGGCGTAGCCGCTCAGGCGGCTATGCACCTTTTGCGCAGCCCTCGTTTAATCTGAAACGACAGTTCATCAGTCGCCTTGAACTATTCGCCTGATTCCGCTCATCGCAGTAAACGAATAAACAAAGAATCTTTAGTCTTCAGGCCTTCTCGAAACTTATGTCTGCGCCATTGCCCGAAGTGGCAAACGCGCACAAACCTGAGTATTGAGGAACGCACAATGTTTTTACACAACAAAAGACTTCAGTACACCGTCCGTGTCGCCGAGCCCAATCCCGGTCTTGCCAATCTTCTGCTGGAGCAGTTCGGTGGCGCCCAGGGTGAACTGGCAGCAGCGACCCGTTACTTCACGCAAGCCCTGGCCGAAGAGGATCCGGGTCGCAAGGACCTGTTGATGGACATTGCCACGGAAGAGCTGAGCCACCTTGAGGTCGTGGGCTCGATCATCGTCATGCTCAACCGCGGCGCGAAAGGACAGATGGCCGAAGGCGTGCAGGAAGAAGGTGAACTGTATCGCAGCATCCATGGTGCGGGTAACGACTCGCATATCACCAGCGTGCTTTATGGTGGCGGCGCTCCGCTGGTCAACTCTGCGGGCGTTCCATGGACCGCGGCCTACATCGACACTATCACCGAACCCACCGCCGACTTCCGCTCCAACATTGCCGCCGAAGCCCGGGCCAAGATCGTTTACGAAAGGCTGCTGAATGTCGTCGACGACCCTGGCATCAAGGAGGCGCTGGGCTTCCTGATGACCCGCGAGATCGCCCACCAGAAGTCCTTCGAAAAAGCGCTGCACTCGATCCAGCCAAACTTCCCGCAGGGCAAACTGCCCGGCATGCCGGAATTCACCCGCACCTACTTCAGCATGTCCAGTGGCGAACCGAACCTTCGCGGGCCATGGAACAGTGATGAAGAGTTCGAGTATGTAGAAAACCCTCAACCTGCCGTTGACGGAGGCGATGGCACTGCCTCAGTGGCGCTCGATGAAGAGGATGTGCTGACCCTGAACATGATGAAGGAACGCACCAAGTCCGACCCGGATGCCGATCCACTTACAGGAGCGGAGCTGGGATCAGGTTTCATGTCAGACAAATGACGGCTTCCTGCTTGTGGCACGATGTATTCAGCAGTGCCAGCACTGGCAGCGTTTGAAATGTTCCCTCACAATCTCGCGATCTCGCCAGACCTGCCTCCCCCGGCAGGCCTGGCTACCCCATGAGTTTGAGGAAACCCGGCATGAATGCACTGGAGTGGAACGAAGCCGCCCTGGCGAAATACCTCTCGACCCATCCGACCTTGCAGGATGAAATCAAGAACCTCAGCCCCGAAGAACAGAAGCAGCAGGCGCAATGGGCCTTTGAGGATGAAGCCGAGGATCAGGGTATCGAACCCTGGGAACTGGCTTTGCAATTGATTGCAGAATCCCCGGAACAGCTCAAGAGCATGCGCCTTGAAGCCCACGCACAGGTGGCCGAAGCCTTGGGCATGGACTGGGACGAGTATTGCGAACTGAACGAAATCGAACAGTAATCCCGGGCCTGTACAAGGAATAGAAGTGCCATGAACCATTCTTCCGAAGCGGGCGCAGCCGTTTACTCTCCCCTGACCCTGAAACTTTATGACTGGTGGGTCCTGGGGGTTTCCAATCGTTTTGCCTGGCAGTGCTCGACGACTCAGGTATTGCAGCCGTTCTTCAATCGCCATGTCGGCGCACGCCATCTGGATGTAGGCGTCGGCACCGGCTATTACCTGGCCAATGCCAATCTGCCCATCAGTACCGAAGTCACCTTGCTGGACCTCAACAGCAGCAGCCTGGAAGCCGCACGCCAGCGCTTCGGGCGGCCGGGCATCCGGGTGATCCGCCACGATGTGTTCAAGCCGTTTGAACCCGGGCATGAGACAGGGTTTGACTCGATCTCTCTGTTCTATCTGCTGCACTGCCTGCCCGGAACCATGAGCGACAAGGCCCAGGTTTTCGCCAACCTCAAGACTCGCCTGAAAGATGACGGTGTGCTGTTCGGCGCAACCATTCTGGGCGACGAAGCCGGGCACAACGGGTTTGGTCGCAAGCTGATGGATGTCTATAACAAGAAAGGCATCTTTGGTAATCGCAGTGACAGCGTTGCCAGCCTGCGCAATGCCCTGGCCTTGCATTTCAAGGACGTGACGGTGGAGGTCACGGGGAAAGTGGCATTGTTTACGGCAAGATCGCCTCTTATCCAACAAGACGTAACATCATGAATTAAATGGTTTTTTCTTGGTAGCGAACTCATTCGCGAAGGTGCCCGTACATCCGAAGAGAATCTATCGCCTCGAATGACGCTTCGCGAATGAATTCACTCCTACCGGTTTGCTTCGTGGGTGACCTCACAATCCGTTCATGACCGATCAGTCAGCGCTTTACCTGATGGTTTGAGCTGAGTAACGTCTGCGCATCTCAACAAGAAGGAATTGCGCCATGAGCGATCTGATCTCGTACCAGCTTGAAGATGGTATTGCCACGCTGACCCTCAACAACGGCAAGGTCAACGCCATCTCGCCGGATGTGATCGCCGCATTCAATGCCGCGCTGGATCAGGCCGAGACAGATCGTGCCGTGGTGATCGTCACAGGGCAACCGGGTATTCTCTCGGGCGGTTATGACCTCAAGGTCATGACCTCCAGCGCCGAAGCGGCCATCGACCTGGTATCCCGTGGTTCGACACTGGCGCGACGCATGCTGGCGCACCCCTTCCCCATCATTGTCGCCTGCCCGGGCCATGCCGTGGCCAAGGGTGCATTCCTGTTGCTGTCCGCCGATTACCGGATCGGGGTCGAAGGTCCCTTCAATATCGGCCTCAATGAAGTACAGATCGGCATGACCATGCACCATGTGGGCATCGAGCTGGCACGTGACCGTCTGCGCAAGTCCGCGTTTCATCGTTCGGTGATCAACGCCGAGATGTTCGACCCCCAAGGCGCACTGAACGCGGGCTTTCTGGACAAGGTGGTCAGCATCGACGAGTTGCAGGAAACCGCCCGCACCGCGGCCCTGCAACTGAAGAAGATCAATATGAACGCCCACAGAAAAACCAAGCTCAAGGTCAGAAAAGCGCTGCTCGATACATTGGATGCCGCCATAGAACTCGACAAGCAGCTTTCGCTCTAAGCCTTGCGCTCGACAGCCATGAAGCCCGCCAACGCGGGCTTTATCGTGTTGAGCCATGACGCAATCCTTTTTGCATCACAGCCACTCCTTGAACAAGAAGCGAAACGATATGGGCCGAGTTGTTGCAGCAGCGGTTTACAGCAAAGGCAAGAAAGTCAGCAATATCACCCTTGAAGAAGGCGCAGCCTGGGCAGCCAAGCCGGATCACTTTGTCTGGATCGGGCTGGAGCAGCCCACCCCGCAAGAACTGGAAAGCCTCAAAGAGCAATTCAACCTGCACGAACTGGCTATCGAGGATGCGCTGGAAGTCCACAGCCGCCCCAAACTGGAAACCTTCGGCGATGCACTGTTTATCGTCACCTACGCGCCGGTGCGGGAAAACGGCAGACTGCAGTTCATCGAAACCCATATTTTCGCGGGTAAGGGCTACATCATCACCTCGCGCAACGGCCACTCAAAATCCTATGGGATTGTGCGCCAGCGCTGTGAAGCCAGGCCGCTGCTGCTGGAGCATGGCGAAGACTTCGTGCTCTACGCCCTGCTGGACTTCGTGACCGAGAGTTACCAACCGGTGACAGAAGCCATCCATGCCGAGCTGGAAGAGCTGGAGCAAAGCGTACTCGGCGGCATCCTGAATGAAGCCTACATCCATCGCATTCACAGCCTGCGCCGGGATCTTCTTCGTCTGCGCCGCTACGTGTCGCCCATGGTGGAAGTCGGCGAAGAGCTTCAGAAACTGAGCTTTCCCTTCATCGACAAGAACATGCGTCCGTACTTTCGCGACGTTGAGATTCACGTCAAACGGCAAATGGAAGACCTGGGCAATCTGCGGGACATCGCCAGCCAGACCATCGAGATCGGTCTGTTGCTGGAGTCATCGCGACAAAGCATCGTGCAGCGCAAGTTCGCGGCCTGGGCGGCAATCCTGGCGTTTCCGACTGCTGTCGCCGGCATCTACGGGATGAACTTCGAGAACATGCCGGAGCTGACATGGCACTACGGCTATTTCGCGGTGCTGGGGGTGATCGTTGGAGGCTGCGCAGCCTTGTTCACCAGCTTCAAGCGCTCGGGCTGGCTGTAACCGGCAAAAGCTCCCGATGCCAGTGCGGCGCCGGGAGCCATCAAGCTTCAAGCCACGCTCGAATCCGGCTTGTGCGCCACAAAGCGCGTGATCCACTCAGCCACGGTTGCGCCGTGGTGTTCATGGTCCAGGCTGTCCAGCCCCTTGCGATAAACCTGCTCACCCAACGCTTGCTGGCGCAGGTCCAGCAAGGAGCGGGAAAACTCGTGAATGAATTCGGGGTGCCCCTGGAAACACAGGACCTGATGATTGATGTGATAAGCCGCGTACGGGCAGAAATCGCTGGAAGCGATCACCGTCGCATTTTCCGGTAATACCGTGACCTGATCCTGGTGGCTGATCAACAGCGTCAGCTTGTCGATGGCCGGTGCCATCCAGGGTTGCGGGTCAGCCAGTTGATAATGATGAATGCCCACTCCCCAGCCCTGGCTGGCGCGCTCGGTCTTGCCACCCAGCAACAGCGCCAGCAACTGGTGCCCGAAGCAGATCCCCAACAGTTTGTCGCCCCGCTCGTACAGCTTGAGCAGGTAGACCTTGAGCGTCTGAATCCAGGGATCGCTGCCAAACGAGTCGGCCTTGCTGCCGGTCACCAGATAGGCATCGAAACGTTCGTCTTCGGGTGGATAAATGCCCTGCACCACGTTGTAGACACTGAGCTGTACGGCAAAGGGTTGGCGCGCAAACAATAACTCGAACATCCGCCCATACCCCTGATATTGCTCAACCAACTCCGGGCGCAGGATGTCGGTTTCCAGAATGCAGATGCGTAACGACATAAAAAAGGACCTGAAACAGTAAAAAGGCAATAGCGCACGGGCAAAGCCTGCCCTGAATGGCACGACCAAAGCAAGAAGCCAGTATCGGTATGGCCCCCCACACGGTATAGCGAGCAGGACACACCTCGGCCAGACGAACGGTAGAAGGCTAATGATCTGCCCTCAAAGCCTCTAGCCAAGGCCTGACCATGTTATCAGCAACGTCTAAATAACCTTTAGTCATAAATTAAGATATATAAATACCTAATAGTTCTAAGCCACAGACAATGGGGCCTCTAAGGTTAAATCTGTAACAGGAAGGCGCGATAAAAATACATCCAGCGTCAGGTCTGCGGCGATATGGCCGAGACCACCCGTTCATCAGCACCACCTTTGCCAGCTGCCCGATTTCGGACTTGATGAATTCGGTGAGCTTTTGTCGCTCAGGAATAACAACAAAAGGCAGTCAGCCATGTTCAAGCATTCAAAGATACGTCAGGCGGGGCTTATTGTATTTGCAACCACTCTTATCTTGATCCTGCCCAATCTGAACCGGTTGTTCGGCTGATCCGGCGTGCGCTACCGAAGCGCTCATATCTGTGCCAATCTTCCTGTCAAATGATGGGAGACAGGTTTATGCGTCAATGGATAGCACTGGGAATTCTGGCTTGCAGCTTCACGGCGCAGGCAGGTGAGGTCGAGCAGGCCGTTGCTGTGGCGGCCTTGAAGGAAGGGAAACTGGCAGTGGATGTGCGCAGCCAGACCGAGTACGACGCTGGCACCGTGCTCAATGCGGTTCGGGTCGAGGATGCTCGCCTGGTCAATCAACTGAAACAGGTGCTCGCCGACCGCAACTCTGTTTTCGTCATCTTCAGCAGCTCGAACGAAAAGGCGAGCAGAGCCCAGGACAAACTCAGACAAGCCGGTTACTTCAGTGTCATCAACGGCGGCAATTATGAAGAGCTGCATAATGCGCTCTATGACATTACCGATGATCCGGCGGAGTAAACCACCTGTAGGAGTAGTGCCGATCAGTTAAGGTACACAAACTTGTAGGAGCGAATTTATTCGCTCCCACAAGCGGTACAGGAATTACTGGTGCTGCACCTGAACCTGCGTCGAGACTGACACCTTGGCGTGCATCTGTTCGTAACCACCGCCACGGCGCATGCCGCGTACCGGGCAGGCATCCAGATAATCCAGGCCTACCGCCAGCTTGAGATGGCGTGCCGGAATCGCAAGCGTGTTGGTAACGTCGAAGCTGTACCAGCCATCGTCGATCCAGGCTTCGGCCCAGGCATGGCTGGACAGATGATCCTTGTCTTCGCTGTACAGGTAACCAGAGACATAACGCGCGGGCACACCAAGACTGCGGGCGCAGGCCAGGAATGCATGGGTGTGGTCCTGGCAGACACCTGAACGACCGGCAAATGCCTGGGCCGCGCTGGTGTCGACCTCAGTCGCGCCCGGCGTGTATACGATGTGTTGATTCAGCGCCTGCATCAGATCGATCAAGCCCGTGCGATCAGTACGCTTGCTGCTTTCCTTCGTGGCGAATGCCCGTATCGCTTCGTCCGCTTCGGTCAGGCGGGTGAAACGCAGAAATGGCAGCGCCGACTGGCTTTCATGTTCGGCCTCACGGGTTTCGTCGATTTCCACCTGCCCGCGGGCACCGATGATGATCGACTCATGGGGCTCGTCCAGAGTCAGCACGTGCAGGATATTGCCGAACGGATCGATCTGCGCACGCACCGGTCGCGGCAGGCTCAATTGCCAACTCAGGATCTGTTGGCGCTCGCTGTCATGAGGCGTCAGACGCAGGTACTGGATGCTGGCCCGAACCTGATCATCATAGTGATAGGTGGTCTCGTGGCTAATGGAAAGTCTCATGCAGCCTCCAGGTATGAAGTGTGGATGGCATCACCCAGCTGGGCCACCAAGGGAATGAACTCGTTCAGCCACTCATGCAGGCCTTCGCCCAGTATCTCGTCGATGCTGGTATAGCGCAGGCGTGCGTCCATTTCGGCGGCCATGCGCTGCGCAGGACGGCCATTGGATCCCGGCAGGCTGGACAGAATCTGGTCCAGTGCTTCCAGGCAGGCACGCAAGGAGCGCGGTATGTCAGCGCGCAGCAGCAACAGCTCGGCGACTTGACGCGCCCCTGGCGCATCCCGGTACAGCTCGGTGTAAGCTTCGAAAGACGACAAGGCGCGCAACAAGGCGCTCCACTGGTAGTAACCGGCGGCGGAGTTGTCAGCCGCCGCATTGGCCTGCGGCCCACGCAATTCCAGCATTTCGTAACGGGCATCGAGCATGCGCAGGGTGTTGTCGGCACGCTCGATAAAGGTCCCCAGACGAATGAAACGGAACGCATCGTTACGCATGATGGTGCCGTAGGTCGCGCCCCGGAACAAATGGGAACGCTCTTTCACCCATTCGCAGAAATGGCTCATGCCATAGCGCGCCAATCCTTGCTCGGCGATCCCGCGAATCTCCAGCCAGGTGGAGTTGATGTTTTCCCACATGTCCGCGGTAATTCGCCCGCGCACCGCATGGGCACTGGCACGTGCCGCGCCAAGGCAGCTATAGATGCTGGCCGGGTTGCTGGCATCCAGGGCGAAGAAATGCAGCATGCGTTCGGCATGCAGTGCGCCATGGCGCTCCACATAGGTATCCAGGGTTCCGGTAATCAGCAGTGGCATGGCAATTTCGTCCAGCCCACCGCGCCCGTCCTGAGGCATCAATGACAGCGAATAACTCACGTCCATCATTCGGGCGAGGTTCTCCGCTCGCTCCAGGTAACGCGACATCCAGAAAAGATCCGAGGCAGTTCTACTTAGCATTGGCAGGCATCCTTAATCCTCGACCACCCAAGTGTCCTTGGTTCCACCACCCTGCGACGAGTTCACCACCAGCGAGCCTTCACGCAACGCTACTCGGGTAAGCCCGCCAGGCACGACGCGGGTTTCGCGACCGGAAAGGACAAATGGGCGCAAGTCGATATGTCGCGGGGCGATGCCTTTCTCGACGAAGGTCGGACAGGTCGACAGGGACAAGGTCGGTTGGGCGATATATGCGTGTGGCTTGGCTTTGAGACGGGCACGGAAGGCTTCGATTTCCGCAGCGGTCGCTGCAGGGCCGACCAGCATCCCGTAACCGCCGGAACCCTGGGTTTCCTTGACCACCAGATCACCCAGATTGGCCAGCACATGGGACAGCTCTTCGGGCTTGCGGCACTGCCAGGTCGGCACGTTCTTGAGGATCGGCTCTTCATCCAGATAGAAACGGATCATGTCCGTCACATAGGGATAGATCGACTTGTCGTCCGCAACTCCAGTCCCGATGGCATTTGCCAGAACCACATTGCCGGAACGGTAGGCCGACAGCAGGCCCGGCACACCGAGCATCGAATCCGGGTTGAAGGCCAGCGGATCCAGGAAGGCATCGTCCAGACGGCGGTAGATCACATCAACGGCTTTGGGACCGTCGGTGGTGCGCATGAAGACGCGATCATCGCGCACGAAAAGATCAGCACCTTCCACCAGTTCGACCCCCATCTCACGCGCCAGAAAGGCGTGCTCGAAAAAGGCGCTGTTGAAACGACCCGGCGTCAGGACCACCACGCTCGGATTGTCCAGATGACTCGAACTCTTGAGCGTGTCGAGCAACAGGTTCGGGTAGTGATCGATGGGGGCGATGCGTTGCGCGGCGAACAGCTCCGGGAACAGGCGCATCATCATCTTGCGGTCTTCGAGCATGTAGCTCACGCCGCTCGGGGTACGCAGGTTGTCTTCAAGCACGTAATACGTGCCATCGCCGTCGCGTACCAGGTCGACCCCGGAAATGTGCGAATACAGATCGCGATGCAGATTCAGGCCTTGCATTGCCAACTGATATTGCTCGTTGGCCAGAACCTGCTCGGCAGGAATGATCCCCGCCTTGATGATCCGTTGATCGTGGTACAGGTCCGCAAGAAACATGTTCAGCGCCTTGACGCGCTGAATGCAGCCGCGCTCCACAACCCGCCACTCACTGGCCGGAATGCTGCGCGGAATCGTATCGAAGGGGATCAGCCTTTCGGTCCCCTGCTCGTCACCATAGAGCGTGAACGTGATCCCGGCGCGATGAAACAACAGGTCGGCTTCACGCCGACGCTGAGCCAGAAGCTCAGGGGGCGTGTCACCCAACCAGCGGGCAAATTCCCGGTAATGCGGGCGGACCTGGCCGCCAGCGTCGTACATCTCGTCATAAAAGGTGCGGATCATGCCGTACTCCTTGTCACCATGGACCTACAGGCCTTCGCAAGGCCCGTGCCATCGGCATAAACGCTTTGATATCAATGATTTACGCAAACAACAGACATTCAACGCACCATTCCTGTGCAATAAATGCCATGACCATTTCTCCTACGCCTCATTCGGAAGCGTCAGGCAATCGCGAAATCTATCACCAGCATAGTCAGTGTTGATTTCATTGGGGGATATTAGTTCGCCATAATCGCCAGTAACCGAGCAAACAAAGGCCCGATTGCCTGTCTCGATTTTTTTTCTGGAGTTTGCGCCCTGGCGCTTTTCTAACCGGACTTCCCTTCAAGCCACTCCATCGAGTGGCTTTTTTTTGCCCATCGGCTGCATCCGTTCCTTTTCCGGCGGCCAAAAGCACGACCGGCCAATGGCGGCATACTCCGCAATTGACCGGTCGTGTTACTAACAGACAGATGATTCATGCGTGCAGTCTTCTGACCTCCGCTGTGACGCCCCATCCTTCAACCTCACCGTCCATCGGCGAGATCACGTTCTGGAAGTCATGCTCGAAGTCGCCGATGCCGTCATAGGTGGCATACATCACCTTGCTCAATTGCAAGTGCCACGCACCGTCGTCACGCACATTAATCTGGGTATTGATGGACTCACCACGAAATTGTCCTGCAGCCTGCCGCGCCCGTTCCTCATCCGGGAAGACGGCGTAGAACTCGATAGGATAGGTACGTGCAAAATCAAAACCGCCTTCTTTCATGCGGCGCAGTACATGACTGCTGATGTCCTCTTGATAGGCTGTGCTCATGAAACGTCCTCCTATGCAACGATAGATAGAGTTTCAACTCTTCCAGAACGACCACCTGACTGGTGGTCGCCACACGACAGTTAATCCGCAGTGGGGAATCAAGCATGAAGCTGACCAGACCGGATCTGTAGCAACCCGGTTTCGACATTGGAAGGCTGACGGATCAGCCTCGTTTGCAGAGTAGACCCAACTAGGGCCTGCTGCCAAGTGCCTGACACAACAAGTCTTTGCAGGCGCAAATGAGTCAGATTACTTCTGTAATGGAAATAATCTGCACACTGTTGTGGTCCTTGAGGGTTTTGACTGTCGGCTCCTCGGTGCGTCCTTCAAGATCATTGAGATCCAGCTCATCCGTGACCGGAAACAGAATCGGACGCAGAAGACGTGCCGCAACCTCCTCGCTTGGGCGTTCCGGTGAATCAATATCATGGCGCTGCTGCACGCCATCTTTATCGAGATACGAAATGACCCACTGTTTCATCAATACCTCCCGAACGAAGCCAGAACGCTGGCTTACATGATCTTGACCTTTTTGCTGCGGCATTCGTTCCAGAAAAATGCAGGCAAAAAGAAAGGCCCTCGCATCGGATGCAGAGGGCCTTTCCTTGTGTAGCCAGCGGTATCAGTTACGGTTCTTGCTGGCCTCTACACCGGCGGTGTTATCCAGAAGACTCTTGGTAGCGGTCTGCAGGAAGCTTTCCAGCTTCTGCTTGAGCTCGGCCGTGTCCGGAGCATCGGGCACCACTTCGGCATGCGGGTTTGCACCCAGGGTGTAGGTCATGACCTTGGCAGGCATTTCCGTAGGTTCGATCAGGATACGGTTGCCATGGATGATGGCGACCACCTGCTCGCTGCCCGACGGCTTGATCACACCAAAGCCCTTGTCGCCTTCAGGCAGGTTCAGCAGATCGCGTCCCCAGCACTGGTTGCGGGTCTGACCGCCCAGACGGCCCATGATGGTCGGCACCACATCGACCTGGGTACCCACGATGCTGCTGCGCTGGCCGAACTTCTCCTGCACGCCCGGCCCGATCAGAAGCAATGGCACGTTGAAGCGGCCCAGGTCCATTTCGGTCAGTTGCATCTTGTTGCCAAAACCATGGTCACCCAGCACTACGAACAGGGTGTTCTTGAAGTAAGGCTCTTTCTTGGCCTTCTCGAAGAATTGTCCCAGTGCCCAGTCGGAATAACGCATGGCGGTCAAATGCTCGTCCAGCGAACCATGGCCTGTCACGCGCTCCACCGGCAGGTTTTCCGGCAAGGCGTAAGGCGTGTGGTTGGACAGGGTTTGCAGCAAGGCATAGAACGGCTTGCCGTTCTGGCGGGCTTTGAGCTCCTCGGCGCCACGGTCGAACATGTCCTGGTCGGAAACACCCCAGGTCGGGTCGGAGAACACCGGGTTGACGAAGTCTTCACGACCGACAAAGTTGGTCATGCCCTGGTTGCTGAAGAAACCCGACTGGTTGTCCCAGGCAAAGTTGCCGTTGTAGACATAGACATCGTCGTAGTTGCGCCCGGTGCTGAGCAGTTGCGGCAGGCCCGACAGTTTGTGGCTGCCTTCTGGCGTCTGCATCAGGTACTCGAAGCCCGGCAGGTTCGGGAAGCACGCCATGGTAGCGAACATGCCCTGGTGGGTGTGGGTGCCGTTGGAGAAGAAGTGATCGAACAGCAGACCTTCCTTGGACAGTTTGTCGAAGTAAGGGGTGATGTTGGCTTTATCGCCCAGAGCGCCGACCGAGTGGCCTGCGAAGCTTTCCATCAGGATGACCACAACGTTGCGGATTGGCAGCGTGTTTTCAACGGGCGGCGTGAAATCGCGACGTACTGCCGCAATGTTCGGATCGATCAACTGGTCATGGCTGGTCAGCAGCATGTCGCGCACGACCTGCTGTGCCTCAGACTGAGGCAAGGTGGCTTTCCAGATATTGTCGCGATCTTCGGACATGCGGCTTTTCGCGGCCGTGATCAGCGTCAGCGTGCCGTTGAGGCCCAACTGGTTGGCGAAGTTCGATTCGGTGGTGTAAGCATCGCCCCAACGCAGTGGCGGGCCTTGACGCAAGGTGCCACGGGCAGAAATGACAGCAATGACCAGCACGACGAAGAACACACCGACGCGCATGTACCAGGGCGCAATCGAGCGATTGCTGCCACTGCCAACGCTGAATTCGCGACGCGGACGAGTCACGCGATCGATGCCCTTGAACACCAGGCTCAACAACCAGGTAACCAGTGCCCACGCCAGCAGATAACGAACCACCGGGAAGCCGTACCAGAGCATGCTCAGGACGGTCTTCGGATCTTCCTTCACGTACTGGAACACCAGACCGTTCAGGCGCTGGTGGAACTCACGATAGAAGTCCATTTCCATCAGGCCGAGGAACAGCGTGATGCTGCCGACCAGGGTCAGCCAGAACCGGAAGAAACCCCGTGCAGCCATGGCACGGACACTGAACAGCGACAGCATCAGAGGAATGAGCAGATAGATCGTCAGGCGCAGGTCGAAACGCATGCCGTTGAACAACGCTTCGATAAAGGTCGACGCTGGCGTCTCGCCAATCATTTCACGGTTGTAGACCAGCAACCCGATACGCAGCAGAGTGTACATCACCATCAGGGTCAGGCCGCTGAGCAGGATGTAGGCCAGGTGTGATTTGACGGTTGGGTGTTGCAGACGGGACAAAGCTTGCCGATGAATCTGGGCGTCCGTGTTAGCCATTTTTGTCAGGATCCGGTGGATTCAGGAGTTGAGTCGGATATGCGATACCTGCCGACCCGAAACAGGAGGCAGCGCATGGGGGGCAGATATTACGTGATTGCCGTGTTTTTAGCGCTTGTCAGGACGAGGCCCTGAATGATCGCGCGCCATTTTCGACAAGCGGGTGTGAAAAATTTGTTGTACGGCACCTGGCAAGCACCAGACACCGTACTGTGATAACTGCCCCTGCTGGCATGACCTTGAGGGACTCAGATCATGCCTGTGGTAGAAAAACCTCAGTCGTTGCTGGGTTTGCTCACTGCCTGCAGCACGTACTGCGGCAAGGCGAACGCGCCGATGTGGATTTCCGGGTTGTAATAGCGAGTAACAATACCGCTGCCGGCAAAGCGCTGGCGCAGGGTTTCCAGTGGCAGCTTGCGATAGGTGGTATTGGTAGAACCCCAGGCGAAGGTCATCGCGCCACCGATGTAGGTGGGGATTGCCGCCTGATAGAAATGCCAGTCCGCGAACAGGCCATTCATACGGCCAGCAGTCGTCTGCACGCCGCTCAATTGCATGAACGGTGTGCCGTTCTGGGTAACCAGGATGCCGTTTTCGTTCAGGCAGCGATGGCAGGCCTGATAGAAGTTTTCCGAGAACAGCACTTCACCCGGCCCGATCGGGTCGGTGGAGTCGGAAATGATCACATCGAACTTCTCTTCGGTGGTCGCGACGAAACGCATGCCGTCATCGATCACCAGATTCAGACGCGAGTCCTCGAAGGCACCGCTGGAGTGGTTGGGCAGGAACTCCTTGCACATTTCCACTACGGTGGCGTCGATCTCGACCATGGTGATGTGCTCGACGCTCAAGTGCTTGGCGACTTCGCGCAGCATGCCGCCGTCACCGCCACCAATGATCAGTACACGCTTGGCAGCTCCATGAGCCAGGATCGGCACATGGGTCAGCATCTCGTGGTAGATGAACTCATCGGCTTCGGTGGTCTGGATCACGCCATCCAGCGCCATGACCCGCCCCATGCGCGGGTTCTGGAAAATCACCAGATGCTGATGTTCCGTACGGACTTCGTGCAGCATTTTTTCCATACGAAAGCGTTGGCCATAGCCTTCGTATAACGTTTCCTGATAATCGCTCATGGGTAAGCTCCCGCTAAAGACTGATGACAGGACGGCCGACCGCCCACAAGAAAGGCGCGCATTCTACGTTGCGAAAGATGACAGGTCGAACCTCATCACTGCATGACCGCAAACTTGATGGTCCGTAGAAGGTAATACAGGCATGTAGTAGCGAATTCATTCGCGAAAGCCCCCGTATATGTATCGTCTGGAAGGTTTCGCGGATGAATCCGCTCCTACAGCAGATAAAGCCGCTACCTCAGATACGAACATTGCCCCGCGGTCCGGCAATGGCCCAGATGATCAGCCCCAATACCGGCAGCAACAGGATCAGCAGTATCCAGAGGATTTTCGCCCCGGTGCTGGCACTGCTTTTCAGTACATTGATGATGGCCCAGATATCCAGAGCAAGAATGATCAAGCCGATCAGGCTATTGAAAGTGGAGCCCATGATGGTGTTCCCGATTGAGTAATGACGGAATAGAGAATAGTCAGCTCCATTGAACCAACCGCATATTTTCATGCTCGGAAACTGAGTCCGCTATCCTTTGAATCATGTTTCCAGACAGGTCGTCCTCCATGCAAACACCCCTTCAACCCCGCACACTCTGGGCGACATGGTCGGCTCAACTGCAGACCAGCCCGCTGGTAAGCCTGGGATTTATCCTGGCGCTGATCATCGTGCTGGGCCTGGGGGCCGCCAGTCTCTATAACGCCTTCTTCGGGACCAATCAGAGCAATCTGACCTACGCCCTGATCGGCGGCTCGGCAGGTTTCGGGGCCACGGCGCTGGGTGCGGTCATGGCTGTCGCCTTCCGCAACATCAGCCAGCGAACCCAGGACATCATGCTCGGTTTTGCTGCCGGAATGATGCTGGCCGCCAGCTCCTTTTCGCTGATTTTGCCGGGGCTGGCCGCAGCCCGGGAGATTACCGGCAATGGCCCGCTCGCGGCTGCCACCGTGGTTTCGGGCCTGGGACTTGGGGTGCTGTTGATGCTCGGCCTGGACCGATTCACACCCCATGAGCACGAAAGCGTCGGTCGACAGGGACCTGATTCCGACCGTATCAACAGGGTCTGGCTGTTCGTGCTGGCAATCACCCTGCACAACCTGCCGGAAGGCATGGCCATTGGCGTCAGCTTTGCCGGCGGCGACATGAATGTGGGCATGCCACTGACCACCGCCATTGCCATCCAGGATATTCCCGAAGGTCTGGCAATTGCCCTGGCGTTACGGGCAACCGGCCTTTCGGCATTCAAGGCCATGCTGGTGGCAATCGGCTCAGGCCTGATGGAGCCCCTGGGCTCGCTGGTCGGCCTGGGGATTTCCAGCGGTTTTGCGATTGCCTACCCGCTGAGCCTTGGTCTGGCAGCAGGTGCGATGATTTTCGTGGTGTCCCACGAAGTCATCCCGGAAACCCACCGCAATGGTCACCAGACCTCAGCCACACTGGGCCTGATGCTGGGCTTCGGGGTCATGATGTTCCTGGATACAGCCCTGGGTTAGGCGTTGGCTTTGAGCGCCTGCAATGACGATGCAGCATGGATGCCGACAGTAGCCGCCAGCTCCAGCACTCGCGCCTCATCACAGCCGTAGACCAGCACCGCCTGAAGTTCGTCGTCCAGCGGCTGGCTGAAATCCACAAGCACGTAGCCGCCCATTTCCTTGTTCATGCTGCTGAGCTGGATCTGGATACGGTTGAGGGCGGTCAAAGCCTCCACCTTGGCCAGTTGCTTTGGCTTGATGTTGAAAGATACATCCTTGCCGAACGACTGCACGATCTGCTCGAACAGATCCATGTAAGTGTCCGCCTGGAACAGCACGGTTTCCGGCAAGCTACCGACCACTACCCACTCGCCCAGAGGAATGGGAAACGTATCGTCGTAGTTGATATCCGGATTGGCTGCCAGAAAGGCTTCGGGGTCCGCGTAAGCCTGAGCGGCTTCGGCGGCGATGCCTGCGATCTCGTCTTCCCCCATGCAGCCCGAACTGATTTTGCTGATTAATTCAATGAGGGAGTCTTTCATGGGGGAGATCCTGATAGAGGCAAAAACGAGGCGCGCAGGATAACGGGAAACGCTGCACACCTCTATCGATTCAGGATCAGCGCGCTAAACCATCAGTTTGCTCAACTGAGCGGCGGTTTCCGTTGCGCCCATCGCCTGGGCAGCCGCCAGGGCGTTGACGCCCTTGGCGTCGCGGGCATGGGGGTTGGCACCCTTTCCGATCAGGTAATCGACGATTTCGCTACGGTTGAACATCGCAGCCATCATCAGGGCAGTCCGACCGTCCGCCGAAGCACCCTCCACATCCGCACCCGACTCGACAAGAAGTTTGACGACCGCAAGATCACCCTTGAACGCAGCACCGGCAATCGGGCTCTGGCCATTGTCATTACGGATGTGCGGGTCGGCCTTGTGTTCAAGCAGCACACGCACGGCTTCCTGCTGGCCGTAGTAACTGGCGAGCATCAGCAGTGTATCGCCCTTGTGATTGCGCAGATTGACAGGCAGCCCCTTCTCCAGCAGCCGACTCAACATCAGTGCATCACCTTGCCGGGCGACTTCGAAAACCTGCTCGGCGAACTCGGCGGCTTCATCATCCGTCATGGTTTTCGGGGCATGGGTGCCTGGATCGGTCATAGGTTTCTCCCTCAATGCCACTAATGGCGCTCGATACAATGAGCCCAAGTCTTGTCAGATGAGGGCCACAGGTCAAGCTATGCGTCTCATAGGAAAATATTCCCGCCTGCATCCACGGTGGCCACAACCAGCAAAATGCAGGATGCACGATGGCCATTCATGCAAATTGCACGAAAGATGAAAAACATCATATTTTCAAGCCATTGATTTTAAAGGATTTTAATAAAACGCAAACGCTGGCATGGACGCTGCAACAGTACTTGCAGGTTTGTTATCCCGTGAGCAATGGAGCCGCTAGACATGTCTTTTATCCAAGAAAAATTCGCATCCGTATTCTCCAGCTACACCGTGACCACTCAGCCTCGTCCTGACGGTGGTGTGCTCCTGTCCTTGCGCGATAACGAAGGCAAACAGATCCGCCGTTCCATCTCTTACGCACAACTGCACACGCCTGTTCAGCTTGAGTGGGTCATCAGCGCGATTCGCCGTGACCTGGCAGCCCAGGCCAGTGATTTGCCTGCCATCACGATGCTGCAAAGCCAGCAACGTTTTGACCTGCCGACCTATCACACCCGCTGATCACACGCTTCCTCCTGCATCCAGCCGCCGACTGCAATCGGCGGCAACCTCCTCCCTTGTTATCCGCGACAACATTCTTGTTCTCGCGGTTTTTTTTGCTCATTTGATCAGGCCTCGACACAGAGCCTCCCCCACGGCCTGAGCCCGATTGGCGACCCCGAGCTTGCTGTAGATCATCTTGAAGTGATATTTGATCGTGGCCTCGGACACCTCGCGGATCAAGGCAATTTCCCAGGCCGTCTTGCCATCACGTGCCCACTGCAGGATTTCCAGCTCCTTCACAGTAAGGCCATGGGAACGGAATCGGGTTCCCCTGCCGACCGTATGAAGCACAGGGACCAGACTGCTCAGCAGGTATCGGTCCTCGGTGGTAGTGGCACGCTGCATCGCGCTCAAGGTACATACCGAAGTCACACCACTGACACCCCGACAATGGCTGGAGTACCCGTAGGACAAGGCCGGCAGCAATTGGCAGGCCTCAACCGCGGCGTTGTAGCAATCAGGCGCCTGATACTGCTTGAACGCCTCGCGCCAATCGACAAAGCCCTGTGTATTGCGATAACAACGAATAACCGGATCTTCCGTCAGCATGCGATGGTTTCGATAGATATCTCCCCAGACATCCTCGACATTGGAAGTGATGAACGTCAGCAATAACGGGCCCTTGAACTGATAGAACATTGCCCGCTCACACCGGCACTCCTGCCTGAGCCACTGAAGTGCATTTTCGATAGCCACCTGACCATCGTCCTCGGCAATACTGCTGACCATCTGCTGTATCAATAAACCCATCGTTGTATTTACTGTCCTGGCACTGCACATCGCTGCCGCTCCTGTTGCGCCCCCTCGGTATGCACAGTTGCTGTTTTTGATCAATCAGGGGGAATGGCCGCCAGAAATTACACGAATAATTGCGTTTAAAATCGAGGGCTAAAACAAACAGGATTTATGCACAAGCAGACAGGCACGAGCCTACCTGAAAGCAAGACGGGGATGACAGATCAGCAAAGAATGAGGGTGCAGAAGCGAGTTTATTGGCGCCTTCGCTCCCTGAAGTGGGAGCGAATTCATTCGCGAAGAACAATGGGTATTATTGCTTAAAACTTTTGGGGAGCAATCGCGGCGAAATCCGTCACGGATACATGCCCCGGCAGTTCGCCGCCAGCGCGTACCAGACCGCATGTCGCCATGCCTGCTGCTCGGGCGGCATCAAGTTCTTCGACGATGTCCGACAGAAACAGAATCTCTTCGGCCGGGCAGCCGATGGCGGTGGTGATGGTGCGATAGGATTGCTCTTCGCGCTTGGGGCCGGACGTGGTGTCGAAATAACCACTGAACAAGCCAGACAGATCGCCCGCCTCTGAACACCCGAAAATCAGTTGCTGAGCCTGAATCGAGCCGGAGGAATAAACGTAAAGTTTATAACCCTCCTCATACCAGCGCTTGAGGGCTTCGACGGCATCCGGGTAGACATGCCCCTTGAGTTGCCCGGCGTTATAGCCCTGCTCCCAGACCATGCCCTGCAAGGCCTTCAGTGGCGTGGCCTTGCGGTCCTGGGCAATCCAGTCGAGGAGGATTTCGATAACCCGCTCGACATCCGCATCAGGCTCGTTGCTTTCCTGGCGCACGGCCTGCAACTGGGCGGCCACCGAAGGTTTGTCCGCCTGCTGATGGACAAAATCGGGCAAATGCTTGGCAGCGAACGGGAACAGCACATCGAACACGAAGCTCACTGCACTGGTGGTGCCTTCGATATCCGTAAGGATAACTTTGATGGACATCTGGGACGGGCTCCTGTGTTTGAAACATTGGGCGCACGGCCGGGTGCGCTCCTGCAATGTGTAATTGATCAGTCATCCAGCCGCGGAAAACGGCCGGCGATATCTTCTCCGGTGAAGTTCGCTACCCAGCCTTCCGGGTTGTTGAACAGGCGAATCGCGACGAAATGCGGGTTTTCGCCCATGTCGAACCAGTGCCGGGTTCCGGCGGGCACCGAGATCAGGTCGTTCTTTTCGCAGAGCACGGCATAGACGTAATCATCGATATGCAGGGTAAACAGGCCACGCCCGGCGACAAAGAAACGCACTTCGTCTTCGCCATGGCGATGCTCTTCAAGAAACTTGGCGCGCAGTTCAGCCTTTTGCGGGTGGTCACTGTTGAGGCTGACCACATCGACAGTGACATAACCGCGCTCGGTCATCAGCTTGTCGATCTGGGTGCGATAGGCGCTGATCACTTCTTCCTGACTGGCGCCCGGCGTAATCGGTGCAGATGCCTGCCAGCGGTCGAAAGCGACACCGTGCTCGGCCAGGGTCGACGCGATATCTTCCAGGTGGGTCAGGACCTTGTTGGGCACTTCAGGGCTGGAAACGTGGTAAACGGACAGGCAGCTCATGGCGTAATTCCTCGGCTGGAAACAGGCCCCCGGCTTTTACAGGCCGTTCAGGCTGGGTTTCCTGATTAACGGTTAAAAGGTCAACGATTCAGGACCGTACGGGTTTTCAGCTCGCACTCGAACAGAAACTCGAAAGCTTCGATCTGACGCAGCGCATCATTCATCTTCGCTCCCCAGGTATACAGGCCGTGCCCGCGAATCAGGTAACCGGCACAGTCGGGATGAGCGTCCAGCCAAGGCTGAACCTTCGAGGCCAGGCGAGCAATATCCTGATCGTTATCGAAGATCGGCACCACCACCCGGGATTCATGGGTGACCACGCCGGCAAAAGCCTTTTGCAGCTCGTAATCCTCGAACACCAGATGATCGGCGTCGGTCAGCCGTGACAGGACGGTCGCATTGACCGAGTGCGTATGCAGCACCGCGCCCACTTCAGGCTTGCAACTGTAAAGCTGGGTGTGCAGCAGGGTTTCGGCGGAAGGCTTCTTGCCGGGCTCAAGGCTGTTGCCGGCCAGGTCGGTAGCCAGAACATCATCGATGCCCAGCTGGCCCTTGTGCTTGCCGGACACCGTCAACAGCGCTTCGGTGGCGGACAGGCGCACGGAATAGTTGCTGCTGGTGGCTGGCGACCAGCCGCGTCCATACAGGAAACGCCCGGCTTCGATGATTTCCAGGCTGAGTTGTTCGCGGGTCATGCACCCTCCTCTTTCTTTGGTGTCGCAATCATGACGGCTGCCGCCAATGCCGCAAGGCTGGCGATGGCAAATGTCCAGAACGGCCCGAGCGCATTCCAGCTGTAACCGGAGTACAACGCTCCCAGCGCGCCGCCCACTCCGGACAGGGCGGCATACAACGCCTGCCCCTGACCTTGCTGGCGCGAACCGAAGCTACGTTGCACGAAATGGATGGCAGCCGCGTGAAAACTGCCAAAGGTTGCTGCGTGCATGAGCTGGATAACCAGCAGCGCCAGCAGATGATCGGCAAAACTGCCCAGCAGCAACCAGCGCAGCGAGGCCAGCAGAAAGCTCGCCATCAGCACCTGACGCACAGAAAAACGCTGCAGTATGCGGCTCATACCCATGAACATCAGGACTTCGGCCACGACCCCCACTGCCCAGAGCATGCCGATCACACCGCGACTGTAACCCAACTGCTCCAGATGCAAGGTCAGGAAGGTGTAATACGGCCCATGGCTGAGCTGCATCAAGGCCACACAGACATAAAAGACCAGCACGCTGGGACGGGTCAGTTGCCTGATAAAACCGCCAGCATCCAGTGGCTGTGCCGAAACCCGCGGCTGCGCATTGGGCACCCACCAACTGCTGATCGCGATACCGGCCATGATGATCAGCAGCATATGGGGAAACAGGTCCAGACTGAACTGCTCGAACACACTTCCGAGCGCGACCACTGCCAGGATAAAGCCCACCGAGCCCCAGACCCGGATCTGGCTGTAGCGCGAAGGCTGATCGCACAGATGCGCCAGGGTGATGACTTCAAACTGCGGCAGGATGGCATGCCAGAAGAACGAGTACAGCACCATGACCATGGCCAGCCAGGCGTAGCTCTTGTCGACCAGAATCAGCGAGAACGCCAGCAAGGTGCAGAGCGCACCCAGGCGCACGATCAACAGCCGCTGGCCCGTATGATCACCCAGCCAGCCCCATAGATTGGGCGCGATGCAGCGCGTCAGCATCGGGATGGCGACCAGTTCGCCAATCCGCGCACTGGAAAACCCCAGATGGTGGAAATACAGCGACAGAAAGGGAGCCGCCGAGCCCAGCAAGGCAAAGTAGAAAATGTAAAAACCCGACAGCCGCCAATAAGGAAGCTGCCCGGCAGGCAGTGGCGCCACGTCAGTCATCCACGATCAGTGACCGCAGTGGCACCGCTCATTACAGCTGGCCCAATACAGGCGTATCGACGTTTACGTCAGCGTTTTGCCCGCGATGACGCAACAGGTGATCCAGCAGCACGATGGCCATCATCGCTTCGGCAATAGGCGTGGCGCGAATGCCCACGCAAGGGTCATGACGACCCTTGGTGATGAGCTCAACCGGATTGCCATCGACATCGATGGAGCGACCCGGCGTAGTAATGCTGGAGGTCGGCTTGAGCGCCAGATGCGCAATGATCGGCTGGCCGGAAGAAATGCCACCCAGAATGCCGCCCGCCTGATTGGACAGGAAGCCTTCCGGCGTCAGTTCGTCGCGATGCTCGGTGCCGCGCTGGGCCACACAGTCAAAACCTGCGCCGATTTCCACGCCTTTGACGGCGTTGATGCTCATCAGCGCATGGGCCAGTTCGGCGTCCAGACGGTCGAAGATCGGCTCGCCCAGACCCGGTTTCACGCCTTCGGCCACCACGGTGATCTTTGCGCCTACCGAATCCTGGTCGCGACGCAACTGGTCCATGTAGGCTTCCAGTTCAGGCACCTTGTCCGGGTCCGGGCAGAAAAAGGCGTTCTGCTCGACCGAATCCCAGGTCTTGAACGGAATCTGGATCGGGCCAAGCTGGCTCATGTAGCCACGAATGACGATGCCCTGGGTCGCCAGGTACTTCTTGGCGATTGCGCCGGCTGCCACACGCATGGCGGTTTCACGCGCCGAACTGCGACCGCCGCCGCGATAGTCGCGGATGCCGTACTTGTGGTGGTAGGTGTAGTCGGCATGGGCCGGACGAAAAAGGTCCTTGATCGCCGAGTAATCCTTGGACTTCTGGTCGGTATTGCGGATCAGCAGGCCGATGGACGCGCCGGTGGTCTTGCCCTCGAACACACCAGAGAGGATTTCCACCTCATCGGCTTCCTGGCGCTGGGTCGTGTGACGACTGGTACCGGGCTTGCGACGATCCAGATCACGCTGCAAGTCTTCCAGGGACAGCTCGAACCCCGGCGGGCAGCCGTCGACGATAGCGACCAACGCCGGGCCATGGCTTTCGCCGGCGGTGGTGACAGTGAACAGCTTGCCGAAAGTATTGCCGGACATGCGGGCGCTCCGAGAAATCAGCCAAAAAACCAGATCGAATCAATCAAGCACGCCAGTATACGCAGGCTGAACGCGCAGTTCATCCTCGAACCTTATGCAACGGCGCGCGTCAAAGCGAAACCTGAACCAATGATGGCCTTACGATGCTACCTGGCACTCCCCCGATTCGAGCCCTGAACGCCCTGCGCATGCTGGCCCTGGCACTGTGCATGCTGGCAGGCGTGGCCAACGCAGCATCCCCCACCGTCGTGCAACGCCCGATCAGTGTCGACACGAACAATGGAAAACTGTTCGGCACCCTTCTGCTACCACAATCCACAAAACCCGTGCCCGTGGTGTTGATCATTGCCGGCTCCGGCCCGACCGATCGTGACGGCAATAACCCCGAAGGCGGACGCAACGACAGCATGAAGCGTCTGGCCATAATCCTGGCCAAGAACAATATTGCCAGCGTGCGCTATGACAAGCGCGGCGTCGCGGCCAGCAAGGCTGCAACCCCGAATGAACGCGACCTGAGCGTCGAAGGCTATGTCGCCGATGTCCAGTCCTGGGCGCAAAAGCTCAAGGCCAACCCGCGTCTTGGCTCCTTGATTCTGCTGGGCCATAGCGAAGGCGCGCTGGTTGCGTCGCTGGCGGCTGAAAAGGCAGGTGCGCGTGCGGTGATTTCCGTCGCTGGCACGGGTCGTCCGGTGGATCAGGTGCTGCGTGAACAGTTTCGCGAGCGCTTGCCGCCAGCGCTTTTGCAACGCAGCAATCAGTTGCTTGATGAACTGAAGGCAGGCAAGACCGACGACAAGGTGCCAGAAGATCTGGAAGTCGTATTCAGGCCCAGTGTGCAGCCCTATCTGATATCGCTGTTCCGTCAGGACCCGGCTGCCGCGTTCGGCAAGCTGCAAATGCCAGCGCTGATCATTCAGGGACGCAACGATATCCAGGTCAGCGTCGGTGATGCCCTGATCCTGAAAAAAGCCCGGCCCGATGCAGAACTGGCACTGATCGACGGCATGAATCACGTATTGCGCATCGTCCCCGACGATCTGGAAAAACAACTGCAATCCTACAGAAACCCGACCCTGCCACTGTCGAGCGAGCTTTCGGCGCACATCCTGCGCTTTATCGGTGCGTTACCCGCAGATTGAACGAAAGATTTGACGTCAACAAAACCACCCGCCCCTTCAGACTTGGGAAAACCTGCCGATAGGGGTGTGCTGGCATTGTGTTTGCTGCACAAGGCCATGGACAGGATCATCGTGAATGACTGATACAAATACCGTGACCGAAAAAGCCGAAGCCCCTGAAAAACCCGAAGCCGAAGCGCTGCCGCCCCAGCCCTGGGAAGACGTGGTGCCCGAAAGCTTCCAGATGCTTCGCCTTTCGCCGTTGCCGACCGACCGTGCAACCGGCGGACGGCCGCTGCGTTTCGTGCAGTTCGGCCGTGCCGAACGCCACAGCAAGGAACTGAGCCTGCTGCGCATCAATATCCAGTTGCCGGGGCAGCGGGTACGCAAGGAACAGAACAACCTGGATATCTGGGTCGATCACCAGAAACATATGGTGCGCTTCGGCCCGGAGTCGGGGTTGCAGATAGAGCCCTGGAACCGCGGTCTTGGACGCTTCCTGATTGCCCATGCGGTTCACTGGGCACAAAAGAAGTGGTCATCCTACAAGATCGAAGGCGTCGCGCTGGCAAGCAAGGACGGCCTGAACGAAGACACCCGCCTGCGCCGCGATCACTTTCTGCGCACCCTGGGTTTTGAAGTTATCTATGCCGATGCGCAGCATATGAAAGGCAGCATCAAGGACGTTCACGTCGGCAACCTGCACAGCACCTGGAACAATGACAAGGTGCAGATCATCGAAATCCTCGAAGCATCGCAGATGCTGGAAAAGGCCGAGAAGAATCTGACCGAGCAGGAAGTCGTGATTCGTGCCCATGAAGACCGGGTCAACAAGTACAAGCGCGAAGACAGCAGCCTGCGCTTTACCATCGCTTGCCTGGTGACTTTTGCTGTGTTTCAGGCGGGACTGCTGATCTGGATTGCGACACATCGTTAAGTTGTGAAAGCGGGGCATGAAGCCCCGCTCATGCCGCTTCAGACCTTTGAAGCAAACAGTGCCTGATGTTCGCGGCACTGTTCGGCAGTCAGCATGAACACCCCATGCCCACCGCGCTGGAAGTCCAGCCAGGCGAAATCCACTTCCGGATACAGCGCCTGGACATGCACCTGGCTGTTGCCCACCTCGACAATCAACAACCCTTTTTCGGTCAGGTGATCGGCGGCCTCGCTCAGCATGCGGCGCACCAGATTCAGACCGTCGTTGCCGCAGGCCAGGGCAAGCTCAGGCTCGTGCTGGTATTCATGGGGCATGTCGGCAAAATCTTCGGCATCGACATACGGCGGGTTGGACACGATCAGGTCGAAACGCTGCCCCGGCAGGCCGTCGAAACCATCGCCCTGCACGGTATAGACGCGATCGTCCATGGCGTGGCGCTCGATGTTCTGGTTGGCCACTTCAAGGGCCTCGAACGAAAGGTCAGCCAATACCACTTCGGCTTGCGGGAACTCGTCGGCGCAGGCAATGCCGATGCAGCCAGAGCCAGTGCACAGGTCCAGAATGCGGGCAGGCTCACTGGCCAGCCAGGGCGCGAAACGGTCTTCGATCAATTCGGCAATCGGTGAACGTGGAATCAGTACGCGATCGTCGACAATGAACGACATGCCGCAGAACCATGCTTCGCCCAGCAGGTAGGGCGTCGGAACGCGATCATCGATGCGGCGCTTGATCAGGCGTTGCAACTCGGAGATTTCCTCGACTTCGAGGCGGCAATCCAGATAGCTGTCGGCAATTTCCCAGGGCAGGTGCAAGGCGCCGAGCACCAGTTGCCGCGCTTCGTCCCAAGCGTTGTCGGTCCCGTGCCCGAAAAACACGTCTTCCTCGTGAAAGCGGCTGACGGCCCAACGGATATGGTCACGCACGGTGCGCAAACGAGAGGTGATCATGGACAAGCTCCTGGAAAAAACGATCTGGCAGACTCGCAAGTCTCCCCCATTAGCCGACCTTCATCAAGGCAAACCGCCATCCCGCGCCGCGACAAAATGCCCTGCAGCCCAACAAAACCGGGGCCTGCGATTGTTGAGATTCACAGAATCGCTCAGCCAGAGGACAATGACGCAAAAGCCCCACTCGAAGGAGCCCTCTGGATGTCATCTTTAAAGACCATGTTTCAACTCAGCGGCCGTGTTCATGCACCGGCCAATCTGAGCAATGCCACGCTGATTATCATCGACGCCCAGAAAGAGTACCTCAGCGGTCCTCTGGCCCTGACAGGCATCCATGAAGCCCTGGACAATATCGGCCAACTGGTGGCAAAAGCCCGCGCCGTGAAATGCCCTATCGTGCACGTACGTCACCTCGGCACCGTGGGCGGTCTGTTCGATCCACAAGGCGAGCGCGGCCAACTGGTCCCGGAACTGGTCCCTCAAGGCGACGAACACCTGGTGGAGAAACGCCTGCCCAATGCCTTCAACGGCACCGGCCTGCATGAACTGCTGCAGAGCCTGGGTCATCTGGACCTGATCATCTGCGGTTTCATGAGCCATTCGAGTATCAGCACCACCGTGCGTGCGACCAAGGATTATGGCTATCGCTGCACCCTGGTGGACGATGCCTGCGCCACCCGCAACCTGCCCGGCCCCAATGGCGACGTCAGCGCCCATGACGTACACCGCACGGAAATGGCAATCATGGCAGACAACTTCGCCACTCTGGCGCTGACCAAAGACCTGATCTGAACAACAGGCGACCTGAGTGGTTGTGTGAATCACTTCACATAACCGCCCATCCCTTTCACCTCTCTTCTCTCGCCACAACGGGGAACAACACCCCGTCATCCGGGTCATAGCGCCGATAACCACTGAGGAAATCGGCATGAAAATATCCGACGGTTTCGATGCACGTCGCTTGCGCCCCAGAGGCCCGGGCAATTGGCGCACGCGTTTCGGCACCGCGATTGCCACCTTGCTGGTCACTCTGGGCGTATTGCTGATAATGGCAGGTGCCTCCGGCCTGATCGGCCATCCCCAGGCACTGGGCGACCTGGATGCAACACCCGGGGGGGCGGCAGTGATTGCCGGCCTGGGACTTGTGGTGCTGTATCTGGGCATCTGGTTATGGCGAGTCTGCCGTCGACGTCGACGCCGGGCAAAAGGATTGAGCATGTCCGCACACCTGATGAAAAAACACGACTGACGTGTTGCGCGGCAGGGTTAAACTAGCCTCCTTCGCGGAGGCCCCATGCAAGACGACGATTTTTCCCTGTTCAGAAACGAGACGCGTGGCGTCAAGCCCATCAAGCACGAACATGCCGATGTCGGTAAACCAAAGACCGACCGCAAGCTGCTGGCCAGACTGCGCCAGTCAGCTACAGTGCGCACCGACTCGGTTACGGTCGACGGGCTGTCCGATCAGTTCGTGATCGACGTCGGTCCGGAAGATGTATTGAACTGGTCTCGCGATGGCGTGCAGGAAGGCCAGATGCGCAAGCTCAAGCTTGGCCAGATCAGTTTTGAAGGCAGCCTGGACCTGCACGGCATGAGCGTGGAAGTGGCCAGGGAAACCCTGTGGGAGTTTCTTGCCGAAGCCACGAAGCTGGAAATCCGCTGCGTGCGCGTCACTCACGGCAAGGCTGTGCGTCTGGATGGCAAGCGCCCGATGATCAAGAGCCACGTCAACACCTGGCTGCGTCAACACCCGCAAGTGCTGGGCTTCTGCTCATGCATGGCCAAACATGGTGGCGCTGGCGCGGTTTACGTCATGCTCAAACGCACCATGATGGAAGGCCGCGACGAATGAGGGTTGCCGGGCAGTCCAGATACTGCCCGGAACCGGATCGTCAGCGAGGGCCGCCACCGGGACCAAAGCTTGGACCACCCGGCCCGCCAGGGCCGCCACCACCCTGATGATGCCCGCCGCCTCCACCACCGTGGCCACCAGGGCCTGGCCAGAACGGCCAGCAGCCCGAAACCGAAGCCAGAACGACGATCACCGTCGCTATTTTTGCTACTCGACTCAACATCCGGATTTACTCTCTCAGAACGCAGGGATTGACTACTGCTGCTTCTGACCGCAGACAACGAGGGAAGTGGGTAGCAATCGGGTAGCCAAAGAGTAAGAAAAACGTTACAAACAGACTTCATGCGCCGATTTGCGCAGCGGCCATACACCTGCCCGCACGTGTAAGTTATTATGTGCGACTTTGGCGAGGGCCGTGCCTTCGCGTTATCGAAACCCACACGGAAACACACTCCTGTGACACTGGAACAGAATTACACCGCCATATTGAGTCAGTTGGGCGAAGATGTTTCGCGCGAAGGCCTGCTGGACACACCCAAGCGTGCAGCCAAAGCCATGCAGTACCTGTGTCGTGGTTATGAACAGACTCTCGAAGAAGTGACCAACGGCGCGCTGTTCAGCTCCGACGCCAGCGAAATGGTAATGGTCAGGGACATCGAACTGTACTCGCTGTGCGAGCACCACCTGCTGCCGTTCATTGGCAAGGCGCATGTAGCCTACATCCCCAACGGCAAGGTCCTGGGCCTGTCGAAAGTGGCGCGTATCGTCGACATGTACGCTCGTCGCCTGCAGATCCAGGAAAACCTGAGCCGCCAGATCGCCTCGGCCATCCAGGAAGTTACCGGTGCCATGGGCGTTGCAGTGGTCATCGAAGCCCAGCACATGTGCATGATGATGCGCGGCGTGGAAAAACAGAATTCCTCGATGATCACTTCGGTGATGCTGGGCGAGTTCCGTGAAAACGCAGCCACCCGCAGCGAATTCCTCAGCCTTATCAAGTAAGGTGCAGCCGTCCGCGCTACCTGTTGGCGCGGACTTGCCCCCTGAATGCCTGCCACGCAAGAGGTTTGACCGTGCTTATGAAAGCCCTCAGGGTTGGCCTTGGCCAGCTCGTCATCGTCGCTGATTTCCTGACCCGCCCGGCCCGGAAGAAACGCGAGCCTCAGGCTCAGGCAGCCGTCGATCAGGCCGCTCGGAATCTGACCCTGTATCAGTTCCATGCCTGCCCGTTCTGCGTGAAGACCCGCCGCACCCTGCGCCGCCTCAATGTTCCGGTCGCCCTGCGGGATGCGAAGAACAACGAGAACGATCGCCAGACGCTGCTCAACGAAGGCGGCAGGATCAAGGTTCCCTGCCTGCGCATTCAGGAAGGCGACACGACCACCTGGCTTTATGAATCCAAGGCCATCATCGGCTACCTGGATCAGCGTTTCAGTCACATCTGAAGCTGCTGGCTGCCCGCCTCAGCGCGGGCAGCCTTCTTCGCGACACGCCACATACGCCTTCAATTCCTTCACGCGCACCCGGGTATGCTCGGCCAGACACTGCGATTGCAGCAAAGGCCAGATCGAACCGGAATCCTCGGCCTTTCCCACCCGATACAGACAGTCGGCGTCGCGGAAGGCGATCCATTTGACTTGTGCGTCCTTGAGCGCCTGCTTCCTGGCCGAGTCTTTCAGCCAGCTCATCTGCGCCTTGTACTGGCGGTTCAATTCCGTATCGAGCGCGGACAGATCCTTGCTCGCGCATTGATTCATGCTGGTCTGATTGGCATTGCAATTCTGAGCCTGCGCCGAACAACCGATCCCCAGCGCCATGACGGCGGCCAGGGCGGCGATGGAATATTTCACGGAACTCTCTCCTCTCTTGCGCCCGATCAATCCAGCATGCCCACGTAACCGGGCTGCTCCTTGACTCGCTCCAGCCATTGCTGAATGCCGGGGTACGGTGTCAGATCGAAACCGCCCTGATGGGCCACGTGAGTGTAGGCATACAGCGTGATATCGGCGATGGAGAAATGGTCGCCCACCAGGAACGGCGTGCGCTTGAGCTGCTGCTCCATCACCGCCAGTGCGCGATAGCCGGATTTCTGCAGGGAGCGGTACTCATGCAGACGCTCTTCAGGCAGCCCCAGATAGAACTGAATGAAACGTGCCACGGCAATCGCGGGCTCATGGCTGTACTGCTCGAAGAACTGCCATTGCAGCACCTGCGTGCGCAGCCGCGGCTCAGCGGGCAGGTAGGCACTGCCATCGGCCAGGAAATTGAGAATCGCATTGGACTCCCACAGGCAGGTGCCGTCACTGAGCTCAAGCACCGGAATCTTGCCATTGGGGTTCTTTTCCAGGAACGCCGGGGTCCCGGTTTCGCCCTTGAGAATATCCACGGGCACCCATTGATACTCGCTGCCCAACAGGCTGAGCATCAGTTTGATCTTGTAGCAGTTGCCTGAGTTGTAATCGCCGTAAACCTTGTACATCGCCCTGCTCCCTCTGCAATTCCCGGTACTGGATCGATCAGGCCGCTTGCCGTGTGACGGCCTTGCGGATTACTGCTGCCAGGCGTTTCAGGCCCTCATCCAGACGCGCCGGATCAATGTGACTGAAGTTCAGCCGCAGATACCCGTGATTGACGTCGGGGTCCGCGAAGAACGGTTCGCCCGGCATGAACGTCACGTCCTGAGACAAGGCGGCATCCAGCAAGGTGCGGGTATCGAGCTTCTGCTTGAGTGTCAGCCAGAAGAACAACCCGCCTTGCGGGCTGTTCCAGTCGGCCAGATCGGCAAAATGCTCCTGCAAGGCCGCCTCGAATGCGTTGCGTCGCTGCCGGTAGAACTCGCGCAGCTCGGCCAGATGCTCACGATAGTGTTCAGTGCCGATCCACTGCAAGGCCTGCCATTGACCGATCCGGTTGGTGTGCAGGTCGGCCGACTGTTTCAGGCGCAGCAGATGCGGAAACAGGTCCGGGCTGGCAATCAGGTAACCGACACGCAACCCCGGCAACAAGGTCTTGGAAACGGTTCCGGTATAGATCCAGCTGGCCTTATTGAGGCGCGCGACAATGGGTTTCGCGTTGCCACCATCGAAAGTCAGTTCGCGATAGGGCTCGTCTTCGATCAGCGTCACGCCGAACTCATCGAGCAAGGCCGCGACCGCATCGCGGCTGGCTTCGCTGTAACGCACTGCCGAGGGATTCTGGAAAGTCGGAATCAGGTAGGCGAACGCAGGCTTGTGCTGCTCCAGACGCTGGCGCAGGGCAATCAGGTCCGGCCCTTCGGCCTGCAGCGGCACCGTCAGGCAATCGGCGCCGAACAGCTGGAAGATTTGCAGTGCCGCCAGATAGGTCGGCGCTTCCAGCAGGACTTCAGTGCCTTTGTCGATGTACAGCTTGGCGGCCAGGTCCAGAGTCTGCTGCGAACCGCTGACCACCAGCACCTGACTGGCCTCACAAGGAACACCCAGCGCCCGCGCCTCGGCAGCCAGGGCTTCGCGCAGTTCAGGCTCGCCTTCGCTCATGCCGTATTGCCCCAGTGTCAGGGGCATATCGGCCCACTCCACTTTTGGCAGCATGCACTCGGCCGGCAAGCCACCGGCAAAGGACATCACTTCAGGCCGCTGTGCCGCAGCCAGGATTTCGCGAATCAATGAACTTTTCAGGCGGGTAACGCGTTCGGAGAAAGCCATGGCAACTACCTGTAGCCGAGTCAAAGGGAAATACGTCAAACTTGTTGACTCAAATTACGACGCCAAGCCCGGATACGTCAACATGCTTGACCTTAAAAATCCTGCCAATCAGCAAATCGCCATGGAAGCCTTCTTTTTCGGCTATCAGGCATTTACTGCCAAAGCCGATGAAATGCTGGCCCGGCGCGGGCTCAGCCGCGTTCATCAGCGCATCGTGTTTTTCATCGCCCGCTACCCCGACCAAAGCGTGAAAGAACTGCTCACGGTACTGGGCGTCAGCAAACAGGCGCTCAATGTGCCACTGCGCCAGTTGATTGCCATGGAACTGGTACAGAGCACGACGCCCGACACCGACAAACGCAAACGCCTGCTGGTGCTCACTGAAGAAGGGATCAGGTTCGAACAGGCGCTGCGCCACGAACAGGTGAAGCTCTTGCAACGGGTATTCGCTGAGGCAGGTCAGGCGGCAGTGGATGGCTGGCTGACCGTCAACCAGGCGCTGGGGCAAACGCTCCGGCCCGGCGCAATCGATCGCTGAATACAAAAATAACGACACCGCACAAACTGCCCGCTCAAGGAAAGCCCTGCATGAACGAGACCCTCAAGGCACCACTGCGCCCATTGGCAGACTCATCGCCTTCGGCCGTGGTCGCCGGCTTCATCGCGATGATGACCGGCTGCACCAGCTCGCTGGTACTGATGCTCCAGGCCGGGCAGACCGCAGGCCTCAGCAATGGCCAGATGTCGTCCTGGCTCTTGTCGATGTTCATCGGCATGGCGGTGTGCAGCATCGGCCTGTCGTTGCGCTATCGCACGCCCATCAGCGTGGCATGGTCAACTCCCGGCGCCGCATTGCTGATTACCACACTGGGTGGCGTGGGGTATCCGGAGGCCATCGGCGCATTCATCACCTGCTCGATCCTGGTGATCATCTGCGGCATGACCGGCAGCTTCGAGCGTCTGGTCAAGCGCCTGCCCGCCTCGCTGGCCGCGGCATTGCTGGCCGGGATTCTGTTCAAGATCGGCAGCGACATCTTCATCGCCGTCCAGCATCGAACCAGCCTGGTTCTGGCCATGTTTTTCACTTACCTGCTGATCAAGCGAGTCTCGCCGCGCTATTCAGTACTGGCGTCACTGGTGGTGGGCATCGCAGCCGCCAGCCTGTTGGGGTTGCTGAATTTCAATGACGTTACTCTGGAAGTGGCCACGCCAGTCTGGACGACACCGTCGTTCTCACTGGCAGCGACCATCAGCATCAGCATTCCGTTATTCGTGGTAGCGATGACCTCCCAGAACATGCCGGGCATTGCCGTACTGCGCGCCGATGGCTATCACACGCCCTCTTCACCGCTGATCACGGCAACGGGCATCACCTCGCTGCTGACCGCACCTTTTGGCTGCCACGGGCTCAACCTCGCGGCAATCAGTGCCGCCATCTGCACCAGCCCCAATGCCCATGAAGACAAGAGCAAGCGCTATACGGCAGCGGTCTGGTGCGGGGTTTTCTATGGCGTCGCCGGAATCTTCGGCGCGACGCTGGCCGCACTGTTCGCGGCCTTTCCCAAGGAACTGGTGCTCTCGATTGCCGCACTGGCGCTGTTCGGTTCGCTCATCAACGGCCTGACCGTGGCCATGAACGAACCCAGGGAACGGGAAGCGGCGCTCATCACCTTCATGGTCACCGCATCAGGGCTGACCCTGTTTTCCATTGGCTCGGCACTCTGGGGCATCGTCGCCGGGGTCCTGACGCTGCTGATCCTCAATGTGCGCAAGGGCGCATGAAATCAGAGCCTGAAATGCCCGACCATCCCCTTCAGCTCCACGCCCAGTGAAGCCAGTTCAAGACTGGACGCTGCGTTGTCCTGCATGGCCAGGGCCGAGTGATCGGCGCTGGCACGGATGCTTGTCACACTGCGGTTGATCTCTTCGGCCACCGAGCTTTGCTGTTCGGCGGCCGCAGCGATCTGCTGGTTCATCTGCTGAATCATCGACACCGCTTCGGCAATAGCACCCAACGCGCTTTCGGTTTGCAGCACATCACTGACTGCCAGCTTCACCAGCTCGCCACTGCTCTGAATCTGTTCAACCGACGCCTGCGCGCCACTTTGCAGCCTGAACACCAGGTTTTCGATCTCTTGGGTTGATTGCTGCGTACGCTTGGCAAGGGCACGGACCTCATCGGCCACCACCGCAAAACCACGCCCCTGCTCACCCGCCCGGGCCGCCTCGATGGCAGCATTGAGCGCCAGCAGGTTGGTTTGTTCGGCAACGCTTTTGATCACGTTCAAGATCTGGCCGATGTTCTGAATCTCGGCGCTCAGGTTCTGGATACTCTGGCTGGCAGACTGCGATGAACCAGCCAGTTGCTCGATGCGCTGCATGCTCTGACGCACCACCGTCTGCCCACCGCCCACCTTTTCATCAGCGGTTTGCGCGGCCAGTGCAGCCTCTTCGGCATTACGCGCCACATCATGGACAGTGGCGGTCATCTGATTCATTGCGGTAGCGACCTGTTCGGTTTCTTCCTTTTGAGAACCGACTTCCAGGTTGGTCTGCTCAGTAACGCTCGACAAGGACTGCGCCGAGTTCGACAGTTGCTCGATGCCTGACTGCAAACCACTGACAATACGGCTCAAGCCCTCGCCCATCTGCTGCATGGCAAGCATCAACTGACCGATTTCATCGTGCCGCCGAACCTGCACACTGCCGCTCAAATCGCCTGCCGCAATGCGTTGCGCCAGGTCGATAACACTGCGTAGCGGGCCGACAATCAAGCGGGTAATCAGCCAGGAAACAATAAACCCCACCAGCAAGGCCACCACCGACGAGCCGATAATCTGCAGGGTATTGGCCGTGAGTTGAGCCTGCACGGACTGATCCTCGGCAGCCGCCGCCTGGTTGACAAGCTCGACCACTTGCCGGGCATTGGTCGCCAACAGACGGGAAACCTGTGCTTCTCTGGCCAATAGCCCGGTGTACTCATTGAGCTTTTCGGTGAAGCTGACGATATGCGTGCCGACTTCAGCCAACACCGTCAGGTAGCCCTCATCCTTGACCTGTGACTTGAGCTCTTCGGCCAGCACCCTGGCCTGCTCGGCCTGTTCGATGGTCCCGGTTTTCGGAGCATCGCCGGAGCCCGTCCTGCGACTCTTGTCCAGACGGATACGGGCCTCGTCCATGGCTTGCTGCATCAGCCTCGACACCTGACTGACCTTGCCGGACTGCTCGACGAACTCCACACCTTGCTGGCCCTGGGTATCCTTCAGCGTCCAGGCCCCATCATCGGCAAGACCCGCCTGGAGCACTTCAAGGTTGTTGGAGACGCTGGACACCGACCAACTGGCCATTTCCAGCGCCAGGTCCTTGCTTTGACTGATATCGACGAACTCATCGAAAGAGGTGCGATAGGCACCCAGCGCCTGTTGCACCTGAGACAGCATGGCTGCGCTGGCTGGCGACTGCTCCTGCAGCGATTGCGCAAGGGTGTTTAAGTCATCGATTCTGGCGTGAATCTGCTCAACGACCTTGGGGTCACTGTGCAGCGCATATTCCTGCTCCAGCAGACGTACACGAAGCAAGCCGCTGTTGAGGGAGGACATCTGCTTCAGGCCATCGAAATGCAGACTGATGTTTTTCAGCGACCAGACACCAATGGCTGCCACCAGAGCCGTCAACAGCAACACCAGGGTAAAACCAAAGCCCAGCTTCTTCGCCATACCGAGATTGGCGAAGCGTCTTTGTATGGCTAAGATCATAGCGTTCAATCCCCGTCCGAATCATTCGCCTTGAATGATCCACTCACGAGGCCATTCAATATCCATGCACATTCGCAACGGGTCGAATCAAGCGCAAGCCTGTGGCTCAGCAATAATGGCAAAGAGCTACGCAGACGTCGCTTTCAGAATGGTCGCCCCGGCCACAGGCGGCCAGATCCTCCGCCTGCGGGGGGAAACGCGATGCAATGAAGGAGATTCGTGCTTCAGGAACGGGCAGCGGCGGATACCAGCAAGGTCCCGGCATCCGCGTCGAGAATCGCCTCGGTTCCCAGAGGAACGGCCTGATTGACGTCCCCATGGCCCACTGGCAAACCGCCCAGGACCGGAATCCCCAGATTGCCCAACCGCTCCTGCAACACATGGGCCGGGCTGATCGAACCTGCGGCATGGGCAGGCACACTGAAGTCGCCCGCCGCGATGCCCGCCAGACGCTGCAGAATGCCGCAATTGCCCAGGTGAGTCAGCAGACGATCGACGCGATAGGCTGATTCGCCAACATCCTCGATCAGCAGGATAGCGCCTGTCAGGTCGGGCATGTAAGGCGTACCGATACAGGTGCTGAGCATGCTCAGATTACCGCCGAGCAACAAACCCTTGGCACTGCCCCGAGTGCGCACGCTGCCGGTCGCAGCGGCGGGGTCGGCCTTGAGCAGCACCGGCTCGGTGCTCATCAATACGTGACGCATGCTGCTGGTGAGCAGGCCGCCCCGCTCCAATTGTGTCGCCACCGGGCCGTGGATGGTTGCAAGCCCCACATGCGTCCACAGCGCGCCGTGCAGGGCCGTGATGTCGGAAAAGCCCGTGACCAGTTTCGGGTCGCGCCGAACGGATTCGTAATCGAGTTGCCCAAGAATGCGCTGGGTGCCGTAACCGCCACGATTGCAGATCACTGCACGGATTTGCGGGTCGGCCAGTGCGCTGTTCAGATCCGCAATGCGATCTTCGTCAGTACCGGCATAAAAGGAATGCTTGCCCAATGCATGCGGATAAACCCGCGGTTTCAATCCCCACCCATCCAGCACCTGCACTGCAGCCTCGACCCTGGAAGCAACCACAGGGCCGGCAGGCGACACCAGGGCAACGGCGTCGCCTTCACGCAGCACGCGGGGATAAAGGGTTGGCAGATTCGTGGCAGACATTGCGGTAATCCAGACTTTCAATGAACCGGCAATGTAGAGCACTGATGCAGGTGACTCAAGTCACAAACACCTTTGGTAACGACTGGCCAGAGGCATCATCCGGCTGGATGGAACCGCATTCGCTGCGTGACCGTTGCTTGCCTGAAAGCGCATCAACAGCTTCAATCAGCCTTCTCACTCAAATCGAGGACCTGTCATGACCACCCTTTCCAATCGCCAGTTTCTGCTCGCCAAACGACCTGTTGGCCAACCCGGCAGAGAGAACTTCACGTATCAGGAAGTGCCGGTCGCAGAAGTGGCAGACGGACAGATTCTGGTACGCAACCAGTACCTCTCACTCGACCCGGCCATGCGTGGCTGGATGAACGAGGGCAAATCCTACATTCCGCCGGTTGAGCTGGGCCATGTGATGCGCGCTCTGGGCGTGGGTGAAGTGATCGAATCGAAGAACCCGCAGTTCGCGGCAGGCGATTACGTGCAAGGCTCGCTGGGTGTGCAGGATTACTTCGTCGGCGAGCCCAGAGGCTTCTACAAGGTCGACCCGAAACTCGCCCCGCTGCCCCGCTACCTGTCCGCACTGGGCATGACCGGCATGACCGCCTACTTCGCACTGCTGGATGTCGGCGCACCGAAAAGCGGCGATACCGTGGTGATCTCCGGCGCCGCCGGTGCCGTGGGCAGCGTGGCCGGGCAAATCGCCAAGCTCAAGGGTTGCCGTGTCATCGGCATCGCTGGCGGCCAGGAAAAGTGCCGTTCGCTGACCGAGGAACTGGGTTTCGACGGTGTTATCGACTACAAGAGCGAAGACGTCCTTGCCGGCCTGAAACGCGAGTGCCCCAAAGGCGTGGACGTGTATTTCGATAACGTGGGTGGCGACATTCTGGATGCCGTGCTCAGCCGTCTGGCACCGCGAGCCCGGGTCGTGATCTGTGGCGCAATCAGCCAGTACAACAACACGTCACCGATCAAGGGCCCGAGCAACTACCTGTCGCTGCTGGTCAACCGTGCGCGCATGGAAGGCTTTGTGGTGCTGGACTACGCCTCGCGTTTCGCAGAAGCCGGTCAGGAAATGGCGGGCTGGATTGCCGAAGGCAAGCTCAAGAGCCGCGAAGATGTGGTTGAAGGCCTGGAAACCTTTCCGGAAACCCTGCTCAAGCTCTTCAGTGGCGAGAACTTCGGCAAGCTGGTGTTGAAGGTCTGACAGCACGTTATCGCGAATGGGCACAGATCTGCCCATTCGCGAAACCCGGTATCACGCCAGTTCGGCAACCACAGCCGCCAGGGCCTGGGCCGGATCGGCAGCCTGACTGATCGGACGGCCGATCACCAGATAGTCGGAACCGGCGTCCAGAGCCTGACGCGGTGTCAGGATGCGACGTTGATCGTCCTGTGCGCTGCCTGCCGGACGAATGCCAGGAGTGACCAGTTGCAGGGACGGGTGAGCGGCCTTCAGCGCCTGGGCCTCCAGAGCCGAACACACCAGGCCGTCCATGCCGGCTTTTTCAGCCAGGGCTGCCAGACGCAGCACTTGAACCTGTGGGTCGATATCCAGACCGATGCCCGCCAGATCTTCACGTTCCATGCTGGTCAGCACGGTCACGCCGATCAACAGCGGTTGAGGACCGGTGCGCTTATCAAGCACCTCACGGCAGGCCGACATCATGCGCAGACCGCCGGAGCAATGCACGTTCACCATCCAGACGCCCATTTCCGCTGCAGCCTTGACGGCCATGGCAGTGGTGTTGGGGATGTCGTGAAATTTGAGGTCCAGAAACACATCGAAGCCCTTGTTACGCAGGGTCTCGACGATATCCGAAGCACAACTGGTGAACAGCTCCTTGCCGACCTTCACCCGGCACAGTTTTGGATCGAGCTGGTCAGCCAGCCGCAAGGCGGCGTCACGGGTTGGAAAATCCAGGGCGACGATGACAGGAGTCTGGCAGGCGGACATGAGCGTGTTCTCAGGTAAGTCGAAATCGGCGCGCATTGTAGCCGAACCTGCTGGCGGACGGGACCCGGACTTTAAAAAAGCCAATACGCACTTGCAGTGTTCACCTCCATGGCCGGATGCACCAAACCGGTCCCCATGAAAGCACCTGAAACCCGTGCCGTTCTGCAAACGACCCCATTTGAAGCAATACGACGACGATTCATGCACTGGCACGGAGCCTGCAAACGAAAACATAAAAAGAGCAAGCAAAAAGATATTTCAACGATTTTCGAGGCATCAGGGAGAAATACATGAGTCAACAACTCAAGCCAACGCTGGGCACGCTGCACCTGTGGGGGATCGCGGTCGGGCTGGTGATTTCAGGCGAATACTTCGGCTGGAGCTACGGCTGGGGCGTAGCCGGAACCCTCGGTTTTCTGGTCACGGCCTTGATGGTCGCAACGATGTACACCTGCTTCATCTTCAGCTTCACCGAGCTGACCACCGCCATTCCACACGCGGGCGGTCCATTTGCCTATAGCCGCCGCGCATTCGGTGAGAAAGGCGGCCTGATCGCCGGTATGGCGACGCTGATCGAATTCGTCTTTGCGCCCCCGGCCATTGCCCTGGCAATCGGTGCCTACCTGAACGTGCAATACCCTGGGCTGGACCCCAAGCATGCGGCGGTCGGAGCCTATATCGTGTTCATGACCCTCAATATTCTGGGCGTGAAACTGGCAGCAACCTTCGAGCTGGTTGTCTGTGTACTGGCCGTGGCCGAGCTGCTGGTATTCATGGGCGTTGTGGCTCCGGCTTTCAGCTTCAGCAACTTCGCACTGCATGGCTGGGCAGGTTCCAGCACCTTCGGCCCGGGTGCGATTGCCGGTATGTTCGCCGCGATTCCATTCGCCATCTGGTTCTTCCTGGCCATTGAAGGTGCAGCCATGGCCGCCGAAGAAGCCAAGGACCCGAAACGGACCATTCCCAAAGCCTACGTCAGCGGCATTCTGACGCTGGTCGTGCTGGCCATCGGCGTCATGCTGTTTGCAGGCGGCGTTGGCGACTGGCGCACCCTGTCCAACATCAACGACCCGCTGCCACAGGCCATGAAGGCTGTAGTCGGCGATAACTCCGGCTGGCTGCACATGCTGGTCTGGATCGGTCTGTTCGGTCTGGTCGCCAGCTTCCACGGGATCATTCTGGGCTACTCGCGTCAGTTCTTTGCCCTGGCGCGTGCCGGTTACCTGCCCGCTTCGCTGGCCAAGCTCTCGCGCTTCCAGACCCCGCACCGGGCCATCATCGCCGGTGGACTGATCGGCATTGCTGCCATCTACAGTGACGGCCTGATCAATCTGAGCGGCATGACCCTGACCGCGGCCATGATCACCATGGCGGTCTTCGGCGCAATCGTGATGTACATCATGAGCATGCTCAGCCTGTTCAAGCTGCGCAAGACTGAACCCCTGCTGGAGCGCAGTTTCCGTGCGCCGGGCTACCCGATCGTTCCGGGCATCGCCCTGACCCTGGCCGTGGTATGCCTGCTGGCAATGGCCTGGTTCAATCCGCTGATCGGTTTCATCTTCCTCTGCTTCATGGCCGTGGGCTTCATCTACTTCAGCCTTACCGCCCGGTCGCGTGCCAACGCGCCTGCCGACGCCATGCTGACCGGCTCGTAAAAACAAAAGGCCGCGTAAACCCTCATGGTTTCACGCGGCCTTCCCAGAGCGCATACACTTGAACCATTGAGCAGCCTCTTGCTCAAACCGGTATGACTACAAGGAGAGTGCTATGCCCTGGTATGCCTGGTTGATTCTGATCGTTGCAATTGGCTCCATCGTCGGCGGCCTGATGTTACTGCGCGACACAGCGCAAAAGCTGCCTCTGACCGAAGAGCAGCTCAAGCGTATTCATGAACGCAATGCCGAAATGGATGCCAAGGAAGCCAAGGATCGATGATCCCGGTTGCCTACCTTCCGACCTTCTTGCTCACTGCAGTGTCCGCAGATGCAGCCGAGTAAGGAGGCACGGCGAGGACCTTGATGTGCAAGGGCTCGAAGATCCTTGCGAATTCCCCGTTATCCCGCAATTGCTGTAACAGCTGATCAAACTTCGTAGCGCTGATGCTGCCGCCCGGCCGCAACAGTGCATATTGCCGATAAAGCTGATCGACCCGCTCGGAAACCAGAAACTGTTCGGCCTCGCCAGGGTTATGTGCCATGAAGTCCACCAGATAGGAGCGCGTTACCGGCGCGATATCCACACGCCCGCGTATCACCATCAATAGATTGCTGTCATGGGAATAGGTCGAAGTGGCATTGAAGTTTTCACTCAGATACTTCTGGTCTGCATTGAAGTTGGCAAATCCATAGTGATAACCGCTGAACAGGGCCAGACGCTTGTCCGAAAGATCATCGAAGTAACTCTGCTGACGCCCTTCGACCCGGCGCGCCACAAAGACTTCGGCATCCTCAAGCCCCATGTCCACCTTGTCATAGGCGACATGTTTCCAGCCCCAGTCGGGGTTTTCAAAAATGGCGATATCGAAACGGCCCTGGGCAAAGTCCCGGAAGCGACGCTGCACGGAAGTCGGCACCACCACGAACTCATAGTCCCGCTGACTGGCATTCAAGGCCTCGATGAGCTTGGGCAGAAGCCCGGTATCGTTGCCTCTTTCAGGGCGAATCATATAGGGCGGAAAATGCACGGCCGCCACTTGCACGACCTGAGCGGCCTGGACCTGCCAGCTCACCAGGAGCGAGACGATCAGCATCGCTCCCTTACGCAACAACACATCGGTTATTACTGCGCGCGTCTTCATGAAAAGGTATCGGTCAAAAACGCCACACGCTATGCGCTTTCAGCAGTTTAAACAACTCCCAAATCCATGATTCGGAATAAGTCGCACATCACCTGAAAAGTCCAAGGGCGAATGCGACAAAAGACAAGGCACCCTTGAAGTATTCAACGGTCGATTGATGTATCGGCAACGGAGCAGTAAAACCTTATCGAGCATAGCCAGATGAATATGGCTACTCTGGACTCACTAAAACTGTTGGATGGGAGCTTCATAATGCCGCATTGGCTGGTGATCGACCTGGAGGCTACCACCGAAGAAGGCGGATGGCCGGTCGCAGAAATGGAAATCATCGAGATCGGTGCAACGCTGGTGAATCAGGATGGGCGCGAGCTGGACCACTTTGAACGCTTCGTACGCCCCGCGCGCCGCCCCTTGCTGACGCACTTCTGTCGGGAACTGACCCATATCAGCCAGAGCAATATCGACAGCGCGGCATCCCTGAGCAATGTATGGCCCCAGTTCGAGCGCTGGTTGAGCCATCATCAGGCACGCATTGTCGGCTGGGCCAGTTGGGGAGATTACGACCGCAAACAACTGGAGGAACAGTGGCGCGAGCATCGACTGGAAAGTGCCCTGAACGAGCTGCCTTATGTAAACCTCAAACAGCGCTTCGCCGAGGCCCGTCAATTACAACGCGCCCCCGGGCTCAACAGTGCACTGCAACTGGCAGGCATGCAGTTCAGCGGCCAGCAGCATCGGGCACTGGTTGATGCCCGCAATACTGCCAGACTGTTACCGTTGATTATTCCCAATTGAATATCAGGATTGCCAAGTGACGATGCTGGATACCTTGGGCATACTATTCGACCCTTTTCAGCCCTTTTATCAAGGAATCTCGCATGTTCAAGGTCAATGAGTACTTCGACGGCACAGTCAAATCCATCGCGTTCAGTCAGACGGAAGGCCAGGCCACCATTGGCGTGATGGCAGCGGGCGAATATGAGTTCGGCACAGCGCAACGTGAAATCATGCACGTGATTTCCGGCGAACTGATCGTCAAGCTGCCGGACAGCACTGACTGGGAAACCTTCAGCAGCGGCAGCCAGTTCAATGTACCGGCCAACAGCAAGTTTCAGCTGAAGGTGAGCGTGGACACTGCTTACCTGTGCGAATACCGCTGATTGAAGCCAGGGCTGCGTGCCAGACACGCAGCCTGCCACAGACTCAAACCCGCTCTTCCATCTGCGCATTGAACTGAAGCGCCGCCAGACGTGCGTACAGCGGATTGCTGGCTATCAGTTGCCGATGAGTTCCCACCGCCACCAGACGCCCCTGCTCAATCACCACAATACGGTCGGCATTCTGTACCGTGGCCAGTCGGTGCGCGATCACCAGGGTGGTACGGCCTTTCATCAGGCTTGGCAGAGCTTGCTGGATAAGATGCTCACTTTGCGCATCCAGCGCACTGGTGGCTTCGTCCAGCAGCAGAATCGGCGCATCGACCAGCAATGCCCGGGCAATGGCCAGACGCTGCCTCTGCCCGCCGGACAACCCGAGGCCGCCATCACCCAGGTGAGTCTGGTAACCGTCAGCCATCTGCATGATGAATTCATGGGCATGGGCAATACGTGCAGCAGCCTCGACCTGTTCAGCGCTGGCACTGGAGTTGCCATAGCGAATGTTGTCTTCAACGCTGCCAAAGAACAGGGCAGGCGTCTGTGAGACAAGGGCAAAGTTGCGACGCAAATCGTGAGGGTCAAGCTGCAGGATGGGCACACCCTCAATCAGAATACGCCCCTGCTGAGGGTCGTAGAAGCGCAGCAGCAGATCGAACAGCGTTGACTTGCCGGCCCCGGATGGCCCGACCAGCGCGATGGTTTCACCGGCTGCGATGCTCAGGGTCAAGTTATCGATTGCCTTGTGATCCAGTCGGGACGGGTAGGCGAAACTCACGTTCTCCAGCTCCAGACGGCCACTGACTCTGGCCGGCAGGCCAAGAAGGCCGCTGGCTGGCGGTGTGATTTCGCTGCGGACCTGAAGCAGTTCGCTGATACGTTCAGCCGCCCCCACGCCGCGCTGCAATTCGCCGATCACCTCGCTCAGCGAGCCAAAGGAAGTGCCGACCAGAAGCGCATAGAACACAAAGGCGGATAGCTCGCCGCTGGTGATGGTGCCTTTGATCACGTCCATCCCGCCAACCCAGAGGATCACGCCGACAGCCCCCAGCACCAGGGAAATCACCACGGTAATCAGCCAGGATCGCTGCAGAATATATTTGCGGGCGGTGCCAAAGGCCTTTTCGACCGTTTGGGAAAAATGCGCCTTGTCATGCTCCTGATGGTTATAGGCCTGAACCGTCTTGATCTGCCTGAGCGCCTCGGCGACATAGCTGCCCACGTCGGCCACACGATCCTGGGTTTCCCGGGACAGGCGACGCACCCGGCGACCGAATACCAGGATCGGCACAATCACCAGCGGCAAGGTCAGCACCACGATACTGGTCAGCTTGGGATTGGTGATGAACAAGAGAATGATGCCGCCAATCACCATCAGCGCACTGCGCAGGAATATCGACAGAGACGACCCCACCACCGATTGCAGCAAGGTGGTATCGGCCGTCAGCCGCGACTGGATTTCCGAGCTGCGGTTATTTTCGTAGAACGCCGGATGCAGATTGATCAGGTGCTCGAACACGCGATTGCGCAAATCCGCCACGACTCGCTCACCAATCCACGACACCAGGTAGAAACGGGTAAAAGTGCCAATGGATAGACCGACCGTCACCAGCAGGAAAAAACCGATCGATCGCTCAAGCTGCTCGGCGGAACCGGTCATGAACCCATGATCCACGATCATCTTGATGCCCTGCCCCATGAACAGCATGAGGCCTGCTGTAATGACCAAAGCCAGCAGTGCCCCCAGAGCATGCCAACGATAGGGAGAGATAAAACTCAGGGCCAGACGAATGGCAGGTCTTTGAGCAATGGAAAACACCGAAGGCATAAGCATGAACCTGTGTCTGAAGCAGGAAAACCGGCGTTATGACACCTCACCGGTTTTCTAGAAGGGATCGTTCTAAGCAAAAACTGGCAGTTTTATATCATTTCTGTTGCACTGGGGCTCAGCTTGCGACTGGAACTGTCACTGCACGGTCATCAAACGCGGGTAGTTTAGAGGTAACACCTGATCAAGGAGAAAGACTATGAACGCGCAAGAAGGGAGCAATCAAGTCCAGGTCGTACGAGCCACCCCCAACCTTTCAGTAGGGGGCGCAGTGCTCGACAAGGACGGGCGTGAAATCGTCATTACCGAAGAGATGGTTCAGGCCGCCTGTCAGGAATGCGAAAAATCCTGGGTCACGCCTGAAAAACAGAACTGAGCATCACCCCCTTTTCAGAACCCGACCTCCGTGTCGGGTTTTTTCTGCCAGCCATTCGCACGCCAGCTCAGACCAGCGATGCACCCAGGGCCAGAACCATCTGCCTCAACACCTCTGACTCCCCTTCCAATCGCACTTTCAAACCTTCGATTTCCCGACGTGGCGGGTAATGCTTGCGCAGAGCATCAAAGGCCAGACGCTGACTGGCAGTATCATTCACCAGACTGCGACGAAAATCCGCATCGTCGCGGCGCGGATCATAAACGCCCCTGCACAGCATATTCAGCGCCCAGACCGGATCGGTTTGTCCATCCAGACTGACTTGCGCCAGCCAGGGACGCGGCAGCAGGTCGTCCAGCAGAATGGTTGCCGGCTGATCGAGAAAAGCACAGAGCGCCTGATAGATCTGCGCGGTTCCACGCTGTCTGCCATCGAGGCTGTAGCCTGCGATATGTGGCGTGCCGATCACACACAGGTCCGCCAGCGGCACATTGACCTGAGGCTCGCCTTCCCAGACATCGAGTACCGCCTGCAGGTCTTCACGCGCCAGCAGGACGTCATGCAGCGCGAGGTTATCGATCACCGCGCCACGGCTGGCATTGATCAGCCAGGCGCCTTGCCTGAGCTGACGCAGACGCGACTCGTCGAACAGATGCCAGGTGGGCTGCTCGCCGTTTCTGGTCAACGGCGTATGCAGGCTGATGACATCACAACGGGCAACGATCTCGTCAAGGCTGACGTACTCGCCGCCTTCTGCTGCCTTGGGCGGATCGCAGACCAGCACATTCCAGCCCAGCGCCTTGAGCACCTTGATCAGGCGACCACCCACCTGACCTGCGCCGACTACGCCATAGGTTCGCTGCCTGAGGTCTGCGCCTTCGATTTCAGCCAAGGTCAGCAGGCTGCCCAGCACGTAGTCCACAACGCCTCGGGCATTGCAGCCCGGCGCACTGGACCACTGGATGCCCGCTTGCTGGAAATACTCCAGATCCAGATGATCCGTGCCAATGGTGCAAGTCCCGACGAAACGCACCGAACTGCCTTCGAGCATCCCGCGGTCGACGCTGGTCACTGAACGCACGAGCAGGATATCGGCATCGGCAACTGCCGCCCGATCGATGGAGCGTCCCGGCAGACGGCGTATCTCGCCAAAATGAGCGAAAAAGGCATCAAGCAGCGGGATATTTTCGTCAGCGACAATGCGCATGAAAGACTCTCTGGTAACGGAGGGATAACCCGTAGTGAAACACGGTTGGGGCAGGCAAAACCTGCCTCATTCCTGTTTCTTGCGAATCCAGTAGAGAAAAGTCCCGCCATCGGTCTGTTGTTCGACCAGTTCATGGCCGAGAAACACACAGAATTTGGGAATGTCGCGCCGGGTCGAAGGGTCCGTGGCAATCACCTTGAGCAGGCCACCGGCATGCAGGTCGCGAACCTTCTGATGCAACATCATCACAGGTTCCGGACAATTGAGCCCGCTGGCATCCAGGGTTGCATCAACGGGCTGGTTTTCGATGGGTTCAGACATGAGGCACTCCAGAAACTGGCGGCAATTGTCGCTCAATTCATTCAATCAGGCCAATCAGCCCTTGCGCGGTCGGCTTGCCTTGGCAACGTCCAGTCTGCGCAGGTGACAGGTCACTTCCTCGCGGTCGTGATACAGCTGTTTGCAGCCAATCGAAACCCTGACGCCACGCGCCTGAAAACCTTCCTCGATACGATCCAGCAAGCGGCGCACCTCAGCGTAGCGCTGCTTCATGGGCAGCTTGAGGTTGACCACCGCCTCACGACACAGGCCCTCCCCCAGCCAGGTTTCCAGCAAAGCAGCGTTGCGGGCCGGCTTTTCGACAATGTCGCAAACCATCCAGTCCACGGTCTGCCGAGGCTTGTAGGTGAAGCCGTCAGCCATCAAATGCTGCACCAGACCGGTTTCCATGAGGCTTTCAGCCATGGGGCCGTTATCGATGGCAGTGACCAGCATGCCGCGACGTACCAGTTGATACGTCCAGCCACCCGGCGCCGCCCCAAGGTCTACGCCGGTCATGTCGCTGGACAGGCGCTCGTCCCACTCCTGGCGTGGAATGAAGTGATGCCAGGCCTCCTCGAGTTTCAAGGTCGAACGGCTCGGCGCTTCCCGGGGAAATTTCAGGCGTGGAATGCCCATGGGCCACATCGCCGAGTTATCAGCCTCGGCCAGCCCCAGAAACACCTCGCGACCACTCTTGAACGTCAGCAACAGACGCGGCTTGCGCGGATCGTCCACCAGCTTGCCCGCCTGAGTCAGGGCCTTGCGCAACGGAGCCTCGAATTTCTTGCAGAAGTTCGACAGTTCCTTGCCGTCGTTGGTGTCCACCACCTCCAGCCACACACTGCCGCAGACCGGAAAACTCGCCATGTGAGCCAGAATCACGCTGATGCGATCGGTTTCAGGCAAATCGAGAAAGACTCCCCGAGCCCATTGTCGCGGGAAGATCAACCGCTCAAAACGCTGACCGCTCATCAGGCGCTGGGCGCCGTCCTCTTCGGTACAGATGAACTCGGCACATGCCGTATCGGGCTTGGCCTTGGCATAACCGGCCACATTCAGGCGCGCAGCATGATCGGATATCTCCGAACAGACCTCGCTTTCAAAACCCGGTCGGCAATGCATAAACAGCGTATTCATGGTGACTCCCGGCCCCGCAGACTTGAAAGCCGCGCATGATAGCCCAATCAGGAACCACTGGCGCGGCTCGACAGTCCACAGAATGCTGGGCTCCCGACCTGTTGCATGGAGCCAGTACCGCTTGCATCACTCGAAAAGGAGTCATTCATGCCCTCCCTGGATAGCCTGAAAAGCCTGAAAACACTCGAAATCGACAACCAGACCTACCATTACTTCAGCCTGCCGGAAGCTGCAAAATCACTGGGCGACCTGGACAAACTGCCCATGTCGCTCAAGGTTCTGCTGGAAAACCTGCTGCGCTGGGAAGACGACAAGACCGTCACCGGTGACGACCTCAAGGCTCTTGCCGCCTGGCTGACCGAACGCCGCTCGGACCGCGAGATTCAATACCGCCCTGCCAGGGTTCTGATGCAGGACTTTACCGGCGTGCCGGCCGTGGTGGATCTGGCGGCCATGCGTGCAGCCGTGGCCAAGGCCGGTGGCGACCCCCAGCGGATCAATCCGCTGTCGCCGGTCGACCTGGTCATCGACCACTCGGTCATGGTGGACCGATTTGGCGATTCCGACGCCTTCGGCGACAACGTCGAAATCGAAATGCAACGCAACGGTGAGCGCTATGCCTTCCTGCGCTGGGGTCAGAGCGCCTTCGATAACTTCAGCGTGGTCCCGCCAGGCACCGGCATCTGCCATCAAGTGAATCTGGAATACCTGGGCCGCACGGTCTGGACCAAGGAAGAGGATGGCCGCACTTATGCCTTCCCCGACACACTGGTGGGCACTGACTCCCACACCACCATGATCAACGGCCTGGGCGTATTAGGCTGGGGCGTGGGCGGGATCGAAGCCGAAGCGGCCATGCTCGGCCAGCCGGTGTCGATGCTGATCCCGGAAGTGATCGGCTTCAAGCTGACCGGCAAGCTGAAGGAAGGCATCACTGCGACGGATCTGGTGCTGACTGTCACCCAGATGCTGCGCAAGAAAGGCGTGGTCGGCAAGTTCGTCGAGTTCTATGGCGACGGGCTGGCGGATCTGCCGCTGGCCGACCGGGCGACCATTGCCAATATGGCCCCCGAATATGGCGCAACCTGCGGTTTCTTCCCGGTGGACGATGTGACACTGGATTACCTGCGCCTTTCCGGCCGTCCGGATACCACGGTGAAACTGGTGGAAGCCTATTGCAAGGCCCAGGGTCTTTGGCGACTGCCGGGCAAGGAACCGGTGTTCACCGACAGCCTGGAGCTGGACATGGGTACTGTGCAAGCCAGTCTGGCCGGACCGAAACGTCCACAGGATCGAGTCGATCTGCCCGCCGTCCCACAGGCCTTCGATGATTTTCTCGGCCTGCAGGTCAAGCCTGCCCGCACTGAAGAAGGTCGCCTGGAAAGCGAAGGCGGTGGTGGCGTAGCGGTGGGCAATGCCGGGCAGGTCAGTGGTGAGGCCGAGTATGAGCACGATGGCCAGACTCACCGGCTGAAAAATGGCGCAGTGGTCATCGCCGCCATTACCTCCTGCACCAACACCTCCAACCCCAGCGTCATGATGGCTGCCGGGCTGGTGGCGAAAAAGGCCGTGGAAAAAGGCCTGAAGCGCAAACCATGGGTGAAAAGCTCTCTGGCTCCCGGCTCCAAGGTGGTCACCGACTACTACAAGGCTGCGGGCCTGACCCAATATCTGGACGCGCTGGGCTTCGATCTGGTGGGCTATGGCTGCACCACGTGCATCGGTAACTCCGGGCCGCTGCTGGCGCCCATCGAAAACGCCATCCAGAACGCGGACCTCACCGTGGCCTCGGTATTGTCCGGCAACCGCAATTTCGAGGGCCGGGTTCACCCACTGGTAAAGACCAACTGGCTGGCATCGCCACCTCTGGTCGTGGCCTATGCCCTGGCGGGTACAGTGCGTATCGATATCAGTAGCGAACCCCTGGGTGAAGGCTCGGACGGCAAACCGGTCTACCTGCGTGATATCTGGCCCAGCCAGCAGGAAATCGCCAAAGCCGTGCAAAGCGTCAATACCGGCATGTTCCACAAGGAATACGCCGAGGTCTTCGCCGGTGACGAGCAGTGGCAGGCCATCGAAGTACCGCAGGCAGCCACTTATGTCTGGCAGCAGGACTCTACCTATATCCAGCATCCACCGTTCTTTGCCGACATCGCAGGTCCCTTGCCGGTGATCGAGGATATTCAAGGCGCGCGGATTCTGGCATTGCTGGGGGACTCGGTGACCACCGACCATATTTCTCCGGCAGGCAATATCAAGACTGACAGCCCGGCAGGACGCTACTTGCGCGATCAGGGTGTAGAGCCCAAGGACTTCAACTCCTACGGATCACGCCGTGGCAATCATGAAGTGATGATGCGCGGCACCTTTGCCAATATCCGCATCCGCAACGAAATGCTGGGCGGCGAGGAAGGCGGCAATACCCTGCATGTGCCCAGCGGCGAAAAACTGGCTATCTATGACGCCGCCATGCGCTATCAGGCAGAGGGCACGCCACTGGTGATTATTGCAGGCCAGGAATATGGCACCGGTTCAAGCCGCGACTGGGCCGCAAAGGGCACCAACCTGCTGGGCGTAAAAGCCGTTATCGCCGAAAGTTTCGAGCGGATCCATCGCTCCAATCTGGTCGGCATGGGTGTCTTGCCCCTGCAGTTCAAGAATGGCCAGAACCGCAAATCCCTGAACCTCACTGGCAAGGAGACAATGGAAGTCAACGGGCTGACCGATGCCGAGGTGCGACCTGGCATGAGCCTGACGCTCAAGATCACCCGTGAAGACGGCAGCAAGGAAGACTTGGAGGTACTGTGCCGGATCGACACGCTCAACGAAGTGGAGTACTTCAAATCAGGAGGGATTCTGCATTATGTGTTGAGGCAGTTGATTGCGTCGTGAGGGTGATTCGCGAATGAATTCGCTCCTACCGGGCGGTATAACGCCATAGAATCTCCGCTTTTGCTTCAGGAGATTCTCCATGGCCCCAGAGTACCGGGTGTTTTTCTGTCTGCTCGGCCTCGGGTACGCCATTGCGCTGTTCTACGGCCAGCTTCAGTGGCCGGCTGCCTTGGCAGTCGGCCTGCTGCTGATCGCGGGATTTTGTATCAGGCAGTCGGGCCACAGGTGGGTCCGCGGGCTCGGGCATGGCGCGTTCATTGTCACGGGCCTTGCCCTGGCCGCTCATCTGTTGCCCGGTTTCAACAGCGCCAAAGTGTTCGACGCGGTTCGCTTCAGTCCTGAAGCGGCGCCCTTCTCCATGTCCCTGAATCTGGATAAGCCGCTGATTGGTTTCTGGGTGCTGTTGTTCTGCCCATGGATCCTGACGTCAGTGGCCCTTGCACGCTCAATGAAAGTGGCGGCCCTGAGCCTGATCGCAACTACCGTACTGTGCATGGCCACCGCAGTTGCCCTTGGCGTCACCGGCTGGGCGGCGAAATGGCCGGAGCATGGCACGCTCTGGTTACTGAACAATCTGTTACTGGTGACAATCACCGAAGAATTGTTCTTCCGTGCCTATCTGCAAGGCGCACTGCAACAAATCTTTAACAAAACATGGCTGGGCAGCACGCTTGCCATCGGTATCGCTGCCATACTGTTCGGGCTCGCCCATTTCGGCTCGGGATGGCAATGGGTATTGCTCGCGAGTCTGGCCGGTGTGGGTTATGGCATTGCCTATCGTTTCGGTGGCCTGCAAGCCGCCGTCATCAGCCACTTCGGGTTGAACCTGATTCATTTCGGGCTGTTCACCTATCCGATGCTGGATCGATAAGCATTGATACATGGCAATGATTCTCTGCTGATTTACCTGCAAAGCTCAATTTACAGACTCGTTTGCCGATAACTCTCCGAAGCCTATTGGATCGAAGGACCGAAAGCCATGCGTAACAACCAGCCAGTCACTCAACGTGAACGGACATTCCCTGCTGAACAGCGGTTGATTTCCACCACCGATACCAAAGGTGTGATCACCTACTGCAACGAGATCTTCCAGGAAGTCTCGGGGTTCAGTCACGATGAGTTGATCAAGGCGCCGCATAATCTGGTTCGCCACCCGGATGTCCCCTCCGCCGTTTTCGAGCACATGTGGACCACTCTGAAAAGTGGCCAGCCGTGGATGGGCATCGTCAAGAACCGCTGCAAGAATGGCGATCATTACTGGGTCAACGCCTATGTGACGCCGATGTTCGAGAACAGGCAGGTGGTGGGTTTCGAGTCCGTGCGTGTCAAACCGACCGCCGAGCAGATCAAGCGCGCCGAAGCGCTGTACGCACGTATCAACAAGGGCAAGTCGGCCATTCCGGGTCGCGACAAATGGCTGCCGGTGCTGCAGGACTGGCTGCCGTTCATCCTGGTCAGCCAGTTGAGCTTCATGATCGGCGCCTGGCTCAACTCCCACTGGGGCTTCATTCTCGCCGCGGCATTGTCTGTGCCGCTGGGCCTGCTGGGCCTGACCTGGCAGCAGCGTGGCATCAAACGCCTGTTGCGCCTGGCCGAACAGACCACTTCGGACCCGCTGATCGCGCAGATGTACACCGACAGCCGAGGCCCGCAAGCGCGTCTGGAAATGTCGATCCTCAGCCAGGAAGCGCGGATGAAAACCTGCCTGACCCGCCTGCAGGACACCGCCGAACACCTGAACACCCAGGCACGCAAATCCAACTCGTTGGCCAATGCCAGCTCTTCAGGGCTTGAGCGCCAACGGGTCGAAACCGAACAAGTGGCAACCGCCATCAACCAGATGGCTACCACCACTCAACAAGTCGCCAGCCACGTCCAGCGCGCGGCCGATGCCAGCCAGCAGGCCAACCAGTTGACCCGCCGTGGCCGGGATATCGCTGGCGAAACCCGCGAGGCGATTCAGCGCCTGTCCACTTCCGTGGGCGAAACCGGTCTGACCGTCACCCAACTGGCCAAGGACAGCGATGAAATCGGTGGCGTGGTAGACGTGATCAAAGGCATCGCCGACCAGACCAACCTGCTGGCCCTCAACGCTGCCATCGAGGCTGCACGCGCCGGAGAGATGGGTCGTGGCTTTGCCGTGGTTGCCGATGAAGTGCGTCAACTGGCACAGCGCACCACGGAGTCCACCGGACAGATCCATGGCCTGATCGCCAAACTGCAACAGACGGCCAACAATGCCGTGCAGACCATGAACTCCGGCCACCGTCAGGCCGAGGAAGGCGTTGCGCGGGTGCTGGAAGCAGACGAGGCATTGGTGGGCATCAGCGAAGCGGTCGCCAACATCACCGAGATGGCCACCCAGATCGCTACCGCCACAGAGCAGCAAAGCTCGGTCGCCGAAGAGATCAGCCGCAACATCTCCACCATTGCCGAGCTGGCCGACCAGACCTCCGATGAGGCCCATCGCTCGGCAGTGCTCAGCTCCGAGCTGACCGATACGGCCAACTCGCAATACTCGCTGGTTGAGCGCTTCAATCGTTAAGCCCGCACGGCAACAGACAAGCCCCGGTCAATGCTGATTGACCGGGGCTTTTTTACGAAGATTGAAACAGTGCGACCTTATTTCACTTTGCGGGAAAGGTCATCGAGGGAGCGCTTCACATTACTCAACTCACTCTGCTGACTGCTGAGATCGCGCTTGAGGCTGGACAGCTCACTTGAGCTGGAGCTGCTACTTGACCCAGAGCTACGCTTCAAGTCATTCACCTGCCCCTCAAGCCTGGCCACGTCGCGCCCCTGCTCATCGACCTTGCTCTTGAGGCTGGACAGTTCACTGGAGCTGGAGCTGCTACTTGATCCTGAACTACGTTTCAAGTCATTCACCTGCCCCTCAAACTTATCGATGCTGCGACTCTGCTCATCAACTTTGCGTTTGAGAGTGGAAATTTCGCTATCACTGGAGCTACTGCTTGAAGCAGAAGTCTTGCTATTGCGCTTGAGTTCTTCAATGGCCTTGGCCTGCTCCTCGACAATCTTCTTCAAACTTTCCAGTTCACGGGTATTACTGTTCGTGCCCGTCCTTATCTCCTGAATATTACCCACTGTAAAATCCGAATTACGCAAGGCAGTTCCTCTTCCGTAATCGGTAAAGCTGGTCACGATATTATCGGTACTGCTGGCACGGGAAGGATTGATCTCAACCGCTGCGTTGGCCTGTGAAAACGCCAGGCCGGTAATCAATAAAGCAAGAACGCGAACACGGGAAACAGCACGAGGGATTTTGAAGAAACCAGCCATGATCCAAGTTCCATGCGAGATGCCGAAGTGGCACATTGATATGATGCTGTTTTCTTCAAAGAGTTCGCTGCATGCCCAACTATTTTTTCATACTCCCGGCCACGACCGGCATACGAAACCCTTGAGTCTGAGCGCCTGAAGCAACCTGAGCCTTGTGCCGCCCCTCAAAAACCACACGCATTCAAGCATTGAAACGAGGAGCATAAATTCATTTGAATTTACAGCCATAAAATATTTTAGAAGGGCTTTTCTGATAGAGATGTATGTAGTTTCCATGCATCTTAAAAAGCGATCAAAATTCACAATAACCCTCTAATTGCAATCGCAACTTATTTCAAATAATTTCAAGCATGCGCTTTCTTGAAGCCACACGTCACTCTCTATTACGCGCCACTACCGGCGCCCCGTCTGCTCTGAAACTTTATTTGTAACAGCACATCATCAAAGACCCTACTCCGGCATCAACCAGGCCACCCGTTTGACCAAATTTCTGCCTGTATTTTTAATGGCCATACACCACAGCGACCTTATCCCGAACATTAAAACTTTCATACAGGCACCCCCATGGACAAACCGACTCAAGACGACATACTGCCCCCCACCCATAAAACAACAGCCTTGCCGGGACAACCTGATATATCGTCCAGCCTCAAGGCACCGATAGTGCCGGGCATCAATACGGATGCGATTACCTGCGAACAGATTCATGCCGGTATATCCATTCATATCCCCTACTCGCCCCTGATGCAGCGTGAAGACCTCCTCGTCTTCCACTGGGGCCTGCATCAATCCTCAACGCCACTGCTTCATCCTTTGGGTAGCAGCACGGTCGTGCGGATCCTGTGCATTACCTACAACCTGATTCCCCACCCCCAATACGGCCCCGTGGATATTTATTATGAAATACACCGCGCCAGCCATTTGATCGGCACCTCGCCTGTTCTGCGCGTGATGGTCAACAAGCATGCGCCGCTCACGTCCAGACAGCGCCGCCGCAAACGCAGCATGAAACGTCGTCACCCGGGCAAATGAAAAAAGCCCCCGGTGATCGCTCACCGGGGCTCGATTGACGGGGAACACTCAGAACGAGAGTCGCAATCCTACGTTGGCTCCCCAGGGTTGCTCGACATGCTTGCCTTTCATGTAATCGAAATCAGTGTGCAGTTGCAGCCGCTCTGACAGTGAAACCGAAACACCCGCCCCCAGCTCGGCGCGTGAACCGAACAGGTTGTTATCGAAGCGCGAGTCGTTGACCTTGACGTCATTGCTGCGGGAAAACTCCTGAGCCACCGCGACACGCAAGTAAGGCTGCAGCACGCCGCCATCCCTAAGCGCGATATTACGTCCCACCGAACTGCCGACCTTGCCCAGAACCGATTGGGTATCGCTGTTCTTCGCCTGCAAGCCATTGTCCATGCGGTACTGATCGCCCTGAATGACAACACTGGCCAGTTGGGCGAAAGGCTCCAGGAAGTAATCATCGGCCAGCGCGATATGCCGTCCGAACTCCACCGATGCACCGACTCCCGTATTGGTGTAATCCCCCTTGGCTTTGCTGGCATCACTCATGGCGACATCGGACTTGTTACGGAAGCTGTTGAACTTGAGTACACCGTCCAGGTAGTACCCGTCATCCAGCAGCCAGGTGCCATAGGCGCCGACATAGTAGCTGCTGACCTTGCCCGTAGTGCCACGATTCAGGTCCAGATCGGAGGTGCTATAGCCACCCATGACACCCAGCAATAACTGACCATGGCTGACCTCAAGCGGCGCATCGGCCCCCAGCGACAAACCCTGATGCTTGTGCTGATACTCGACACCATCACTGGTGGTGGCATTGAAGCGATTGCCATAGGCACGCATCCATCCGCCTCCCTGGCCGCTGGCACGCACCTCGCCCATGCGGCTGCGCAAGGTCGACAACTCGCTCATCCAGATAACCGGCGCAGCATTGAACAGCGCCAGAGCGGCACTGGTTGAAGGGCTGATGGTCTTGTTGCTGCCAACAATGAACCAGTCGTTGCCCTGCTGCTCCAGCAGATAGGAATACGCCCCAAGGTCGACCCGACCGCCGATCAGACTGAACTGGGCATTGCCACCTTCGGTATGTACGACCTTCAAGGGCTCCATATCAGGCGATACCACCTCGACTCCGGTGTTGTGGACCCGCAACCCGAACTCGCCATTGGCCTGTCCGTTCACCTCGAGCAGATCCCCGACACCGTTGTCCAGATCGACTCGCATACCAAAGAAACCATTCCCGGACAGCTCGCCCAACGACAAGGTATGAAACCCGTCCTCGCCAAAACTCACGCCACCGCGGTCCATGCTCAGTGACTCGACCGAGTTGTCACCGACCATTTGCCAGTGGGCACCAGAATCAACAGCCAGGCTATTGCCATTGATGATGTCGCCTGTGAGCTGTGCCTGATTCTGCAAGGTGACGTTCAAGGTGCTGCTGTCATCGGCAATCAAATTGCCGGTAAGGTTGCTGTTGTCGACCTTGAAATTAGCCGTACTGCGGTCAGCGACCTCCAGAAGGTTACCGTTGCCGGAAAGCAGGGTTGAGCCATTCTGGACGGCTATATCGACGATCGCACCAAACTGATCCGACTTGTCGATCCTGATCGCTGCGCCATTGATTCCTTCGATGATCGAATGATCGATCACAGCAGTGCTGGTGACACCGGCATTGCCATTACCAGGGATAAACACCCCCTCAATGATTCTGATGCCATTTCTATCACCGCGAATATGGCTTGATCCCGTAATGACCGCATCGCCTCCTGACACGAGCAGCCCTTCCGCGTACCTGCCATCGGCCGAAACCGCGCCATAGACCCTGGTATTACTCATTTCAAGCCGACTTAGCTGGCTCAAGCCTATGCCATAGCCGAGGCCGGATATATCGCTGTCGTCTATCTTGGCCCAGGTTCCCGGATTGACACCTATCTCTCGGGTTCCGAGTGACATGCCGACACCCTTATCATTTCTGACAATTGCATGATCCAGAGTAATCCGACTGTCAGTGGCATCGACGCCACTATTCACTGTTCCGTAGTTGACCACCAACCTGGAGTTATCAACCAGTACATGATCTGCCACACCACCACTCAGAACATTCAGTAGCCCATTACGGTTTACAGAATAAGAATGAACGGGCGTGGAGGAATCTACCGTTTCCTCTCGACCATCTACCGGAATAGTAGCCATGGCCCCATGGCCTGCAACATTCACCCAGACAACCTCGTCATCAGCTATAACTTCCAGCGCAGCCATCGCCCCCAGAAACACAACCGTAGACAAGACCTTTTTCTTTTCTTCCACACTTTTTCTATAAAGCACCTTTCATACTCCCGAATATGGAAGCAGGAGAGTTACTTATCAGACCGCATCTAAAAACCCGGAACACCCAAGCACAAAAGTAGGAGCATTCCCAAACACACAAAACATTTATCCTACAGAATTTCCTACAGCCTCTAGTTCACAACCAGAAAAAACCTTTAACACCGTAAAAATATCTACCACCCCCATTGACGAACACCAAAAAAATCGATTACGTCAGTTCCGCAGCTAGAGAATCCATTGGCCAATATCATCTTTTCAGCTGGCAGATTGTCCCTGATACGAAAACGCCTACAGGGCTTATTTTAAAATTATTTCAAGGAAACAAGCATGCAACATCAACCGCAACTCCCCATCATCATTGCTGACAAAAACGCTCGTGAACAAGATGATAGCCTGAAAGCTCCGGATGTAGCCGTCGCTTTTCATGACGAAGATACGCCCGGGCTTTTACCAATATCCGAATTGACTAAACCGGTCATTGTAGATCTGGAGGTATGGGCAGGCGCTCAACCGGGTTACACCTATTCACTCCATTGGGACGGAGAAACAGTAGGCCCCGAAAAACCGATTCTGGGTACTCACCGACCTGGCGATCCTCTGACGCTGGAAATTCCTGTCGGTCTATTGACCGAAGGGACACATACCCTGCAGTACCAGACATTTAACCCAGAGAGTCAGGTCAGAAACGAATCCAATATATTCAATCTGGTGATTGACCTGACCGCTCCCGGAAAACCGGAACTCAGCGCCATCCTGTTTCCCCCGGAAGTACAGAATGGGTTGACCGCGGCCGAACTTGCGCAACTGGGCGGGAAGCTGGACGTTCAGATTGCCGGCTACACCGGCATGGCAAAGCATGATGTGGTCCAGACTTACTGGGGCACGACTATTGGCCCGCAAGCCACCGTCACTGAAGATGACATGGGCCTGGACAGGGTTGCGATTACCTTTACCCGTGCCTTTCTGGAAAGCCTGGGAGAAACGGAACAACTGGTCAAATACAAGGTTTTCGACCGGGCAGGCAACGCGTCCATCGACTCAAATCCTGTGCCCATAACCCTCAAGCTGCAGGATATTCCGGCCAACTTCCCGGCTCCGATCATCGACCCCGGAGTAGGAACCCTGATCGATTATGCAGAAGCGCAGGCAGGCGTTCAGGTGGATATTCCCAAGTATCCGGGTGCCAGCCCTTTTGACATGATCAGGTTGTTCTGGGGGCAGAATAATCCACTGGTTCCGGTCGCTCTTCCACCGGGTAACGAGAACGAAGACATTGTGCTTTCGTTACGTATTCCCTACGAGACACTCAATCAAAACCCTGTGGGCAGCGTGCAAGTCTTCTACGAAGTTACACGTCAACTGGACCTGGCAGGTACTTCCCTGAGCAGTACCATTGATGTTTTCCTGACGCTGCCGGTTCCAACACCGCTGGAAACCTTTATCGTCCAGGGCACCAGCGTGGAAAGCCCCAACACCACGGACAACTTCATTGACGAAGAAGACTATGAACTCAATGCCCTGGGGGTCGTGAAGTGGAATACCGGCTTTGCTATCAGCGATAACCTGAATCTGTTCTGGGGAGATCAACAAAAGCTCCAATGGTATCAAATCAGGGCAACGGATATCGCTGCCGCACGGGACCTTCTTGTTCCGATCGATAATGCAATCATGAGGGCACAAGGAACCGGTGCGGAAATTCCTGTGCATTACACGGTGACACGTGCCGGGAATCCCAACCCTGTAAAGTGCCCGGTGCAACTTGTGACGGTCAGGTCCAAGGAAGAACTTCCGGGTGGCTCTGAAGGTCTTGATGGCCCGCCCTTCAAACTTAATGACGTGGGTTTCATTGCCCCGATTCTCAACCCCAATGGGGCAGACCTGCACATTGCGCCTTATATCAATATCGACGAAGGCCAGACACTGTTCTTGACCTTCAAGGGTTTTGATAAAAACAATAACCCGATTGATGCATCGAACTATACCGCCGACCGGACACTGGATAAAAATGATGTAGCGAACGGTTATACCTTCACGGTCCCCGACCGTAACCTTCGTATTCTCTGCACCGGTTTTGCAGAGGCCAGTTTCCGCGTTGAACCGCCAGCGGGCAGTAATCAGAGTGCTGTTACTTCAAAAGTTACACGTGCGCCGGTGAACATGCTCGATTCGGTTCAACCGACCTGCCCGATTCCTCCTTTCCAATAAGTATCGTGAGCCATCCGCACGCTATAAAATAAAGGAAGTAAATATGAATACGTCTATATCTCCTCGTAGAACAGGAGAGCTTGAAGCACCGGAAATTCCTGCCGCACTCGAAAACGGAGTGTTGCCCATCGAATTTCTCGACAGGCCCGTTATTGTAAAGCTCAAGGTTTGGGAAGGTGCACGGCCAGGCTATACCTACCAACTGCTATGGAATGACATGACAGTTGGCCCCAAGAAACCGATTCTGGACAGTCATCTGCCAGGCGATGAGTTAACACTTGAGATCCCTGTTGCTCTGCTGACCGAAGGTGTACACGAGGTTGCCTATGAAACGGCGAACCCGGAAAGCCAAGTAATGGACACATCCAAGGCAACACGCCTTGAAATCGACCGAACCGCCCCCGGCAATCCACAGTTAGGCCCCATCCTGTTCCCCGCCTTCGTTGACGACGGGCTGACTTCCGATGAGCTGGAAAACGTGCATAACGTGCTCAGAGGCAGCATTGCCAGTTACAACGGCATGAAGGAAGGCGATGTCATTCGCACTTACTGGAATGAGGTTCCCGGCCCAATCACCATGGTCAACAAGGACGATATGGGGCTGCAGCGGGTGAATGTGGATTTCGTCAGGTCGTTCCTGGAAACCATTGGCGATATCGAGGCACCGGTCTACTACACGGTGACCGATCAGGCGGGCAATCTGTCCATGAACTCGCAAGCCAGGCTCGTCAAGCTGCAGCTATCGGTACTGCCGGTACTGCCCGTCCCGATCGTAAAGGAAGCCAATGGCGACGTCCTCGACCCGGCCAATACGATCAATGGGGCCACTGTACAGATCGGCACCAGCGCCAACCTTGCCGCAGGCGAGCGGATCACGGCGCAGTGGCAAGGGCCAAAAGGCAGCGATATCAGAGAGAAGATCATCACGGCTGCCGATGTGGGCAAAGTCCAGGAGCTTGTGTTTGCAGCAGCGCTGGTCAATGCCAATGCCGGCCAGACCGTCGCGGTGTCTTATACCGTCAACCGCCTCAACGGCACGGTGCAACAATCCGCAACCCTGGCTCTGAAGGTTCTTGATGCGCGCATAGAGCTGCCGGCTCCCACCATGGACACCGTCGGTGCCGATGGTGTGGTGATTCCCTCAAGAATCCCGGACTCCGGTGCAACCGTTCGTGTGTCCTACACAGGCATGAGCCCCGGCGATAGCGTGGTGGTCAACTGGCGAGGTGCAACGGCTTACGACACACCCTCACAGATTGTGGGCGGCAATACCGAGCTGCAATTCACCATCGCCAAAGCCCTGATCGTGGCCAGCGATGCAGCGACCGTCACCTACACCGTCACCCGCTCAGGTACAGCGGCCCTGTCTTCGACGCTGTGGCTGAAGATCAGCAAGGAACTGGAGTTCGATACCTCACCGGTGGTCCTCAAAGGCAAGGTCTATCTGTTGCCGGGTTATCCCGATCTGCTGCCGGCCATGCCGTCAGACACGACCGTCCAGCGCACGGCCAGCGGCGGGCAGGCGCCTTACACCTATCGCTCAAGTGATCCGCTGGTAGCCAAGGTGGACGGCAACGGCCTGACTTCGGCACGAGGCAAAGGCACGGCAATCATTTCGGTCACGGACAGCCTGGGGGCCATGAAAAGCTATCAGGTCACCGTTACCGGCGTGATTCATTGCCTGGGTATTGGCGCAGGTTCCTTCACAAAGATGGCGGCTGCAGCCGAGGCACAAGGCGCGCGTATCCCTTCCATCTATGAGCTCAAGGAAATCCACAGCACCTACGGCAGAAGCTGGCCGATGGGCAATGGCAATTACTGGTCCAGCACGGTTGCCCTGACCAACATCGTGGGCTGGAAATGGTACTACGTGAAAAATCTGGTCACAGGCGCAGACTTCAAATTGCTGCATCATAATGCCAGTCTTGGCGTCGCTATCCGATAAGGGCATAGCTGAAACATTCAGGGCGTTACCTGACAGCGTAACGCCCTCTTTTTATCTCTCCATGCGCGTCACGTTTCAAGAGCCAGACCATGCGCCACCCCGTCATTCCCTCCAGACGCTTCGTGCGCCCGCCCTCTTGCGAAGGCAGCTTCAAGGTCTGTGTCAACAGGCAACCGCTACTGGTTTCATCCCTGCTGGGCAGATTGACCCTGCGCCCGGAGCTTTCACAGGCACCCAGCCACTGGATCTGGAAAATCATCGCCGACGGCAAGGTCGGCCACAAGCGGACCAGCATCGGCCTGTTCTTCGACAAGGACCTGGAACCCGGCACTTACAACCTGCCGGGCAATGAGCGCATCAAAGTGGTCTACAACGAGAGCCCGCACTGGCAGAGCGTCATTTATCACTCTGCGCACTTTCAGGACGGTACTTTCACCCTGATCGAGGTCGACCGGCAAAACCAGCGTCTGCAAGGGGTGTTCAGTTTCAGTATCTCGGCGGTTGATTTCGAGGTCACGGAAGGCTGTTTCGATGTGTACTGCACTTGATCAGGCCAGAAACCCTGCAATCTGCCGAGCCGATTCCACCAGACATTGCTCGTGGCTCAACCCTGACACTTTCAAGGGCTTGAGATCATGGTTGGCGGTCGGCAGCCAATGCACATTGATCGACGCCGACAATTCATAACCCTGCACCGTTTCGCGATCACCCAGCGCATCGCGCTCGCCCTGAATGATCAGAGCCCGCGTATGCAGATCGGCAAGGTGCGCCACCCGAGGCTTTTCGGGTTTGCCCACGGCATAGAACGGATAACCAAGGCACACCAGCGCATCGACCTGCAATTCATCGGCGATCAGACTGGCCATTCTCCCGCCCATGGACTTACCACCGATGGCCAGACGCCCAGCGACATGAGGTCGCACACGCTCATGCACCTGACGCCAGCAATCGAGTAACTGAGCCTGTGGATTGGGCGGACGTTTACCCCCCGTGAGTCGTCGCTGAGCCATGTAGGGAAACTCGAAGCGCATGACGCTGACGCCCTGTGCAGCAAGGTGTGCAGCCATGTCATTCATGAAATCGCTGTCCATGGGCGCACCGGCACCATGGGCCAGAATCAGCGTTGCCTTGCCATCCCCCGTTCCCGGCTGCGCCGCCGTCCAGAGCCAGCCGTTGTCCCGTGCCAGTTGTACGCATTGATCCCTGTCAATACCGGCCTCTTGCCCAATGCCCATGCTTGCCTCGCTTCTGATGAGTCTGCCAATAACCCGGAGCTATAACCGTGCGTAATGGCCCCGACCAAGCTGGATGGGATACACACCTAAATGAACACAACTAACAGTACCGCCTATAACTATCAGGTGGTTCGCCAGTTCGCCATTATGACGGTGATCTGGGGAATTGTCGGGATGGGCCTCGGCGTTTTTCTGGCCGCCCAACTGGTTTGGCCTGAGCTCAACTTCAACCTGCCGTGGACAAGCTTTGGTCGCTTGCGTCCACTTCATACCAACGCGGTCATCTTCGCCTTTGGTGGTTGCGCACTGTTCGCCAGCTCTTACTACTCTGTGCAGCGCACCTGCCAGACCCGACTTTTTCTGCCGAAACTGGCTGCCTTCACGTTCTGGGGATGGCAACTGGTAATCGTCCTGGCCGCTATCAGCCTGCCCCTGGGTTTTACGACCTCAAAAGAGTACGCCGAACTGGAATGGCCGATCGACATCCTGATCGCCGTGGTCTGGGTCGCCTATGCAATCGTGTTCTTCGGCACCGTGGCCAAGCGCACCACCAAACACATCTATGTCGGCAACTGGTTTTTCGGCGGTTTCATCCTGACCGTAGCGCTGCTGCACATCGTCAACAACCTGGAAATTCCGGTCAGCCTGACCAAGTCCTACTCGCTGTACGCCGGTGCAACCGATGCGATGGTGCAGTGGTGGTACGGGCACAACGCGGTAGGTTTTTTCCTGACGGCGGGCTTTCTGGGGATGATGTATTACTTCGTGCCCAAGCAGGCCGAACGTCCGGTCTATTCCTATCGCCTGTCCATCGTGCATTTCTGGGCACTGATCACCCTGTACATCTGGGCCGGTCCGCACCACCTGCATTACACCGCCCTGCCGGACTGGGCGCAGTCGCTAGGCATGGTTATGTCGCTGATTCTCCTGGCCCCGAGCTGGGGCGGCATGATCAACGGCATGATGACCCTCTCAGGCGCCTGGCATAAGTTGCGCAGCGACCCGATCCTGCGCTTTCTGGTGGTGTCCCTGGCGTTCTACGGCATGTCGACCTTCGAGGGTCCGATGATGGCCATCAAGACCGTCAACGCCCTGTCCCACTACACCGACTGGACCATCGGGCACGTCCACGCCGGCGCCCTTGGCTGGGTGGCGATGATTTCCATCGGTGCGCTGTATCACATGATTCCGAAAGTCTTCGGTCGCCAGCAGATGCACAGCATCGGCCTGATCAACGCGCACTTCTGGCTCGCCACCATCGGCACGGTGTTGTACATCGCCTCGATGTGGGTCAACGGCATCACTCAAGGCCTGATGTGGCGCGCCGTGAACGAGGACGGCACCCTCACCTACTCCTTCGTCGAAGCACTGCAGGCCAGCCATCCAGGCTTCATCGTCCGCCTGGCCGGAGGCGCCATCTTCTTCGTCGGCATGTTGCTGATGGCCTACAACACCTGGCGCACCGTGCGGGCCTATAGCCCGGCCGAAGCCACCGCTGCCGCGCAGATGGCCTGAGGAACTGACCATGAAACATGAAGTGATCGAAAAGAACGTCACGCTGCTGATGATCCTGATGGTACTGGCCGTCAGTATCGGGGGCCTGACCCAGATCGTGCCGCTGTTCTTCCAGGACGTGACCAACAAGCCGGTCGAAGGCATGAAGCCCTACACCGCCCTGCAACTCGAAGGCCGCGACATCTATATCCGTGAAGGCTGCGTCGGTTGCCACTCGCAGATGATCCGTCCGTTCCGTGCCGAGACCGAGCGTTATGGTCACTACTCGGTGGCGGGCGAAAGCGTCTGGGATCACCCGTTCCTGTGGGGCTCCAAGCGCACCGGTCCGGACCTGGCCCGGGTGGGCGCACGCTACTCGGATGACTGGCACCGCGCCCATCTGTACAACCCGCGCAACGTCGTGCCGGAATCGAAAATGCCTGCTTACCCGTGGCTGGTCACCCAGCAAGTGGACAGCAGCCATACCGAAGCCAAGATTCGCGCCATGCACACCCTGGGTGTGCCTTATACCGATGCCGATATCTCCGGTGCAGTTGCCAGCCTCAAGGGCAAGACCGAAATGGACGCACTGGTGGCCTACCTGCAAGTGCTCGGCACTTCCATCAAGAGCAAGAGGTGAGCCATGGATATTCAAGACTTGCGCGGCCTCGGCACCTTGATCGTGGCGATCGCCTTCATCGGGATGTCCCTGTGGGTGTCCAGCAGCAAACGCAACCCGGATTTCGCCGAGGCTCGCATGGCGCCCTTTGCCGACGAGCCTCAAGCAACAGGCACTGACGCGAAACCTGAAATGGAGCAACCTGTCGTGCGGAGTAACCAGCCATGACCACCTTCTGGAGCACCTATATCTGCGTGCTGACCCTCGGCAGCCTGATCGGGCTGACCTGGCTGTTGATCGGCACACGCAAAGGCGAAACCAAGGGCAGCACCGACCAGACCATGGGCCACAGCTTCGACGGCATCGAGGAATACGACAATCCGTTGCCGCAATGGTGGTTCATGCTCTTCGCGGGCACTCTGGTGTTCGCGGTCGGCTATCTGATCCTCTACCCGGGCCTGGGCAACTGGAAAGGCATCCTGCCCGGTTACGAAAACGGCTGGACCGGCGCCCATGAATGGGAAAAGGAAATGGACCGGGCCGACGCCCGATTCGGTCCCATCTTTGCCAGATTCGCCGCCATGCCGGTAGAGGAAGTCGCCAAGGACCCGCAGGCACTCAAAATGGGCGGCCGCCTGTTCGCCTCCAACTGTTCGGTCTGCCACGGCTCGGATGCCAAGGGTGCCTATGGCTTCCCGAACCTCACCGACACCAACTGGCGCTGGGGCGGCAATGTCGACACTATCAAGAACAGCATCATGCTGGGCCGGGTCGCCGCCATGCCGGGCTGGGGTCAGGTCATCGGTGAAGAAGGCGTCAAGAACGTCGCAGCCTATGTTCGCCACTCTCTGGCCGGTCTGCCGCTGCCGGCCGATGACACGGCCAATCTGTCTGCCGGACAGCAAATATTCAGCTCGACCTGCGTAGCGTGTCATGGTGCTGCAGGTAAAGGCGTCGAAGCTATGGGCGCCCCGAACCTTACGCAACCGGGCGGTTTTATTTACGGGACCAGCCTTGCACAGCTGCAACAGACCATCAGACTGGGTCGACAGGGTCATATGCCTGCTCAGGCCAATTTGCTGGGTAATGACAAAGTGCAATTGCTGGCCGCGTATGTGTACAGCCTTTCTCAGAGTCCTGATCAACTCGAGCGCAGGGAAAAGCAGTCACAGTAACAACGCCTCCCGGAGCACCACTGAATTCCGCACCCTGCAACGGGGTGCGGAATTCTCTCACCTCCTTGCAGCCCTCTCTCTCTCGGCTTCCCATGCCCGCCTTTCACGACTAAGCTTGCCCGCAGTGGACTGGCATTAGCTGGCCACAGGTCATGGGAAGTGAATGCTTCGCGCATTTGTCGGCATGTGTCATCGACCTGTCCATCCCGCCTTTTTCGGTCTGCGTCGGCTGTGTTCCGGTGTTTCTGGAACCTGCCTCAAAGGGCCATCGTTTCAGTGCAAATACTTGCCCGGCCTCTGCCGAGGGCAAGTTCGTGGCCTTCTGAATATCCATAAATACTGCACCGTGGAACTCTGCAAATGAGCACAGCAATCAGCCCGACCGCTTATAACTACAAGGTGGTACGCCAGTTCGCCATCATGACGGTAGTCTGGGGGATCGTCGGCATGGGGCTCGGCGTTTTCATTGCCGCGCAGCTGGTCTGGCCAAGCCTGAATCTTGATATGGAATGGACCACATTCGGGCGCCTGCGACCGCTGCACACTAACCTTGTGATCTTCGCTTTCGGTGGCTGCGCACTGTTTTCCACTTCTTATTACGTGGTGCAGCGAACCTGCCAGACACGGCTGATTTCAGATGGCCTGGCCGCTTTCACCTTCTGGGGCTGGCAAGCGGTGATCGTCAGCGCAATCATCACCCTGCCCATGGGTTACACCACCACCAAGGAATACGCCGAACTCGAATGGCCGATTGCTATTCTGCTGGCCATTGTCTGGGTCACCTACGCCGTAGTGTTCTTCGGCACCATCGCCCGACGTAATACCAAACACATCTATGTCGGCAACTGGTTCTACGGCGCCTTTATTCTGGTGACCGCCATGCTGCACATCGTCAACCATATCTCGTTGCCGGTGAGCCTGTTCAAATCCTACTCGGCGTACGCGGGTGCGACCGACGCCATGATCCAGTGGTGGTACGGCCACAACGCGGTGGGCTTCTTTCTGACTACGGGCTTTCTGGGGATGATGTATTACTTCGTGCCCAAGCAGGCCGAGCGGCCGATCTATTCGTATCGTTTGTCCATCGTGCACTTCTGGGCGCTGATCACCCTGTACATCTGGGCCGGTCCGCACCACCTGCATTACACCGCCCTGCCGGACTGGGCACAGTCGCTGGGCATGGTGATGTCGATCATTCTGCTGGCCCCGAGCTGGGGCGGCATGATCAACGGCATGATGACCCTCTCCGGTGCCTGGCATAAGTTGCGCACCGACCCGATCCTGCGTTTCCTGGTGGTATCCCTGGCGTTCTACGGCATGTCCACCTTTGAAGGTCCGATGATGGCCATCAAGACGGTGAACTCGCTGTCGCATTACACGGACTGGACCATCGGCCACGTCCACGCCGGTGCTTTGGGCTGGGTCGCCATGATCTCCATCGGCGCTGTCTATCACATGATTCCGAAAGTCTTCGGTCGTCAGCAGATGCACAGCATCGGCCTGATCAACGCCCACTTCTGGCTCGCCACCATCGGCACGGTGCTCTACATCGCATCCATGTGGGTCAACGGCATTACCCAGGGCCTGATGTGGCGGGCGATCAATGACGACGGCACACTCACGTACGCCTTCGCCGAAGCGCTACAGGCCAGCCATCCGGGCTATGTCGTGCGCATGATCGGCGGTGCGATCTTCGCCAGCGGCATGTTGCTGATGGCCTGGAACGTATGGCGTACCGTCCGGGCCTCCGATCCGAAAGAAGCCGAAGCCGCAGCCCGGATCGCTGTCGTGGGAGCTCACTGATGAAACATGAAGTACTCGAAAAGAACATTGGCCTGCTGGCCTTCTTCATGGTCATTGCCGTGAGCATCGGCGGCCTGACCCAGATCGTGCCGCTGTTCTTTCAGGACGTGACCAACAAGCCGGTCGAAGGCATGAAACCGCGCACCGCCCTGGAACTCGAAGGCCGCGACGTGTATATCGCCAACGGCTGTGTGGGTTGCCATTCGCAGATGATCCGCCCGTTTCGCGCCGAAACCGAGCGCTATGGTCATTATTCGGTGGCGGGCGAAAGCGTCTGGGATCACCCGTTCCTGTGGGGCTCCAAGCGTACCGGTCCGGACCTGGCCCGCGTCGGTGGACGCTACTCGGATGACTGGCATCGCGCTCACTTGTACAACCCGCGCAATGTGGTGCCCGAATCGAAAATGCCGGCTTACCCCTTCCTGGTCGAGAAAAAACTCGATGGCAAGGAAACCGCCAAAAAGATGGAAGTCCTGCGCGCCCTCGGCACGCCCTATACCGATGCAGACATCGCGGGTGCCGAGGCCGCCGTGAAAGGCAAGACCGAAATGGACGCACTGGTGGCCTACCTGCAAGGCCTGGGCACCATCATCAAGAGCAAACGGTGAGCACAATGGATATCGGAATGATTCGAGGCCTGGGCACACTGGTGGTGATGGTGGCTTTCATCGGGCTGGCACTGTGGGTCTTCAGCCCGAGGCGCAAGGCTGAGTTCGACGACGCGACCCTGCTGCCGTTCGCAGACGACCCGCAAGCCATCGAACAGCTCAAGCAGCAAGCCAGCGATTCCGGGAGCAACAAAGAATGACCACGTTCTGGAGCCTGTATGTAACGGTCCTGACCCTGGGTACCATTTTCGCCCTGACCTGGCTGCTGCTGGCCACCCGCAAAGGCCAGCGCAATGATGAGACCGAAGAAACCGTAGGCCACTCCTTCGACGGCATCGAGGAATACGACAACCCGCTGCCTCGCTGGTGGTTCATGCTATTCGTGGGCACCATCGTGTTCGCTCTGGGCTATCTGGCGCTGTATCCGGGCCTGGGCAACTGGAAAGGCCTGCTGCCCGGTTACACCTATGCGGACAACGAAAAACAGCGCCAGTTTTCGGATGGCCAGCAAGGCTGGACCGGCGTCCATGAATGGGAAAAGGAAATCGCCCGCGCCGAGAACCGTTTCGGGCCGCTGTTCGCCAAATACGCGGCGATGCCCATCGAGGACGTCGCCAAAGACCCACAGGCCCTGAAAATGGGCGGTCGTCTTTTCGCCTCCAACTGCTCGGTCTGCCACGGCTCGGATGCCAAGGGCGCCTACGGCTTCCCCAACCTCACCGACGCCGACTGGCGCTGGGGCGGCGACCCGCAGACCATCAAGACCTCCATCCTCAAAGGTCGTCATGCGGTGATGCCGGCATGGGGTGACGTGGTGGGCGAGCAAGGCGTGCGTGACGTTTCGGCTTACATCCTGACCCGGCTCGACGGCCGAAAACTGCCCGAGGACGCCAAGGCCGACCCGGTGGCAGGACAGAAGATATTTGCGACCAATTGCTTAGCCTGCCACGGTCCGGAAGGTAAAGGCATGCAAGTGCTCGGCGCGCCAGACCTCACCCACCCGAGCGCATTCATCTACGGATCAAGCTTTGCGCAACTGCAACAGACCATCCGCTACGGGCGTCAGGGCCAGATGCCAGCCCAGGAAGCAACGCAGGGCAATGACAAGGTTCACCTGCTGGCTGCTTATGTCTACAGCCTGTCACGCCAGGAAAAACCCGCCGAACCTCAGTGACCGGCTCGACAAGACAGCCCCGCCCTCAACCCGCGGGGCTGTTGCATTTGGACAATACATTTCTGTTGTAGTCATGTTTCTACACGACTAGACTGCTTGGGCCAGCAATATAGAAACATATCTACATCTTCCAGGAGGTCACCTTCATGACGACAACGCTTTCAAGCCGCGAATTCAATCAGGACACCAGCGGAGCCAAGAAGGCTGCGAACGACGGGCCGGTATTCATCACCGACAGAGGTCGCCCTGCCCATGTCCTGCTCTCCATCGAAGACTATCGAAAACTGACCGGCAGCTCTGCCAGCATCGTCGACATGCTGATCATGCCTGAAGACATGGATATCGATTTCGAGCTTCAACGGCCCGATCTCACGCCTCGCTCTGTGGACCTGTCCTGATGTTCCTGCTCGATACCAATGTGGTATCCGAACTCAGAAAGCGCAACGCAGATACGAATGTGGTCCGATGGGCAAACGATCAGGCGGCCGCCAGCCTGTTTATTTCGGCCATCACGATCATGGAGCTGGAAACAGGCATATTGCGCATCGAACGCCGTGACCCCATCCAGGGCGCGGCGCTGCGCACATGGCTGGAGCATCACGTATTGAAAGCTTTCGCCGGACGAATCCTGGCCGTGGACACCGCCGTGGCCAAGCGCTGTGCCCGGCTGCACATTCCCGATCCGCGCAGCGAATGCGATGCACTGATTGCAGCCACCGCCCTGGTTCATGGCATGAAAGTGGTGACCCGCAACACCAACGATTTCCAGCATTGTGGCGTCCCGGTGCTCAACCCCTGGGCCAGCCAGTTGCACGAAGAACTGGCACCTTACCGAACGGCACCCCGCTGACCGGCAACTTTAATTACCCTGTCAATTGATCCAGGTCACTTACACGAACCGCTGAAGGAACCCAACGCGACCAAAGGTCGCAGCCTTGGGGTATAAGGGCAGGCGTATCATGGACGCCATAAGAAACTGCTCTTGACCTCAGTCGGCACGTACTGGCTGTGGCATTTTTCCACTGCCGTGGGACGCCCCAATGAACAACCGGATTCCCGTACAGAACATCACCCCGCCACCCAACAATGACGGCAATACCGTTGACCTCTACGCAGCGCGGGAAAACATCTATACCCGTGCGTTCAAAGGCCGGTTTCGCAACCTGCGAATGCTGGGCGGGCTGGCCCTGTTCATGGTGTATTTCGGCACGGTCTGGCTGAACTGGGGCGGACATCAGGCCGTGTGGTGGAACCTGCCGGAGCGCAAGTTCTACATCTTTGGCGCAACCTTCTGGCCTCAGGACTTCATCCTCCTGTCAGGCATCCTGATCGTCAGCGCCTTCGGCCTGTTCTTCATCACGGTTTATGCCGGGCGAATCTGGTGCGGCTATACCTGCCCGCAAAGCGTCTGGACCTGGATTTTCATGTGGTGTGAAAAGGTCACCGAAGGCGACCGTAACCAGCGCATCAAACTCGACAAGGCCCCCATGAGCGCCAGCAAGTTCGGGCGCAAGTTCGCCAAGCACAGCCTCTGGCTGCTGATCGGCTTCGTGACCGGCCTGACCTTCGTCGGCTACTTCTCCCCCATACGCGACCTGACGATCGAACTGTTCACCGGGCAAGCCGATGGCTGGGCGTATTTCTGGATCGGCTTCTTTACCCTGGCCACTTACGGCAATGCAGGCTGGCTGCGCGAGCAGGTGTGCGTTCACATGTGCCCGTATGCACGCTTCCAGAGCGTCATGTTCGACAAGGATACCCTGATCGTTTCCTACGACCCGCGTCGTGGGGAAAGCCGTGGGCCGCGCAAGAAAGATGTGGACTACAAGGCCCAAGGCCTGGGCGACTGCATCGATTGCACCATGTGCGTTCAGGTCTGCCCGACCGGCATCGACATCCGCGAAGGGTTGCAGATCGAATGCATCGGCTGCGCGGCCTGCATCGATGCCTGCGATACCATCATGGACAAGATGAGTTACCCGCGTGGCCTTATCAGCTACACCACCGAGCACAACCTGTCAGGTCAGGTCACCCACAAACTGCGTCCACGCCTGATTGGCTATGCCCTGGTTCTGCTGCTGATGATCGGCTTCCTGACCAGCGCCTTCTTCATGCGCTCGCTGGTGGGTTTCGATGTCAGCAAGGACCGCGTGCTGTACCGCGAAAACGCCGAAGGCCGCATCGAAAACGTCTACAGCCTGAAGGTAATGAACAAGGATCAGGTCGACCACACCTATATCCTCGATGCGACCGGCCTGCCGGATCTGAAACTGCAGGGCCGACGTGAACTCAAGGTGGCGGCAGGCGATATCCTCAGCATTGCGGTAGAGCTGTCCAGCGCGCCCGAGAAAATGCCGTCGAGCACCAACGAGGTGACATTCATCCTCAAGGACATCGACAACAGTGACACCCATGTCGAAGCCAGGAGCCGGTTCATCGGCCCACAAATACGCTAAGGGACACCCGCCATGTCAGTCGCACTCGCTTCAAGTCCTTGGTACAGACACCGCTGGCCATGGATCATCATCGGCATCCTGGCCTGCTCGGTGACCCTGAGCCTGTCCATGGTGACCATTGCCGTGAATAACCCGGACAATCTGGTCAACGACAACTATTACGAAGCTGGCAAAGGCATCAACCGCTCGCTCAACCGCGAACTGCTGGCCCAGACCCTAAAGGTGCGCGCCAGCATCCATCTGGACGACCTGACCGGTGAAGCCGAGCTGCACCTGAGCGGCAACAGCCAGCCCGAGCGCCTGGAACTGAACCTGATCTCCCCGACCCAGCCGGACAAGGACCGTCGTATCTTCCTGACCCGCAGCCCGACCGAAGCCGGCCGGTACATCGGCCAGTTGCAGGACAGGATCGAAGGCCGTCGCTTCGTTGAACTGCTGGGTACCGAAAACGGCCAGACCTGGCGTCTGTTCGAGGAGGAGCAGGTCAACCACACTGCATCGCTGAACCTGGGCGATGAACCGTTGCAAGGGAAGAATTGAGGTGGGAGCAGATCGGACGCATGGCAGTTGCCTCCCCAGGTACCAAACTGACTTGGCAACACTTAAAAGACCATGACCACACCCTGCTACCACTGCGCGCTGCCGGTGCCGGCGGGCAGTCGCTTCACTGCCGTGGTGCTCGGGGAAACCCGCGAACTATGCTGCCCGGGATGCCAGGCCGTAGCGCTGGCCATCGTCGCCGGAGGGCTGGAAAGTTACTACCGCCACCGCAGCGACACCTCGATCAACCCCGAGAGCCTTCCTGCGCAACTGGCGGATGAGCTGGCACTGTATGACCGCCCCGATGTGCAGGCACCCTTCGTGCGCCATGAAGGCGAGCTGTCCGAAACCACGCTGCTGATGGAGGGCATCAGTTGCGCGGCCTGTGGCTGGCTGATCGAGCGTCATCTGCGCAGCCTGCCCGCCGTCGCCGAGGCGCAGCTCAATCTGTCCAGCCACCGCCTGCATGTGCGCTGGGCTGACAGCCAGTTTCCACTGAGCCAGTTGCTGAGCGAACTGCGCAACATCGGCTACGCCGCTCACCCTTACCAGCCTGATCGCGCCACCGAGCAACTGACCAGAGAAAACCGACTGGCCTTGCGCCAACTGGGTGTCGCGGGGCTGCTGTGGTTCCAGGCGATGATGGCGACTATGGCCACATGGCCGGAATTCAATATCGACCTCAGCCCCGAGATGCACACCATTCTGCGCTGGGTCGCGCTGTTCCTGACCACCCCCATCATTTTCTACAGTTGCGCGCCCTTCTTTCGGGGAGCCCTGCGCGACCTGCGTACTCGCCACCTGACCATGGATGTGTCCGTGTCGCTGGCCATAGGCGGCGCCTATCTGGCTGGCATCTGGACGGCCATCACCGGCACCGGCGAGCTGTATTTTGATGCGGCCGGCATGTTTGCGTTGTTTCTGCTGGCGGGTCGCTATCTGGAGCGGCGTGCGCGGGAACGTACTGCCGCCGCCACCGCCCAACTGATCAACCTGCTGCCCGCCTCCTGCCTGCGGCTGGACGATAACGGCCAGACCCAACGCATCCTGCTCAGCGAACTGCATCTGAACGACCGGATTCTGGTACACCCAGGCGCAATCATCCCGGCAGACGGCAAGGTGCTGGAAGGCCAGTCCAGCGTCGATGAATCGCTGCTGACCGGCGAATACCTGCCGCAACCGCGCAGCACAGGCGACAGCGTGACCGCAGGCACGCTCAATGTCGAAAGCGCGCTCACGATTCATGTCCAGGCGCTGGGCCATGAAACCCGCCTCTCGGCCATCGTGCGCCTGCTGGAGCGCGCCCAGACGGAAAAACCCCGGCTGGCAGAAATCGCCGACCGCGCAGCCCAATGGTTCCTGCTCGGTTCACTGATCGCCGCCGCCGTCATCGGCCTGTGCTGGTGGCAGATCGATTCGGCCCGCGCCTTCTGGATTGTCCTGGCGATGCTGGTCGCCACCTGCCCCTGCGCCCTGTCACTGGCAACCCCGACCGCCCTGACCGCCGCTACTGGCACCTTGCACACAGTCGGCCTGCTGCTGACCCGCGGTCATGTGCTCGAAGGCCTGAACCAGATCGACACGGTGATTTTCGACAAGACCGGCACACTGACCGAAGGCCGACTCACCCTGCGCAGCATCAAACCCCTTGGCGAGTTGGATGCCGATACCTGCCTGAGTCTGGCCGCCGCCCTGGAAAACCGCTCGGAACACCCCATCGCCCGGGCATTCGGACGCGCACCACTTGCCGCAGAAGACGTTCACAGCACACCGGGCCTTGGTCTGGAAGGTACCGTCGGCAGCTATCGACTGCGCATTGGCCAACCGGGATTCGTCTGCGCCCTGAGCGCCAGCGAGATTCCGGCCATGCCTGATGAAGCGGGCCAATGGTTGCTGCTGGGCGATACCCAAGCGCCGCTGGCATGGCTGGTTCTGGATGACCGACTGCGCGAGGATGCCAGCCAGCTTGTGCAGGCCTGCAAGGCTCGGGGCTGGAAAACCCTGCTGCTGTCCGGCGACACCTCCCCCATGGTTGCCAGCGTTGCCGCTGACCTGGGCATCGACGAAGCCCACGGCGGCCTGCGCCCGGACGACAAACTGGTCATGCTGCAAAAACTGCACAAACAGGGACGCAAGGTGCTGATGCTGGGTGATGGCGTCAATGACGTGCCAGTGCTGGCCGCCGCCGATATCAGCATCGCCATGGGCTCGGCCACGGATCTGGCGAAAACCAGCGCCGACGCGGTGCTGCTGTCCAATCGCTTGCAGGTGCTGGTGCAAGCCTTCAGTCTGGCGCGACGCACTCGCCGGGTGATTATCGAAAACCTGCTGTGGGCCGGGCTGTACAATGGCCTCATGCTGCCGTTCGCGGCACTGGGCTGGATCACACCTGTCTGGGCGGCGGTCGGCATGTCCATCAGTTCACTGACGGTTGTGCTCAACGCCTTGCGCCTGACCCGTCTGCCCACGACCAAGGCGCCTGCGTCCGTCATTCGACAGCCGGTTCCGGAGGCTTTATGCCCGCGCTCTACATCATGATCCCCGCAGCGCTGCTGCTGGTCGCCATCGCGATCTATGTGTTTTTCTGGGCGGTGGACAGCGGGCAATACGACGACATGGAAGGTCCGGCCCACAGCATTCTGTTCGACGATCAGGACCCCAACCATCAAGCCGCCCAGGATGAGGCCGTGCGCAAGAGCACGCCGTTGAAGCAGGACGAGACAAAGCCCGATGCCTGAACTCGTTCCCCTGCTGCTGTCCGCCCTGATTCTCGGCCTGCTGGGCGGTGGTCATTGCCTGGGCATGTGTGGCGGCCTGATGGGCGCCTTGACCCTGGCCATTCCCAAAGAACAACGCAGCCGCCGTTTTCGCCTGCTGCTGGCCTACAACCTGGGACGCATCTTCAGCTATGCCTGCGCCGGCCTGTTGCTCGGGCTGGCAGGCTGGGCCGTGGCCAACAGCCCGCTGGCCATGGCGATGCGGGTCATCGCCGCCCTGCTGCTGATTGCCATGGGCCTGTACCTCGCGGGTTGGTGGAGCGGCCTGACCCGCATCGAAAGCCTGGGGCGCGGCCTTTGGCGCCATATTCAACCCGTTGCAACCCGCCTGCTACCGGTATCGAGCCTGCCACGCGCCTTGCTGCTGGGCGCACTGTGGGGCTGGCTGCCTTGCGGGCTGGTCTACAGCACCTTGCTGTGGGCGGCCAGCCAGGGCAATGCCATGAACAGCGCCTTGCTCATGCTCGCCTTCGGCCTGGGGACCTGGCCCGTGCTGCTCGCCACCGGGCTGGCCGCCGAGCGCACCACGACTCTGCTGCGCAAACGCGGTATCCGCATGGCCGGTGGCCTGCTGGTGATCCTGTTCGGCCTGTGGACCCTGCCCGGCCCGCATCAGCACTGGCTCATGGGGCACTGAGCGGCACACACAGAGTCCTGTGATCACCCTGCGCGCGTATTTGACGCACATCAACACCCGCCCACAGACAGCTCCGTAGACTCACTCGCATTGCCAGCCTATCCGGGGGAATGCCCGCATGCTCGACGCCATTCGTTGGGACTCAGATCTGATCCGCCGCTACGACCTGGCAGGACCGCGCTACACGTCCTACCCGACCGCAGTGCAATTTCACACACAAGTCGGCGCCTTCGACCTGCTTCACGCCCTGCGTGACAGCCGCAAGGCCGTGCGGCCCTTGTCGCTGTACGTTCATATCCCGTTCTGCGCGAACATTTGCTACTACTGCGCCTGCAATAAAGTGGTCACCAAGGATCGGGGTCGTGCCCAGGCCTACTTGCAGCGGCTTGAACAGGAAATCCAGATGCTGGCCAGCCACCTCGCCCCTGGTCAGGTGGTCGAGCAATTGCACTTCGGTGGCGGTACGCCGACCTTCCTCAGCCACGACGAACTGCGCCAGTTGATGACGAAACTGCGCACCCACTTCAACCTGCTCGATGACGACTCAGGCGACTACGGCATCGAAATCGACCCGCGGGAAGCCGACTGGTCTACCATGGGCCTGTTGCGCGAACTGGGTTTCAACCGTGTCAGCCTGGGAGTGCAGGACCTGGACCCGGCCGTCCAGCGTGCCGTCAATCGCCTGCAAAGCCTGGAAGAAACCCGCGCCATCGTCGAAGCCGCACGCACCCTGCAATTTCGTTCGGTGAATATCGACCTGATCTACGGGCTGCCCAAACAGACCCTCGACGCTTTCACCCATACCGTCAACGAAATCATCAGCCTGCAACCCGATCGCTTGTCGGTCTTCAACTACGCCCACCTGCCCGAACGCTTCATGCCCCAGCGGCGCATCGACAACGCCGATCTGCCCAGCCCGGAAACCAAGCTGCTGATGCTGGAGCGCACCATCGAGCAACTGACCAAGGCCGGTTATCGCTACATAGGCATGGACCACTTCGCGCTGCCCGATGACGAACTGGCCGTTGCCCAGGAAGAACTGACCCTGCAGCGCAATTTCCAGGGCTACACCACCCACGGCCATTGCGACCTGATTGGCCTGGGCGTCTCGGCGATCAGCCAGATCGGCGACCTGTATTGCCAGAACAGCAGTGACTTGAACGACTATCAAGGGCTGCTGGCCAGCGACCAACTGGCAACCAAGCGGGGCCTGGTCTGCACAGAGGATGACCGGATCAGACGTGCCCTGATCCAGCAACTGATCTGCCATTTCGACCTTGATTTCAACGAGATCGAACACGCCTTCAACATCGATTTCAGAGTTTATTTCGAGGGGCTTTGGCCGCAACTGACCGAGATGGCCCAGGACGGGCTGATCGAGCTGACCGCAACCGGCATCAATGTCCTGCCGGCCGGTCGTCTGCTGGTGCGTTCGGTGTGCATGGTGTTCGATAGCTATCTGAACCAGCAGAACCGTCAGCGGTTTTCACGGGTGATATGAACCCTTACATCTTGGCCATGACCAGAACCCCGGCCTTGACCTTGTCGGCATCGCTGGCCTGCATCTGGTTCATGAGATTGGCCATGTCAGCGGTGGAGTTGCTCACCTGCCGCTGCAACATGCCCAGCACCGTTTGCAGTGCAGTGGCACGGGTCTGGCGTTCGTCGTAACTCAGAGTCTTGTCGTTGAGCACTTCCTGGATCTTCTCCATGGTTTCCGCGATTTTCTTTTGCAGTTCGCGAATAGCCTTGAGAATTTTCTGGACCGACTCAGGAAGACCGCTCTGTTCGATATCCGAGTTTTTCGACGACGAAGACGCCGCAGCCTTGCCTGCACTCGACAGATTCACCTCAATGCCCTTCGTTTCTTTCACAGGCGCCGCAGTTTCGGACTGAACGGGAGCGACCGGTGTTTGAACCGCAGGAGTGTGAATATTGATGGAGCCGATGATCGGACCTGACAACGACATGAGAAGACCTGCTTAAAGGTTAGAGCTGTGTAAGTTTATCGACACATTCAACACAACCTTGATACCCGAGAACACTTCGCGCACTGGTCTAAGCCACAGTGCGTGAGTTACCCTTACGACCTATGTGTGATTTCCCACAAGGAATTAAGTGATGTCCGAGCCGGTCAAAGTGCGTGCTCATACCCAGGCCCATTGCAGGGACTGTAGCCTCGCGCCGCTCTGTCTGCCGCTGTCGTTGAACCTGGAAGACATGGATGCCCTCGACGAAATCGTCAAGCGTGGCCGCCCGCTGAAGAAAGGCGAATTCCTGTTTCGCCAGGGCGATACCTTCTCTTCGGTCTATGCCGTACGTTCCGGCGCCCTGAAAACCTTCAATATCAGTGACGGCGGTGAAGAACAGCTCACCGGCTTCCACCTGCCCAGCGAACTGGTCGGCATGTCCGGGATGGACTCCGAGGCTTACCCGGTTTCAGCCCAGGCCCTGGAAACCACGTCGGTCTGTGAAATCCCTTTCGAGCGTCTCGACGAACTGTCCGTAAAGCTCCCGCAACTGCGTCGGCAACTGATGCGCGTCATGAGCCGCGAGATACGCGATGACCAGCAAATGATGCTGCTGTTGTCGAAAAAGACCGCCGACGAGCGTATTGCGACCTTCCTGATCAACCTGTCGGCACGCTTCCGGGCACGAGGCTTTTCGGCCAACCAGTTCCGCCTGAGCATGTCCCGCAACGAAATCGGCAATCACCTGGGTCTGGCCGTGGAAACCGTATCCCGCGTATTCACCCGTTTCCAGCAAAATCAGCTGATTGCGGCCGAAGGCAAGGAGATCCATATTCTGGACCCGATCCAGCTCTGTGCCCTGGCTGGCGGGGCAATGGAAAGTTGAAACGTGCGATCCGGAGCGGGTCGGCTTAAACTACCGGCCAACCTTGCCCCCGGATCATATGTAATGATTTTCGATGAATTGAGCTTCAAATCCCTGATTCGCCCAGTCGTGGACTTCCCCAAGCCAGGCGTGGTCTTTCGCGACATCACCCCGCTCTTCCAGTCACCCAAGGCGACCCGCCTGGTGATCGACAGCTTCGTGCAGCGTTACATCGACGCCGACTTCAGCCATGTCGGTGTCATGGATGCGCGTGGCTTTCTGATCGGTTCGGTCGTGGCCTATGAGCTGAACAAGCCGCTGATCCTGTTCCGCAAACAGGGCAAGCTACCGGCAGACGTGCTGTCCGAGGGCTACCAGACCGAATACGGCGAAGCCTATCTGGAAGTGCATGCCGACAGCCTGTGCGATGGCGACTCGGTGGTGATGTTCGATGACCTGATCGCCACAGGCGGCACCCTGATTGCAGCGGCCAACCTGATCCGCCGCATGGGCGCGCACATTCACGAAGCCGCAGCCATCATAGACCTGCCGGAACTGGGCGGTTCTCAGCGTCTGGTCGACATGAATATCCCGACGTTCTGCCTGACCAGCTTTGCGTTGAACGAGCAGTAATTGCCTGTTCGCGAATGGATTCACTCCTACTGTGGGAGCGAATTCATTCGCGAAAAACCTCACAACGCTATCGGCTTACGCCCTGCAAACGAATGCGCCAGTGTCCCGCCATCCACCAGATCCAGCTCGCCCCCCAAGGGCACGCCATGGGCGATGCGTGAGGCAATCAGGCCTTTGTCGTTGAGCAACTGGGCAATGTAATGCGCTGTGGCTTCACCTTCCACCGTCGGGTTGGTGGCCAGAATGACCTCAGTGAAAGTGCCCTGCTCGTTGATGCGCTCCAGCAATTGCGGAATGCCAATCGCCTCAGGCCCGAGCCCATCGAGTGGCGACAAGTGGCCCTTGAGCACGAAGTAACGCCCGCGATAGCCCGTCTGCTCCACCGCATAGACATCCGTCGGCCCTTCGACCACGCACAGCAGCGTGTCGTCGCGACGAGGGTCGGCGCATTGCGGGCATAAATCTTCTTCAGTGAGGGTACGGCATGAACGGCAGTGACCGACACCTTCCATGGCCTGGCTCAATGCCAGTGCGAGGCGCGAGCCACCGCTGCGGTCCCGCTCCAGCAGCTGCAGCGCCATGCGTTGAGCGGTTTTCTGACCGACACCCGGCAGGACGCGAAAGGCATCGATCAATTGGCGAATCAGGGGGCTGAAGCTCATGGAGAAAGGTCCGACGAAAACACAAGACGCGGTTTATACCCGCGCCTTGCAATGAGCGTCAACCATACCTGCCACAGATGCCGTCCCGTGCCTCTTCGCGAATGAATTCGCTCCCACGGCAGGAGCGAATTCATTCGCGAAAAGCAGGGCAAAAAAATGCCAGGCACTGGGCCTGGCATTGATCGGTGCAGAGAACAGGCCTTAGAAAGGCAGCTTCATGCCCGGCGGCAGTTGCATGCCTGCGGTCATGCTGGCGGTCTTTTCCTGGCTGGCCTGTTCGATCTTGCGCACGGCGTCGTTGACGGCAGCGGCAACCAGGTCTTCCAGCACTTCCTTGTCTTCCTGCATCAGGCTGTCATCCAGAGTGATGCGCTTGACGTCATGACGACCGGTCATCACCACGCTCACCAGGCCTGCGCCCGACTGGCCGGTCACTTCCGCGTTGGCCAGTTCTTCCTGCATCTTGGCCATTTTTTCCTGCATTTGCTGGGCCTGCTTCATCAGGCCAGCCATGCCACCTTTCATCATGGGATATCTCCTCGAAAATGGATGGTTCGTTTGCGCGACGCCACAAGCGTCGAGCCGTCAGTTAATGAGCCTGCGCTACGGGAGCGTCCACGGGTTTGATCGTATCCTCCCGAATCACTGCGCCAAACTGTTGCAACATCTGCTGGATGAACGGATCGGCATGAATCGAAGCCTCGGCCTGACGCTGACGCTCGGCACGCAAGCGAGACGCCGCCTGGGCAGGGGTTTCCTGCTCGGGCTTGATCAGCTCGATACTCAAATTGATCGTGCGGCCATGGAACTGGTTCAACGCATCATTGAGGCGACGCTGCTGAGTCGAGTTGAACAAGGCGCTGTGGGCAGGGTCCAGGTGCAGCAGCCAGTTATCGCCTTCGGCCTTGATCAGTGTGCAGTTGGCGGCGATGCTGCCTGTCATGCCCGAAATGGGCAACTGCGGGAACATTTCCAGCCATTGCAGCGCAAGGCCCGTGGCCGGCATCGCAGCGGGTTCTGGCTCGGGCTCCGATGCCTCGGCTTCGGTGACACTTTCGTGGGCCAGCTCATCGAGATAGCTATAGGAAGCAGGATCGATGTCGATATCCGGCTCTACATAGTCGTCATCCGCAGGCGGCTCGTCGTCGCGATCCATGGGGGCCGACATATAGGCCGAATCCGGAATGGCCTCAAGCATGCCCGGTGTCACCTGCTGCTCAGCCACCGGCTCGGGCTGCTGGACCTGCGGCGCGTCCGGCACCGGGCTGGCCGGCTCGGGCGTGGGCATTGGCGTCAGCTCGGGCTGCTCGGCCACGGTTTCAAGCACGGGTTCTGGCTCTGGCTCAGCGACAGGCTCAGGCACCGGCTCGGCAACAGGGGCCTTGGACTCAATCCATGGCAGATCGATTTCTTCGACCGGCGCAGCCTCTTGAACAGGCGGCTGCACGGGCTCGGGCGCAGGCTTTTCAACGACAGGCGCAGGCGCGACAACCGGTGCGGGCGCAGCAGCGGGCGTGACGGGAGCAACCGGGGCAACGGCAGTGGCAACTGCCACCGGAGGTCGGGAATCAACTGCGGCCTGGTTGATCCCCACTGGCTTTAGCGGCTGTCTCGGCGCATCGGCGCTCTCGGCAGGACGGAAGGCCAGCATGCGCAGCAGCACCATTTCAAAGCCGCCGCGCGGGTCCGGCGCCAGAGGAAGATCGCGACGTCCAATCAGGCCCATCTGGTAATAAAACTGTACATCTTCGGCAGGCAGCGCCTGTGCCAGAGCCAGTACGCGATCACGGTCACCGTGACCGTTGTCGACACCCTCGGGCAGCGCCTGGGCAATTGCCACACGGTGCAGGACGTTGAGAATCTCCGACAGCACGCCATTCCAGTCAGGCCCTTGCTCGGCCAAGTGACGCACGGCCTCCAGCAGCCCGCGTGCATCGCCTTCCAGCAAGGCCGTCAGCACATCGAACACCTGACCATGGTCCAGTGTGCCCAGCATGGCACGCACATCGGCGGCCATGACCTTGCCTTCGCCGAAAGCAATGGCCTGATCGGTCAGGCTCATGGCGTCACGCATCGAACCATCAGCCGCACGGCCCAACAGCCAGAGTGCGTCGTCCTCGAACGGCACATTCTCGACACCCAGCACATGGCTCAAGTGTTCGACCACACGCTCGGGGGTCATGTTCTTCAGCGAGAACTGCAGGCAGCGCGACAGAATCGTGGCTGGCAGCTTTTGCGGGTCGGTGGTCGCCAGGATGAACTTGACGTAAGGCGGTGGCTCTTCGAGGGTCTTGAGCAACGCATTGAACGAGTGGCTGGAGAGCATGTGCACTTCGTCGATCAGGTAGACCTTGAAGCGCCCGCGGCTCGGTGCGTACTGGACGTTATCCAGCAACTCGCGGGTGTCCTCGACCTTGGTCCGGCTGGCGGCGTCGATCTCGATCAGGTCGACAAAACGGCCCTCGTCGATTTCCTGACAGACCGAACAGGTACCGCAAGGCGTTGAAGTAATGCCGGTTTCACAGTTCAGGCACTTGGCGATGATCCGCGCAATGGTCGTCTTGCCGACGCCACGGGTGCCGGTGAACAGATAGGCATGGTGCAGCCGCTGGCTGTCCAGCGCATTGATCAGGGCCTTCAGCACATGGGTCTGGCCGACCATTTCGCGGAACGAGCGCGGACGCCATTTACGTGCAAGAACCTGATAACTCATTGAAAACCGTCGCAACTGGGAAGCGGAAGACCGCTAATGCTAGCGGAGCAAGAGCAAAATTGCATCTGGTCTCATGGGTTATCTGGCTCGTACGGCGTTTCTCACCCAGGTCTGAAAACGCGCACCTGCCTTGCGCGTGATGCAGAGACGAATAAAGAACGCGCTCACAAGGGGGGGCAAGATGAATTAGTCACTGGTTGAAAGTTTCCTGGCGTGCAGGGATTGAATTTCAATAAAAGGCTGGCGTAAGCTCGGACAACTTATCGTAAGCCCTCAAGAAGAGAGCACTCACGATAAGCATCAATACCAGATCAGGACGCTGCATTTTACAAGGGTTGGCAGACAACAGGTTGTTCAGGTTTACGGTTATCTGCCTGTAATTGAATACTGCCCATATGGCATAGACGTATGGGCAATTATCTGACTATTGATATCTCTCATGTCGCTTTCCATAGTGAACCCGTCGTTATATCTGATGCACGCCCACAAGGACATGGCCTGGCTGGATGGCCAGGTTACGAACAGTCGTCGCTGCATTCTTTTTGCCTTTACCTTCTCGCCTCCCCTCTGAAAAACACCCACTCGCCATTCGGGTCTTACAACCTTCCGATAGCGACTCAGGGCTTTGCCGTGCCTATCAGCGATGACTTCATCGCTTTTTACATCACGTCCTGCGGGGGACGGTTAATTGCATCAAACAGGAAGTTCATTGCATGTGGTGGAAAAGTCTTGCTCGACAAATTCAGGAAAGAACTGCCGATAACAACGAAACCGTTGCCTTCGGCGCGGGGTTTGGCCCCTCCGGACTGCCGCATATCGGAACCTTGTGTGAGGTGCTGCGCGTCAGCATCGTCAGAACAGCCTTTGAACGAATCTCCGGCAAGGAAACCCGGCTTCTTATTATTTCCGACGATATGGACGCCCTGAGGAAAGTGCCTGCGACCTTTGCTCAGCCACAGGCTCTACAGAGCTGCCTGGGATTGCCATTGTGCGATATTCCCGACCCGTTCGAGAACGCGAGAAGTCTGTCGGCAGGTATCAACGCCCGACTTGATCATGCACTGGCCCCCTATGGGCTGGATTATCAACTGTTAGAAAACAGTACCCTTTATCGGTCCGGCTACTACAACTCGACCATTCGACAGTTTCTCGCTCGAATGGAGTCGATCAATCAGGTGGTGGCATCACGTCTGGGGATCACCCGCAGAAAGAGCTACAGCATGTTCATGCCCATGTCGCGATTTTCCGGGCGGATCATTGAGCATCTGGTCGTCCGGAACGTGGATCTTCAGCGAGGAGAGATAACGTACCGGATTCCCCCGGATCTGCTGATCAATAGACCCGGCGAGGAGTACAGTATTACCTCTCAGGAATACTACACCGATGAGCCAATTGGCGAAGATATCACCACGTCGGTATTGGACGGACACTGCAAATTACAATGGAAAGCCGATTGGGCAATGCGCCTGATTCACCGCAATATCTCTTTTGAAATGCATGGCGAGGACCTGACGGACTCCGCGAATACCGTGCGTGATATCTGCGCAGTTCTGGAAGTACAAGCTCCGATCCTGATGAAGTACGGGCTCTTTACCGATATTGCCGGCAAGAAAATATCCAAAAGCAAAGGCAACGGTTTCTCGCTGGAACAAGTCAGCAAGTACATGCCTGAAGAAGCGTTGCAGCATTTCATGTTCAGCAACCCTTACCGCACGACCCGTTTTCACCCACAGGTGTCGATCAAAGCGTATGACAATTACTGTGCCGACCATGCACGACTGGTAGCAGGAGACAATGACAACCCGGTTGCTTATTTCCACCGCCAACCGACTCATCGCAAACGTCTCTCCACCTACCAGCGGATACTGAACATCCTGACCGCCTGCCATCCCGGTGATATTGACGCGGCTTACCATTACCTGCTCAAGCACGAAAAAATCCGGCAGGACATTCTCGCGGATGAAACCTTCACCCACGTTATACAGAAAGCGTTTACCTACTATCAGGAACGGATTGCCCCGCGCTTCAAGCCACGCCTGATCAATGAGTACGCCGAATCACTCCTGTATCGACTGTCAGAACAATTCAAACAACTGTCACTGCATCACAAATCCATGGCGGATACACCCCTTACACACCTCTTTGATCAGGTTGGCGCCCCCAGTCACGACATGGCTTATCGGATGCTCTATGCCTGCCTGTTCGGTGAGGAAAGCGGACCACGGCTGGAGGAATACATCACTCGCATGGGCGTGCAGGCTTTTTGTATGGAACTCGAATCACGGATCGAACAGGCAATTAATCACAGGGAGAGTGAAACCATGAGTACGCAAGTCAATCAAGCCATTACCGAGTCGCATGACATCCAGCGCTCGGCCCTTCTTGTGCCTGCATCAGGCAGCGGACGAGTTCTGGAGGCCATCGATTTTCTGGAAGTCAAGGCACGTGCTGCAGCCTTTGCACAGCATCTTCGAGACAATAAAGAAGCGATTGCCGAGAGCCTTTCAGGGTTCGAGTGCTACAACGTAGCGGTGGATGAAATCGAACGTTGTGTCGAGCTTCTGGAGAACCTGGAACTCAATAGCCCGTTCTTTGAGCGCAAGGTGCATTGCGTCACAAGTTATCTGCCACTCAACCAACCGATCTATGCAACGACATGCTTTGGCATCGTTCCTTCATTGATGGCTGATGAAGCCTGGCTTCGACCGCCTACCGCCATGCACTCGCACTATAAAAAGTTGTTGGAACCCCTGCAGTTGGCGCGCTTTTTCCCGAACCTGAACATCTCTTTCGCAGATAAAGAGACATTCGTCAGCCAGACTGCGGCTATCTCTGATGCGGTGATCTTTACCGGCACACCGGAAAACGCGACCAAGGTGCGCAAGTCTTACCTCAAGCGCACCTTGTTCATTCTCAACGGAGCGGGCCATAACCCACTGGTAGTGGCTGCCGATGCCTCGATCGACACCGCCATCGAAAGTGCCCTGCGAGTGGTGCTTTACAATCAGGGGCAGGATTGCGCAGGTCCCAACAGCATTCTGGTACACCGAGATATCCATGCCGAATTCATTCATCGCTTGCGTGAAGAGTTGTCCAAATGCGAGGGACATGTGGGGGATTACGCCTGCAAAGAGAATATTGTGGGACCTAACAGCGATCCTGATCACACCCTGAAAGTGGTAAAGATGTTCAAGGAGTATCGGGAGCACTGCACATACGGAGGTGAAATCAACCCGATCAGTGGATTGATACGTCCTACCGTGTTTGAACGACCGTTGTCTCTGGGAGGCAATTACAAAGAGTTCTTTGCCCCGGTATTCTTCGTTCAACCTTATGACGAAGACGCAGAACTGGCGAGCTACTTCGAACACCCGCTCTATTCGCCCAATTCAATGTACGTGTCACTGTTTGGCAGCAGCCACTATATCGATGAGCTGGTTGCACGCGGAAAACATGATACGCAAACCGTACTCAAAAACACCGACCTGCATGTGGTGGAGAAAGGCTATAACCCCTACGGCGGTCACGGGGTTGCGGCGTCCTGCCTCTACGTGAACGGTGTCCGGATTGCCAAACCGACGTTACCGCAACGTGACATCCACGAACATCTTGTGGCGGCTGGAGCATGAATGGGTTGTCTGGACGACAGCAGGCCCGGGGTATGACTGATGAATAAAGTACTGTTGGCGGCTCTGATACTGGGAGTTTCCATCGTCGGCCTGACTATCGGTTCGACCGTGCCAGTGGTTGCACTGCGCCTTTATCAGGCACAGGCTTCGAGCGTTCATATCGGTGTGATGTCTGCACTGCCAGCGGCCGGCATCATATTGTCGGCCTTTATGGTGGACTGGGTCAGCCAGCGCTTGAGCCGAAGACACATCTATATGGGGTGCTTCGCGCTATCGGCCCTCAGCGTTGCAGCCATCGAGGTATTCGCATCGACGCTCTACGGCCTGGCTCTGGCCAGGCTGGTGATGGGCGTGGCCGCAGGGCTCATCATCATTATCGGAGAATCCTGGGTCAATGAAATCGCCGAGGACTCCCATCGAGGAAGGATCGTTGCGATCTACACCACCTGCTTCACGATCTTTCAGGTGATGGGACCAGGCATGGTGGCCATGTTTGGCACCGCAGGACTACAGGTAATCGGTGTGGTGGTGCTCGGGAATATTCTGGCACTGGGGACGATCAGCTTCACCTTGCCCCGACAAGTGATCTGGCACGGACACTCGGAAAGCAAGACCTTCTCGGTGCTGGGCTTCATTCAAGTTGCACCGGCGCTCTGCATGGGCATCATCTTCTTCTCGTTCTTCGATAGCGTGATCCTGTCGATGTTTCCGGTTTATGCCGCCGAACACGGTTACACCATCAAACTCGCAGCACTGATGGTGACGGTAATACTGCTCGGCGATGCCGCTCTGCAGTTTCCGCTGGGCTGGCTATCAGACAAAATTGCCCGGCCTCTGGTCTATCTGGGGTGCGGAGTTCTGTCTCTGACCATCGGGGCGTGCCTGCCATGGCTGATGAACCATCCCTTGCTACTCTGGCCAAGCCTGATCGTACTCGGGGCCGTTGCAGGCGGGGTTTACACCTTGGCAATCATTCTGATCGGCGAAGGCTTCAAAGGTCAGGATCTGGTCACAGCGAATGCCAGCGCCGGCTTTTTGTGGGGGGTAGGCAGCCTGCTTGGACCACTGGTCAGCGGCGCAGCGATGACCACCAGTGCTCACGGCCTGCCCCTGGCACTGTCGGCGGCGGCTGTGCTGCTGGTGTTGTTCACATTACCGATGCTCAGGAGAACGATGCGGGTCAAGGCGCTGGGTTGAGGTTCAGACCGGGCTCCAGGACATGGACACACCGGGGGAAGGAGTAGACATAGCATGTAAAAACGCCTGTTAAGAGCGTTATCCGCAAAACGCGGCTACATTCCCTCAGAGCCGTCAGGATAGTCATGGATTTCACTAGCGGATGCACAACCACGAGCTGAACGAATGAAGTGCAAGGGTACTCTGTATACGGTCTTTTAAAAGCCGCATAGTGCGGCTGTGGCTGGGGCCCCCCATGCGTCGAAACCCGATTCTGTTGTGCATTTCATTTCTGTTCAGCCCATTGATCAGCGCCGCCGACCCCACGCTGCGTTTTTCCGTGGCCGAAAGCTGGTCGATGCCCTTGATCCGTATCGAAAACCACCAGCCCACTTCCGGCATCCTGTTCGACATCATGCAGAGCCTGACGCATCAGTTAGGCCGAACCGCCGAGTACCACGTGCTGCCACGTCTGCGCGTTCAGCCAGCGCTGGAGCACGGCGAAGTGGATGTGCGCTGCTACACCGCCAAGGCCTGGGTGCCGGAGCTGTCGGGGGATTATCTGTGGAGCCTGCCGTTCATGTATCAGCGCGACCTGCTGATCGCATCAGCCGAAACCGCGGCAGGCCCTTACCCCAATCAGTTCGATCACGAAACCATCGGTACCGTGCTGGGGTACAGCTACCCGACCATGGATCATCTGTTCGCCAACCACAAACTGGTTCGCGAAGACGCACGCAGCCAGGAACATGCATTGCGCAAACTCATCGCCGGTCGCTATCACTACGCGATTGCCAGCCAACTGGTCATGGACTGGATCAACCGCGACCTGCCCGACCACAAACGCCTCAAGACCGTTTCAAGGATCAGCGAACAGGAAACCGGCTGCATCGTGCGCAATGACCCGGACATCCCCGCGCAGGAAATCCTCGACACCCTGGCGCGCATGAAGGCCTCGGGAGAGATCCAGCGGATCATCGATCGGTACACAACAGCTCCCGCTCCATGAAGAATCGCCGCACCTACTCCCGGCACGCACTCCTGTAGCAATATCGTCATATAGCCTCGATACGCTCTCGGAAATCTTTAGTAACAATTAAAGCGAGCAGGTAATCCGCATGAGCAACAAACCAGACGACGACTCACAAACCAACCCCAGCCGTCGCCGTTTTCTGGGAGGAATGGCGGCGCTGGGCGCAGGCGTCACCCTCAGCGGTTACGCCACAGCCAGCGAAAAAAACGCCTCTGGCACTGAAAGACGCCTGACCGGCACCGAGCTGGACAAGGCACTCAAGCACCACATCAAGACCGTCGTCGTCATCTACGCCGAGAACCGCAGCTTCAATAACCTGTTCGCTGACTTCCCCGGCGTCGAAAAACCACTCTCGGCCCTCAAGCCTGCCGACTACCAGCAACACGACCGCGACGGCTCTTTACTCAAGACCCTGCCGCCGGCCTGGGGCGGCGTCTTGCAGCTCGGGCCGCAGACGGTCGATGGCGTCACCTACGCCGCTGGCGTGCAATATCAGGAAAACCTGCACAACGCGCCCTTCCCGCTCAAAGGCCCGAGTGGCGAAGACCTGCCCTTGAGCCTTGTCACTCGCGACCTGTGGCACGTGTTCTATCAGAACCAGATGCAAATCAACGAAGGCAAGAACGACCGCTTCGTGGCCTGGGCCGATGCGGGCGGGCTGACCATGGGGGTTTACCCGCAAAGCCAGTATTCGCTGCGCCTGTGGGACGTCGCCAAGGAGTTCGTGCTCTGTGACAACTTCTTCCAGGGCGCTTTCGGCGGATCGTTCCTCAACCACCAGTACCTGATTTCGGCTACCGCGCCGTTCTACCCGGACGCCGCCAACTCTGCCGCCAAGGCCCAGATCGCCACCCTGCAAAGCGACGACCCGCTGGACCCGCGCCTCAAGCCACTGGATAAATCCCCGGCCAGCGCCCTGGAGGGTCCGCCACAATTCGGCCCAAGCGCGCTCACGCCAGACGGCTACGCGGTCAACACCCTCGCCCCGCCCTACTGGCCGACCTGGCTGCGCGATCCGCAGAACCCGGATTACTCCAAACCGGACCTGGCCAACGTGCTGGTGCCCCAGATCCACGACCACATCGGCGACAAGCTGTCGAAGAAAGACGTCGAATGGGCCTGGTATGCAGGTGCCTGGCAAGTCACGCTGGACGAATTCAAGGACTCCACCGGCATCCCGAAAATCCCCAACTTCCAGTACCACCATCAGCCGTTCAACTACTTCAAGCAACAAGGCCCGCAAAACCCGGCCGAGCGCAAGAAGCGCCTGCGCGATGGCGGTCTTGGCGATGAGTCGAGCACCAACAGGTTCCTGGCCGATGCCGAAGCCGGCAATCTGCCGGCCGTGACCTTCTACAAACCACAGGGCAACCTGAACCTGCACGCCGGTTACGCCGACGTCGCTTCCGGCGACCGGCATATCGACCGGGTCATCAAAGTGCTGCGCAACAGCCCGCAGTGGGAAAACATGGTGATCGTCATCACCGTGGACGAAAACGGCGGCTGGTGGGACCACGTCGCGCCCCCCAAAGGTGACCGCTTCGGCCCCGGCACACGCATCCCGGCAATCGTCGTCTCGCCCTTTGCCCGTAAAGGCACCGTGGACCACACCGTCTACGACACCGCCTCGATCCTGCGCCTGATCACCCGCATTCATGGCCTGGAAAAGCTCGATGGCCTCAAGCGTCGCGACGACGCCATGGCAGCCCGTGGCCAGGCACCCATGGGCGACCTGACCAATGCGCTGCAATTTCCCACCTGAATGACCGAAAAGCCTGTCAGCCGCTGTACGCAGCGGCTGACTTGAGACAGATGTCGCTCTCGTATTCCTTACAAGGCTCCAATCACCTTGCAAGGAATGCAGCCCATGAACCAGACCTCAACCCCTTCGACCCTCAAGGATCGGACCAGTACCGACCTCATCGTCGTCCATTGCTCCGCCACTCGCGCCACGGCAGACATCGGCGTGCGTGAAATCACCCAATGGCATATCCAGCGCGGCTTCGACACCGTGGGCTATCACTACGTCATCCGCCGCAATGGCGAACTGGAAACCGGACGCGCAGAAAGCACCATCGGCGCCCATGTACGTGGCCATAACAGCAACTCCATCGGTGTTTGCCTGGCAGGCGGCGTCGATGCCGGCAACAAACCGGAAAACAACTTCACCCCCGCACAGTTTGCGACCCTGGAAACCCTGTTACAGCAACTCAAGGGCCGCTACCCCGCTGCACGCATCCTCGGCCACCGCGACCTGTCGCCGGATCGCAATGGCGACGGCAAGATCACGCCTGACGAGTTCATCAAGGCGTGCCCTTCGTTTGATGTAGGCGAATGGTGGGCGAGTCGAGCTGACGCGCGTTAAGCAATCAGTGCAAAGCTCTTACCGCTGCATGAGGCAAGCACTTGCTTGCCTCATGCACAGGGTTCGATCACCCTCGCTGCAACATTGGCAGGCGGGGCCAGCTCGACAGTGCGGCAATAATCCATAAACAGCCGGGTAGCGCGTGTTGGCTGGTTGTTGCGCAGATAGGCCATGACCAGCGTCGACGCTGGCATATCATCTTCAATATCCAGTTGGGCCAGTAGCTCGCCGTCGTAAGTCATATTGGTGCAGGGCCGAGTGACCAATACCGAAAAACCCAACCCCTGGCCGACCATGCAGCGCACCATTTCAATCGACGGTGAACTGTACGCAACCACGGGCGAATAGCCCTTTTCCGTAAAGATATCGATGAAGTAGGTTCTGCTGGGTACGGCATCCAGCAGGATCATCGGCTCCTGGCTCAGCTCGTGCAGCGTGACGGTTTTTTTCTGTGCCAGAGGATGAGCTGCCGGCAGCAGTGCATAAGGCTTGTGCGGCGCGTTCAACTCTTCTTTATTGATGGTGGCGCCCAGCTCAAGATCGTACAGAAACGCCAGATCGAAACGGCCACGGTGCAGCCCGTGCATCAATTCGTGTTGCTCGCCATCACACAGTTGAATAGTGACATCGGGGTATAAACGCTTGAAACCTGCAACCAGCCGGGGCATATAAAGTGGCGCAGCCGATTCAAAGCAACCAATAGCGATAGTGCCACGGACATGTTTGTTATCCGCGCGCGAGTTCTGTTCAAGTTCTTCGGAAAGTCGCAAGAGTTCTTTAGCTTTCTCATATACTTTCCCGCCACCTGACGTCAGGGAAACACCTTGCGCATGGTGGCGTACAAACAAAGGCTGTTCAAATGCCTCTTCGAGATTCTTGATAGCCACTGAAATGGAAGGCTGAGAAATATGCAACTGTCGCGAGGCTTCGGCAATACTGTCCATTTCAACTGCAGTGACAAAATACTTGAGCTGTTTCAATGTAAAGTGAGTCACTGCTTACCCCGCTTTGTACCGCATTGCCTGAATAGCTTTTACCTATACCCTAGCGAAGACCATGCCAGCGGCCAGGTTTTGCGTCAATTCATTAATCACATCGCCTGTTACCGATAACCCAGCCTGCTACGCGCTGATAAACCCCAGTAATGACGGGCCTCGCAGCACGACAGACGGCGCACTGAATGCGCGCAGTCGTGCCCGAGCGCTTGATTGACCGCCCTAAAAGTGCGCACTTCAGATGCATAAAATCCGCTATTCAGGCTCCGAACTTCAGAGCCCTGAGGCGCTTGTCATTATCAGCCTAGTATCTGCTTAGGATTTTCCTATGCTATGGGCCAAAACTTACTATTTGGCGAGTGGACTTGGCATCAATCATGATGGCCACAGAAGGGAGAACAGAGAGCGTTCACTATCAACTTCGACAGGACGTCGCCCATCACTATTCACTTGCCGAGCGAACTGACGATGACGTTTGACTGGAAATACATGTTTAGTCTGCTCAGCGATACCGAGTTCTGGAGGGCGAGCTGGACCGTCATTCAGCTCAGTGTATTGACGTGGGTAATAAGTATTGTTCTGGGGTTTGTTCTGGCGCTGGCCAAACAATCATCCCAGCCCCTGATCAACTTGCCAGCCCGGGCCTATATCTGGCTATTTCGTAGTTTGCCTTTACTGGTCCTGCTGATATTCATTTATAACTTGCCGCAGGTCGTGCCAGCCACCTCGGCCGTGCTGGCCAACCCGTTCTGGGCAGGCCTCATCGCCCTGGTGATATGCGAAACCGCTTACGTCGCAGAAATCCATCGCGGCGGCCTGCTCTCCATCGCCAAAGGGCAAAGTGAAGCGGCCAGAGCCTTGGGGCTGAGCTTTGTCGGCACTCAATGGCGGATCGTGATTCCCCAGGCGCTTCGTGTCGCGCTGCCGTCGCTGACCAACGAATACATCTCCATCGTCAAACTCAGCTCGCTGGTGTCGGTGATCTCCCTGACCGAGATCCTGATGGTAGGCCAGCGCCTCTACTCGCAGAACTTCCTGGTCATGGAAACCATGGCGGCAGTGGCCTTCTACTACGTGCTGATCGTTACTGTGTTCGACTTCCTGCTCAAACGCCTTGAACGCTACCTGGACGTGACGCAGCGCAAGGTCGTGCGCGAACCGGACGCCGACATGCTCAAGCTCGCTACCCAACAGCGCGCCGCCATTGACCGCCCCGTCTCAGACTTCGAAGGCCCTGCACTCCAGGCGACCCGGCTGCACAAGGCTTACAACGACATCGAAGTGCTGGGGGCCGTCAACCTGCAGATCCAGCCCGGTGAAGTGGTGTCGGTAATCGGGCCGTCGGGCTCGGGCAAGACCACATTGATCCGCCTGCTCAACGGTCTTGAGCAGATTGATAACGGCGACATCAAGGTCAATGGCCAGCCCTTCATTCACCTGACCCGCCAGGGCGCACAGAAACCGCGTTACGTGGAACACACCGAGCACCGCATGAAGATCGGCATGGTGTTCCAGAGCTTCAACCTGTTCCCGCACCTGACCGTGCTCGACAACCTGCTACTGGCCCCGCGTTACCACCGCCTGGCCCCGACAAATGAGCTCAAGCAACAGGCCTACGAGCTGCTGCACAAGGTCGGCATGCTGGAACACACCTGGAAATACCCGCATCAGTTGTCCGGCGGCCAGCAGCAACGAGTGGCGATTGCCCGTGCCTTGATGATGCGTCCGCAAATCATGCTGTTCGACGAACCCACTTCGGCACTGGACCCGGAAAAGGTCAACGAGGTGCTGCAGGTCATCGAAACCCTGGCGCAAGAGGGCATCACCATGGTCATCGTGACCCATGAGATGAACTTCGCCTTCAAGGTCTCCGATCGCATCGTGTTCATGGAGAAGGGCCGCGTGGTGTGCGACGACAACCCACAGGCGCTGCGCAACGGCCAGCACCCGCGTGTTGAAGCTTTTCTGAAAGATGTCTCGTTGGCTTGAACCTTAACGTTTTGTTTGATGGGAAAAGAACATGATCGAGCAATGGCAGATAGACCAGTTTCACGAACAGGGCTTTCTCGTGGTGGAAAACGTGCTGAACGCCCATGAAGTGGCCGCGCTACAGCAAGACTTCGACCAGTGGGTAGAGAACAGCCGCAGCCAGGACAAGGCCTGGGGGCAGACCCTGGATGGTCGACCACGTTTCGATCTGGAAAGCGACCATCGCCCCGATCACCCGTCGCTGCGCCGCGTGACCTCACCCACGGAAATCTCGCAGGCGTACTACCAGACGGCATTTCAATCGCGCATGGCAACCATTGCCGCGCAACTGATCGGCGGCAGCGGCACCCGTTTTCATCACAGCAAGATCAACTCCAAACTGCCTCACACCGCCACGCAGGTGAAGTGGCATCAAGACTTCCTGTTCACGCCACACAGCAACGACGACCTGGTGACAGCCCTGCTGATGGTCAGCGACGTGACCCCGGAAAACGGCCCGCTCAACGTAGTGCCGGGCAGCCACAAGGGAGAGCTCTGGTCCCATTGGCAGAACGGCCGCTTTACCGGTGCGGTTGAAGAAACCGTCATTGAAGAGCACTGCCAGCAACCGGTCGCCTGCTATGGCCCGTCGGGCTCGGTGTGCTTCATGCACACCCGCTTGCTGCACGCCTCAAGCCCCAATGAAACCGAATTCCCACGCACCCTGTTCATCAGCGTCTATGCCGCCGAAGACGCCTTGCCCTTCGGTGAAAACCCGCTGCCCAGCGAGCACACCGGCTTGATGGTGGCGGGCGAGGAAAGCGGCCTGATTCGCAGCACCGTGCACCACATTCGCCTGCCACAGAAACCCAAGGGCGCTTCGTTTTTCGTGCAGCAAGCCGGAAACGACGTCGCCACTGCCTGAACCCTACCCACTCTGCGAGGAATACCCATGAAGCTTTCAAGCCTGATTGTTCGTCCCGTTGCGCTGGCTGTATTGGGCGCTGCGCTTGCCATGTCCGCATCGATGGCCTCGGCTTTCCAGCAGCCGGGCAAGATCATCGCCGGTTCCGACATGACGTTCTTCCCCTATGAATACATGGACAAGAACAAACCAGCCGGCTTCGACATCGAGTTTCTCGACGGGCTGGCGAAAGTGATGGGGATGACGGCAGAGAACATCGACACCCGCTTTCCCAACCTGATCGGTGGCCTGCAGGGCGGCAAATTCGATATCACCAACTCGTCGATGTACATCACCGCCGACCGCCTGAAAGTCATCGACATGATTCCCTACCTCAAAAGCGGCGAGTCCATCCTGGCGGTCAAGGGCAGCGCCTATCAGCCCAAGACCCCGGAAGACTTCTGTGGCCACAAGATCGGCTCCATGGCAGCAACCTCCTGGCTGCAACAACTGCAGAAACTCTCCACCGAGTACTGCGTGAAAAACGGCCTGCCACCTATCGCGATCAGCGAATACGGCACCGACCCGCAAACGACCCAGTCCATGCTGGCCCACGCGGTTGAAGCACAGATCACCGACGCGGCCGTGGCTCGCGGCGTGGTGGAGAAACTCGGCAACCGGGTGGTGATCTCCTCTGAAACCCTGATCTACCCGGTGCTCAACGGCTTCGGCGTGAAAAAGGGCAACGATGTGGTCAAGAACGCCCTGATCGAAGGCCTTGAGAAATACAGCAAGACCCCGGAATACGCCGCATTGCTGGAGAAATACAAGTTCCAGGCCCCGACTGCCGACGACATCGCCACGCTGATGCCAAAACCCTGATAGCCCATGAACGTGCCCGGCAGTCACTGCGGGCACGTTCTACCGGAGTGCAATAACCATGGCCCTCAACTTCGAAGAACAGACGCGCATCGACCTGGCGGCGACCTTTCGCATCATCGCCCACCTGGGCATGCACGAAGCCGTTGCCAACCATTTCAGCGCCGCCCTGTCAGCCGACGGCAAAAAGTTTCTGCTCAACCCCAAGTGGAAACATTTCTCGCGGCTGCGCGCCAGCGACCTGTTGCTGCTGGATGCCGATGATGCCGAAGCCGCCCACCGGCCCGATGTAGATGCCACCGCCTGGTCCATCCATGGGCAGATCCACCAGCGCCTGCCGGATGCCCGCGTGGTGTTGCACTTGCACCCGGTCTACACCACCGCCGTGGCGTGCCTGGCCAAGCCGCACATTCCGGCAATCGACCAGAACACCGCCCGCTACTTCAACCGCGTAGCCGTGGACGAACTTTACGGCGGCATGGCCGACACCACAGCCGAAGGCGCACGCCTGACCGGCTTGCTGGAAGGCAAGAACCGTCTGCTGATGGGCAACCATGGCGTGATCGTCATTGCCCCAACCGTAGGCGAGGCCTTCGACGATATCTGGACCCTGGAGCGCGCCTGCCAGATTCTGGTAACGGCATGGTCCACAGGCCAGCCGCTGAAAATTCTGCCAGACGACGTCGCGGAGAAAACCGCCCGTGACTGGGAAAAAATCACCGATTTCTCTCACCAGCATTTTGAAGAAATGAAGCTGCTGATGATTCAGCAGGACCCTTCGCTGGTCGACTGACAACACCCGTTACTGACTCGATACACGTCTGCGGATGCCGTAGGACTCTTTGCGCCTGCGCCCTGACGTTTCGCTACTTTTTTACGGCACCAACACGTCGAAAACGGCCTGTTGAAGGAGGCCAGGATGACCGAGAAAATCACAGAAATCGACACACTCGTCGTGGGCGCGGGCCAGGCTGGCATAGCCATGAGCGAGCACTTGAGCCGCCTTGGCATCGAGCATCTGGTACTGGAAAAACACCGCGTTGCAGAAGCCTGGCGCAGTGGCCGCTGGGATTCGCTGGTCGCCAACGGCCCGGCCTGGCATGACCGCTTTCCAGGCCTTGAATTCGACATGGACCCGGATGGGTTCGCCGGCAAGGAACAGGTCGCCGATTACTTCGAGCGCTATGCACGCAAATTCGATGCGCCCATCAAGACCGGCGTAGAGGTCAAGCGCGTTACCCGAAACCGGCAACGCGCAGGCTTCACCGTCGAAACCAGCGCAGGCACCTACGTGGTCAACCACCTGGTATCGGCGACCGGCCCGTTCCAGAAGCCCGTCATCCCGGCGATTGCTCCCAAGGATGACGCCCTGCACCAGATTCACTCGGCCCACTACTTCAACCCCCAACAACTGCCGGAGGGCGCAGTGCTGGTAGTCGGCGCTGGCTCTTCCGGCGTACAGATCGCCGAAGAACTGCTGCTCGCTGGCCGTCAGGTCTACCTGTCGGTCGGCCCCCACGACCGTCCGCCACGCGCCTACCGTGGCCGAGACTTCTGCTGGTGGCTGGGCGTGCTGGGCCTGTGGGACAGCGAAACCGTACAGCCCGGCAAGGAACACGTGACCATTGCGGTCAGCGGTGCGCGTGGCGGTTACACCGTGGACTTCCGTCGTCTGGCACAGGCCGGCATGACCCTGACCGGCCTGACCGAAAGCTTTGCCGATGGCAAGGTGCGCTTCCAGAACGACCTCGTCGACAACCTCGACCGAGGTGACGAGAACTACCTGTCACTGCTCGATGCCGCCGATGCCTATGCGCAGCGCAACGGCCTGGACCTGCCACTGGAGCCCTCGGCCCGCGAGCGCGTGGCCGATGCCGACTGCATCACTCACCCGTTGCAGGAACTGGACCTGGCCACCGCCGGTGTCACCTCGATCATCTGGGCCACGGGCTATTCCCAGGATTACAGCTGGCTGCAACTCGATGCCTTCGACGCCAAGGGCAAACCTCGCCATCAACGTGGCGTGTCCAGCGAGCAAGGCCTGTACTTCGTCGGCCTGCCGTGGCTATCGCGACGCGGTTCCGCCTTTATCTGGGGCGTGTGGCACGACGCCAAACATGTGGCTGACCAGATCGCCACTCAACACAAATACCGATCGTACGACCAGGGCAAACGTGTCATGCCCTCCCCTGTCGTCCAGTTGCGCAACGTCAACGGCTGATCACTTTACAGGAGCGCGAATCGCTCCCCAGGAGTTTCACATGAGCACCCCGACTCACACTCGCATCCGCATGTTCAACACCAAGGACACCTACCCCAACCAAAGCCTGAACAACGACCTGTGCCAGGCCGTGCGTGCCGGCAACACCGTGTACGTGCGCGGCCAGGTCGGCACCGATTTCGACGGCAACCTGATCGGCCTCGGCGACCCCGCCGCACAGGCGAATCAGGCGATGAAAAACGTCAAGCAACTGCTGGAAGAAGCAGGCAGCGACCTGTCGCACATCGTCAAGACCACCACCTACATCATCGACCCGCGCTACCGCGAACCGGTCTATCACGAAGTGGGCAAATGGCTCAAAGGGGTGTTCCCCATCTCCACCGGCCTGGTGGTGTCGGCATTGGGACAGCCGCAATGGCTGATGGAAATCGACGTGATCGCCGTTATCCCCGAATAAGGACTGCCGCCATGACCTTTTCCATTGCTGCACGTTGCGCAGAAACCGGCCAACTGGGCATCGCCATCAGCTCATCGAGCATTGCCGTGGGCGCACGTTGCCCCTGGTTGAGCGCGGGCGTCGGAGCAGTGTCCTCGCAGAACATCACCTTGCCAGCGCTGGGGCCTCGCACACTGGACCTCATGGATCAGGACCTGTCGCCAGCCGAGGCACTGGAAGAGGCTCTGGCAGGTAACGTCTTCAGCGACTATCGGCAGATCACGGCCATCGACCACCTGGGACGAACCGCGCACTTCAGCGGCAGCAAAACACTGGGAATCCACAACGCACGCAGCGGAGAACAGTGCGTGGTGGCCGGCAATATGCTCGCGAGCCCGTCGGTCATAGACGCCATGATCCAGACGTTCGAGCAAAGCAACGGCCCCCTGGCCGAGCGCCTGCTGCAAGCCATGCGCGCAGGCCTGACAGCAGGCGGCGAAGCCGGACCGGTACATTCGGCAGCTCTGAAAGTGGTGGGCGAACCTTCCTGGCCCATCATCGACCTGCGCGTGGACTGGACAGACCACGACCCCATCGAAGCGCTGAATATGCTGTGGCAGGCCTACCAGCCACAAATGCAGGACTACATCGATCGCGCCCTGAACCCGGCCAGCGCACCGGGCTACGGCGTACCGGGAGATGAGCGATGAACACCAGTCGCGAGCTGCTGGCGCAACTGGTGGCTTTCGACACCACCAGCCGACTGTCCAACCTGGCCCTGATCGATTTTGTTCGTGATTACCTCGACAGCTTCGGGGTCGCCTGCGAACTGATATACAACGCGCAGAAAACCAAAGCCAATCTGTTTGCCACAATCGGCCCGGCCGACGTGCCGGGCATCGTCTTGTCCGGGCATACCGATGTCGTGCCAGTGGACGGCCAGGCCTGGACCTTCCCGCCGTTCGAGCTGAGCGAAAATGGCGGCAGACTTTACGGTCGCGGCACGGCCGACATGAAAGGCTACATTGCCTGCGTGCTGGCAATGGTCCCGGCGCTGGCACAAGCTTCGCTGCGCCTGCCGGTACACATTGCGCTGTCCTACGATGAAGAAATCGGTTGCCTGGGCGTGCGCTCATTGCTTGAAACGCTCCATACCCGCCCAGTAAAACCGCTGCTGTGCGTGATCGGCGAACCCACGGAGCTCAAACCGGTGCTTGGGCACAAAGGCAAAGTCGCCGTGCGCTGCGAAGTCCACGGAGCCGCCTGCCATTCGGCCCATGCACCCAGCGGCGTCAACGCCATCGAATACGCCGCAAAGCTGATCTGCGAACTGGGTCGTCTTGGGGAGGCATTAAAAGCCGATACACAGGACCCGCGTTTTGACCCGCCCTTCTCCACCGTGCAGACAGGCGTGATCGGCGGAGGCACCGCCTTGAACATCGTCCCCGCACAGTGCCACTTCGACTTTGAAGTCCGCTCACTCCCGACCCTGGATCCGCAACAGATCGTCAGCGCCATGCACACCTACGCCCGACACAACCTGCTGCCGGCCATGCGCGCCGTGAGCGGACAAAGCGATATCCGCTTTACCGAACTGTCGAGCTACCCAGGGCTGGACACCGCCATGCACAGCCAGGCAGCGGAACTGATTGCACAATTCTGCGGCTCCCGGGTATTCGGCACCGTCGCCTTCGGCACAGAAGGAGGACTGTTCGACCAATCCGGAATCCCGGCTGTGGTCTGCGGGCCAGGGAGTATGGAACAAGGGCATAAGCCGGATGAGTTCATCAGTGTTGAACAGCTTGAGGCGTGTGATGAGATGCTGAGGCAAGTGCTGGTGTTTGCACAGCGTTAAGGTCATCAATAACTTTTTGGGTGAGGGGTTATGGGTATGGCCAGGCTCAAATATCTATCTCTCTACGCCCTCGCCTGTTGCCGAATTTGGAGAGCGCTGGATCATCGCTAAGGGACCAACGACAAACAAAACCGTTAACATTCACCATGCTTCGGCGGACGGGATTTTTATAGACCCCGTACAGGAAAAAGTCTGCGTGCGATCTCATTACCGAGTCTATCAATGATATTTTCTGGCAAATGAACACGCACCGTAGCTTTGCATTTTTAATAGCCACCTAGTGTACCGCTTGTGCAAAAATCTCAAACCTCTCACTAGCCGACCTTAACTTCGCACCCTTTGAAGAAGGCCCAAACAAGCCAGCCAAAAATACTTAAGCCCCTCAAGTAAAGCGAAGTCAATATCTCAATAACCTTTGGGATTTTTCGTCAGATCCTCATTAAAAATAAAAAGAACGAAATCTCTTGTTTCAAATTGATTTTTTGAGAAAAATCCAGCCGATAGCGTTTTTTTTTCAAATTCAACTTCGACTAAAAACAAGCAATACGTACTCTAGGGAACCGTTCCGAGTTGTTGTAAGCCGCGATAAGTTTAACCATGTTCCCCGTCAGCAGATCCCAGACAGCAGGGGAACACCATGTCTTTCTTCTCCATACCAAAAGCACTTTCGGGACAAAAATTCTCCGTCGCTCTGTCGACCCTGCTTTCAATCATAGCCTGCAATGCTCATGCACTGACGCCAGATGAAACAACCCACCTGCTGGGTCGCACCGGCTTTGGTGCCAGCCCTTCCGACAGGGAACTCTATCAGCACTTGAGTCGCGAACAGGCAGTAGAACGCTTGCTTGAGTCTCTGGATGCTCCATTATGGACACAACCACCAGCCTTCACACGCCAACCCCACCCAAACTATTGGGCCGAGGGATGGCAAGATCGCGAAACCACATTTCTACGTATCAACGAAATTAATCAACTGCAAGCGTGGTGGTTACAGGAAATGGTTGTAACGCCCTCACCTTTCGCGGATCGAATGACCCTGTTTTGGCATAACCTTTTTGTTTCACGCTTCGACAAAACCCACATCACCGCACCATTCCTAGAACAGTTAATGCTATTCCGGGATACAGGCAATCGCAACTTTCGCAGCCTGACACGTCAAGTACTGCAAGACCCAATGATGCTAAGCGGATTAGATAATGTTCATAATACAAAGCACCGTCCTAATGAAAATCTGGGACGCGAACTCCTTGAACTATTCACATTGGGAATTGGCACTTACAGCCAAGAGGACGTAAGACAAGTAGCCCGAGTCTTGGCCGGACATGGTGTTGCGTTTGAACAACAATGGCGTTATCGGTTTGATGAAAAGACAGCAGACCGTGCCGAAAAACGTGTGCTCGGCCAAACTATAAATGGCAACAGTGACAAAGAGCTGGACGAGTTGGTCGATATCCTGCTCCAACAACCACAAACGGCCAAGCGTCTGGCACAACGGTTTTATAACGAATTCGTCTCCTTGACTCCAGCTCCGCAGGAGGTCGAGCGTCTGGCTCAGGTTCTGCGCGACAGCGACTATGACATTCGGGCTCTGCTTCAGGATCTATTATTGAGTCCGGCTTTTTGGGATGAACGCAATCGCGGCGTACTGCTTAAGTCCCCACTGGAACTGGTGATAGGTTTCGCTCGCACATTTGAACTGGTACTACCGGATCAGCAGATTCTGGTCGATTACTCTGCTGCCCTGGGACAAGCACCGTTCATGGCACCCTCAGTCGAGGGCTGGCGTGGTGGGCTGGAGTGGTTGAGCAGCAAGACTCTCACTGATCGAGAACGTGTCATACAGCGCCTCTGGCAAGCGGTGCAAACCCTTGAACAGCGTCCACAAGCCGACGCCTTGCAGGTGCGCTTTGCGTCCGAATACACCACCACACCTGTGCGCTTTAAAGTGTCGGTCAACAATCAGATCATCAAGACCTTTGAAGCGAAACTCGGTGCTAATACCCAACATGAATTGAGTTCAAATGAACCTGGAAACCTGAAACCCATGTGGGAATGGGTGAGTATTCCACGCAAAGAGCTGCCTGAAAATATCCATACAGTAACAGTGACTATGGACGTACAAAGTACCGGCAGTAATCTTTTCGTCAACTGGATAGCTCTGGATGGTTATCGCTTTTCCCCCCAAAAAGCTCGCTGGTCCACTACCGCCGGCTCAGGTTGCCAGGCTGACTCACCGCTGGGCTCGTTCTACTGCAATCTGAGCCTGGTGTTCGAAGTCAGTCATCCCATTCAAGCAGAACAGGCAACTCTGGAAGACCGCCATGCCCCACTCAACTCAAACCTTGAATATGGTACCGGACGACAACAGCTCCAGTGCCGTGTAACACCTTGCCTTCCAATAGCTGCCGCACGCATTCCAAACCTCAAGACATCAGCCGGAAACATATCTTTCAACTCAGTGTTGGCAAGCGCGCCATTACGAATCGAACTGCCATTGCTGGAGTCCGGCCTACAAGCAGTCAAAGCACTGACTCTCGACCCGGCCTACAACCTGAAATAGCTAAAGGGGGCTTAATGTCTGACTCTTGTTTGTTTTCTCGACGTCTGTTGTTAAAAAGTCTGACCTTGGGAATGGCGGGAATCGCATTACCGTTATCGTTGTCGGCAACCGAAAACCAGAAGTTACCCCCCCACAAACGACTCATTGTGATTGAGTTGTTTGGCGGTAATGATTCGCTCAACACCTTGGTTCCCTACACGGATCCTCTCTACAAACGCTATCGACCCAACCTGGCGTTAAACAACCGTGACATCGTTCCGTTGTCGACAGAGCTGGCTTTGAATGCGGCATGGAAGGATATCGCCGAGGTTTTCCAACGTGGAGAACTGGCAATCGTTCAGGACGTCGGTTATCCGCAGCCCAACTTGTCTCATTTCGGCTCTGCGGCGATATGGGCATCGGGATCTCTGGAAGCAGGTCAACATTCCGGATGGGCTGGCCAAGTGATCTCGACCCACCGTATCCACATGAGCGCTCAAGATGCTGACGGCATCATTCTTTCGGGCAATCAGGACCTGATGCAAAGCAGGGGTGCCCAAGTCTTGACCTTGCAAGACAGCAAATCGTTTCTCAGTGCGCAGACACGGCCTGTGATATCGACAACCCTCGGAACTCAGAACCCGGCAGCACACCACCTTGAACAATTGCTGGATCAAAGTGCAACTCTGCGGGAACGGATACGTCGCAAAATTAAAACACCTAATCGTTTTAATGCGTGGTTCACAAAGGATGGTTATACGGAACCTCAAAACATGCAGGCGGCGCTACTGTTATGGCTGATTGAAAACGACATCAACGCCCCTTTGTTCAAACTCAGTCTATCCGGCTTCGACTTACATTCGGGTCTGCGCGGCGAACATGAGCGCTTACTCGGTAAAGTGCAAACCCTGCTGCTGTCATTGCGCAAGGGACTTATGGAAATGAGTGCATGGAAGGACAGCCTGATTCTGGTGCATTCCGAGTTCGGTCGTCGTCCACAGGAAAACGCCTCGGCAGGCACCGACCATGGCACCAGTGGTTTAGTGCTGCTATGCGGAGGCAGTGTATCGGGAGGCTTATGGGGGCAGCAAAGTTCGCTGCAAGATCTTGATAGCGATGGAAACCTAAAATTCACCACCGATTTTCGTGCCATTTACGCTTCTATCATTCAAAACTTTTGGGGGCTGTCGGCCAGTAGTAACGCTCCCGATTCTATCGCGGCACTGGGCATAAAACTCTGAACTTAATCGTGCCATTTCTGCCCACGCGCCTGATAAGCGTCGGCGTAAAACCGAGGAACCTCATATGCAACTAACCGCTGTCGAGCCACAACATAATGAAGAAGTGGAACGTTGGAAAAGACACTTCCAGCGCAAGACGTTCTGCAGCCAGAATACTATTATCGCTGGCGAATTACCCACCACTGATGCCGATATTCTGGTGTGCCTGACGCTTTACAACGAACAAGCCCAAGCCGTGGCTGACACGCTGGCAGGGGTGGCACGCAATCAGATTCAACTTGCCAGATACATGGCCGCACCGGTCCCAAGGATCGTGGTGTGTATAGTACTTGATGGTATGCACTGCGTAGATGCTTCGACCACCCTGCTGCTTGAAAGTCTGGGGCTCTCCCCCCGGCGTCAACCAATGGATGAAGCACTGGCAGAAGCTGAAAACAGGATAATACTTCAAGGCAAAAACCTGCCTGCCAATGAGTTACTCGAACGTTGTGGGAAAGACTGGGTCGGCGAGCAGTCCAGTGCATCGATCACCGTATTACTGGCTACCAAGCTGCATAATGCCAGCAAACTCGACAGCCATGCCTGGTTCTTCTGGGGCATTGGCAGCAAGGTCAAGGCACGCTTCGCAATGCAACTGGATGCAGGGTCTATTCCCGCTCCAGATTGTTTTAAGCACTTATTGCAACACATGCACGACGAACCTGAGTGCGGTGCGGTAACCACCTGCATTCTGACCCCTGTGCCTGAAAACATGAACCTCCAGCAAAACTGGCAATACGCCGATTATCTCTGGGAAAAAGTCAGCGATTGGCCCGTAGGTAATCTGTGCCGCTATCTGGAGGTGGTCCCAGGACAATGCAGCCTGATTCGCTGGGAGAGTTTCTGTGAGCCTGAAAGTCAGGAGCGGGCCCCCATTGATGAGTATTTAAGAGGGTTGGAACCCCAAGGACTACTCGAGTGCAATTTGTTCTTGGCCGAAGATCGAGTCATGGGTTTTGAGCTGGTCAAGAACCTACAACATAGCAGTACCGTCCGTTATTGCCCGCAGGCGCAGGTAGAAACGGACTTGTGTCCTGACTTTGGCGAACTTATCAGGCAACGCAGGCGCTGGATCAATAGCACGGTGGCGGCCCGCCTGAGTTCGGCAAAACAACTACCGAAAATGATGAAGCAGCACAGCATCTCAACACAGCGTATTCCTGGAGTATTACTGTCATTGTGTTGGGGGCTGATGCAGTTTGCAACACAACTGATGATGCCTGTGTTTATTACGGTATTAATGGCTACAGGCGTTGCCTACACCAGCACGAAAATCGGTACTGCCGCGCACGTCGCCGAATCGAACGGCTATTGGGCAGCCACGGGATTCCTGTTGTTATGGGCCAGTGTATTGCTCATCAGTCGACAAATTAATATCGGAAGTCGCAGAGGGGAACGGTGGCATATCACCGCTATCTGTACCTTGGGGATTGTCATGGTGTCCGGCTGGGCATTGACACTCTGGGGAAGCACATTGCAAAGCCTTTACTTCATAGGTGCCACACTCCTGTTCGTGATCATCGCCATCGTCGCCCAATCCTGGGGACACCTGAGACAGGTCGGCCGCTGGTTTGGTCTCTATCTTGTACTGCTGCCCGTCTTCAACCTTTATATGACTTCTTATTCACTGGCAAATATCAGTGACATCAGTTGGGGCACCAAGGGACTGGTATCAAAACATGCAGCGCCTGACAGGGCTCGACGCTGGTCGAGAACACGTGACCAATTGCTATGGATCTGGATTCTGTCAAGTGTCGCGCTGTCCAGTTTGATTCTACTTGCTGTTCCGATGTCATCCTGGATGGTCTGCGTACAACTTCTTTCATTATTTTTCGTCCGCATCGGGATCGCGGCCTTTATAAGTGTATGCACTCAGGCTTACGACGCGGTACGTCAAAGAACCTGACCCTTCCCGTTATTAATTCTGCACTTAATATCCATTAACTGGAGTCATGACCATGAATCCCTATACGCTGAAACCTGAGACCGATAAACGCCTGGGAATAGTACGACCCACTTTTGCTCCTTTTGAAATTCTTGCCCCCCGTTTCAAATCAAGCATGGACAGTGGCGTCGTCACCAATGGAGGTCCTCAACTCAAAACATTTGAAGCTCGACTGAGCGACTATCTATCGGTACCGACTCTGGCGTTCTGCAACGGAGAACAGGCGTTGATCGCGCTGCTGATGGCCGCTGATCTCAAAGGCAAGGAAGTCATCGTTCCCTCCTTTACCTTTGTCGGCTCGGTGCATGCCATTGTTATTGCAGGTGCCATCCCTGTGTTCGCAGAAATCCAGAGCCTCGATTGCCCCCTCGCGGATCTGAGCGACATAGAACGAAAAATAACCGAAAACACTGGAGCCATTCTAGCAGTGGATGTCTACGGTTATGCCAACGACTACAAGTCTCTGGAGAAACTTGCTAAACAGAACGGGCTGCGGTTGTTCATCGATAGCGCGCCGGCATTTGGCAGCCTTTATCAGGGTCAGCGCATTGGTGGATTCGGCGATGGGCAGATTTTCAGCTTTCACGCGACCAAGCCATTCAACACTCTGGAAGGCGGTTGCGTATGCACTAATGACGCTGAACTGATGAGCCGCGTAGCGGCAATTCGCAACTTTGGTCAAAGCGATCAGGGCGAATGCCTATATGTAGGGCTCAACGGGAAGATGAGTGAAATCAATGCGATTGTCGGCTTGGCTCAGTTGCCATCTCTGGAGTTGCAACTCAAATGCCGACGCCAAGCTGCTGCGCGTCTGATTCAGGGTTTGGAAGGCATACCTGGCCTGAATGTATGCCAGCCGACAGGGGAACAGGAACCGGTCTGGCAATACCTCCCGGTACGCGTAGACCCCGAACACTATGGAATGAATCGGGATGAACTACAACACACTATGGCAACGGCCAATGTGATGGTTCGCAAGTATTACTCGCCAGCGTGCCACTTGATGCCGGCGTATGCCTCCCCCCTGCAAACCGATCTGAAACTGACAGAGGAACTCGCCTGCAGTGTCCTGGCACTGCCTATCTATAACGACATGAGCGAAGCCGAATGCGATCGGATAGTCGCATTGCTATACACGCTTTATTTATCAGGACTTCCAGTGGTGGATCATCAAGGGGTCGCATCATGAGTAAAAAAATCCTGGTAGCAGGCGCTGGCGGTTATATCGGTATTGTCTTATGCCAGCTTCTGGTTAAAAGCGGTTATGAAGTCATCGCGTTTGACCGTTTCTTTTTCGGAAGGCGCAATGGTGATTTTGAGCTTTCGTCAACTCTGGTAATCCGGGGAGATATACGCGAAATAGAGGCCTCTCTGCTTGAGCATGTCGATGCCGTGGTGGACCTGGCCTGTTGGCGCTGATTTAAAACTGACCCACCCTGCCGATTGAAAATTGACCCAGGACGGATTGCTGATTTTTGCCCCAGCAATTGTGGATAAGCTTAGCAGCAGTGTTCCGATTCAAGACCATCAAGCC
>NZ_FYDI01000027.1:0-21637 GCF_900187465.1 Pseudomonas sp. Irchel 3A18
GGGCCGAGGTGCTGCAGGTCGAGCGTGTGGGTCGTCATGATCACTTCTTCGAGCTGGGCGGTCACTCGTTGTTGGCGGTGAAGCTGATCGAGAAGATGCGCCAGGAAGGGCTGAGCGCCGATGTGCGTGTGCTGTTCAGCCAGCCGACATTGGCAGCCCTGGCGGCTGCCGTGGGCAGTGGCACTGAAATCCGTGTACCGGCCAACCTGATCGAGCCGGGTTGTACCCGGATCACGCCGGACATGTTGCCGCTGGTCGAACTGGACCAGAATACCCTGGATCTTGTTGTAGCAACGGTTCCCGGCGGTGCTGCCAATGTGCAGGACATTTACCCGCTGGCACCGCTTCAACAAGGCATTCTTTATCATCACATCAGCGCCGGGCAGGGCGACCCCTATGTGTTGCAGGCAACGTTCTCGGTCAAGAGCCGGGAACGCCTCGATGCGTTTGCCAATGCACTGCGTCATGTGATCCAGCGTCACGACATTCTGCGCACAGCCGTGGTCTGGCAAGGGCTGAGCGAGCCGCTGCAAGTGGTGTGGCGTGAGGCTGACCTGAGTGTGGAGTTCCTTAAACCGGATCCTCGCGACGGCACCATTGCCGAACAGTTGAGCGAGCGTTTCGCCAGCAGCCACTATCGTCTCGATCTGGCCGAAGCACCCTTGATCCGGCTGGCCTGTGCCCGTGATGGCGACAGCTGGGTCATGCTGCTGATCTTCCATCACCTGGCGCTGGACCATACCGCGATGGACGTGGTGCGCGAGGAGATGCAGGCCTTCATGCTGGGCGAAGCCGATTTGCTGCCCGCTGCCGTGCCATACCGCAACTACGTGGCTCAGGCTCGCCTGGGGCTGGGTCAGGAAGAACATGAAGCCTTCTTCCGCGACATGCTGGGCGATGTCGATGAGCCGACTCTGGCTTACGGTCAGGCCTCGTTGCCCGATGATGGCGGCCATATCGAAGAAGCGCGTGTGCAACTGGATACCGGGCTGTGCCGTCGGGTACGGGTGCAGGCTCGTCAGCTTGGTGTCAGTGCCGCGAGCCTGATGCACCTGGTCTGGGCGCTGGTGGCCAGCAAGGCCAGCGGCCGCGCCCAAACTGTGTTCGGTACGGTTCTCATGGGCCGGATGCAGGGCGGCGACGGTGCTGACCGTGCCTTGGGGATGTTCATCAACACGCTGCCGCTGCGTGTGGATATCGACGGGCGCAGCGTGGTCGAGGGTGTGAAGTCTACCCATGCGCGCCTCAGTGCATTACTGGGGCATGAGCATGCCTCGCTGGCCCTCGCACAACGCAGCAGTGCCGTGGCAGCGCCTTCGCCACTGTTCAATTCACTGCTCAATTATCGTCACAGCGCAGCCGATATGGCCTCCAGTCAGGCCTTGTCTGCCTGGGAAGGTATCGAAAGCCTGAGCAACGCAGAGGGCACCAACTATCCACTGGCCATTTCCGTGGATGACCTGGGTGAGGGCTTTGTCCTCAGCGTGCTGGCGATGCAGGAAATCGGTGCCCGGCGTGTCTGTGACACCTTTGCCTACACCTTGCAGCAACTGGTCGAGGCCCTTGATGGCCGTCCGCAGACTGCTTTGCACGATGTGCCGGTCATTGCGCCTCTGGAACGTCAGCGTCTGCTTGAAACATTCAACGACACTACAACGGATTACCCAAGGGACCAGACGCTGCAGCCTCTGTTCGAGGCCCAGGTTGCCGAACGACCTGAAGCCATTGCCGCCGTGCACGGCGAGCAGTCGCTGACCTATGCCGAACTCAACAGCCGCGCCAACCGTCTGGCCCATTATCTGGCTGGTAAGGGCGTGAAGGCCGGTGATGCCGTGGCGATTCTGCTGCCGCGTTCGCTGGATCTGCTGGTGGCGCAACTGGCGATCACCAAGTGCGCCGCCCTCTATGTACCGCTGGACGTCAATGCACCGCTGGACCGTCAGGCCTTCATGGTCCGTGACAGCGGTGCCCGGCAGTTACTGACCCTGCATGGCCGTGAGATTCCAGAAGGTGCAGAGCGTCTGGATCTGGACCGGCTCGATGTGAGCAGCCAGCCTGACCATGACCCGCAAAACCGCAACACTGCAGAGTCGGCGGCTTACATCATGTACACCTCAGGCTCTACCGGCACTCCCAAAGGGGTCATCGTGGCGCACCGTGGCATTGTCAAACTGGTGCGCAACAACGGTTTTGCCGACTTCAACCAAAACGACCGCCTGGCATTCGCCTCGAATCCGGCATTTGACGCCAGTACCCTGGAAGTCTGGGGCGCGTTGCTCAATGGCGGGCAAGTGGTGGTGATCGATCATGAATTGCTGCTGGACCCACCGCGTCTGGCCGAAGAACTGGTGGCGAAGGCAATCACGTCACTGTTCGTGACCACTGCGGTGTTCAATCAGTACGTCAGCCTGATTGGCGAAACCCTGGCAGGGCTGCGAATTCTGATGTGTGGCGGTGAGCGGGCCGACCCGCAAGTATTCCGGGACCTGCTGGCCATTGCTCCGGATCTGCGCTTGATTCACTGCTACGGCCCGACGGAAACCACCACCTACGCCACGACTCTGCACGTGACCGATGTGCCGCTGCAGATGAGCAATGTGCCCATCGGCAAGCCGCTGGCCAATACCCAGGTCTATGTGCTGGATGCCCGTCAGCAGTTGGTACCCACGGGCGTTGCCGGAGAAATATGCATCGGCGGCGATGGTGTTGCGCTGGGTTACCTGAATCGTCCCGAATTGACCGCCCAGGCATTTATCACTGACCCGTTCAGCCCTGTGAAAGGCGCGCGCCTTTATCGCTCCGGCGACCGCGGTTGCTGGCGTGCAGATGGCAGCCTTGAACATCTGGGGCGTGGTGACGGCCAGGTGAAGATTCGCGGTTTCCGTATCGAGCCGGGCGAGATCGATGCGCGCCTCAAAGCCTGTCCGGGCGTGCATCAGGCCTCGGTGGTGATACGCGAAGACGTGCCAGGGCAAAAGCAACTGGTGGCGTATTACACCGCCGAATCCGCCGATTCGCTGCTGACTGTCCAGAACGTCCAGGCCTGGCTGCGTGAGGCCTTGCCGGAATACATGGTGCCTTCGGCCTTCGTACGCCTGGAACACTGGCCTTTGAACAACAACGGCAAGCTTGATCAGAAGGCGCTGCCTGTTCCCGACGCGCAGGCACTGACAAGCAGTGTCTATGAGGCCCCGTCGGGTGAAGTGGAAGCCTTGCTGGCCAGTATCTGGTCCCAGGTGCTGAAGGTGGAGCGCGTAGGGCGCTTCGATAACTTCTTTTCTCTGGGCGGCCATTCGCTGCTGGCGGTGACGCTGATCGAGCGCATGCGCCAGGAAGGTTTGCGCGCTGATATCAAAGTCTTGTTCAACCAGCCTACCTTGGCGGCACTGGCGGCTTCCCTGACGACCGAGCAGGACATTCAGGTACCGGCCAATCTGATTCCCGCCGACTGCCAGCGGATCGAACCCTGGATGCTGCCTCTGGCCAGCCTGGAGCAGACGTCCATCGATGATATCGTCGCTGCAGTGCCGGGCGGTGTGGCCAATGTGCAGGATATCTATGCACTCGCGCCGCTCCAGGAAGGCATCCTGTATCACCATGTCGCGGCACGCGAGGGCGATCCCTTCATCCTGCAGTCATTGCTCGCGATGGACAGTGAAGCCCGTTTGAAATCTGCCATGCTGGCTTTGCAGCAAGTGATCGAGCGCCATGACATTCTGCGCACGGCGGTGTTCTGGAAAGGTCTTGAAGCACCTGTGCAGGTGGTCTTGCGGCATGCCACGTTGTCCAGCGAATGCGTTGAGCTGGACCCGGAGGATGGCGATATCCTCGGACAGATGCGCGAGCGGTTCGATGCCCTGAGTTTTCGCATGGACATCAGCCAGGCGCCTCTGATCTGCATGCCCTACGCCTGGGATTCGGTTAACCAACGCTACGTGGTGGCGCTGGTGTTCCACCACCTGATCATGGATCACGTGGCCTTCGATGTCGTGGTATCCGAAATACAAAGCCTGTTACTGGATGAAGCGACACCGCTGCCCGAGCCGGTTCCTTACCGAAACTACATCGCTCAGGTGCGCCTGGGGGCCGATGATGCGGCCCATGAGCGCTTCTTCCGCGACATGCTGCAAGACGTCCGCGAACCTACCTTGCCGTTTGGCCAGCAGGTATCCGAAGGCGTGATGCATGAAATCCACGACACGGTAGATGCCGACATCGCGCAACGTGTCCGCAGCCTTGCCCGAAGCCTGGGCGTGAGTGCGGCCAGTCTCTATCACCTGGCATGGGGTCTGGTGGTGGGGCGTGTCTCGGCAAGTGACGATGTGGTATTCGGTACTGTGCTGGTCGGGCGGATGCGCGGCGGGGAAGGCGCAGACCGGGCACTGGGCATGTTCATCAACACCTTGCCGATCCGTGTGGAACTGGGGCAGCAGGCTGTGGCCCAGGCCGTCAGGCAGGTGCATGCACGTTTGAGCGGGTTGCTTGAGCATGAACATGCGCCTTTGGCTCTAGCACAGCGTTGCAGTGGCGTTGCAGCACCGGCTCCGCTGTTTGGCGCACTGCTCAATTTCCGCCACAGCGCGGCGGATGACTCTGCACAGGCTCACACCGCCTGGCAGGGTATCCAGGGGCTTGAGGCCCATGAGCATACGGCTTATCCCTTGTCGCTGGCGGTAGACGATACAGGTGCCGGGTATCTTCTGACGGTTCAGGCCAGCGGAGGCATCGATGCCCGGGCGCTGTGCGATTACATGCAGTGCGCCTTGCAGAACATGCTTGAAGCACTTGAACAGGCCCCGTCGACCGCCTTGAATCGCATTTCGATACTGTCTGCTGCCGAGCGCCTGCGGTTGCTGACATCGTTCAACGATACCGATTGTGCTTATCCGGATCAGGCAACCGTTCACGGGCTGTTCGAGGCTCAGTCGCAACGTACGCCCGATGCCGTGGCGGTGGTGCATGGCGAGCAGAGCCTGACTTATCGTCAGTTGGATCAACAGGCCAATCGACTGGCGCACTGCCTGACGCCATTGCTTGGCGGGCAGAATGCCCCGGTCGCGTTGTGTGTCGAACGTGGCCTGGAAATGCTGGTGGGCTTGTTGGGCATTCTCAAGGCGGGCGGTTGTTATGTGCCGCTGGACCCCGGTTATCCAGCCGATCGCTTGAACTACATGCTTGCCGACAGTTCTCCGGTGGCCTTGCTGACACTGGGCAACCCGCCTGACGGCCTGGACAGCGGCAGTATCCCGGTCATCGCTCTGGACCGCGATGCAGAATGGCGTTCAGGCCCGACAGCGCCTGTGGAGCGCGAAACCGATGCGCGACAACTGGCCTACGTGATCTACACCTCAGGCTCCACCGGCAGACCCAAAGGGGTCATGCTCGAACAACGGGGCGTGGTCAACCTGCTCTGTGCCATGCGCGACCTGACCCGTACCGGGCCAGAAGACCGCATGCTGGCCCTGACCACCATCAGCTTCGACATTGCCGGCCTGGAACTCTACATGCCGCTGATCTGCGGCGCCTGTACGGTACTGCTTGACCGCCACGGGGCTCAGGACCCCGTGTTGCTGGCCGAAGCGATCGCTCAGAGCGGTGCGACCATGATGCAGGCCACGCCGGCTACCTGGCGACTCTTGCTGGATTCCGGCTGGTCGGGAGCTACCGGGCTCAAGGCGTTGTGTGGTGGCGAGGCGCTGCCTCTCGACCTGGCACAACGAGTGGCCGCAAGAGTCGGCACGCTCTGGAACGTCTATGGCCCTACCGAAACCACCATCTGGTCATCAGCGCTGGAATTCGATGCCAGTGACAGGACTTCGGCCAGCGTCAGTATCGGCCGTCCGATTGCCAATAACCGTTTCTACCTGCTGGACGAGCAGGGCGAGCCCGTCCCCATGGGCGTGGCTGCCGAGCTGTATATCGGTGGCGACGGCGTGGCCCGTGGTTATCTGAACTGGGAGCAACTGACTGCCGAACGCTTTATCGATGACCCGTTTTCCTCGAAGCCCGGAGCGCGTCTTTACCGTACTGGCGACCTGGCACGCTATCGCCCCGATGGCAGCCTCGAATACCTGGGCCGCAACGATTTCCAGGTGAAGATTCGTGGCTACCGGATCGAACTCGGAGAAATCGAAGCCAGACTGGGCGCTGTGCCCGGTATCCGCGAAGCAGTGGTCGTAGCCATCAACGATGCCCATGGCGACCTGCGGCTGGCGGGCTATTACACCGGAGAAAACTGTGCAAGCAGCCTGCTGCGTGAATCCTTGCTGGCCAACTTGCCGGAGTTCATGGTTCCGACCGTGTTCGTACACCTGGAAAAACTGCCGCTGACCCCCAACGGCAAACTGGACCGCAAAGCGTTGCCGGCTCCCGAAACCGATATCACGCGTCACTACGAAGCGCCTCGTGGGGAGCAGGAAATCAGTCTTGCCGCGACATGGGCCGAGTTGCTCAAGGTCGAGCGGATCGGACGCGATGATGACTTCTTCGAACTGGGCGGGCACTCGCTGCTGGCCATGCGTCTGGTGTCTCTGGTTCGTCAGCAGTGGGGCGTCGAACTGCAACTGGCCGAGCTGTTTGCCCACCCTCAGTTGAGTGCAGTGGCCGAGCAGATTGCGTTGGCAACACGCAGCACCTGGCCGGATATCACACCGATTTCTCGTGATGAAGCCTTGCCGCTCTCGTTCGCTCAGCAGCGCCTGTTGTTCCTGGCGAAAATGGAAGGTGCCAGTGCCGCCTATCATCTGCCCGCCGGGCTGCGCCTCAGGGGAGCGCTCGACGTGTCCGCACTGCAACGTGCCCTGGATCGCATCGTGGCGCGACATGAGGCTCTGCGTACCTGCTTTGTCCAGCCTTCGGGTGGTGCGGCAGTGCAACGTATCCTGCCACCGGACATCGGTTTTGCGCTGACCCGGGTGGATATCTCGGGGCTCGACGATCCGTCGGCCACCTTGAACGAGATGACCGGGCAGGAGGCGCTGCAAAGCTTCGATCTGCAGCACGGGCCGCTGATTCGCGGACAGTTGATCCGTCTGGCGGAGCAAGAGCATGTGCTGCTGGTCACCCTGCACCATATCGTTTCCGATGGTTGGTCCATGGGCGTATTGACGACCGAGCTGGGTGAACTCTACGCAGCATGTGTGCGTGGTGAAGCGGACCCTCTGCCGGAGCTGACCTTGCAGTACGCCGACTATGCTGCCTGGCAGCGTCGCCTGCTGGATGGCGAGGCCTTGAAGGCCCAGACCGACTGGTGGCGCAAGACGCTGGCCCAGGCTCCGGCGGTGCTGACACTGCCGACCGACCAGCCTCGTCCGGCACTGCAGGACTATTCGGGAGCCGCGATACCGGTCTGCTTCGATGCGCAGTTGACCGCGCAGCTTCAGGACCTGAGCAAACGCCATGGCACCACGCTATACATGACGGTGCTGGCAGCCTGGGCGGCTACATTGGGTCGTTTGTCCGGTCAGGATCAGGTGGTCATCGGCTCGCCGGTGGCCAACCGCATGAATGCAGAAGTCGAAGGGCTTATCGGTCTGTTCGTCAACACACTGGCACTGCCGGTCGATCTGTCCGGCAAACCCGACTTCGCCGAGTTGCTGTGCAGGGTCAGAACCCTGGCCCTGGAAGCACAGGCCCGTCAGGCATTGCCTTTCGAACATGTGGTGGAGGTGGTCAAACCGGTTCGCAGCCTGTCTCACAGCCCGTTGTTCCAGGTCATGCTGTCGTGGCAGAACAACGAAAGTGTCGACCTTCAGTTGGGCGACCTGACGCTGGAAGGCATTGGCGCACCGAGAAACAGCGCCAAGTTCGATCTGTCCCTGGACCTCGGCGAAATCAACGGCCAGCTGCAGGGCAGCCTGGAGTTCGCCACCGCCTTGTTCTACCCGCAAACCATCGAGCGTTATCGCGGTTATCTGGAGCGTCTGCTACGTGCCATGGTGGCCGATGCAGGACAGTCCGTGTACGGCATTGCTTTGCCGGACGAAGCGGAGCGTCTGCATCTGGCCCGTTTCAACGACACGCAACACTACTATCCGCCGGCACAAACCGTTCATGGTCTTTTCGAGGCTCAGGTACTGCGTACGCCTGATGCTCCGGCCCTGATCCATGGCGGGGAACAGCTGAATTACCGGCAGTTGAACGAGCGAGCCAATCGTCTGGCCTGGCATTTGCGCGCACGGGGCGTCGAGCCGGATGCCCGGGTGGCTATCTGCATGGAGCGTGGTACGGAAATGGTGGTCGGTCTGCTGGCCATCCTCAAGGCGGGCGGCGGTTATGTGCCGTTGGACCCTGCGTATCCGGTCGAGCGTATCGCCTACATGCTGGAGGACAGCTCGCCGACCGTGGTGCTGGCCCATGGGCCGACTCTCGGTCTGCTGTCTGCCACCCGCGCTCCGGTGATCGACCTGGACAACAGCACCTGGCTCGGACAATCACCGGAAAACCCGGACGTTCCCGGCCTGAGCGCTACGCACCTGGCCTATGTGATTTACACCTCCGGGTCCACCGGCATGCCCAAAGGCGTGATGATCGAGCATAGAAACACGGTCAATTTCCTGACCTGGGCAAAACGGGCGTTCGAGCCGTCAGTGCTTGCCAGGACCCTGTTCTCCACCTCGTTGAACTTCGACCTGGCGGTCTATGAATGCTTCGCTCCGCTGACCACCGGTGGCTGCATCGATCTGGTGAAAAATGCCCTCGAATTGCAGCGAAACGAGCACGATGTGACACTGATCAACACCGTGCCTTCAGCGCTCAAGGCGCTGCTGGAATCCACCGGGCTGAGCCAGGGTGTGCATACGGTCAACGTGGCGGGCGAAGCACTCAAGCGCAGTCTGGTTGAAAAACTGTTCGAGCAGACTCAGGTCAAGCAGTTGTGCAACCTCTACGGGCCTTCGGAAACCACGACTTACTCCAGTTGGGTCGCCATGGATCGAGAAAGCGGTTTCAGTGCGCATATCGGAAAACCCATTTCCAATACTCAATTCCATGTGCTCGATGAGTATCTGAACCCGGTGCCGCTGGGCGTTGCGGGCGAACTCTTCATCGGTGGCGCGGGCGTGGCGCGCGGGTATCTCAACCGTGACGAACTGACGGTCGAGCGCTTCCTCGATGACCCGTTCAGTGATGCTCCGGGGGCTCGCATGTACCGCACCGGTGACCTGGGGCGCTGGTTACCGGACGGCAATATCGAGTACCTGGGTCGCAATGACGATCAGGTGAAGATTCGCGGCTTCCGTATCGAACTGGGTGAGGTCGAAGCGCGCCTGGCTAGTCATGAAGCGGTCCGGGACGCGGTTGTCCTGGCCCGGGAAGACGAGCCTGGTGATGTGCGGCTGGTGGCGTATTACACGCTGCAGAGCGAGAAACTGGTGGTCGACAGTGGGTTGTTGCGAGCGCATTTGCAGGCGCAATTGCCTGAGTACATGGTGCCTGCCGCCTATGTGCACCTCGATACCTTGCCGCTGACGCCCAATGGCAAGCTTGATCGCAAGCGCCTGCCGTTGCCCGACAGCAACGCTTACGTGACGCATCGTTACGAAGCGCCTCAGGGCGAAAACGAAACCCGGCTGGCTATGCTCTGGGCCGAACTGCTGAAGGTGGAGCGAGTAGGGCGTCACGACCACTTCTTTGAACTGGGCGGGCATTCGCTGCTGGCGGTCAGTCTTATCGAGCGCATGCGCCAGGAGGGGCTGGAAGCCGATGTTCGTGTCCTGTTCGGGCAGTCGACCCTGGCCGCCGTCGCGGCATCGGTGGTGCCACTGCGCACCGTCGAAGTCGCGGCTTCCCGTGTCCCTACCCAGCAACGCAAACGCCGTATCTGATCCGTCTCTCTGCTGACCCTGCGGTGTCCCCATTCAAGGGGACGCCGCTTTCCCAAAGCCCCTGCCGTCCTGCATCCCGCCTGTCCCTACATACCGTGACAGACAGTCCAGAACCGATGCTCTAGTTTTTTCCCACCCTAGAAAGGCGGTCTTTCGCCTTTTCACGAAGCCGTCTTGTGTTTTTCGTCGACTTCTCCAGAACTCATACAGCGCAGGTTATTCGATGCTCTTCAACGAATTGATGGCTATCATTTCCGGTCACCCGATCCGACTCCAGCACGAGGAAGGTGACCTTGTCATTCTGGGCGATGACGAGGGATTCGATGATGCGCTGATAGACAGCATGCGACTGCACAAGCATGCGCTGATCGATCTGGTGAAGAGAAACGGCGGTGACTGGCTGAGCCCGGCCTTCCGCATCACACCCGACATGCTGCCTCTGGCCGGACTGAGCCAGGACGCAATTGACCGGATCGTCGAAACCGTGCCGGGCGGTGCCGCAAACGTGCAGGATATCTATCCGCTGGCGCCGTTGCAGGAAGGTATTCTCTACCATCATATTTCCGCCACCCAGGGCGATCCGTATGTCCTGCACACTGTTTTCAGTGCAGAGAGTCCACAGAAGCTGGAAGGTTTTGCCCAGGCGCTGCAAGGCGTCATCAATCGTCACGATATCCTGCGTACTGCCATCGTCTGGGAAGGGCTCGACGAGCCCATGCAGGTGGTCTGGCAAGAAGCCCGGCTGGGGTTTGATGAAGTCGTTCTGAACCCGGCCGACGGGGACATAGTCCGGCAATTGCAGGAGCACTTCGATCCGCGCCATTACCGCATGGATGTGCGTCAGGCACCGCTGATGCGTTTTGTCTGGGCAGCGGACCCGATCAACTCTCGCTGGGTGGCCATGCTGCTGTTTCATCACACGGCTCTGGACCACGCTGCACTGGAGCTTGTGCAGCATGAAACCCAGGCATTCCTGCTGGGGACCGAAGACACGCTGCCTGAGGCGGTTCCCTATCGCAACTATGTGGCCCAGGCGCGCATGGGAAGCGGGCGTGAGGAGCATGAAGCGTTCTTTCGCGACATGTTGTCGGACGTGGAAGAACCGTCCCTGCCATTCGGTTTCACCGATGCGCTGAATCCCGACGCGATCGTCGAAGAAGTCCACTTGTCCATTGATGAGGCTCTGGGTGCGAGTCTGCGTAGCCATGCCCGTCGTCTGGGCGTAAGTGCTGCAAGCCTGGTGCATCTGGCCTGGGCGCAAGTGCTGGGCCGTATATCCGGCCGTGAAGACGTGGTGTTCGGCACCGTACTGATGGGGCGTATGCAAGGCGGCGAGGGCGCAGACCGTGCCCTTGGCCTGTTTATCAATACCTTGCCGTTACGGGTCGAACTGGGCTCCCAGAGCGTGGACGCGAGTGTCAAGTCCACTCACCAGCGTCTGACCGGTCTTCTGGGCCATGAGCATGCATCGCTGGCTCTGGCCCAGCGTTGCAGTGGTGTGGCCGCTCCGACGCCGCTGTTCGGTTCGTTGCTCAACTATCGCCACGGCAGCGCGGCGCAGGCAGTGACCACTCAGGCGCGTGAAGCCTGGCATGGTCTGCAGGTATTGGGCGGGGAAGAGCGCAGTAACTACCCGATCACGGTATCGGTGGATGATCTGGGCGATCGCTTCTCGATTAGCGTTCTGGCGCTGGCACAGATCGGCGCCCAACGCATGGGTGATTATCTGCTGAGCGCTTTCGAGCAACTGGCCGAGGCCCTGGAGCATGATCCGCGTCAGGCCTTGAGTTCGCTGGACTTGCTGCCACCCACCGAGCGCAATCAGTTGCTGGTTGCATTCAACGACACGACGCGGCCCTATCCACGAGACAGCAGCATAACGGCACTTTTTGAAGCTCATGCTGAACGCCATCCCGACGCGACGGCGGCCGTACATGGCGAGCAGCAGTTCGGTTACGGCCAGTTGAATGCCCGTGCCAACGCAGTGGCCGGACATTTGCGTGCTGCAGGCGTCCAGCCCGGTGATCGAGTCGCTATCGAGCTTGAACGTTCGTTCGAGTTGCTGATCAGCCAGTTGGCGATTCTCAAGTGCGGCGCCGTCTACGTGCCTCTGGACGTCAATGCACCTGCCGAACGCCTGCAATTCATCCTCGAGGACAGCCAGGCCCGTGTATTGCTGAGTGTCAGCAGCCGTACGCCACTGGCAGATATTCCGCGCCTGGATCTCGACAGCCTGGATCTGGATGCAGAGGTTGAACCCGCACCGCAACAGGCACTGCGCGGCGGCGCGCCGGCTTACGTCATGTACACCTCCGGCTCCACGGGAACACCCAAAGGCGTGCTGGTGACGCATCGGGCAATCAGCCGTCTGGTCCTCGATAACGGTTACGCCGATTTCAATGCTGAAGACCGGGTGGCGTTTGCCTCCAACCCGGCGTTCGATGCCAGTACGCTGGAAGTCTGGGCTGCGCTGCTTAATGGTGGTTGCGTGGTGCTGGTGGATCAGGATGTGTTGTTGTCCAGAGAACATTTCGCCGGGCTGCTGCTGGAGCAGTCGGTGAGTGTGCTGTGGATGACCGCTGGCCTGTTTCACCAATACGCAGCGGGCCTGAGCGATGCATTTGCCCGGTTGCGCTACCTGATCGTCGGCGGTGATGTGCTGGACCCAGCCGTGATTGCACGGGTTCTGGCAAATGGCGCGCCTCGTCATTTGCTCAATGGTTACGGTCCCACCGAAGCGACCACATTCTCGACCACCTGGGAGATCGAGCGGGTCGACGGGCCGAGCATTCCCATTGGCCGGCCGATAGGCAATAGCCGCGTCTATATCCTGGATGAGTACCTGCGGCCTGCGCCGCTGGGTGTGACAGGAGAGTTGTATATCGGCGGTGATGGCGTCGCCCGGGGCTACCTGAATCGTCCTGATCTGACCCTTGAGAAATTCATTCCCGACCCTTTTGCCTGCGACACCGACGCCACGCTTTACCGTACTGGCGATCTGGGTTGCTGGCGAGCTGACGGCAGCATCGAGTATCGCGGACGTAACGACGATCAGGTGAAAATCCGCGGTTTCCGGATCGAGCTGGGAGAAATCTCTGCCCGCCTGAGCACCTGCGCTGGCGTTGCTGACGCCACGGTGCTGGTTCGTGCGGATCAGGAAACCTCCGGCCAGAAACGTCTGGTCGCGTATGTGATTGCCCAGGCGGGCGTTGAACTCAATGCTCAGGCCTTGCGCGAGGAACTGCTTGGCTCGCTGGCCGAGTACATGGTGCCTGCGGCCTTTGTCATACTGGAAAGCTTCCCGCTGACCGCCAACGGCAAGCTGGACCGTCGTGCCTTGCCTGAACCGGGTGCCGAAGCTTTCGCCAGTCGAGAATATGAAGCCCCTCAAGGCCCGGTCGAAGAAACCCTGGCTGCGCTCTGGGCACAGTTGCTCAAGGTCGAGCGAGTGGGGCGTTTCGATCACTTTTTCGAGCTGGGCGGCCATTCGCTGCTCGCCGTCAGCCTGATCGAGCGCATGCGTCAGGTGGGGCTGAGCGCGGATGTGCGAGTACTGTTCAGCCAGCCGACCCTGGCGGCTCTGGCTGCCGCGGTTGGCAATAATCACGAGATCAGTGTCCCGGCCAATGCCATAACCGCCGATTGTCAGCGCATCACGCCCGCCATGTTGCCGCTGGCGGATCTGGACCAGGCCTCCATCGATCACCTCGTGGCCAGTGTGCCGGGAGGTATTGCCAATATTCAGGACATCTATGCGCTGGCGCCGTTGCAGGAGGGGATTCTCTATCACCACCTGGCTGCCGAGCAGGGTGATCCGTATGTGCTGCAGACATTGTTCGGCCTTGCGGACCGTGGGCGCCTGAATGACTTCGTCCAGGCATTGCAGGCTGTTGTCGATCGCCATGACATCATGCGCACAGCGGTTTTCTGGGAAGGTCTCGACAGTCCGGTCCAGGTGGTCTGCCGTCAGGCACGTCTGAGCGTCGAAGAGGTCAGCCTTGACCCGGCTGAGGGCGACATTGCCGAACAATTGCAGGCGCGCTTCGATCCACGGCATTTCCGACTCGATCTGACGCAGCCGCCTTTGCTGCGTATCCAGTTTGCTGAGGATGTCGTCAACCAGCGTTGTGTCGCCTTGCTGTTGTTCCATCACCTGGCGCTGGACCATACCGCCCTGGAAGTGGTTCAGCATGAAATGCAGGCCTGGCTGTTGGGTCGCCAGCAGGAACTGGGCGAGGCCATCGCTTACCGCAACTATGTGGCCCAGGCTCGTCTGGGCGTCAGTCGTGAAGCTCATGAGTCATTCTTTCGCGGCATGCTGGGCGATGTAGAAGAGCCCACGCTGCCTTTCGGCCTGCAGAATGTGCAGGGCGACGGTGAGGGTATCGAGGAAGCGACCCAACTGCTGGTCGCCGGTCTGGATCAACGCCTGCGTAATCAGGCACGGCATCTGGGTGTGAGCCTTGCCAGCCTGGTTCACCTGGCATGGGGTGTGGTGCTGGGTGCCATTGCGGGCAAGCAGGACGTGGTGTTCGGTACCGTATTGATGGGCCGCATGCAAGGCGGCGAAGGCTCTGACCGTGCCATTGGTCTGTTCATCAATACCTTGCCGTTGCGTCTTGCCGTCGCAGAGCAGGGGGTCCGTGCCGGAGTCCGGGCTGCTCATGGGCGGCTGACCGAATTGCTGGGCCATGAACATGCTTCGTTGGCACTGGCCCAGCGCTGCAGCGGCGTGCCCGTATCCATGCCATTGTTCAGCGCGCTGCTCAACTATCGGCATAGCGCTGCCGGGGAGATCACGCCAGAGGCCCGCGAGGCCTGGAAGGGCATCGAGGGTCTGTCTGGTGAGGAGCGCACCAACTATCCGCTGACCCTGAACGTCGACGATCTGGGAGATAACCTGCTGCTGACTACGCTGGCACAGAAGGGTGTCGATGCCCGGCGTGTCTGCGGCTATATGCAAGCGGCGTTGCAGCAACTGGTCGAAGCGCTGGAGCTGACGCCTCAGGCGCCGTTGCGCAGCCTGTCGGTATTGCCCGAGGCTGAGCGTGAACAAGTGCTGCGCGGCTTCAACGCGACCGATGCCGAGTATCCGCTCGATCAGACCGTTCATGGTTTGTTTGAGGCTCAGGTCAAGCGCACGCCTGATGCGATTGCGCTGGTATTTGGCGATGAACATCTGAGCTATGGCGAGCTGAATCAGCGGGCTAACCGTCTGGCGCATCATCTGCGCGGTCAGGGTGTGGTGCCGGATGCTCGTGTTGCGATCTGTGTCGAGCGTGGGATCGATATGGTGGTTGGCTTGCTGGCCATTCTGAAGGCGGGTGGTGGTTATGTGCCGCTGGATCCGGCGTATCCGCTGGAACGTATTGCCTACATGCTGGAGGACAGTGCGCCTGCTGCCGTGTTGGCACAGACTGCGACGCTGGAGTTGGTATCGGCGGCCGGTGTATCTGTTATCAATCTCGATCAGCCCGACTGGCAGGACAAATCCGTCTCCAATCCGGTGATCGAGGGCCTGACGCCGGCCCATCTGGCTTACGTCATCTACACCTCGGGTTCGACCGGTCTGCCTAAAGGCGTGATGATCGAGCATCGCAACACAGTCAACTTCCTGACCTGGGCGCAGCAGTCGTTTGAGCCTGAGGTTCTTTCTAAAACGTTGTTCTCGACTTCGCTGAACTTCGACCTGGCGGTCTATGAGTGCTTTGCGCCGCTGATCTCGGGCGGCAGCATTGAAGTGGTCAAGAACGTGCTGGCTCTGCAAGAAGGTCAGCATGATGTCACGCTGATCAATACCGTGCCTTCGGCGCTGAAAGCGCTGCTGGAATCGGTCGGTCTGGGACAGGGCGTGCATACCGTTAACGTCGCGGGTGAAGCGCTCAAGGGGCCGTTGGTTGAAAGGTTGTTCGCTGAAACCAGCGTCCAGCGTCTGTGCAACCTGTATGGACCTTCGGAAACCACCACTTACTCGAGCTGGGTGGCCATGGATCGTGAAGACGGTTTTGCCGCGCATATCGGTAAACCGGTGGCCAATACCCAGTTCTACCTGCTGGACGAACACCGTCAGCCTGTGCCGCTGGGTGTTCCGGGCGAAATCTATATCAGTGGTGCCGGCGTGGCCCGTGGTTACCTGAATCGTGACGACCTGACCGCCGAACGCTTCCTGGACGACCCATTCAACGCCGGAGCGCGCATGTACCGCACTGGCGACCTGGGTCGCTGGTTGGCTGATGGCAATATCGAATACCTGGGTCGTAATGACGATCAGGTGAAGATTCGCGGCTTCCGCATCGAGCTGGGCGAGATCGAAGCCAAGCTGACGCGTCATGAAAGCGTAAAAGAAACGGTAGTCATGGCTCGTGAAGACGTGCCGGGCGACAAGCGTCTGGTGGCGTATTTCACCTCGACCGTTGCCGAAATCAATCTGGAAACCCTGAAAGTCCATCTGCAAGGCCAGTTGCCGGAATACATGGTCCCGGCAGCCTATGTCCATCTTGAAAAGCTGCCACTGACACCAAACGGCAAGCTGGACCGCAAGGCACTCCCAGCCCCTGATTTGCAATCCCTGATCAGCCGTGGCTACGAAGCGCCACAAGGCGAAACCGAAACCACTCTGGCGCAGATCTGGGCCGAAGTACTGCAAGTCGAGCGCGTCGGGCGTCACGATCACTTCTTCGAGCTGGGCGGTCACTCGCTGCTGGCCGTTACCCTGATCGAACGCATGCGCCGCAAGGGATTGTCGGCTGATGTGCGTATTCTGTTCAGTCAACCCTCTGTTGCTGCGCTGGCTGCCGCCGTGGGCCATGATCGCGAAGTTGTGGTTCCGGCCAACCTGATTGAAGCGGGCTGTACGCACATCACACCTGAGCTGCTGCCATTGGTCGGCCTCGATCAGGCGGAACTGGACCGCATTGTGGCCAGTGTGCCGGGCGGCTCGGCCAATATTCAGGATATCTACCCGCTGGCACCGTTGCAGTCGGGCATTCTTTACCACCACATATCCGCCATCCAGGGGGATCCTTACGTCCTGCAGGCGACCTTTACCGTCAGGGACCAACAGCGCGTCGAGTCTTTTGCCTCGGCTCTGCAAAAGGTTATCGATCGTCACGACACCTTGCGTACTTCGGTCTTCTGGGAAGGGCTGGAAAGCCCTGTGCAGGTGGTCTGGCGTCAGGCGCAACTGGTGGTGGAAACCCTTGAACTGAATCCTGCAGACGGCGACATCGCCCGGCAGATTCGCGAGCGATTCTCGACGCAACATCACAGCCTCGACCTTGGACAGGCTCCGTTGATGCGTCTGGCCTGCGCCCATGATCAGAGCAACGGGTGCTGGATCATGCTGCTCATGTTCCACCATATGGTGCTCGATCACACGGCGCTTGAAGTGGTACGTCATGAAATGCAGGCCTTCATGGTCGGCGAAGGTGACGCGCTGCCAGCGGCGATGCCTTACCGTAACTACGTGGCTCAGGCTTGCCTGGGGCTGACGGAACAGGATCACGAAACCTTCTTCCGTAGCCAACTGGCCGATATCGAAGAGTCTACCCTGGCGTATGGCCAGGAAGGTGTGCGAGGCGACGGGACTGGCATAGAAGAGGCCAGCATTACCCTGGATGACGAACTGAGTCGGCGAGTACGCGCCCAGGCCCGCAAGCTGGGCAGCAGTGCGGCCAGCGTCATGCATCTGGCATGGGCATTGGCTGCCCGCGCGGCTTCTGGTCGCGACCAGGTGGTTTTCGGTACGGTACTGATGGGGCGTATGCAGGGTGGTGAAGGCTCCGACCGCGCTCTGGGCATGTTCATCAATACCTTGCCGCTGCGAGTGGATATTGATACTCGCAGCGTGGTCGAGGGCGTGAAGTCCACCCATTCAGGACTGACGGCGCTGCTGGGCCATGAGCATGCCTCACTGGCACTTGCCCAGCGTTGCAGTGGCGTTGCCGCGCCTGCACCGTTGTTCAACACCTTGCTCAACTATCGTCATAGCGCTGTGGACATGACCTCCAGCCAGGCCATTTCGGCCTGGGACGGTATCGAAAGCCTGAGCAACGAAGAACGCACCAACTATCCGCTGACCCTGTCGGTGGATGACCTGGGGACAGGCTTTGCCTTCACCGCCCTCGCGATGGTCGAGATTGGCGCGCAAAGGGTATGCGACACATTGTTGTGCGCCCTGGAAAACCTGATCGATGCACTGGAGAATCGCCCGGATACCGCGCTTCATACTATTGCCGTATTGCCTGAGGCCGAGCGCGAGCAACTGCTGCACGGCTTCAACGACAGCGGCACAGACTATCCGCGGGACAGCTCCGTTCATGCCCTGTTTGAACAACAGGTGGCCGAACGTCCTGAAGCGCTGGCCGCTGTTCATGGCGAGCAGTCGCTGACGTACGCCGAACTCAATAGCCGGGCCAATCGACTGGCTCATCATCTGATCAGCCAGGGTGTGATTGCTGGCGATGCCGTAGCCATTCTGCTGCCACGCTCCCTGGATCTGCTGGTGGCGCAACTGGCGATTAATAAATGTGCCGCCGTTTATGTGCCGCTGGACGTCAATGCACCCCAGGAACGTCAAGCATTCATGGTGCAGGACAGCGGGGCGCGTCAGGTGCTGACCCATGGCGACCTGGATGTGCCTCAAGGCGTTGCGCGAATTGATCTGGACCGCCTCGACCTTTGCCAGCAGCACGGCGACAACCCGGAGTTGACCTGCTCCAGCGAAAGTGCGGCCTACATCATGTACACCTCGGGCTCCACCGGGACGCCCAAAGGCGTGCTGGTACCGCATCGCGCCATTGCCCGCCTGGTGATCAATAACGGCTATGCCGAGTTCAAGGCTTCGGACCGAGTAGCCTTTGCCTCCAACCCGGCCTTCGACGCCAGCACCCTGGATGTCTGGGCTCCGTTGCTCAATGGCGGCTGTGTCGTGGTTGTGGATCAGGACGTGCTGCTGTCGCTGCCGGAGTTCAAGGCCTTGCTGCTGGAGCAGTCAGTCAGCGTGCTGTGGATGACGGCTGGTTTGTTCCATCAATATGCTTCGGGCCTGCACGACGCTTTTGCCCAGTTGCGCTATCTGATTGTCGGCGGCGATGTGCTGGATCCTACGGTCATCGCTCAGGTCCTGAAAAACGGTGCGCCTGGACACCTGTTGAACGGCTATGGCCCGACCGAGGCCACGACGTTCTCGGCGACCCATGAAATCAAGGCTGTAGGCGAGGGCAGCATCCCTATCGGCAAGCCGTTGGCCAATACTCGCTTGTACGTACTCGATGCCCGTCAACAGCCAGTGCCACTGGGCGTAACCGGCGAGCTGTATATCGGTGGCGATGGTGTGGCCCTGGGTTATCTGAACCGTGCCGACCTGACCGAGCAAGTGTTCGTGGCTGATCCGTTCAGCACCGACCCGGCAGCCCGTTTGTACCGTACCGGCGACCTGGCGTGCTGGCTGGCAGATGGCACGGTGGAATACCGTGGCCGTAATGACCAGCAGGTCAAGATTCGCGGCTTCCGGATTGAAATCGGTGAGATCGAAGCACGCCTGGCTCAATGTGCCGGGGTCAAGGAGTCGGTGGTCCTTGCCCGTCAGGATGCGGACGGTGGACCGAAGCAACTGGTGGGTTATGTAACGGCTCTGCCCGGTGCGAGCCTGTCGGTACAGGCATTGCGTCGTGAATTGAGCGCTTCACTGGCCGATTACATGGTGCCAGTGGCCTTTGTGGTACTGGACAGCCTGCCGCTGACCAATAACGGCAAGCTGGACCGTCGTGCACTGCCGGCCCCCAATGCCCAGGCGTATGCCAGCCGTGATTACGAAGCGCCCGTCGGGCCGATCGAGTCGGTGCTGGCGACTCTCTGGGCAGAGGTGCTCAAAGTCGAGCGTGTGGGTCGTCATGACCACTTCTTCGAGCTGGGTGGCCACTCGCTGTTGGCAGTCAAACTGATCGAGAAGATGCGTCAGGGAGGGCTGAGCGCTGATGTTCGTGTGCTGTTCAGCCAGCCGACGCTTGCAGCATTGGCGGCAGCTGTGGGTAACAGCACGGAAATCCGTGTACCGGCCAACCTGATCGAGCCGGGTTGCACGCATATCACCCCCGAGATGCTGCCGCTGCTGGAAATCAGCGAAGCTTCGCTTGAACGTGTTCTGGCAGCGGTCCCGGGCGGAGCGGCCAATGTGCAGGATATCTACCCGCTGGCTCCGCTTCAGGAAGGGATTCTCTATCACCACCTGTCCGCCGAAGCTGGCGACCCGTATGTGCTGCAATCGCAGTACGCCTTCGACAGTCGCGAACGTCTGGAAGACTTTGTCCAGGCCCTGCAATCGGTCATCGAACGTCACGATATCCTGCGTACGGCCGTGCTCTGGACAGGTCTGGATGAGCCGGTGCAGGTGGTGTGCCGAAATGTCACGCTGCAACCGCAATGGGTTGAGCTGGACCCGGCCGACGGGCCTGTTGCTGCACAATTGTCGGAGCGTTTCGATGCCCGTCACTACCGCCTGGACCTGACCCGTGCGCCGCTGCTGCATCTGGCCTGTGCCGAGGACAAGGAGCAAAACCGCTGGGTAGCCACGCTGCTGTTCCATCACCTGGCGCTGGACCATACCGCGCTGGAAGTGATGCAGCTGGAAATGCAGGCCTTCCTGCTGGGCACGGCCAATCAATTAGGTGCGGCGATGCCGTATCGCAACTATGTGGCCCAGGCCCGACTGGGTGTCGAGCCAGCGGCCCATGAAGCGTTCTTCCGCGACATGCTGGGGGATATCGACGAGCCGACCCTGCCGTTTGGTGTACATGATGTGCAAGGCGACGGGCACGGGATCGAAGAGTCGCGAGCGTCTCTGGATGTGCAGATCAGCAGTCGTTTGCGTCAGCAGGCCCGTCAGTTGGGTGTCAGCGCTGCCAGTCTGGTGCATCTGGCCTGGGCGCTGGTGCTGGGTAAGGTGTCGGCCACCGATGATGTGGTGTTCGGCACCGTATTACTGGGGCGTATGCAGGGCGGCGAGGGTGCCGACCGTGCCCTGGGCATGTTCATCAACACCTTGCCATTGCGGGTCAACCTGGACAGCAATACGGTGCGCCAGGCTGTGAGCGAGGCCCACGACCGACTCACCGGTTTGCTGGTACATGAACATGCATCGCTGGCACTGGCTCAGCGTTGCAGTGGCGTGGCCGCGACCACTCCGTTGTTCAGTGCCTTGCTCAACTATCGTCACAGCAATACTGAGGCTTCGCAGGAAAGCCTGAGTGCATGGGAAGGCATACAGAGCCTGGGCGGCGACGAGCGCACCAACTATCCGCTGACCCTGAACGTCGATGACCTGGGTGAAGGCTTCCATTTTACCGTTCTGGCACTGGAAACAATGGGCGCCCAGCGCGTCTGTGGCTATATGCAGGTTGCTCTGGAGCAGTTGACCGAAGCACTGGAGCAGGCCCCGCAAACGCCGCTGCACAGTCTGTCGATTCTTCCGGTTGGCGAGCGTGAGCAATTGCTTCACGAGTGGAATATCAGTGACACGTCCTTTGCCGATGATCTACTGATACACCGCGCCGTTGAAAGCTGGGCTGCAAAACAGCCTTCCGCCACGGCAATTCGCTTTGAAGGCCACCTGTTGAGCTATGGCGAACTCAACGCCCGCGCCAATCAGGTGGCTCATCGCCTGATCGACCAGGGCATTGGTCCGGACGATCGTGTGGCGATCTGCGTCGAACGTGGTCCTGAAATGATCATCGGCCTGCTGGGCATCCTCAAGTCTGGTGCGGGTTACGTGCCGATGGACCCGGCGTATCCGGCTGAGCGTCTGGCGTACCTGC